>JAUYKW010000008.1 GCA_030698395.1 bacterium
GTAGGAGATGCCAATGCACTTGGATTAGATGTTACAACCAATGGAGGTAATGGCATTAACGTAACAACAACTGGAGCTGCAAATGGTATTGATATAAATGTAGATTCAGGACAGAAGGCTTTAGAGGCAAATGGTGGCATAATTAATAATCAGGGCGCTTATTTAGGTGGCCAGTTTTATCCTTATCAACCACCTAGTAATTATGTGCATCAAAGTGTAGATGCGAGATTATTAGCCAGAATTTCGGATCCAATATCTCCGGAAGATATTGTGTTTGATGGATCTGATATTTGGGTACCAAACAGATATGCTAATTCTTCTGTGTGGAGATACAATGCTATTGATGGCAGGCTTGTGAAGAAATATACAATGCCCTTTTCTGGTACAAAAACTTTATTATTTGTAGAAAGTGAAACTACTGGCCCATTAATTTATGCTTTTACAAATTCTACAAATGGAGCATATCAAGTTATTCCACTATATGATGATGCTTTGCCAGCTATTGGAAACGTTGGCATATTAGAACGAATTGACGTTGCAGTGTTTGATGGTGATAGCATTTGGTTGAAAACAAGTGCAAATAAAATTTATGATTGGGATTTTGAAGGCACTGGAGTAGCAACATTAGTGTCTGTTGGAGCTGTGAATCCTGCTGAAATGTTGTATGCCGATGGTTCAATATGGTTAGCAGATTATGGACTTCATCAATTAGTGAAGATAAATCCAATTTCGAGAACTGCTACCGATTATATAAATATCGGAACATATGGACTTGATATCGAATTTGATGGTCAGTTTATATGGGTATCTCACTTGTTATCTGATCAACTTTCTCGCGTTAATATTTCAACTTTTGATATAGATGTGATTTCAACGACTTCATATTGTGATGGTCCACGTGAGCTTGAATTCGATGGTACAAAAATATGGATGCAGTGTCAGTATGATGGACGTCTCATATCTTATAATATTGCTAAACAGCAATTTGATGATGATTATTTAGTTGATGCTTTTGTTGGATGGATGGCCATGACATTTGACGGAACTAATATCTGGGCTTTGACTTCGGGTAATGACATATTAAAAGTTAGCACTGGAACAGGTATGGGCCCAGGTGCTAGCCCGGTCACAAAAGGCCAATATTTATTTGGCCAAGATGGAAATATGTATTGCGTTTATGTTGATGGAACGGGTACCTTAACTAGTTCTACTACCCTGACTAATTGTCAGTAGCTAAAAAGTGAGTAACTTTTATTTCTTGAGCATTGAATTACTAATAAATAGATTGAGTATGAAGTGGTTGATATTATTTGTAGCAACTTTATTTGCTGTATTTTTTATTGTACAACCAACTCATGCAGCTGATTGGTCGCAGTGTAGAGTAGAATCTGGCACGACACAGATTGATCCCAGTAATACCACAAAAGTTTTATCTCCTACTACTCCTATCGTAGATGAAAGTAAAGCTTTTATTATTGTGGATTCTAGTGGTCCAGCAGCAGTTGCTGGTGCGGATGACCATATAGTAGCAGGGCATATTTCTGGCGGTGCCATGTATTTTGAAAGAGGTATTTCTACAGCTACGGCAGCTCCTGTTTCGTATTCATTAATTGAGTGTTTTGGTGATGAATTATTCGTGCAGCGTGGCACAGTTAATTTAGGTATTGCAGATTTTGCTGGTAATGCAGGATTAGGTACCACTGTTGATACAACGCGGTCTATGGTTACGGTATCTAGCTATACTCTAGATCCTGGAGCTACTGAAACTACTGGTTTAGTTACTGGCAAACTTATCACCGATGTTACTATCTCAGCGGAAAGAGCAGTTACTGGATATGACACAGTAGTTTTTTATCAAGTTATTGAGTTTGCAAAACCGGTTACCGTTCAATCAGGAGAGGTTACTCTGGGTTCTGGTAGCGTAAATATTACTGATCTATTAGGTACATCTGTAGATTTAGATAGGTCTTGGATTTATTGTTCTTGGGACGCGAGTAATGTTGGTATAAGGCAATCTGCAATTGGTTGTGAGTTACTTAATTCAGATCTAGCATCATTTTATAGATATAATACAGGTGCTTACACAAACCGAATAAGATACTATGTTATTGAGTTTCCGAGTGGATCTGTTGATGTAGAGCGGGGTAGTGTTTATGATAATCCAGAAGGAACAGACGGTGTCCAGTATGATCAAGATATTTCAATAAGCGACGTAGTTGATGTACAGAAAGCCTTTCCGTATGTCACTAATACTGCAAATGGCACAGGCACAGCATTGCCGCGTAATAGATGGATAGAGTATTTAGTAGGAACAACAATTTTACGGACGTCAAATTGGCGTACATATACAGGCGGTACAGCAGATGCCAATACAAAATACTGGCAGATTATAAGGTTTACACCATATTATGAAGCACTTGGCTGGGGATGGGTTGGAAATGCAATTGGCCCCGCAGATAATGCCACTATTGGTTTGGTGAGTTTTAACTGTGCCAGTTTAGATGAAGGTATTTTTGGGGTGTGTGATGATGTAGTTAGAAATAACTATGGAGTAAAACTTCAATATGGTGGTTGCAGAATTGAGTGTGATGTAATAGGGCAAGCCTGGGTTGGTGGTTATGATACTGGCGATAGCGTTCCAGAATCTCCCTTAGGCATAATAGATTTTAATCCTGATTTAACGGATGCTCCATCTGTAATAACTGGCCCTGATAATGGTGGAACGGATATTATTGAGGGAGATGATCCTTCTACTGTAGAAAATGATAGCTTGGATGCGCATTGGAATGAGGAGACAGGGGAGTTGTATGGTTGGGCAAGATTTAGATCATTGCGTGATGAGGAAATTGCCCTTGGCGGTGTAGCAAATGATTGGGGCTGGATAAAATTGAGGGGAAAAATTAATGATGGAGCTAGCAATGAGTATGGGGTAACTTTTGATACTGATACGCTTGAGTTTACGGGGTGGGCATGGAATGAAAATGGTACAAATCCAGTAACGGGATTTGAATCTGATGGTACGGGAATTGGATGGGTGAAATTCGATATAGATTTAACATCTCTTGTGGGAACTTCATTTTTAGAAACTGTTCAAGGAGATGTTTATTCGAAATTAGGAGTTAGTAATAGCCAAACAAATCCAGTAGGTGAGCATAATGCAACATATTTAATTGAGACGAGTGGTACAGTTACGGATTTTACATCAGAATTAGATATTAATCCGCCTGGTTCACCTGAGGATTATACTCCACGTGAAAACATAGATATAAAATTTTACCCATATGAACGTGGTACTAATGTTTGGGGAGGAAAAGAACCAGCATATATTGGTAACATTTATGTTAATGAGTTAATAACTGATGCAATGAAACAAGATAATGACTTCGTTGGTCCATGTACAGAATCTATATTGACAGGTCGTACTAATCCATTAGATCATCAGGTATTTTACTGTAACGGTGATTTAACGATTAATAATAATTTAACTTTCTATAATGCAGTCGCTGATGGTAATGGCAGCGGTACAATTGTAGTAAATGGGGATTTAAATATTCGTGATAATATGACATATTTTAATAATACAATTTCTAGTCATATTAATAATTTAGCATCTGTTTCTTGGATAGTTTTAGGAGAAATAAATATTGATCCGACAGTTACAGAGATAGTTGGAGCCTTTATTGCACTAAAGGAAGATGCTGGAGATCCTGATTTAATTAATTTTTATACAGGTTATGGCAATTTACCTTTAGAAATATATGGCTTGGTAATGGCTAAGGGTTATGCATTCAATAGACAAGATGTTGGTGTTAGTCCAGATCCAAAACCAGCAGAGAAAATCATCTATGATGGTAGAGTTATTGCTAATACCCCGCCCGGATTAGAAGACTTTTCAAAAGTATTACCTACGATTCAATAATTGCTGTTGATTTTATGTTAGAAACGTGCTATAATTTTATATAATATGGCTATTAAATCTTCCGACGGTATTGTCGGTGTCGATATCGGCGGCTCCAGTCTAAAAATGGTGGAGTTACGCAACGAAAAGGGGCGACCAAAGCTTGTAACTTATGGTTATATTGAGCGACCCAATCAAATATTAAAAGCTGATTCTGCTGAGGCAAAGCAGAGAGTAGTAGAAACCATTAAAGAGGTTGCCGCGAAAGCAAATATTACAAGTAAGCGAATAGTTGCCGGCTTACCAAGCTTTACTGTATTTTCATCAATTATTACTCTGCCAGAGATGAAAGAGAAAGAGTTGGCTGCAGCAGTAAAGTGGGAGGCGAAAAAATTTGTGCCAATGCCGATAGAAAAGATGATTCTTGATTATCAAATATTAGAAGATGCTGATGATACTATTACAACATCTGATGCAAGTGTTGCACAGACAACTGCTGAAAATAGTGGTGATGCTGCAGGTGCTCAGGTTACAACACAACCAAAGAAATATAGTAAAATTTTGCTAACAGCGGCACCATCAGATTTGGTTAGTAGGTATGTAGAAATATTCCAGATGGCAGGTTTAACCTTAGAGAGTTTAGAAACTGAGGCATTTGCTCTAGAAAGAGCATTAGTAGGACACGATCCTTCTCCTGTACTAATCGTAGATATTGGAGCAACTACTACTAATATATCCGTTGTAGTTTCTAGCGTACCAGTTATTAATCGTAGTATTGATTTAGGAGGACAGACTATAACAAAAACAATTGCTAGTAGTTTAAATGTAGATCCAGATAGAGCAGAGCAGTTTAAACGTGATTTTGGTTTAGTACCTTCAGGCTCAACTGGAAATCAAATTCCAAAACGTATTGAGTTTATGGTGTCTTCTGTTATCAATGAAATTAAGTATGTAATGAATCTTTATCATAATCAGAGCAGTAAACAGATTGAGAAGATTGTCTTGTCTGGAGGATCTGCGTGGTTACCGAATTTACCACAATATTTATCTCAATCATTAAATAATAAAGTTATTATTGGTGATCCATGGGCTAGAGTAATCTATCCTGTTGAATTAAAACCAGTACTACAAGAGATTGGCCCTCGTTTAGGTGTTGCAGTTGGTTTAGCAATGCGTGAAATAGTTTAATAATGGGCACTGTTGACTTCCTACAAGGAGATGAAAAAAAGTCTAAGAAGTCAGACAAAAATCAGCCTGCTCAATATGGTATTGAATATACGAATCCAGACGGAGATTATTCAGAACCATTAAAAGCAAAGAAGGAGAAAAAGAAATTTTCTTTATTTGGAGGGAAAAAGAATAAACAAAGAATGCAAAAAGATAATGTCTTAGGTGTTGATTTGGTGAAATCTAGTGAAGAACAGAAGAATAAAATAAAGAGAGTAAAAATTGCAAAAATTAAGAAAAAGAAAGATAAAAAAGATGTTGATGATTCTGTTGTTGAGAGTGAGGCTTTAGATGTTGAACAACCAGTAAGTGTGAAGGCATCTTTGCCGACAGCTAATGTTATGTCTAAAGATAAGGTGATAATTGCGTCTGATACCATAGATACTACTGTAATGAAAAATGATGAGACATTAAAAATAGAGGAGAAAAAGCCAACTATACCAATAGCTCCAGTGGTACCTCCAGTTGTGCCAGTTATTCCATCACCGCAAACAGTGATAAAAGAAATGCCTGTTATGTCTGTGCCTTCTAAAAAAACAACACCAGATGCAGTAAAAACAAGTGATGAAAGTTTGCCACATTTTGCTGTACCAGAAAAAAAAGTAAAAATTCCAACACCTCCGCCACCACCAGTACATGCTCAACCAGTGCCAAAAAAGGTGGAACCAAAAGTGGAACCTAGTATTAAAGTACCTCCGCCACCAGCTATAGTTACTCCAACTCAAATGCCAACAACAGAGTTACCATTAAGTACTGCACAGTCTGGTAGGGTACATTCGAAGAATGTGCAGGCAATTCATGGCAAAGAGACAGATCCTGAACTTGGTCTTGCTTCAAATTTTTTAATTAATCTTTTGCCATCTGATCTTGTTGATGAATTCAGGCCAATATCGAGAATAGCCAATTTAATCAAAGTGGCAATATATACGGTAGTTGGCATTGGTGTGCTTTATGGTGCAATGATTGCGTACCAATTCTTTTTTATAATTCAAACTCAAAATAACTTAGAAGAGATATCAAAATTAGATCAAGAGATATTAACATATAAAGATTTACAAACAGATATCAATGAAAGTGATAAAAAAATTGAAGCTTTTAATTCTATAGTTACACAACACGTTTATTGGTCTAACTTTTTTGAGCTCTTAGAAAAATATACTTTACCTAACGTACATTACACGACTTTCGCTGGAACCGTAGATGGTAAGATAACTTTGCAGGCTACAACTACAGATTATGCATCAGTAAGTAGACAAGTAGCTGTATTAAAAGACGCAACTGATTTTATTAAATCAGTTTACGTTACTAACGCTTCGAGCACAGTGACATCATCTGGAGAAGAAGCGAATACTGAAAATCAAGATGCTTTAGTTGAGGAATTGCCGATCGATGAGTTGCCTAGTGATGATTCAGTTGCAGTTGCACCTAAATCAAATGAAGTTTTATTTGCGATTTCTGCTGAACTAAACCCTGATATTTTCTTATATAAGCGTTATGAAATTGAATAGTGAAAAATTAAACTCTTTTCTTGAAAAGTACAATAAATTGTTAATATTGGTTATTGTAGTATTGATTGGAAGTGTTGGTATTTTTGCCTTATTGGTTCCCCAATTTTATAGCTTGAGTACTTCAGGTGTACTAGAATATAAAGAAACTGAAGAGAAAGTAGTGAAACGACAACAGTATCTCGTAGATTTACAAATGATGAAACGGAATTTTGAAGAGCTGGATTTTAGAATATTTAGATTAATAGATACTATCTTACCTCCACAACAGGAGTCGGCACGATTATTTGAAGAATTGGAGTTATTTTTTGCAGATACGAATATTGAAATTAAAAGTATTAATATAGCAGCAGTTAATGAACCAGTAGCTACAGAGGCAACGAACAGAGATACAGCAAAACCTTATAACAGCGATGATATTATTCAGCTAAGTCTTACGGTTAATGTGGATGCAACAGCTGCAAGTTATGAGGATTTCAAAGACGTGTTAATAAAAATTGAAGAATATGATCATCTTTTAGAGTTAGAATCGTTAGTATATGCACCTGAAAATAGCGCATATACATTTACTTTTATTACATATCAAAGAAGTACCGAAGTAGAACAAGTAATAGATAATATTAACGACGATGTCTAGAAAATCAAAAAAACAACCTAACATTACTTTATTGGTTATTGTATTAATGCTAGCAATATTTGGTTTAGTAGCTGCATTTTTAATTGCTACTACATATTTTCAGGCAAGTTTGGAAAATATGGTATTGCAAAAGCAACAGCAAAATGACATTACTGTTGAGAATGTAGTTACAAAAATATCTACTGATATCTTAGAAGGAGAGCAAGTGCATGATTTATCAGATTTAAGATATTCAGAGTATGCCAGTCAATTATCTGGTACTGCACAGTTTTATCCAGAACCTGCAGAGCCTAATAATTTTAGAGCGGAAAATATTGGTATTGGTGATAGAATATTATTAACTTGGGAAGTGCCTTTCGGACAATCGTATGAAGGAGTTGAAATAAATAGAGATGGAGTTTTATTAGAATCAATACCAAGTGAAAGTGGTAGCTTTATTGATGTAAACGTTGTTAATGGGGAGACTTATAAATATTCAATTAGGTCTTATCGTACTATTGATGATGTAGTTAATTACTCCAAAACAACAGAAGCAATAAAAGTAAAAGTAAAAGATGATGTTCCACCAGCTGCTCCAAAAAATGTTTCTGTGGTAGTTAGTGCTGATAATCCAGTTGAGTTAATAGTATCATGGGATAATGGGGACGAAGCTGATACAGATCATTATGTGATATACAGGTCTACAGAGTATGGGGTTAAAGGGGAAAATATTGGAAATATAGAAAAATCATTTACTGAGGCAAGTGATTCTACCGTAGAGCCAGGAGTTACATACTATTACACAGTAACTGCAGTTGATTTATCAGGAAATGAATCTACTGGAATATTACCTCACGCTACACCGGGTAACACCACTCCATTTGGTAAGAGTATTGAAGGTGATAATATTGAAGAATCACTATAAATAAAATATGATTGCTGATTTTTCATCACGCGTGTTGCAGCAGCTACAAGATAAACAGTTGATTACTCCAGATCAGGGAGTTCAATTATTACAGCAAGCCACTGGTTTGAATGTGAGTGTTTTGCAATTAATTGAAGAACAAAGGTTGATTCGAACTGAAGAAATTGCAAAAGCAAAATCAGAGGTTTTAAATATGGAATACATTGATTTATCTGGTGTTGAAGTAAAGGCTGACGTTTTAAAAGTTATTGCTGAAGAGACAGCTCAAAACTATTTATTGGCACCTTTTCATAGAGAGGATGACATTGTGAGTGTGGCCTTTGTAAATCCAGAAGATATTAGAGCAAATGAAGCGTTGGATTTTATAGCTCGTCAAGAAAGAGTGCATTTTAAAAATTACGTAGCTAGCCCAATGAGTGTTAAACACATATTGCGGCAATACGGTAATTTACATGAAGAAGTAGAGGAGGCTTTAGCAACAGCAGATGTAACCGATATAGAATTAGGCGATAAAGAAATAATTGAGGATGAGGTTGTAAAGACGGCACCAGTATCAAAAATGATATCAGTGATTTTAAAGCATGCTATAGAAGGAGTATCTTCTGATGTTCACATAGAACCAATGGGAGATGAAACTAGAGTAAGGTATCGCGTTGATGGAGTTTTGCATACATCATTAGTTATTCCGGGAAAAGTTCATCAGGCATTAGTATCTCGTATTAAAGTTTTGGCAAATTTAAAATTGGATGAAACTAGATTACCGCAAGATGGTAGATTTAAAATGAAATTTGAAGGAAGAGATGTGGAATTTCGTGTTTCAACATTGCCTTTGATAGAGAATGAGAAAGTAGTAATGCGTATTTTGGATACATCTTCTAGTGTTTTAAGTTTAGAAGATCTTGGTTTTCATGATTATAATTTAACTAGAGCTAGTCGTAATTTACAGCAACCTCATGGAATGTTATTGATTACAGGTCCGACTGGTTCAGGTAAAAGTACTACTTTATATTCAATGTTATCTTTACTAAATAAAGAAGGAATAAACATCATTACTCTTGAGGATCCGGTGGAATATGATTTGCCTGGGATAGCTCAATCACAGATGAAACCAGAAATTGGTTTAACTTTTTCTGCTGGATTGCGTTCTGTTTTACGTCAAGATCCGGATGTAATTATGGTTGGTGAAATTAGAGATCAAGAAACTGCTGATTTAGCTGTGCATGCGGCTTTAACCGGACATATGATGCTTTCTACATTGCATACGAATAATGCTGTTGGTGCAATTCCACGTTTAATTGATATGGGCATTGAGCCATTTTTGTTAGCAAGTTCTTTGAATGTAGTAGTGGGTCAACGTTTGATAAGAAAAATCTGTGAGCATTGTAAAGAGATGGTAGAATTAAATAGTAGCCAAATTAAAGATATTGAAGCAGAAATACAAGCAATGCCAGCAAAATTTTTACCTCATGATGTTTCTTTATTACCGCCATATACAGTTTATAAGGGAATGGGATGTAGTAGGTGCGATGATGGCGGTTATCACGGTAGAATATCAATTAACGAGGTGCTAGAAAATACAAAGGCATTAAAGAAAATTATTGATGATGGTGATATTGGAAAAACTGATATAGTCTTAAAAGAGATGCACGATCAAGGAATGTTCACTTTACGTCAGGATGGTCTTATTAAAGTGTTTCGTGGCCAGACAACTTTTGAAGAAGTTTGGAATGCTACTAAAGAATAATTATGAGTATTGAAAAGAAAAAAATATTACTAGTTGAAGATGATACGTTTATTTCTGATATGTACAGGAAAAAACTAGAGAGTTCTGGATTTAATGTAGTATCATCAACTGATGGCATGAGCGCTTTAGTATTAGCAGCGTCAGAGTATCCCGATTTAATTTTATTGGATATTATGTTGCCAAAGATGGATGGTTGGGATGCACTTGATAGACTAAAAGATGATCCGGATACTAAAGATATTCCAGTAATCATTATGACAAACCTTGGGAGCCAAGAGGATGTTAAGCGGGGATTAGAGATGGGAGCTGTAGATTATTTAATCAAAGCTCATTTTGTTCCATCGGAAGTAGTTAAAAAAATAAGTGCAATTATTCAATAGTATGTCATCAGTTGATTCAGCTTCAGAAATTCAAATTCAAAAATTGTTATCAGCAGTTGCAGAGTATAAAGCGACCGATTTACATTTGAGCGTGGGCAGTACCCCAGTTCTGAGGATGGGCGGAAAATTAGTGCCATTAACATCAGAGCCTTTGTTAACAAGTGAATTTATTCAAACTGTAGCGTCATTGATGCTAACTCCAGAATTGAATGCAAAATTACAAGAACAGAAATCAATTTTATTTATTTATTATTCTAAATCAAAGGCCAGGTACAAGGTGCATATGTATTTTCAGGGTGGATTTATTTCTATTAGTTTAAGATTAATTCCGTCTTTAGCTACACCAATCAATGGATTGGAGTTGCCACAAGAAGTTAAGAATCTAGTTCAGGTGGAATCTGGTATGATTATAGTTTGTGGACCGTATGGATCAGGAAAATCTACAATTTTAGCTGGTTTTATTGAGTATTATAATCAAAATCTTGGTAAGCATATAGTTACTTTTGAAAAACCTGTAGAATTCTTAATTAATGATAGTAAATCAATAGTTGAACAACGCGAGATAGGTAAAGATATTAATTCCATTAATCAAATATCAGAATTTGTTTCTACTGAGGATGTGGATATTGTGTTATTAGCAGATTTATTCAATCATGAAACTATGCAGGTGGCTTTTGATGCCGCTCGCATGGGTAAGTTGGTTTTAGTGGAAGCTAACACTGATAGTATTCGTGATACCCTGGAAAGTATTATTGGAATGTATAAAATAGATGAACAACCTGCAATTATAGCCACAATGGTAAAATCTCTCAAAGCTATAGTAGCATTAGAAAGTCTACCAAATACATCTGGATCCGTGTCGATCGCGGCAGAGGTATTAGTGATGACGCCAAGCGTACAAGGCTTGTTACAGCAAGGAGCATTGGAGAAAGTTGATATGATTATTGAAGGAGGTAGAAATGAAGGAATGATTTCTATAAAAGAAGCAAAAGAGGCAATGGCGCAGGCAGGTATTATTAACTTACGTATGTAAAATGGCACTTTATTCATATACAGCAAAAAATACTATTGGTGGTACAACAAAAGGAGTTGTGGATGCACCTGATGAGGAATCAGCTAAAAATTTGTTACGCGAACGTCAGTTAATTGTATTAACGCTTAAAACAAAATCAAGGCATAATCCATACGAGTTGTTGATGAATGCCATGAATAAGGTAAAAGTTAAGGAGGTTACTTTTTTTGCTAGACAATTATCTGTATTAATAAATGCTACTATACCAGTAGTGAGGGCATTGAAAGTGTTAGTAAAACAAACTGAGAATAAGGTTTTTAAAGAAATTATTTCAGATGTTGCATCAGAAGTTGATGGTGGTGCAAAATTATCGCAAGCAATGGCTCGTTATCCTCATGTGTTTGATGGTTTCTTTGTTCATATGGTGAGAGCAGGAGAAACTACTGGTAGATTGGATCAGGTATTGAACTATTTAGCGGATCAGAAAGAGAAAGATTATGCATTGCGAAGTCAGATAACTGGCGCGATGATGTATCCTGGCTTTATTATGATGGCCATGATTGGAATTGGTGTTGTAATGCTTATTTGGGTAGTTCCAAAGTTGGCTGGCATTATTACACAGGGTGGGGGAGAGCTACCTTTTGCAACCGCTGTATTGCTTGGCTTGAGTTCTTTCTTTGTTGGATATTGGTGGTTAATAATATTATTAGTAGGAATAATAGGTGGGGGTGTTTATTTTTTTGCTAGAACAGCTCAAGGTAAATATTATATAGATGTATTAAAACTCAAACTGCCAGTTATAGGGCCATTATTTCAAAAGGTTGCTCTTGCTCGTTTTGCTGTAAGTTTTTCCAATTTATTATCCAGTGGTGTGCCTGTTACAAAATCTTTGGGTATTGCTGGAGATGTGATTGGAAATGCTGTTTATCAAGATATTATAAAGAGGACAATCGTAGAAGTCGAAGGTGGTAATTCAATATCTACTATATTTGCTACTAGTAAGTATGCACCACCAATTGTTGCACAGATGATAAGTGTAGGTGAAGAAACTGGTAAATTGGACCAAATCTTAGGTAAATTAGCTGATTTCTATTCCAAAGAGGTGGAAAACTCTGTTGCGACTCTTACTAGTTTAATGGAGCCGATGATTATTGTTACTTTGGGATTAGGAGCTGCTTTTATGGTTTATGCGATATTGATGCCAATGTATAATATTACAGACTCTATTGGCTAAGAAGTAGAATTATTGATATATGTATTGCAACAGAATATAAAATGTGCTATAATAAACTTAATTAATTAAGAACCTTATCTAACTAATATTGTATAAATAAAAATATGCGTAAAGGTTTTACCCTAATCGAGCTCTTAATCGTTATTGCGATTATTGGATTACTTGCCACTTTGGCAATCGTGTCCCTAACAACTGCGCAACAAAAAGCGCGTGACACAAAACGTATAGCTGATCTTAAACAGCTACAAAATGCAACAGAGTTATATTTCAGCGAAGTTACTCCAGGATCATACCCAGCTGCTACTACTTGGGCTGCTTATGCTGCGGATGTAGCTGATTATATTTCTGTAATGCCAATCGATCCAACAAATGATACTGATTTTTATTATGTCTACGCAGATAATGATACTGGCGATGAGTATGTACTCGGAGCTACGTTGGAAAATACTACTCACTCAGCCTTAAATGGTGATGATGATACTAACTATACTGCAGCAGGTGCATGGTTAGCTATTACACCAATTTCATCTTCCATTGCTACACCAGCAACAGTTAACTGTAGTCTTGCTGGAGCATATTGTTTATCTGAATAATCTCACTAGTTGATTATCCAAAGAGCGCTCTAACGGGCGCTCTTTTTGGTTTAAATAGTGTAAGTATTTTGCTATTCTTATTTCCATTAATAATGATATACTTACCGTAGTGTATTTAATTTTTTATAGGCAAGCTATGCGTAAAGGTTTTACCCTAATCGAGCTTTTAATCGTTATTGCGATTATTGGATTACTTGCCACTTTGGCAATTGTGTCTTTAACATCTGCACAACAAAAATCACGTGATGCAAAACGTATAGCTGATATTAAACAACTACAAAATGCAACGGAGCTGTATTTCAATGAGATTACGGTTGGTTCATATCCTGATCCAGCCAATTGGACAGAGTATACAAATAATTTAGTACCAATTATGTCATCTATGCCTACAGATCCAACTAATGATGCCACTAGATTTTATATATACGCTACAAATGACAGTGCAGATGAATATGTGATTGGTACTAGATTAGAAGATGTAAATCATCCTGCACTGAGTGGTGATGATGATACAAACTATACTGCAGTAGGTGCATGGTTAGGAATTTCACCAGTAACTTCTTCAGTGGCAACTCCTACTACTGTAAATTGTAGTTTAGCAGGTGTTTATTGCCTTTCAGAGTAATTAATATTTGATGTTATAAAGGGGCGTATTCATGGGGCGCTCTTTTTAATTCTTGTGATATACTAAAGGCATGACAATACCAGTGTTATTTGCAGTATTAATGGCCGCTCTATTTGGGCTAGGATTTGGTAGTTTTCTAAACGTATTTGTGTTGCGTACTTTTAGTGGTGAAACCCTAACGGGGCGTTCGCATTGTGTTTCTTGCCAAAAACAGATAGCATGGTTTGATTTAATTCCAGTTTTTTCATATCTTTTTTTGTTAGGAAAGTGTAGATATTGCAAGAAAGGTATATCTGCTCAATATCCAATTGTTGAATTTTGTTGTGCTACTTTGTTAGTTATCATTGCAGTATGGTTTTATGGTGAGCCAATTCAGATGGCAATTTATATGATGTATGTATTTTTTTTGTTAGCCATCTTTATATATGATCTTAAATACTATCTAATACCTGATATTTTGACACTACCTGGCATTGTTCTTGCTGTGATTGGTAGTTTAATTCTTGGATTTTCTTGGTGGAATATTTTTTTAGGCATGCTTGTGGGTGGAGGAATATTTTTCGCGCAATATGTTTTTTCTAAAGGCAGGTGGATCGGTGGCGGAGATATTAGACTTGGCTTGTTAATGGGTGCAATGTTAGGATTTCCAAATATAATAGTTGCATTATTTTTAGCTTATTTATTTGGTGCGGCCATAGCAGTTCCACTTGTAATTACTAGAAAAAAAAATCGTAAGGATAAATTACCATTTGGAACTTTTTTAACCTTCGCAACATTTATTACAATACTTTTTGGAGATAAAATAATGAATTGGTATTTATATGGAGTCATCGGGTTATAGTTTAGTAGAGCTGATTGCGGTTATGGCCGTTATGGTAATTTTATTTACTGTCACGTCTTTACAAATTGGCAAGTCTAATCCGAACGGCACGGTTCATGATGACGGTAATAGTTTGAAATCTACAATTACATTAGCCAGAACATATGCTAGAACGGGTCATCATTGTTGTGGTGATATTTTGCCACCGGCTTATGGAGTGCGATTTAAGATGGACGGGCCTCCTGATAGTACATATTTTTTGTATGCTGATTTGGATGGAGATAATGTATTTTCACCTGCTGATGAAATTTTAATAAAGCGTGCATTAAGCGAGAATGTAGATTTCTATGAATGCACCGACGGTGTAACAACTTATACTGCATTAGGAAAATGCGATATTGCATTCTTAACCGATTTATCTCGAACTGCTACTTTTGAAGGTGGCGAATTTGCTGGAGATTTATATTTATTAATTCGATATAGGAGTGATGTATCAATTACTGATCAGATAGTTATAGATAAAAATACTCTCAATATTGAAAATTAGAAGATGAAATTTAATATATTTAAAAATACATCAGGTCAGACGTTATTGGAGTCATTATTAGCAATCACGGTTATTGTAGTTGGAGTTGTTAGTTTGATTTCGTTATTGGTAAATGCCAGAGTGTCTGCAGAAGCAAGCTTGGAAGAAGCTGTTGCTGGTCAAATTGGCAGAGAGACTATTGAGGCTGTAAGATTTATCCGAGACAGCAATTGGTTGAAGAGAGAAGCTGGACTAGGAGTAAATTATTATGATGGATTGCGCGGTGGTTCTGATGCGGATGATTATAATGGAATTTATGCTTGGAATCCTGAAGGTTCAGCGGAGACCGCAGTATTATTTGATTTTACTGACAATTCTATTAATGATGATAGTGCAATTGTTTACCAGGATGTCATGAATTATTATCGCCAGAGCATAATTCCTCAGCCGGGCTGGGTGGATACTGGATTTAGGCGCTGGGTATCACTTTATCCAATTTGCTTTGATACCACTACTGGCCTAGAATATTTATTAACAAGTGATGGAACTAATTGTGCCTATGATTTAGAGGTGGGTATTCAAGTTATTGTTCAGGTGCAATGGAAGGGTAGGGCAGGATTAGTCCATGATAGATTAATCGAAGATAGATTATATAATTGGAAATACCCAGAGGGGGATGATTTTTCTGATGTAGTTTTTTAATATGAAAAATATTCATTCAAAACAATCTGGTTTTACAATAGTTGAGATGATGATCTCAACGGCTGTATTTGTAATAGTTATTGTAGTATTAATGGATTTGACTTTTATTTTTATTAGAGATCCGCTTAATTTAGCTAAGCAAAAGGAGCTAGAGCAAGACATGACGTATGCAATGGATGAAATGAGTTTTATTATTCGGCATGGTGCTATAAATTGGGATAGATATCCTGTTGGAGTACCGCCAAATCCATATCCATTGTTATATTTTCTGAAGAATGATAAATCACCTGGTCTCTTTCATATAAGTACGCATAAGCGCACGGGATTACAAGAATCTTTAACAATTGGTGACGGAGTAATGGATAGATATTTAGTAGGTGATGATGTAATTATTGATGAGTTAAATTTCTTTGTGTATCCCACGAAGGATCCTTATGATCTGACTAATGATGTACATGCACAGCCAATGGTAATAATATCGCTCACAGGACATCATATTGATGATGATTCAATTAAACCTATTACAATGCAAACAATAGCAACAACAAGATATTATGAACGTTAGGAAAGATCAATCTGGATCTACTTTAATAATAGCACTTTCAATGTTAGTGATATTGTCTTTAATGATTGGAACTATGACGCTAATTGTTTTAAATAGCATTAAATCATCAACGAGTTATAGTCATGCATTGAATAGTTATTATGCAGCTGAAAGTGGTTTAGAAAAATCTATGTATTATTTAGAGTCTGCTAGACGATCTAAAAAATATGGAGCAGCTGAGGTAGGGAATACAATATCTAGCTTGACTGATACTTTGGATAATAATGCATCTTATCAAGTTACGGCAGATACTGTGAGTAGTGTTATTGAAACATCGATATCAGAGAATAAGGTTGTGCAATTGGATCTATTTACTGAGGAATATTCACCTAGTTTAAAATTAGCAGCTTTAGATTCATCAAACCCGATTACGATGAATTTTAATTGGAATGAGAGTTGTGTTGCTGGATCATCTAAGATTGAAGTAAGTTTTGCAGGATGGTCACCATTAGCATGGAAAGATTTTACTAATCCAGATGATTTTCAAAATAAATATGTAATTGAGTGTCCGGGTCCTGGAGCTGGGTATGATTGTGAATATAATGCGTTAGCATTAAATCCAGGCTTTTTATACAAGATGAGAGTTAAAGCATTAGAATGTGATGTAACTGATATCATAATTAATCCGAAAGATATATCAGGTACAACAGTAGAAACCAATAACGTTATTAATATTCAAAGTACTGGAAAGTTTGCTAGTACAGAACAAACTATGCAAGCTAAAGCATTTTGGCGAGTACCTATTGTAGATTTTTTTGATTATGTTCTGTTTTCTCAGCAAGTCATTGGTAAGTAAATGTTAGTATAAATATGAAGAAATTATCCAAAGAAACGGCAGGAGAACGAATTAAAAAATTACGTGAAGAAATAGATTATCATCGTTATCTGTATCATGTAAAAAATAATCAAGAAATTTCAGAAGCAGCTTTAGATTCTTTAAAACATGAATTATTTTTAATTGAACAACAGTATCCAGATTTGATTACAGCTAATTCTCCAACGCAACGAGTGGCTGGCAAGCCAATTAGTGGTTTTACAAAAGTTAAACATAGTCAATCTATGCTTTCTTTGAATGACGTATTTGATTTTACAGAATTGCAGGAATGGAAAAAAAGGTTAAAAAAAATAACTGATAAGAAGTTGACGTATTATGCAGAAGTTAAAATGGATGGTTTAGCAGTAACGTTAATTTACAAAGATGGTCAATTTATTCAGGGAGCAACGAGAGGGGATGGCAAAGTAGGAGAAGATGTAACGGAAAATTTAAGAACCATAGAATCTATTCCTTTGCAATTACGGGGTGACTATCCAAAACAATTAGAGGTAAGAGGTGAGGTGTACATGTCAAAAGTAGAATTTGACGCATTGAACAAAAGAGAAGGAGGGAAGTATGCAAATCCGAGAAATACAGCTGCAGGAACAATCAGACAATTAGATCCAAAAATTCCAGCAGCAAGAAAGCTAAGTTTTATGGCTTATGATTGCGTTACTGATTTGGGTGTAGATTTACATTCTGAGGTTCATCAAAGGTTAGAGGATTTTGGATTTCCATCTAATGAAAATAATCAAACTTATACTAATTTAGAAGAGATACAACCGTATTACGAAAATATTATTAAACGTCGTGATAAGTTGCCATACTGGATTGATGGGATTGTAATTATTGTAGATATGCTTGATGTTTATAACGAGTTGGGTGTCGCTGGAAAAGCTCCGCGTGGTGCTGTGGCATATAAATTTCCAGCAGAACAAGCCACAACAATTGTAGAGGATATTCAGGTACAAGTTGGTAGAACTGGTGCACTTACTCCGGTTGCTCATTTAGCTCCGGTTCAGATTGCTGGCTCGGTTGTATCGCGTGCAACATTGCATAATGAAGATGAAATAAAGCGATTGGATGTGCGTGTAGGGGATACGGTTGTTGTTCATAAAGCTGGAGATATTATTCCTGACATTGTCCAAACACTGGTTAATCTCCGACCAAAAAAATCTAAGGCATATATATTTCCAACTATCTGCCCAGCATGTGATTCTGAAGTGAAACGAAAACCTGAAGAAGTAGCACACTACTGTACTAATGCTGGATGTTTTGCTCAAGAGAAAGAGCGCTTATATCATTTTGTATCAAAGAAAGGCTTAGATATTAAGGGATTGGGTCCTAAAATAATTGATCAGTTGGTTGATGAGGGTTTTATTTCAGGATTTGCGGATATTTTTAAATTAACTGAAGGGGATTTTGAATCACTAGAGAGATTTGCGGAAAAATCTGCAACTAATTTAGTAAAAGAAATTAAAGCAGCATCAAATATACTTTTGCATCGATTAATATATGCACTCGGAATAAGACACGTCGGTGAAGAAACAGCTATTACAATTTCTGATATTTTCGGTTCTCTAGAAAAAATAAGGTCAGCAGAGCTATCTGATTTAGAAGTACTTCCTGATGTGGGAGATATTGTTGCTCAGAGTATCTATTCATACTTTAGAGATGTTAAACAAGTTAAATTATTGGATAAGTTATTAGTAGAAATATCAATCATTGATCCGCAGAAATCTGGTTATAAACAGAGTGATATTTTTAAAGGTAAATCGTTCGTATTAACTGGGGCGCTGAGTGAGTTTTCACGGGATGAAGCTAAAGATCAGATTAGGATGAGGGGTGGCAAGGTTTCATCGAGTGTTAGTAAGACTACAAATTATGTTGTAGCTGGTGAAAAAGCTGGTTCAAAATTTGATAAAGCAATGAAATTGGGTGTGAAAGTCATTTCCGAGCAAGAATTTAAAGATTTTCTAAAAAAATAGTTGTTTATGCTATACTACGCTGTATGGAATTATCAAAAGCCGAGGTAAAAAAAATTGCAGATTTAGCTAGAATCGCATTAACCGCAGAGGAAGTTGATAAATATAGTAAAGAATTATCAACTATTTTGGAATTTGTTGATCAGCTCAATGAATTAAACACAGATGGTATTGAACCCACTAGCCAAGTTACTGGCTTAGTTAATGTATGGCGGAAGGATGAAGTAAATCATGAAAATACTAGAGAGGAAATGTTGAAGTCTGCAATAGAGACAGCAGAGGATCACTTAAAAGTACAGGGTGTTTTTAATGTTAACGAAGATGAAGAAAAGTAGCATGATTTTAGAATTACGAAAAAAATTGGATCAAAAAAAAGTTTCTGCTGTAGAGTTAACGCAGGATTATTTAGCAACTATTAAAAAGAAGAATTCTGAGTTGAATTCTTTTATTTCTGTTGAAGAAGAATTCGCATTAAAGCAGGCTAAACATGCAGATATGATGATTGCAGATGGTGATGCAAACATTCTAACTGGCATACCATATACTTTAAAAGATTTATTTTGTGTGAAAGGTGTAGAAACAACGGCCGGATCAAATATATTAAAAGGTTACATTCCTCCTTATACAGCTACTGCAGTGGAGCGATTGAATGGTGCAGTTATGCTTGGAAAAACAAATACAGATGAATTTGCAATGGGAGCATCAACTGAAACTTCATGTTTTGGTCCAACAAAGAATCCGTATGATTTATCACGAGTAGCCGGTGGATCATCTGGAGGACCCGTAGCAGCAGTAGCAACAGATATGGCTGTGTTTGCATTAGGTACAGATACAGGTGGATCCATCAGACAACCAGCTGCGTTTAGTGGTGTTGCGGGATTAAGAGTTACGTATGGTCGTGTGTCTAGATACGGAGCAATAGCTATGGCATCATCTTTAGATACTGTTGGTCCAATTGCTAAGACGGTTGAAGATTTGGCAATTATTTTAGAGCAGATAGCTGGGATCGATGTGCTTGATGGTACAACGTTAGATAAACCAGTAGAGGAATATACAAAAGCGTTAGGAAAGTTAAAGAAAAATATTACAATTGGTATACCTAAGGAGTATTTTGAATTAGAAGGGCTCGATATTGGGGTTCAACAGAAGGTTGAAAACGTAATCGCTGAGCTAAAGAAGCAGGGGATTAAATTTAAGGAGATTTCTTTGCCACATACAAAATATGCTGTGCCAGCATATTATATAATTACTCCTAGTGAGGTGAGTTCTAATATGGCTAGATATGATGGTATAAAATTTGGATATCGTGCAGAAAATGCTAGTGAATTAATGGAAGTTTATAAACAATCAAGATCGGCCGGTTTTGGTGATGAAGTAAAACGTAGAATTATGTTAGGTACATATGCGTTATCAGCTGGTTATTATGATGCTTATTATTTAAAGGCCATGAAGGTTAGAACTTTGATCAGGAATGATTTTACTACAGCCTTTAAGGATGTTGATCTGATTATTACACCAACAACACCAACTACAGCCTTTAAAATTGGTGAGAATATGGATGATCCGATTAAGATGTATTTGGCTGATATTTATACCGCACCAGCATCATTGGCGGGAATTCCTGGATTAGCAATCCCATGCGGTGAAGTTGATAATTTGCCTGTTTCTGTGCAGATTTTAGGTCCTCAATGGTCTGAATCTTCCGTATTACAGTTAGGGAAGGTGATAGAAGAGCTGTAAAAGTTGAAATTTAATGAGATTTGTCTTGTATAAAGTATGATATTGTAGTATAATAAATATCTATTTAATAAATATTTCAGATAATACACGAATATGGCAAAAAAAATATTGTTGGTCGAGGATGATGAGATGCTACATAACATGTATACGCAGAAATTCAAGAAACATGGATATGAAGTATTATCAGCATATAATGGAGCAGATGGTGTAAAGATGGCGATCTCTGAAAATCCTGACTTAATTCTACTAGATGTAATTATGCCAAAAATGGATGGTTTTGTTGCATTGAAGAAAATTAGAAAAACTCCTGCGTTAGAAAAAACTCCAATTATATTGTTAACAAATTTAGGCCAAGAAGAGGACGTTAGAAAAGGCAATGAACTAGGTGCTGATGATTACTTCATTAAAGCTAATCACACACCACAGGAAATAGTAGATAAAGTTAAAACTTTTTTAAAGGAATAATATTATGGTTCAGAAATCACTTATAATTGTAAAGCCTGATGCTTTACAGAGAAATTTGCTTGGAGAAATTGTTAGTCGCTTCGAGCGTAAAGGATTAAAAATTGCCGGCATGAAAATGATGGCTATTGATGATGTAATGATTGAAAGTCATTACGAACATCATGTAGATAAACCTTTTTTTGAAGGATTAAAAAAATATATGCAATCATCCCCAGTTGTAGTTATGGCTGTTGAAGGCTATGAAGCAATTGATGCAATTAGATTGATTGTTGGGCCAACTAAGGGTAGGGAAGCGGATGCTGGAAGTATTCGTGGTGATTTTGCTATGAGTGTACAATATAATATTGTGCATGCATCAGACTCTGCTGAGAATGCCGAAGCTGAAGTAGCTAGATTTTTCAAAGATGATGAATTGTTCGATTATAGAAAGGTTGACTTTGATTACATATACGGCGAAGACGAAAGATAATTTGACAAAAAAACAATACGAATTTATACTCTTTCTATATGATACATTTAAATAAAAATTTCTGGTTTTACTTTAGCTATATACAGCTCCGGAAGGTGTGTGCATTTGACGTGTCATAAAAAAAGACATTAGATAGAAATAGCAACCTTCCGGAGCAACCGGAAGGTTTTTTTATTAAAAACCTTATCAATAAATAATTCAAGAAAAATATGATTATAGTTATGAAACAACAAACTCCAAAACAAATGGCACTAGATGTCATGGAGCGTATTAAGGAGATGGATTTAGAACCCGTACTATTAGAAGGCACAGAGCGTAATGTAATTGCAGTAATTGGTGATGAACGGATAGTGGATGAACATGTACTGAATTCTTTAGAGGGTGTAGAAAAAGTTATGCCGGTGCTAGCTCCATTTAAACTTGCTTCAAAGGAACATTCATCTGAGAAATCAGCAATTGTAATTGCACCAGGCGTTACAGTTGGCGGAAAACGTTTAGCAATTATGGCAGGAAACTGTGCAGTAGAAACAATTGAAACATCTTTAGCAACTGCAGCTGCAGTTAAAAAAGTTGGTGCAAATATTCAGCGGGGTGGTGCATATAAGCCACGATCATCCCCATACTCTTTTCAAGGTTTAGGTGCAGAAGGATTAGAAATTTTGCAACAAGCTAAAGAAAAAAGTGGATTACCAATTGTTACAGAAGTTTTAGACACTAGACATGTGGAGCTAGTTGCAAAACATGCAGATATTTTACAAGTTGGTACTAGAAATATGCAGAATTTTGAATTACTGCGTGAAGTTGGTAATTCAAAAAAGCCGGTATTGTTGAAGCGGGGAATGGCTGCAACACTTGATGAATTCCTAATGTCTGCAGAATATGTTTTATCTAGTGGAAATCCAAATGTAATTCTTTGCGAACGAGGTATTAGAACATACGAAACTGCAACTAGAAATACATTAGATATTTCTGCGATTCCTGTATTAAAACAAATGACGCATTTACCAGTGATAGTTGATCCTTCACATGCTGCGGGTAAGCGTGATTATGTTTCTGCGTTAGCAAGAGCGGCAATTGCTGCTGGAGCTGATGGTTTGTTATTGGATGTACATCCTAATCCTTCTCAGTCGTTAGTAGATCCGGATCAGGCATTAACATTCGAACATTTCGCTGAATTGATGGATGAAATAAAATTAATCGCTACAGCCGTTGGTAGGGAAGTATAACTATGTTTTATACCCGGGATGTAGAATCAATAAAATATGATACTGCATTAAGCTATTTTAAGCAGTTTGCTGAAGATGTACCGGGTTTTTTGCTGGAGTCTGTTGATATTGCTCCAATTTATGGACGCTTAAGCATTTTTAGCATTGATCCTCCTTTGGAAGTGGTTGGTAGTGGTGAAGATTTTTATATCAGGGCTTTAAATGATTATGGTAAAGTTTTGTTGAGTTACATTACTGAAGAGACCTTCGCTTTTTGTTCAACGTTCACTAAAACTGAATCGGAGTGTCGTGGAACAGTAAAGCGTGCTATGGAGATGTTGGATGAATCTAAGCGACAGCAACAAACAAATATTTCATCAGTAATTCGTGCGTTATTAAAAATCTTTGCTATAGATGATCCTTATTTAGGATTATACGGTGCATTTAGTTATGATTTTGTGAGGCAATTTGAGGATATTCCAAATGTTCATGCAGAAGGTGCAATTCCTGATTTTCATTTGTTTTTACCAGATGTATTATATGTATTTGATCATCTTAAGCAGACGGCAGAAATACGTTATTATAATTTTTCTCAAGTTAGTTTAAGTTCTAGATTAACAGGGTTACCTCGGACAAATGAATTATCGCAACCTTTCTCAGTTACAGGATTAGAATCTTCATGTCAAAGAAGTGAGTATGAAGAAAGTGTATTGAAGGCAAAAAATTATATGAAAAAAGGTGATATTTTTGAAATAGTTATATCCAGAAAATTTTCTGGTTCATGCACGGGTTCTACAATAGATTTATATACGCAATATTGTGAAATTAATCCGTCTCCTTATATGTTTTATTATCGCTTTCCGATTGCTGAATCTAAACAGCTAAGAACTTTATTAGGTGCTTCGCCAGAAATGTTTGTACGCGTTGAAGATAACATAGTGATGACAAGACCAATATCTGGCACTGCTATTAGGAGTAATGATCCAATTGAAGATTATGAAAATATGCTAGATTTATTGAATAGTCAGAAAGAAAAAAGTGAACTTGATATGTTAATTGATTTAGCAAGGAATGATGTATCTAGAGTTTGTGAGCCGGGCATTGCGGTAAAGGATTATCGGTATGTAGAAAAATATTCAAAAGTGATGCACACTATCGCACATGTTGAAGGAAATCTTGATGTAGAAAATTTTTCTGCTTTTGATGCTTTCATTGCTTGTTTGAATGCTGGTACTTTAACTGGCGCGCCGAAAATTCGAGCAATGGAATTAATTGAAGAAATGGAAATCGAACGGAGAGGCTATTATGGTGGTAATGTTGGCTATATAACTTTTAACAATGAACTGAATACAGGTATAATTATCAGATCTGCAGTAATTGAGGATGGCTCTGTATCTACTCAAGTTGGTGCAACATTATTGTTGGATTCACAGCCCACGGCAGAATTCGATGAAACAACTAATAAGGCATCTGCTCTTTTATCAGTATTAACACCATAGGATATGAAACAAGTAGTAGTTATCGACAATTTTGATTCATTCACTTTTAATTTAGTTGATTATCTTAAACAATGTGATGTGAATGTGATGGTTTATAGAAACACTGTGGACTTTAATATTATTGAAGATCTGCAACCAGATTTAATTGTACTATCTCCGGGTCCTGGTAACCCACAACAAGCTGGAAAATTAATTGATTATATAAAACATTTTTCAGAACAGGTGCCAATCTTTGGTGTGTGTTTAGGTATGCAAGCAATTACAGAAGCGTTTGGTGGAAGCTTGCGATTACTAGATCAACCGAAGCATGGTAAATCTTCTTTAATCGAGCATGATGGCAAAAGTATTTTTGCAGGCATTACAAATCCTGCAGAAGTTGGCAGATATCATTCTTTGGCTGTTGATTTAATGCCAGATGACTTTGAAATTTCTGCTAGCACAAAGGATGGGAAGGATGAAGTGGTAATGGCAATGCGTCATAATACTTTACCAATTGAAGGGGTGCAGTTTCATCCAGAATCTGTTTTGTCTTTCAAACAGCAAGTTGGATTAAAAATGATACAGAATTTAATTGCTCAATTATGAAGCAGTATCTTCAAATCATTGAGGATGGTGATACACTTTCTGAAGATCAAGCGGAGCAGGCTTTAAATTTAATCATGACAGGAAATGCAGATGAATCTGAAGTAGCTGCGTTACTTTCTGGTATGGCTAAACGAGGCGAGAGTGAATCTGAAATAATTGGTATGTTACGTGGTATGAGATCACAAATGGTGAAGATTGATTTAGGAAATGATTTGCTTGATACTTGTGGTACGGGTGGTGATGGTTTGAGTACTTTTAATATTTCTACAACCGTTGCATTAATTTGTGCGGCGTTGGGAGTTAAAGTGGCAAAGCATGGTAATAGAGCGGCTAGTTCTAAGAGTGGAAGTGCGGATGTGCTGGAAGCTTTAGGTGTGCCAATTGAATTATCTGGTGGTGATGCAAAAGAATATTTTAATGAACATAATTTTGTCTTCCTTTTTGCTCGTACCTATCATCCTGCAATGAAACACGTTGCATCTGTAAGAAAAGAATTGGGCATTAGGACGATATTTAATTTCTTAGGACCCTTGGCTAATCCAGCCGGTGTAACAAGACAAATTGTAGGTGTTTCAAATCCAGAAAAAGCAAAGAGTATTGGCAATGCATTAATGGCTTTGGGAGCAGAACATGTATTAGTAATTTTTAGTGAAGACGGCATGGATGAGGCTAGCATTGCTACGCCAACTAGCGTGCTAGATTTTAAACTAGGTCATATGGAAGAATTTACAGTGCAACCGCGTCAAATATTTTCTTTAGCCGACATAGCTGGTGGAGAGCCTGAAGAAAATGCACAGTTAATTAAAAACTTAGCAATCGGTAATGTGCATGCAGCTGTAAAAGAAGCAGTAATCCTTAATGCTGGCTTAGCATTGTATACTGCTGATGACGTTTCTTCATATCAACAGGGGATAGAAAAAGTTGAAGAGTTTTTAAACAGTGGGGAGTTTGATAATTATCTGCAAAAGTTATGATTACTCTGGAAGATATTTTAATAAAAAAACGTCAACGTTTAGAAGCAACGAAAAAGCAACAACCCTTAGTAGAATTAAAAAAAGCGCTAGCAGTTGTAGCGGATTCAAAACATAGTTTAGTTGATGCACTTACAGGTAAGGACAAAGTAAACGTTATTGCTGAATACAAAACTGCTTCGCCAAGTGGAGGGGTATTGATTGAGCAACCGAATTTAGAGAAAATTATTGCCAGCTATATATCTGGTGGTGCAACAGCTATATCAGTTTTAACAGAGCAAGACTTTTTTCTTGGAAATCTTTCTAGATTATCGTATGTAAAATCTATGGTTGATGTACCAGTGTTGCGCAAGGATTTTATTATCGATCCGTATCAAATATATGAAAGTAAGGTACAACAAGCTGATGCAATATTACTGATTGCTAATATACTGTCCGCTGAGCAGTTGCTAGAGTTTTCTCAGTTAGCAAAAGAATTAAAGTTGGATGTTTTATTTGAGATTCATGATGAACAAGATCTTGAAAAAGTATTAGCATGCAAGCCACGTTTAATTGGCGTGAATGCACGTGATTTATCAACTATGGAAGTTGATTTGAGGAGGATAAATAAATTAATAAAAAAGATTCCTGATAATATTACGATAGTTGCTGAATCTGGAATTACTACTAAGCAAGATATCGATCACTTAAAAGATTTAGGAGTCAGTGCTGCGTTAATTGGAACAACATTAATAAAATCTGATGATCCTCAAGGTAAGTTGCACGAACTGTTAGGCATTGATGACAATAAACAGTTTGTTGCTAAACAACAGTGTAAAGTAAAGGTGTGTGGAATAACTAATGAGGCTGATGCTTTTTTAGCTGTTCAATGTGGAGCTAATTATCTTGGATATATTTTAAATTATCCAAATAGTTCAAGATTTATTTCTATTAGTGATGCGAGTAAAATAATAAAAAGTGTTAGCTTGTTATATCCAGATATTAAGCATGTAGGCGTATTTGTAGATGCGACGGTAGATACTATAACTAGAATGCAAAAACAATTGGATCTTGATGTAGTGCAGTTGCATGGCGATGAATCCATAGAGGAGGTTAGGGCAATAGGTAATGTAGAGAAATGGAAGGCAGTTGAGATTCATCATACATCAGATGTTTCTTTAATCGAAAAATACATTGATGATGTGGATGCGATTGTAGTTGATGCTGGTAAAGGGTCTGGTAAGAGGATCGATCATGATATTTTACAGCAGATTAAATTTTCTAAACAGTTAGTGCTAGCTGGCGGTTTGGCGCCGGACAATGTTAGAATGTTAGTAGCAGATTATAGGCCAGCTATAGTTGATGTAAGTTCTGGAGTAGAAGCGATGCCCGGAAAAAAGGATCGTGCAAAGTTAGAAGCTTTTTTTGAGGCTGTGTTAATATAAATTATCAATATGAGCAAAGAACTTTTTTTTAAAACTCAATATGAGCCAGATGAGAATGGCCATTTTGGGGAGTTTGGTGGACGATATGTGCCGGAATTATTAATGCCGGTTTTGATTGAATTAGAACAAGCTTATAAAAAAGCTATTCAAGATGAAAGTTTTTTAGCAGATATAAAAAAAGTTTTTAAGAATTTTGTGGGTCGTCCTACGCCATTACATTATGCAAATAATCTTTCGGATGAGTTAGGCGGTGCTAGAATCTATTTAAAAAATGAAGGTCAGGCGCATACGGGAGCACATAAGATTAATCATTGCGTCGGACAAGCATTACTTGCAAAACGCATGGGAAAGAAACGAATCATTGCAGAAACTGGTGCTGGTCAGCATGGCATAGCTGCAGCTACGGTAGCTGCCAAGTTTGGTTTTTCATGCACGGTTCATATGGGAGCAGTTGATGCTAAACGGCAAGCACCAAACGTTTTTTGGATGCAACAGTTAGGTGCAGAGGTGAAGATTGTAGAGCATGGAACTAAAACATTGAAGGATGCAGTAACTAGCGCATTACAAGATTGGATTGGAGATCCAGCAGAGAGTTACTATTTATTAGGATCCGCGTTAGGTCCACATCCTTATCCAATGATGGTGCGAGATTTTCAGAGTATCATCGGTATAGAAGTATCAGAACAAATTCAGGAATACATTGGAGAAAATAAAAAGCCAGATTATTTAGTAGCCTGCGTGGGTGGAGGTAGTAATGCAATTGGATTATTCAATGCATTTTTGGATGATCCTGAGGTACACATGATTGGTGTAGAGGCTGGCGGTAGAGATGTCACTAAACCTGGTGAGCATGCAACTAGATTGGCTAATAATTCTAAAGTAGGAGTGATTGATGGGTATAAATCTTACTTTTTACAAGATGATCAAGGTAATGTGGAATCAACCCATAGTATTTCTGCTGGATTAGATTATGCAGGCATTGGTCCGGAGCATGCTTATTTACATAGTGTAGGCAGAGTAGAATATACGTCGGTCTCAGATGAAGAAGCTAGAGCAGCTTTTACAAAACTCAGTCGTAGTGAAGGAATTATTCCAGCTTTGGAATCCGCACATGCTGTGGCGCATGCGCTTAAACTTGCACCAGAGTTATCATCTGATAAGAATATTGTGGTGAACATTTCTGGAAGAGGGGATAAAGATTTATTTATTGTTAACGAAAAATTGAATGCCAAGATCAATAACTGAACAAATTAAGTTAGCCAAGCAGGAAAATCGCATGGCACTTATGACTCATGTAGTAATGGGTTATCCAAGCTTAGAAGATACTAGGCAGAGAGTTTTATTGATGGTACAAGCTGGCGTTGATATTATTGAGTTACAACTTCCGTTTTCTGATCCTTTAGCGGACGGACCAATTATTACCGTGGCGAATCAGACTGCTGTGAAAAATGGGGTTACAATTAAGCAATGTATGGATCTTGCTACAGAATTATCCAGCCAAGTTGAAATACCTTTGCAATGGGTTGGTTATTATAATACAGTTTTTAATTATGGCATCGAGAAATTTATTAAGGATAGTAGGAGGGCAGGAATTCAGGCATTTACTTTTCCAGACTTACCAATTGATGAAGAACCATATGAACATTTTTTTGAATTAGCTAGTCTGGCTGGTATTCCAGTGATTCAGTTAGTGTCACTAATAACACCAGTGGAGAGACTTAAAGAAATTAACAAATTAGCTCATTCATATATTTATTGCGTGGCTCGTTTTGGTGTGACGGGTACTGATTCTAAGATGTCAGATGAGATTGTTTCATATCTGCAGAAGGTACGAAAATATGTTACAGTACCTTTAGCAGTTGGTTTTGGCATTTCGCAACCACAGCATATTCGGGATTTGCGTGATAGTGCTGATGTGGTAGTTGTAGGAAGTGCTCTACTAAATTTATCTTTACCAGAGTTAAAAGACCAAATTCAAACATTATGCGCAGCTTTGTAAAAACTTTATCAAAAAAATATCCAGTTATTATTGAGCAAGGTATTGTGAAGAAATTTAAGTTTCCAAAAAATGCATTTGTTATCAGTGATGATAGTTTGCGGATAAAATTTAAAAATGAATTACCAAATCATCAATGGATTAGTTTTTCTGCTGGTGAACATTCTAAAAATTTAACTACAGTTGAAGAACTGTGTGAAAAATTAGTAAAGTTGGGAGCAAATCGTAGTTCTAGTATTATTGCGTTTGGTGGCGGTATAGTTGGTGATATTGCAGGATTTGTAGCATCTATATATATGAGAGGGATTCCGTTTTATCAAGTTCCAACATCTTTGCTAGCAATGGTGGATGCGAGTGTTGGTGGTAAAACAGGTGTAGATTTAAATGCCGGAAAAAATTTAATTGGATCTTTTTATCAGCCCGAAGCTGTACTGATTGATCCGACATTTTTAGTTAAGCTTCCGCAACTAGAGTTTAGTCATGGTATGGCAGAAGTTATTAAACATGGAGTTATTGATGGTAAGTTTTTTAATTGGCTAGAAAATAATCAGGATAAGATAAAACAGCGTGATGTAGAAACTTTGTCTACGATGATTGCAAAAAATGTGAAAATTAAATCTGATATTGTCGAGCAGGACGAGAAAGAGGGCAATGTAAGGATGTTGCTAAATCTGGGACACACCTTTGGTCATGCAATTGAAAAATTAAGTGAATATGCAATACCACATGGTGAAGCAGTTGCGATGGGAATGATTTACGCTGCTGAATTTTCTGAATCGAAAGATGTATTAAGAATAACTAAGTTATTATATGAATTTGGTTTATCAAGCCATTTAGAAAAACCATATACTGCAAAATCTATGGTTGGCGTGATGATGTCTGATAAAAAAAATAAAGATAATAAGATTAATTTAGTTTTACCTCAATCGATTGGTGATGTAAAAATCAATTCTGCATTTAGTTCAGAAAAATTAGAGAAGTTTATCTCGAACTATTATGAGCGCTAAAAAGATTGCTGTATTAGCAAAACCGATTAAATATTCAATTTCGGTTCCTGGTTCTAAATCTCTAATGAACCGAGCATTAATTTGTGCAGCTCTTGCTAGTGGACAGACAAAACTTACGAATCCAAATTATTGCGAGGATACAGTTTATCTTATTAAGGCATTGCAATCTCTTGGCGTAACTATCAAGCAACATGCTGATTATTTATTAGTTAAAGGAATTGCTGGCAAGTTCAAAAAACCAAGTCGAGCATTATTTTTAGGCAATGCAGGAACAGCGACTAGATTTTTAACTCCACTAGTTCCAGTGGGAACAAGCATAACTGGTGACAAACATATGCAGCAAAGACCACTAGATGATTTGTTAAAAGCATTGTATCAGTTAGGATTTGATTTTGAATCGAAAACTGGATGTCCACCAGTAAAAATTATATCTCGCGAACAAACATCAGAAACAATAGATATTCCAGGAAAGATAAGTAGTCAATATTTATCGGCCATATTAATGATGGCACCAACTTTAAAGAAGCCATTAACTATTAATGTACGCGGAACATTGGTATCGAAGCCATATGTAGAAATGACTATTGCGGTAATGAAGCAATTTGGTGTGAGCATTAGGCATGAAGATTTTAAGAAATTTTTTATTAAGCCCCAAGTTTATCAATTTACAAAATATGAAGTGCCAGCAGATGCAAGTAGTGCAACTTACTGGTGGACACTTGCAGCGATTACAGGTAGCTCAATTACAGTGGATAATTTACATGATAATAAGCAAGCAGATTTTGGTTATTTGCAGATTTTAAAAAAGATGGGTTGCCAGGTTAAAGGAACTACAGTTACTGGCTCGGAAGAATTGTGGGCAGTTTCTCAAAATATGAAAGATATGCCGGATGCAGTTATGAGTTTAGCAATGGTCGCAGCATGCGCAACAGGTGTAACTGAGATAAAAAATATTTCTCACTTAAAAGCTAAAGAAACTAATAGGCTAAAGTTGTTAATTTCTAATTTACGAAAAGTTGGAATTAGAGCAAGTACTAATGGCACGAATTTAAAAATCACAGGGGATGTTGGTAAAATAAATGGGAAGCGGATAACAACAGAAGATGATCATCGGTTTGCAATGGCTTTTGCTATTCTAGGTTTGCGTTTTTCTAATATGTCGATTGATAAATCGGAATGTGTAAAAAAAAGCTATCCAGCTTTTTGGCAAGATATTCAGAAATGCCAGCAAGCCAGTAAGAAACAAACCATCTTGTTAACTGGCATGAGGGGTTCTGGTAAAAGTACAATTGGAAAAAATTGGGCAAAAAAGTATGGTGCAAGTTTTATAGATCTTGATGAAGAGATTGAAAAAGAAATTAGCATGAGTATTTCGCAATATGTTAAAAACTATGGTTGGAAAAAGTTCAGAAATGTTGAAATTAAAATTACGAAACGGTTCATAGATATTGAAAATGCTGTTATAGCGACAGGGGGCGGTACATTGATGAATCAGCATAATTATGTTAATCTTAAACACTACTATATAGTTTTAATGTATGCGCCAGTCTCAGAATTAAGACGCAGGGTGCAGAATGACAAGAAAACAAGTAAGTCTCGCCCAGCATTATTATCTGATACACAAGATGAATTAGGTGATATTTGGAAAAAACGCAAATATAAATATTATCAGGTAGCTGATAAAATATATGATAGCCGTAACCCTCGCTAATCCAAGACACCTCAAGCGTGCTAATAGCACTAAGGCGGATCTTATTGAAATCCGAACTGATTTATATCCTGAATCAAACATAGCCGGTTTAATTGCAAAATGTGAGAAACCGGTTATTTTAACTATCAAATCTCCACGCACTGTTTGGCTGGATTATATTGATTCACCAAAAGTTAAATATGTTGATATTGATTATCGCTTAACTGGTTTGATTAAGGAATTTCATAAAGAGAGATCAAAACGTGTAAAGCTAATTGTATCTTTTCATGATTACAAGGAAACTCCATCTTGGGAAAGAATTCAAAAACGATTAGTACAATTACAAAAGTTAAATCCAGATGTTATCAAAGTCGCTACTATGATAGAGGAGTTTGATGATATTAGTGTGATTGCGCGATTACAAAAGAAACTAGGTAAGAAAGTGATTGCAGTTGGCATGGGAGATTTAGGTATGATGACCAGAATATATAACAGGGGATTACTAACATACGCGCGGTTAAGTGCAACAGATAAGCAAACGTTGGAAAATGTTAGTGCAGCACCAGGACAACTTACCGTAGAACAATTAAAGGAGAGAAAGATTTTTGGGCTAGTCGGTGATGCTATTAAATATAGCTTAAGTCCTTTGATGTATAATAACTCTTTTCAGCATTATGATTTGCCACATATTTATCAGTTGTGGGATACGTCAAAGTTTTCTACATTTAAAGAGGTATTCAATTTTTTTAAGCTTCCTGGAGCATCAGTAACACAGCCTTTTAAAACTAACGCATTAAAGATGGTTGACCACGCAGATGCAGATTCGGTAAAAATTGGTGCAGTAAATACAGTGGTCCGAGATTCTGATGATAAGTTGATTGGATATAATACAGATTGGGTAGGTGCAGAAAAAGCTTTGCATGGAGAATTAAAAGATAAAAAAATATTAATTCTTGGGGCTGGCGGTGCGTCAGCAGCTGTGGCATATGCAGCTGAAAAAAATGGTGCAACTAAGGTAACAGTATTATCTCGGAGGGATATGCCAACTGATGAAGATGATTTTGATGTTTTAGTTAATGCAACACCGGTTTACGATACAGTTTTAGTTCCAGAAGATTCTTTGTATAGTAAAGTTGTAATGGATTGTAATTATGGAACAATTACAGAGTTAGTACGTCATGCTGAGAAAAAAGCGCGAGTTGTCATGGATGGCTTGCCCATGTTATTGTATCAGGGTGAACCGCAATTTAAATATTGGACTGGAAAAAAAATGCCAGTAGAGAAAATTATGACAGCATTAAAAAAACATAAGAAAGCAAAAACTGGGTATGGCAGGTAATACATTTGGACAATTATTTCGAGTAACAACATGGGGAGAATCTCATGGTCATGCTATTGGTGGTGTAATTGATGGATGTCCAGCTGGAATCTCACTATCCATAGATGATATTCAGGTAGATTTGGATAGGCGCAGGCCAGGGCAAAGTATTATTACAACACCGCGCAAAGAACTTGATAAGATAAAAATTTTATCTGGAGTTTTTGAAGGAAAAACTACTGGTACGCCAATTAGTTTAGCGATTAAGAATCAGGATCAGCGATCTCAGGATTATGCCAAATTAAAAACGAGTTATCGAAAAGGACACGCAGATGAGGTGTATGATTTGAAGTATGGTTTTCGTGATCATCGTGGAGGTGGTAGAGCAAGTGCACGTGAGACTGCTGTGCGAGTAGCTGCAGGTGCAGTGGCAAAAAAAATATTACCGAAGAAAACCAAAGTAATTGCTTATACTAAACAGATTCAAGATTTGGTAGTAGCAATACCAAAGTTTAATCAGATAGAGCAGAATCCAGTTAGAGCAGCAGATAATAAAGTAGCAGCTGAGATGGTGACATTAATAAAGCAGGCTATGAGAGCTAAAGATTCCGTGGGTGGAATTATTGAGATAGTAATTAAAAATTGTCCGGTTGGTCTGGGTGAGCCTGTGTTTGATAAATTAAAAGCAGATTTAGCGAAAGGCTTATTAAGTATTCCAGCAGTTGTTGGATTTGAGTATGGTGCGGGTTTTGATGTAGTTGCAATGTATGGTTCAGAGCATAATGATATTGAAGTTGGTATGTATGGTGGAATTTCTGATGGTAAAGACATAACAATGAGGGTAGCAGTTAAGCCTACTTCTTCAATAAAAATAAATGGTCGTCACGATCCATGTTTACTGCCTCGAGCAGTTCCAGTTTGTGAGGCAATGGTTAATTTAGTATTGATAGATTTTTATTTACGTAATAAGATTGTTCGTTCTAAATAACTATTTTTAATGAACTTATATTTATATGGCAGATCCATTTAAGCCAGGGAGTGTAGCAAGAAAAATAGATTCTGATGTTCCACCAGCTGAAGAAGATGACTTAGGTATTTCTGTTGAGCATGCTGCTGTTTTAGATCGAGCAGCTCGTTATGGTGATCTTGAGAATGATGTTGAAGAGGGCTTGAGTGAAGCAGAGAAAAAAAATAAGGTGGCAGAGCTGGCAACTACTTTTGCTAGTGAGGATCATAGATTTGATAGAGAATTGATGAATGCGATAGATATAAAGCTTGGTGCTAAACATATGGCCATGGAGCAAAGTCTATCTGGTTTCGTTGAATATATAAATGAACCTGATTTGGAATCTTGTAATAAATTATTGGAGATTTTTGGTGAAACTAGAATGGAATTTGAGGAACGATTTGGATATTTAGAGATGTTCAAGAGTAGAATGCAACGATCAGAGTTTCCAGAAGTTCGAGCGATGGCGTTAATAATTGAAAAATCATACGCAGCGATGCTGCAGTACGCAGATTTATTATCGGCAGCTGAGAATTTAATGGGTAAGATAAAGAACCAGGTCGAGATGACTGGATTACCAGAAGATATTGCATTACAGCAATTAAAAAAATTGAGTAATAAAATAGCTACATTGTATCGAAATGAGCTCCACAAAGTCGGTAGAAATGTTCGTCACGCGTTAGCGTACGAAGGATATCGTGCATATATTGATAGTACTGATGATAAAGAAAATTTAAGAGAAGGCGATGTTGATGAGGATTATCTTTATGAATCTGGGATAAAGTTGGATGATGTGAAATTAAATGAAGGAGATATAAAAACACTCCAAGCATTGGATTTTAGAATGAAAGGTAGAGTTGGAGCTATTACGACTGAGTTGTTTAATTCCACCAGCGAAGAGAGATTAGAAAAAAATAGACAATCACTAGAAACGATACAGAAAGTTAAAATGTACTTTCAGGATCGTATGCAAATTATATCTGATATATTACCAACACTAAACGAGGCTGATTCTATCTTTTTGCAAGAATTGCACATGCCAATGAGAGAGTTCATTATAGAAATGGAAAATCTATTTAGCGTTTTGGATCGAGCTATTGTTGAATTGAATAAGTTAGTAGAAAGTAATTTATCAATTGAAGATAGATCTCTAATACAAATTAAATTGGATGAAATGCAGAATGAAGTTGAGAGAATTTATCAACAAAAACTACAACCATTTGCAAATGTGGTCGCTACAAATTTAGCTTATATGAAGTACCGTAAAGGCGTGACTGAAACTCAAAGAGACGAGACGCCTGAATTGGTAGGTGAAGATTATCAATTAAATGTTGCTAAGTAAATTATAATGATGAAAATAGCAGTATCCGGAGAAAAGGGTAGTTTTTCACATCAAGCAGCGCAGCTTTATGCTACAGCTCACAGTTTAAGTGATATTGATATTATCTTTTGTGGTGATAGCGCTGGTGCATTTAGTGCTTTATCTAATAAAGAAGCAGATAAAATTATTATTCCAATATATAATTCAACAGGAGGTTTTGTGAACATGACGTTGCAAGCTATGGGAGAGTTTTTGTTTCAGATTGAAGAAATGTTCGAAATGAATGTATTGCAATGTTTGCTGATAGATAAAAATATTAATGCTGATCAGATTGAGCAGATTGCATCTCATCCTCAGGCATTGAAACAATGCAAAGATTATTTACAAGAGAATTGGTCCGGTAGAGAGTTATTAGAATATCAAGATACAGCCAAGGCAGCCAAAGATTTAGCAAGCGGTAAATTAGATAACACCACAGCTGTGATAGCACCTGAATTAGCTGCAGAAATTTATGGGCTCAAGGTACTGGAAGAATCAATTCAAGATTTGAAATTTAATGCTACAACTTTTTTAGTAGTAGCTTCACCAGGTGGTGAAAAACAATCTGAAGAGATTAAACAGGAAAAATTAAAGGAGGAACTAGAATAGTATGAACATAGGAATTATAGGTGCTGGTAGATTTGGTAAGTTGCTCGCTGAACAATTGGAAAATGATAATAAAATTTTTCTTTTTGATAAGTTAGATGATAAAGATGAATTAGAGTCTTGTAATTTAGTTATTTATGCAGTACCAAATAGTTTATTGCAAGACGTAATAAATGAAACAAAAGAATTTATTCAATCAGATGCGATTGTAATGGATGTTGGTTCGGTTAAAATAAAACCATGTGCTGTGTTACAGGAAGCATTTGGAGAAAATATTTTAGGTACGCATCCGCTGTTTGGCCCAGATAGTGCTAGTGATTCTTGGGAGGGACATAAGATGGTTTTTTGCAAATTGAATATTCCTGATGATCAGTATAATAAAGTAAAAGAATTATTTATTAGCAGGGGAGTTAAAGCAATTGAATGTTCACCAGAGGAACATGATAAAATGATGGCTAAAACTCAAGCTTTAGTACACTACATTGGACGAGCACTTTCTGGAATTAAAGAGCAAGAAATATCTACGCCAGATTATGCAAATTTATTACGCATGATGGAGAAAGTTACTCATGATACTTGGGAATTATTTTATGACATGCAAAATTTGAATCCGTATGCTAAATTAGAAAGAGAAAAGTTCAGTAAAAATATTGCTGAGTTAGAAGAAAAAATTAACCAAGAGTTAGATAAATAAAGTATGATCGAAAAATCTTTAGAAGAATTAAGAGAGCAGATTGATAATATTGATGAAAAGATAATAAAATCAATTGGTGAAAGGTTTTTGGTTGTTGAGAAAATTGGAAAACTAAAGCAGGCGACTGGAATTCCAGTGCAAGATCCACACCGAGAAGCAAAATTATTATTGAAATTAAATACTTTAGCTCAGAAATATAACGTGTCCATTGAGGTAGTTACTCATATATATGACTATTTAATGCATCATTCCAGAGATAGCCAGCAGTAGCATTATTAAAGAAAATTTTGACACTTTATAAAGTATAAATTATAATGTTCTTAAGTTTATGAATTTTATACACAGCAACAACTTATCTAAGCTTAAATGGACAGTGGTCTCTTCTATTAAGACACTGGTACGTATTTATTTACATATAGCGCGGGCAAGGATAAGCAATGCAATTACATAAGTTGCATAATAAACAGAAAAGCTGCAACCTTAGCCCGCGAAAAAAACGCGGGATTTTTATATATTATTTCTAGACTACTCGACTGGTATCCTCCGCACTAGTTGAGTCGCCTGGAAAGTAATTTCCAGATTATCGTTCTTTGTAAAGTATTTATCCCTATTTTTAGAAGTTATTCTGTTAATGGTGATAAAACAATTTTAGAGGCAACGTGAAATTAAATCTGGTTTAAAACGTAGCAGAGCGAGGAAAATGGTTTTTGTAGATACGCGATTAATCGCGTATCTACGGATAAAAATATTTTCCTCGCTCCGGCTACCTAGTAGACCGGATTTCTCGGGTCATAGACCCATCCTCATACTCCTGCTGAAAAGCATGTGGAGATTCTCGATGTCTGTTCGCCCTTCCAGTCCCTGCTCCAAGCTCGTCGTGCTCGCCGATGATGCTCCTGCCCTCTCCGTTCTCTGCGAGTTCATCGAGCCCAAGGCTATCGGTGGTCGCTGCATGTCCTTCGAAAGCACTCAGGTGCTGTTCTTCAACCGGAACAATCTGCAGGGCCTCGTGGCTCGGGTCGTGGTTCGGCGCACTGCTCGACCGCTCGGCGACAACATCGTATCTGTGCGCACGGTCGACGTGATCGTGGTGAACAGCGAAGATGATCTTCGACACTACTTGCAGGACTCCCAGGTGTTGCATCTGCGCAGCACCGATCAGCGCCAGCCTGCCATGTACACCTTCACCCACAGCAAGATGTTCCCCAAGCCGCCCAGTGGTAGTGCTCACATCTGTCAGTTCGAGACTGGTCACCTGCAGAGTCACCTCCGGAACCTGGTGTCGGTTCTCTACTCGGGATGGTTCTCCCGCAAACCGCAGGATGCCACGGTCTGCACGCCGAACAGCGCCATCGCCCAGATGTCTGGCTACATCGGACGTTCCACCCTGGCCTTCGAGGAAGGAGGTTATGGCGGAAGCGTGCAGTTCGGTCAGGACGACGCTTACGACGCGATCCGCGAGGACGGTTCTCGCTTGTAGAAGAGCGAATAGAGGGCACGATTCGTCGTGGACAGTGATGGTAGACCGCATGACACCTCCTGTCGGGCTTCTTCTTTTCACGTTGCCCACCTCTCCTTTGTTTATCTATTAGCCCTTGCTAAATGGTAGAAAATAAGGTAAATAATGTAGTGGTAATAATTAGTCGTTCCTTTTATTTGTACTGGATGAATAACACTATTCTTTCAGTATTAACAGTATTTTAGAGGCAACGTGAAATTCTAGCTGGTAATGTCCTAGGGTGAGGATATTGGTTTTATAACCAATGCCCCCACCCTGGCTTACATTCGTAAAGCTGGAAATTGGGTTTCGACCCACCCCTCAACCCCTCGAAAGGATCCTCCAGGTGGCTAAGAAAAAGCGGAAGAAGGAAGTTTGTAGAAGTGGTAGCAAGAAGATTCGTGTTGTGCAAATCAGCGATGCGGAACTTCGCAGGAGTACTATATCTGAGCTTTGTCGGAAGTATCATGGACGCATGGTCGTTGTTAACGGTCAGCGGTTCCTGATGACGAACGAAGAGCACAGCGAACACACCTGAGCAACCTGGGGTCACGATTCGTCGTGGACAATGATGATGGACTATTCGTCGTCACTTGTCGGGCTTCAACTCTTCACGTTGCCCACCTCTCCCTTGACTATTATCATTAAAAATGGTAGACAAAGGATTGGTGAAAGTCATTCGTTCTTTATAACTAATGTGATGACTCACAATAATATTGTGATAGTTACTATTTTTTTCAGGCAATATGAATAGATCGTGGGCTAAACGTCCAAAAGGACTATGTTGGGGTAAGGATATGGGTTTTTCGATAAAAATCTATGCCCCCACCCCAACAAGTAAGGAGTGCTCATGAATGCACCAGATGCTGAGCCCGGCGGTGTACGTGGCAGCGAGAGAGAGGTAGATCGAGACATGCAGAGATTTTCAGCGCGGGAGTTCTGCCGGCGTTACAATGGTCAGCAGGTCACTATCGGCTCCATGCGGATTCACATTCGCTACGAGCCCACTCCCTCGTTGCCGCGCGATCGGCCGGAGGCGCAGCTGTCCATCTAGGGCAGCGGAGGTTGTGGCTGGTGGTGCAGTCATAGACAAGATGGTAGGCTACGCCCCATCCTGTTAGGCTTACCGTTTTCATATTGCCTACCTCTCTTTTGATTAGCTAGTAAGCTAGTTGTTTAGAAGAGAGGTAAGTTTCAACAGGATCTTTCCCAAGTACGTTTAGTTGCACTAGCGACTTTGCGTCAACAGTTTTTTTGACAACGTCAGTTATGCACCTACCTAGCAGGAGGAGATGGTAGGGAAGTTGCAGCAAGAGGTGCTGCAGGTGGGATTTTTCGTCTCCATCCCATTGGACAACCCGCTGACGTTGTCCCTTTCCTTATAAATATCATTTGTTGGTACTTATAAGGATTTGGATAATTGTGAATAAGTTAAATAATATAAGTTGACTTATTAAAAAAATAATATATTCTTTATTTTAAGAAGTATTTATGAATATTCTTTTTGCCCAAATAAATCTTATTAGCATTATTAGCCTGCTTATTAGCCATGGTTCTTTGCGTTATGAACAAACTTAAGTAAAAAAGTAATTCAAACGTAAAGAACCCTGTCAAATATCGCAGGGTTTTTTTATTGCCTCATTAATTTCTCCTTTAACAGGGGATGAGAACCGTACGGCGGTAGGAGGAGTCTATCGTTCTTCCTGTACGCTTCGGCAACGAGGATACAATGTACCGGCGCGGTACCTGGGAGTTTTATCAGTTCAACGCCGTGTTTCACGCTGAGCTGGTCAGGTGTTCGAATGGCATCGTGGCGCTGATGTGGCGCAACGAGGTGCACAAGACCGGTGCCAACGAAGTGACCATTGCGTACCGACGGTTCGAGCGTCAGCAGTGGAGCTTCTGGGCTCATTCGGCCACAGGAGGCACCTGTGACACGTCCGCGGTCTACTAGCAGCTCCGAGAGCGTTGCTACGCCTGACGCAAATACGGAATCTCACGCGAGACGGCGGCATGGGTTGACTAGATGTATTTATGTACGTCTTGCTATCACCAGCCGTCGTCTCGACCGTTCATCTTATTTATTGTTTAATTTGCTCTAAGAAATAAAATCATTTATACTCATTAAAGTTAAGTTAAAGGATATATCATGCAAAATTCTTTCGAACAATTACAAAATTACCTTGCTAAAAATCCAGATTTAGTTGCAGAAACTACGCGGCGGAAGCGAACATTAGTTTACATCGCTGGAATGTCTTTGGATCAAGAGGAGCTTGCTAAGGTACGAGGTATTGAGTTTTACGAAGAACGTTTATTATACGTTGTTGGCTTATTACGAGATCCAAACACTAAGATTGTTTTTGTATCCTCAAAGCAAATTGATCCAGTTATTATTGATTATTATTTTGATTTATTTAGTAGATCTCAGAAAGAGCGGATTAGCATGGAGAAAAGATGGCATCATTTTTATATTGGTAATAGTAGAATTCATAAAACTTTAACTCAAAAAGTTTTAACATCAAAACGGTTGGTTATTCAAATTAATCAGCAAATTGATAATACTAAGCAAGCTGTATTACGGTGTTTTAATTCGTCTGAAGATGAAAAAGCCCTAGCAGTTAAATTAAATATTCCTTTATATGCTCCAGATCCTAAATTTTTACATTATGGATCGAAATCCGGAGCTCGTCAGGTGTTCAAGCAAGCAGGTTTAAAACCACCATATGGAGTAGAAAATATTACCTCAATGTTGGAGTTGATTAACTCAATTAGAAAAATTAAACAGCATGAGAAGGGGGTTGAACAAGTTGTTGTAAAATTTGATTACAGCTTTTCTGGAGTAGGTAATGCTAATTTGACGGTAAGCAAATTTCCACGTACAAATGTAGCTGCCGAGAAGTACATTAAAACTCATCTTAAACCAAATGAATCAGATGTTACTGCGATTCAGTATTTAAAAAAGTTATTTGATATTGGTGGAATTGTTGAAACGTGGTTACAAGGAATACGAATCTTTTCACCAAGTGTTCAGTTAGCAATAGATCCAGATAAGAGTGTCCGGATTATTTCTAGTCATGAGCAGTTGCTTGATGAAGAAACAAAACAAGTTTTTTTAGGAGCTAGATTTCCGGCTCGTAAATCGATGAGACAACCTTTGTTACTACAGGCAGAAAAGGTGGGAAAAGAATTAGCTGATGCAGGAGTGATTGGATTTTTTGGAATAGATTTTATTGCTGTGAAAGAGAAAACAAAATATGTTGCGTATCCTATTGAAATAAATTTGCGCAAAGGTGGAGCAACACATCCTTTTCAGATAGCTAGAATGTTAACGCAAGGTAGCTATAAAAAAGATGGAGCTATGCGTGATGATTCACGACAGAGGATTGCATATTATTCTTTTGATAACATTAAATCTACAGATTACGTTGGTTTGAAGCCTGAGGAAATTATTAAAATAGTTAAGCAAGCAGGGCTAGAATTTGATCATGAAAATAATGGTGGAGTTTCTTTACACTTGTTAGGAAGCTTAAAAAAATATGGAAAATTTGGTACAGTTTGTATTGCACGTTCACCACGAGCAGCTGAGCAATTATTTATCATTTTAACTAAGGTTGTTGATGCGTATGTGGCACGAAAATCAGAAATTGAAATTGTTACACCTCAAGTAGTTTCTGTAAATCAAAAGAGATTGGTTGATACTTTTATAAAATTAGTTAAGATTGCTAGTCCTTCAGGAGAAGAAGCAAAAATTAGATTATTGCTTAGAGAAGAATTAGTGAGATTGGGCGTAAAAACAAGAGTTGATAAGTCAGGAAATTTAATCGGTAAAAAACCAGGTGTAGGTACCGTACCGTTTTTGTTATCAGCACATATGGATACTGTAAAACCATGTGAAAATGTTAATCCCGTAATTAGGGGAAATACTATCATGACAGATGGCACTACTATATTGGGCGCAGACAACAAGGCTGGAATTGTATATATTTTGGAGCTACTGCGATTATTGCATGAATTTGATATTAAACATCGGCCATTAGAAATAGTAATGTCTGTCTGTGAAGAACAGTTTTCGGGTGGAGCAGACGAACTTGATGTTTCTAAATTAAAATCTCCAGTTGGTCTGGTTGTGGATGGTGCTGATTTAGGGGAGGTTGATTATATTTCACCTTATATAGCAACCATTAATGTATCTGTTATTGGTAAAGCTGCTCATTCTGGAGTAGAGCCAGAAAATGGTGTAAGTGCGATTCAGATAGCATCTAACGCTATTGCAAATATGCCATTAGGAAGACTTGATCATGATACGACTGCAAATATTGGCTTAATTACTGGTGGGACTAATAGAAATGCAATTCCAGATCGAGTAGAATTAGAAGGAGAAGTACGAAGTTTAACAAAACGATATTTAGAAGAACAGTTAGAGCGAATGCATAAGGCTTTAGAAGATGCTGCTGAGTTATATGGCGGGTTACTTGATATTTCTAGTAAGATAGCTGTTCAAGGTTACAAATTTTCCAAAAATGATCCTGATTTAAAGAAGATTATGCAGATTATGAAAGAAGTAGACATTAAACCAGATTTAAGGAAAGCTGGGGGTGGTTCAGATGCGAATGTATTTGTTGCTAGAGGCATAAAAACTATTGATGTTGGGACAGGTGTACAGAAGCCACATACTGTTGAAGAGAGTATAAAAATAGACGACATGACGAAGATGGTAGAATTTTTATTAAAGATTGTCCAAGTTTAGCGAAAAAAGTGTCAATTTATTTGGTGTATAAATTGTGACTATTTTGGATTGAAAAGAACCTCTTTTTTTGCTATACTTGTAATACCCTGTTCCGTACCTTAAACAACTTTCGACAAACGATTCTCATCAGGGAGTTTTACATTCATGATAGTCGGTGAACTCAAAAAAGGTATTGATAATAAATGTTGATACAATTGAGTATCTAAGAATATCAGATGCGAACACCCACTTAAAATCAGAGGGGAGTTGAAAAAGTGATGAAACAGGGCAAAAAAATATCCTATAAATATGGGGTATTTTTTTATTTATTAAAGTTTTTTATGGCTAGCGTGAATAACGACTTTTCGTTATACTAAGCACGTAAAAATATTAATATTCAATAATCATGACAGATAAAATACCGGCATTAACCCTAGATCTCGAACAAGACGGTTGGCAAACATCCAAAGGCTTTATTAAACGCGATGTTGATATGCCGGTTTTGGATGAAGCTGTTAATAGCAGTGATGCTTTATCAGTGATAGTTAAAATTCAATACGCTGGAATGTGTGGATCGGATAGAGGAATATGGAACCGAACGGCGTTTTCAGATATGTTTAAGGAATCTCTTGTAGCTGAAACAAAAAGTCTCAGAATTTTGGGTCATGAATTTGTTGGTGAGGTAGTATCTGCAGGCTCCCAAGTAGAAAATTTATATGGTATTAAAGTAGGTGAACCGGTATCTGGAGATTCGCATGTAACATGTGGTCGGTGTTTTCAGTGTCGCGTTGGTGAGCAGGAAGTATGTCAGGATCAGGCAATTTTAGGAATCAGCATTGATGGAATATTTGCTCATTATGTAAAAATTCCTGCAAAGAATTTATGGGTAGTAGATAATGATAGAGTAAGGCCAGAAGTTTGTGCTTTATACGATCCATTTGGAAATGCAGTGCACTCATTATCTAAAACAGATGTGCGAGGAGCTCGAGTTGCGGTGTTTGGTTGTGGACAAATTGGAATGTTTTCAATACTTTTGGCTCGTCAATTTGGAGCAGCTAAGGTTATTGGCATAGATGTAAATCAAGCGAATTTAGATATAGCTAAAGAACTAGGTGCTCATGAAACTATTTTGATTGAAAAATCAGACAAGAAAAATGATTACGATGTGGATCGGAATGTTGTTGATGAAATAATGGAATTAACGTATGGCAAGGGAGTTGATGTGAGCTTGGAAATGGCAGGATTCAATTCTTCTGTGAATAATGCAATTGCGTCTACTAGATTTGGTGGTGATGTAATTTTATTTGGCATAAAAGATGGCGAATTCATGATTCCGGATTTTTCTAAAATGATTGTAAAAGGAATTACCTTACATAATGTGATTGGCCGACAGATATTTCAAACCTGGCAAACTGCACAACGCGTGTTATCGGATTCTACTAATGGAGTACAAGAAAAGATATGGAAAACTATTCTTAAGGGTGGTAACGATACTATTATCAAGTTATCTGAGTTCTCTCCAGAAGACATGGAGAAGAAGATGGCGGCTCATCCAAAATTAATTTTTGATATTCAAAATTAAAATTTAAAATAATATGTACGATTCTTTAAAAAAAGTAGTAAGCTCTGGATTAGCAGAAATTAATGAAGCTGGTTTATATAAAGGTCAGCGTTTGATTAGCGGTCATCAGGGAACAATAGTAGAAGTGGAAGGTAAGGAGTTGATAAATTTTTGTGCAAATAATTATCTTGGTTTGTCTGGTAAGCAAGAGTTAGTGGATGTGGCAAAAGAAAATTTAGATAAGTATGGCTATGGTTTATCATCTGTGCGATTCATTTGTGGTACTCAGACAGTTCATAAAGAATTAGAAGCAAAGATTGCGGAATTTTTACATAAAGAAGATGCTATTACATTCACATCTTGTTGGGATGCTAATGAGGCTGTATTTGCCAGTTTGTTAACAGCAGATGATGCGGTTCTTACGGATGCACTTAATCATGCTAGCTTGATAGATGGCATTAGATTGTGTAAAGCAGAACGACGTATTTTTAAGCACATGGACATGTCAGATTTGGAGCAACAACTACAAGATACGCAAGATAAAAGATTGCGCTGTATCGTAACTGACGGAGTATTTAGTATGGATGGAGATGTAGCACCATTAAAAGAAATTTGTGATTTAGCAGACAAATATGATGCTTATGTAGTTGTTGATGATTCACATGCAACAGGATTCATGGGTGAAACTGGTAGGGGAGCAGTAGAGCAGGAAGGTGTACTGGATCGTGTCGATATTATTACTACAACTTTTGGTAAAGCATTAGGTGGCGCAAATGGCGGTTGCATTGCAGGACCAAAGGAAGTAATTGAATTGTTGCATCAAAAAGCAAGAACAACATTATTTACAAACTCTCTAGCACCAGTGATTGCTGGAACTACAATATTTGTATTGGACTATATCGATCAACATCCAGAACTACGTGAGCAATTGTGGACTAACACAAATTATTTTAGAGAAAAGATGATAGCAGCAGGATTTACGGTGCCGGAATCAGTTCATCCGATTGTTCCAGTAATGATTGGAGATGGTAAGGCAGCGGGCGATATGGCAGCAGATATGTTAGAAGAAGGTATCTATGTAATTGGTTTCAGCTATCCAGTTGTACCAATGGATACAGCTAGAATTCGTGTTCAGATATCTGCCGAGCACACAATTGAACAAATTGACGTTTTGGTTACAGCTTTCACTAAACTAGGTAAAAAATACGGTATTATTGATTAGCAAAAGCACCTGCGCTATACTGTGATTCTATGGCAAAAGTAAAATTTATAGCAGATGATATAGAAGTCGAAGTACCAGATGGTACGGGTCTTCGTAAATGTTGTCAGGAAAATGATATGACTCTTCCATTTGGTTGTGAAAATGGAATTTGTGGCACATGTTTAATTGCAGTGAAAGAAGGGGAAAAGAACATATCAGAAAAGACAGAGCAAGAAAAGGAAACATTAGAGATGTTAATGGCGTATGAGGATCAACGACTAGCATGTCAATGCAAAGTTAACGGAGACGTAACGTTTGATTTAGATTAATGTTATTTGCAATATTTGGTGTAGATCCGTTATTTATTGTGCCGTGGATTGTCACGATCTTACTTTCGATTGGTGTACATGAGTTTGCTCATGCCTTGGCTGGTTATTGGCAGGGAGATGACACTGCACAGCGACAAGGTAGATTAACACTTAATCCAATTGCTCATGTTGATTGGTTGGGGTTGATGTTGTTATTAGTAATTGGATTTGGTTGGGGTAAACCAACGCCGTTTAATCCTTATAACCTTAAATATAAGAAGTGGGGTAGCGCATTAGTTTCTGTTGCTGGACCAATCTCGAATGTGATTATGGTATTAGTGGCTCTAATTGTATTTAAAGTACTTGGTTTTATACACATAGATTGGTCATTATCAACAAATTTACTGGAAGTTTTCTTATTATTCATGGTGCAATTAAATGTAGTATTGTTTGTATTTAATTTGATCCCAGTACCACCTTTAGATGGTTCGAAAGTACTATACACTTTCCTAGGCTATAAAAGGCAAGCATTAATACAAATGTTAGAAACTCAAGGGCCGTGGTTATTATTAATAGTAATAATTTTTGGACAAGGAATACTAAGTTGGATAATAAGTTTTGTAATGACTCTACTGTATGCCTTATTTGGCATAATATAGCCAAATTGACAGTGTTGTTGAGTAACGTGTATGCTCAAAGTAACGTATAAAATAAGGTAATTAGCTAAACATAAAAAATATGCTAAAAAAACTATTTAAAATGGCACTAATCACAAGTTTAGTGTTTGTACCTGTAGTGTCAGTAAATGCTGCAACACCTGCATTCACTAATCAACCAGCGATTTCGTCTGCTGAGCGTGAAGGTAATAGACCATTGCCAGTGCAAATTTCGTGGGAATCATCTGGTAGAGTAGCAGATGGTGATGAAGTGTTAGATCATTATAATGTCGTGATAAAAAATAATTCAGGTTCTGAGATTTGTAGTTTAGAAATTAATCCAGATGAAGTTGGGGTAGTTATTACAAAAACTTTATGTGGAAGTTTGTATAAGGTATATAAAAAATATACAGTATATTTATCCGAAGTAAGGGTAGGGGATGAAGAAACTAATGCATCAAGTAAGAAATTTTATACTGGACCGCCAAAACTTCGTAATGTAAGAATGAGGAATAAAGAATTACAAAGCGATGGTACTGTTAATGCAACTATTAAATGGAGAAAACCTACAGCACTAAATGGGGTATCTATTAAATATGCATACAAAATTTCTCGGCGGAATAATAAAACAAGCTTAATTAAATCTGATTATCAGTATGGAGATATTAATAGCATTGATGTAACTGGTCTTCCACAACGTAAAATGAGAATAAAAGTACGTGCTGAAGGTAGTTCAACTTCATATGGAAATGGCAGATGGTCCGATGTTAAATTCTTCAATGTGCCTAGAGAATAAAGCAAGAATTAGTCATAGTTTGGAAATAAGGGGCATGTGTATACGTGCCTCTTTTATTATCGCTTGACATATATTTCAAGCTTGATATAGTAATCGTCGCTATGCCAACAATAAATCAACTAATTAGAAAACCCCGCAAGAAGACTAAAAAGAAGTCTGTAGTGCCTGCATTGGAGACAACTTTTAATGCTATAAAGAGAAGAAAAAGAACTTTACCAAAAGGTAGTCCTTTCAAACGTGGGGTTTGTACAAAAGTTACCACAGTAACACCAAAAAAACCTAACTCAGCACTGCGAAAAATTGCTCGTATTCGATTATCAAATGGAATGGAAGTTACGGCTTATATTCCTGGAGAAGGGCACAACTTGCAAGAACATTCAATTGTTTTAGTACGTGGTGGTAGAGTTCGTGATTTACCTGGTGTACGTTATCATGTAATTAGAGGAGTTTATGATACTAGTGGAGTTGAAAGCAGAAAGAAGAGTCGATCCCTATACGGAACTAAAAAAAGTTAATTTAAATTATGCGCGGAAAACAAGCACCAAAAAGAGATATTAATCCAGATCCTGTTTATAACAGCACTACAGTTGCTAAATTTATTAATTACATAATGTTACATGGCAAGAAGACTGTAGCTCAGTCTGTTGTTTATGATGCATTTGATTTTATCGAGAAGAAAACTGGTGAGCAAGGATTAGATGTATTTGATAAAGCAGTACATAATGTAACACCAACTGTAGAAGTAAAGGCTCGTAGAATAGGTGGAGCTAACTATCAAGTACCAATCGAAGTAAGAACTAGTCGTAGATTCACTTTAGCGTCTCGTTGGTTGATTACAGCAGCTCGAGCTCGCAAAGGTAAACCAATGCATCAGAAATTAGCTTTAGAGCTTATGGAAGCCGCTGAGAACACTGGAGATGCAGTAAAGAAAAAGCAGGATGTTCATAGAATGGCTGAATCTAATAGAGCATTTGCACATTTTGCGTAAGAAACTCTTTTAAACACGAAATTTACATATTAACAGGGCTGGAAAGCCCTGTTTTGTTATCTATTCATTATTTTGCTATAATTAGACTATTAATATTTAAGTGGATTCATAAATGTATATGAAGAAAAATCTTACAAGAGGCTTGGCAGTTTTGGCAGGATTTGCTTTGCCAGCACTAGCATCAGCCCAAAATTTTAACTATGATTATGGTTATGATGATTATTACTACGATGATTACGGGACTAGCACCGGATCAGCTGCACTTGGAGTTGGTATTCTAATATTTATTGGAATCATGGGTCTTATCAGTTTAGTTGCATTAGCCTTTGTTATTTGGATGATCGTAGATGCAGCAAAACGAGATTTCGATCAGAAAGTACTATGGATTCTACTAATGGTATTTATTGGATTTATTCCTGCTGTAATTTACTATTTCATGATCAAGAGAAAGAATGTAACTGGATCTGGAAAACCAGCAGCTACAGTGCCACAAGCCACACCTGAGACACCTGCAGCAGAACCACCAAAACCTCAAGAACCACAACAATAAATAATTATTCAATGATTATAAAAAAATCATTATCAAAAGTGGCGCGTATTATCGCGCCTCTATTGGTATTGTCATACCCTTTAAGTGTTTTTGCGGCCTCTGATGATGAGACTTGGGCAATTTTTGGCTTTCTTTTAATGATGATTCTGATATTCATGATCGTGGGAACGATATTGTTATCAGTGATGGCTATGTATGGATTCACTATTTGGATGATCGTAGATGCAGTTCAGCGTGATTTTGAACAACAGATGGTTTGGTTGGTTTTAATGCTAGTGTTCTTACTGTTTTTTCCATTTGTTGGTTTTGCAATTGCGTTTGTTTATTATTTTGCAGTGAGACGGAAGGATTTAGGAACGAAGAAGGACTCTCAATCAAAAAAGAGTAAATAATAAATTTACCTCTTTACAAGCTAAATTGTATCCGTTATTATACAGCAGTCTCAGTGATGAGACATTTTTTCGCTAATGAATTAACAATAATATTAGGTAATGTCAAATACTGAATTTAATCTCAAGAATGTGCGTAATATCGGAATCATTGCACATATTGATGCTGGTAAAACAACTACTACTGAGCGTGTTTTGTTTTATACTGGAAAAAAACATAAGATTGGTGAAGTTCATGAAGGTGAAGCAGAAATGGATTGGATGGAACAGGAACAAGAGCGTGGTATTACAATTACATCTGCGGCAACAACAGCATTTTGGAAATTACCAGAATTTTTAGGTGGCGGTGAAGCGTGGATAAATATTATTGATACTCCAGGTCATGTAGATTTTACTGCAGAAGTAGAGCGTTCTCTGCGTGTTTTAGATGGAGGAGTTGTGGTATTTGATGGAGTAGCTGGAGTGGAGCCACAATCAGAAACAGTTTGGCATCAAGCAGAAAAGTATAAGGTGCCAAGAATTTGTTTCATTAATAAGTTAGATAGAACAGGTGCTGATTTTTATAAAGATGTTGATTCTATCCACGATCGTTTAACTAAACTTGCATTTCCAATTCAATTACCAATTGGAACTGAAGAAAACTTTAGTGGAGTAGTGGATTTAATCGAACAAAAGGCATTTATATATAAAGATGATTTAGGACAAGATATTGAAGAAGTCGAAATTCCAGAGGACATGAAGGAGAAAGCAGCAGAATATCGTAGTGCAATGCTTGATGCTGTAGTTGAACAGGATGAAGAGTTAATGAATTCATATTTAGATGGCACGGAGCCAACTCCAGATCAGATTAGAGTAATGATGCGTAAAGGTGTGATTGCAAATGAATTCATTCCTATTATGTGTGGTACTGCTTTAAAGAATAAAGGAGTACAGCGTTTATTAGATGCTGTAACGGCATTTTTACCATCTCCTTTAGATTTACCAGATGTTAGTGGTCATGATTATAAAGATGAAGAAAAAGAGCTTTCTTTTTCAGCTGATGCATCTGGACCTTTGGCTGCTTTAGCATTTAAAGTTGCAACTGACCCGTTTGTGGGTAAATTAATTTTTGTGCGAGTGTATTCTGGTACATTAAAATCTGGATCATATGTGTTTAATGCTACTACAGGTAAGAAAGAAAGAATTTCTAGAATTGTTCGTATGCACGCAAATAGCCGTGATGAGATTGATGAAATTCGAGCTGGAGACATTGCAGCAGTAGTAGGATTAAAGGAAACAGTTACTGCAGATACTTTGTGTGAACCAGAGAATCCAGTTATTCTTGAAAAGATTGTATTTCCAGAACCAGTAATTTCGGTCGCTATTGAACCAAAAACTAAGTCAGATCAAGAAAAAATGTCAATTGCTTTACAGAAGCTTGGTGAAGAGGATCCCACCTTTAAGGTGGAGTCTAATGAGGAAACAGGGCAAACCTTAATTTCTGGAATGGGTGAGTTGCATTTAGAAATTCTAGTAGAACGCATGAAGCGTGAATTTACCGTAGAAGCAAATGTTGGAGCACCGCAGGTTGCATATCGTGAAACTATTAAAAAGATGGCTGACGCCGAAGGTAAGTACATTAAACAGTCTGGTGGACGTGGTCAGTATGGTCATTGCTTCTTAACTATCGAGCCATTAACCGATGAAGATAGAGGTGAAGATACAGATATGACATTTATGTTTATAGACAAGGTTAAGGGTGGTCGGATTCCAAAAGAATTTATTGGTCCGATTCAAAAAGGTGCACGCGAAGCTATGGATAAAGGTGTGTTAGCAGGATATCCATTATTGAATGTTAAAGTAACAGTTACTGATGGTAGTTATCATGATGTGGATTCTTCGGAAATTGCATTTAAGATGGCTGGAATAATGGCATTTAAATCAGCTGTACAAAAGGCTGATGCTGTAATTCTAGAACCAGTTATGAAAACTAGCGTTATTACTCCAGAGGATTATATGGGTGATGTAGTTGGTGATTTGAACTCAAAACGTGGCCAGATTTTAGAGATGGGTGATCGCGGAAAAGCGAAGGTTATTGAAGCATTGGTGCCTTTAGCAGAAATGTTTGGTTATTCTACTTCACTGCGTTCCATGACCCAGGGTAGAGCATCTTATTCTATGCAGTTTGAGAAGTATGATGAGGTACCAAGAAATATTATGCAAGAATTAATGGAGAAACACACTACTGGAGATAAGTAATAAAGACCTCCCCTCCCAACCCTCCCCTCCTAATAGGAGGGGAGGTCTTTTTTTATATTTTAAATCCCCCTCTTTATAGGAGGGGGAAATAGGGGGAGGTCGCGACCTACCCCTACATTTCATTTCTGGTATAGTAAACACATGCTCTCATTTTTATCAAAATATGCTCATCCATTTGAAAAGCAGGTAGATACTTTCTTCAAGCATATTTCTAGTACCAGCGATCCGCAAAAGGTGCATAAATCAATTGAGCGTCTGTTGCAGAAAAATGTTGTAGTAGTAAACCTTTGGATGGAAAAACGATTTAAAAATTATCGTTATTTGTCTAATGCTAAGCGGAAGAAGTTATATGCAAATACTGAAACTATAGTTGAAGCTTTTATAAAATTTCAAGAAGCACACAAATCAAATCCTGATAATTTACATCAAATTTTTATAACTCATCAAGTATCGTATCCAGAACAATATTCTGAACACCTTGCTTATATAGATGCGATTATGAACTTTCTGAAACCAGGAGGTAATTATCATTATATTAAGTCCGCTACTTTCGGAAAACTACTTCAAAATCCAGCACAGGGAAAGTTAACGGGGGATTGTAATCAAATAGTTACTTTATATGTTTATCTATATTCATTGAAATATCCGATTACTGATTTACAGATTAAAATTCTTCCAGAACATGTATGTTTGCACTTCAAAGGTATTGATATAGAGGCTACAACAGCTACATTCACAAAATATACAGAATTTGATTATACGGCACCTATTAGCGAGCTTTTATCCGTTAATTTACTGGATGTATCTGATTTTCGGGAGACTACTGCTACTATTTCTGAGCATTCCATCGTGAAAAGTGCTGAATTAGCATATACAGTTAGTAGTATGCGAGAATTGGTGACTAGAAATTTACGAATTTCGTATCATAATCTGGCATTAGTAACTACTGAACGGAAAAATTTTAAAACAGCAATGTTTTATGCAAAGAAAAATGGAGATCAGAAATTATTGGAATATGTGAATTATCGTGCAACTATGCATTATGTAGAAAATAAAATGTACGACAAAGCTCGGTATTATGCAAAGCAATCTGGAGATGCAAAATTAAATTCGTTTGTGATTACAAATGAGGCTAATAGGTATTTGAAGAAGGGAAGTTATAAGAAAGCCAGAGGAATTTATCAAAAAGTTGGAGATGCGAGAATGGTTCAAGTTACTTATCAACAGGAATATAATTCTTTAGTAAAAACTGTACAAGCGTTAAAAACAGTTGAGCAAATGAAGAAGCGCAAAACAACATATCGAACTTTATTGCAGTTGGCACAAAAAGGGGGATTGAGCGAACAGATGAATCAAATCAGAAATGTGTTAAAACAGCTGTAATTTTGCATATTATGGTATATTTTTGACATTGTGTCAATAATTTAGCTAATTAAACTACTTATCCACAGCTTTTAAATAGGTCCTTTCTTTACAGGGTTATGAATGTTGTTATAATAGCTTGGCTATTTTAACTTGATAACAACAATATTTTTCAATATGGCCGAAACTTTTGATCGCTCAAAACCACATTTAAATGTGGGAACACTGGGTCACGTAGACCACGGTAAAACAACAACAACAGCAGCTATTTTATCTGTTTTAAACAAACAGGGTGGAGTTGCTCAGGATAAAAGCGTTGACCAAATTGATAACGCTCCTGAAGAAAAGGAACGTGGTATTACAATTAATACCGCTCATGTAGAGTATGAGACTGAAAATCGTCATTATGCTCATATTGATTGTCCAGGACATGCTGATTACATTAAAAACATGATTACTGGTGCCGCTCAGATGGATGGTGCTGTTCTTGTAGTATCTGCATCTGATGGACCTATGCCTCAGACTCGTGAGCATATCTTATTAGCTCGCCAAGTAGGTGTGCCTGCGTTCGTTGTATTTTTAAACAAGGTTGATCAAGTTGAAGACGAAGAATTATTAATGTTGGTAGAAGAAGAGATTCGTGATTTATTAACCAAATATGAATTTGATGGTGCAAATACACCAATTATTCGTGGTTCAGCTCTTAAAGCACTAGAAAATAAAGATGACGAATCTGCAACAAAACCAATTGTTGATCTTTTAGCTGCTCTTGATGAATTCATTCCAGAACCAAAACGTGATGTTGATAAAGACTTCTTAATGGCTATTGAGGATGTAATGTCTATCGAAGGTCGAGGAACAGTAGTTACTGGAAGAATTGAAAGCGGAATTATCAATGTTGGTGGTGAGGTTGAAATTGTTGGTGTTAGAGACACTACTAAAACAACTGTAACTGGCATTGAAATGTTTAATAAAACATTAGATGAAGGTAGAGCAGGTGATAATGCTGGTATTTTGTTACGTGGAACAAAGAAAGAAGATGTTGAACGTGGACAAGTGCTTGCAAAACCAGGAACTGTTACTCCTCATACAGAATTTGAAGCAGAGGTGTATGTTTTATCAAAAGAAGAAGGTGGTCGACACAAACCATTTATATCTGGTTATAAACCACAATTCTATATGCGTACAACTGATGTAACTGGTGAAGTTTTCTTACCTGAAGGAACTGAAATGGCTATGCCTGGAGATACATTAAATGTAACAGTTAAATTAATCGTGCCAGTAGCAATTACTGATAAACAAACTTTTTCAATTAGAGAAGGTGGACATACTGTAGGTGCTGGAGTAGTAACAAAGGTTGTAAAATAATAAATGTCCGATACTAAGACTGACAATAAAACTGAGGAAGATTTTCAGCAGCGAATCAGAGTAAAGATTAGATCTTACGACAGTAAAATCATCGATCAGTCTAGTAAAACTATTCTTGAAACAGCGCAACGAACTGGGGCCAAAGTACGTGGTCCCATTCCGTTGCCAACGGAGCGTAATCGGTATACGGTTATGCGATCAACTTTTGTTCACAAAACTGCTCGTGATCAATATGAAATACGAGTACACAAGAGATTGATCGACATTTACAGCCCAACAGCAAAAACTATTGATGAACTGTCGCATTTGAATCTACCGGCTGGTGTGGACGTAGAAATAAAAATGTAAAATAAAAAAAATTAATAATAAGTTTTTACTCGGTTACCGGTAGTGATCTTCAAAAAGAAGGAAGATATCAACCATCAATCGTATAGAAACAAGGAGAATAATTAATAAAAAATAATACCTCAATAATCAATATGATCAATAGCTGTGATGTAACCACATCAAAAATATTATTCCGGTTTGGTTTGGGTGCATAACAGCTTTTTTTAATGCAAAATATGAAAAAATTTATTGTTGGAAAGAAAATTGAAATGACGCAGATTTACAATGACAGTGGAAATGTCGTTCCTGTTACTGTGGTTGATATTCAACCATGTGTTGTGACACAAGTAAAAAATAAAGAAACTGATGGATATATTGCAGTACAAGTGGGTTATGGAGTACAAAAGAAATCAAGAATTGCAAAACCACAACAAGGACACACAAAAGATGTGGGATATTTTGCAGGGTTTAAAGAGTTCCGAACAGCAGAGGAGTATAAAGTTGGAGATAAGATTGATGTATCTCAATTTGAATTAGGTGATGAAGTAAAAGTTTCTGGAGTTAGTAAAGGTAAAGGTTTCCAAGGTGTAGTAAAGAGATATGGTTTTAAAGGTGCTCCTAAAAGTCATGGTACTAAAGATCAAGTACGGATGCCTGGATCAATTGGTGCTACAGGACCGCAAAGAGTATTTAAAGGTACTAGAATGGGTGGTCAAATGGGAAATCAAGGATCTACAGTTTCTAATTTAACAGTTGAAAAAATTGATATTGAAAAGAATCAAGTTTATCTACGCGGTGCTGTTCCTGGTGCGCGAAATTCATTAGTAACGATCTATTGTAATTAGTATGGCAAACGTAAAAGTATACAATGTAAAAGGTGAAGTAGTTGGAGATCTAGAATTGGATCCAAAGATTTTTGAAGTAGCCGCAAAGAAAACTGTTATTCATCAAGTTATGGTTGCACAGGGCGCAAATAGTCGCCAAGTAGTTGCTCACACAAAAACTCGTGGTGAAGTACAAGGTGGTGGTAAAAAACCATGGAAGCAAAAAGGTACCGGTAGAGCACGACACGGGTCTATTCGTTCACCATTATGGAAGGGTGGGGGAGTAACCTTTGGTCCAAGAAAGGATCGTAACTATACAAAACAAGTTAACAAAAAAATGAAGCTAGTTGCGTTACGCATGGTACTGTCTGATAAAGTGGCTCATGATCATTTGATTATAGTAGATAGTTTTGATATGCCTGAGATGAAAACAAAGCAAATGAAAGAAGCATTGTCTAAATTACCATCAGCAAATGAAAAGAATTTAGTAGCTTTAGGAGCAAGGCAAGAGGCAGTTATTCGTTCAGCAATGAATTTGCCAAAAGTTAATTGTATTGCTGCGGATAGTTTGAATGTAGTGGATTTATTGAAATATGACTATTTAGTAATAGATCAAGCAGGTGTGGAGAAAGTGCAACAAGTTTTTGGAGTGCATGATAAAAAAATAGTTGAAAAAGCAAAAGCATAATTATGGGAATTTTAGATAAAATCAAAAAATCAAAACCACAAGCAACTGATGAAAAACAGAAGGATGCTGTTGTTAAATCTGATGATAAGAAAGAAGTAGAAAAGGATGTGGTTGCTAAAGATAAGAAAGTTGATACCGATAAGTCTGGAGAAAAGAAAGGTTTATTAGGAAAACTTAAAAAAGATACAAAAGATGATTCTGCAAAAGTTAGTTCAAAAAAGTTAACTGCTGCTCAAGTACAAGCTATTAAAATCCTGTTGCAACCAATTGTTACTGAAAAATCTACAATGACAGGAACGTACACATTTAAAGTAAAATATGATACTAGCAGAAATGAAGTAAAGAAAGCCTTTAGTGCCATGTACGGTAAAACTCCGAGAAAAGTAAATGTGATGAATGTTAGAGGAAAAAAAGTAACTTTTGGTAGAATTGAAGGCAAACGTGCTAATTGGAAGAAAGCAGTAGTTTATTTAAAAAAAGGGGAGACAGTTGATATTTTTGTAGATTAATTATGGGAGTTAAAGTATACAAACCAACAACACCAGGAAGACGTAAATCTAGCGTAGATGATTTTGCTGATATTACTAGAAATACTCCTGAAAAAAGTTTAACTGTACCGATTAAACGAACTGGTGGTAGAAATAATCAGGGTAAAATTACAGTACGTCATCGTGGTGGTGGAGCAAAACGTCGATATAGAATCGTTGATTTTAAACGTTTGAAATTTGATGTTGAAGCAACAGTAATTACTATTGAATATGATCCAAATAGAAATGCCCGTATAGCACTTATTGAGTACACTGATGGAGTAAAAGCATACATGGTTGCTCCTCATCAATTACAGGTTGGTGCAAAAGTTATCTCATCTCAGTCACAGTTAGAAATTGAAATTGGAAATCGTATGCCTATAGGTTTTATTCCTGCTGGTATAACAGTTTATAATGTAGAGTTACAGCCTGAAAAAGGTGGAACAGTTGCAAGATCTGCAGGAAACGGTATTGTAGTGATGTCCGCAGAAGGGGATTTCGTACAAGTACGAATGCCATCTGGAGAGATTAGAATGTTTAATAAAAAATGTTCAGCAACAATCGGACAAGTTAGTAATCCAGAATACAGAGGAATTAGATGGGGAAAAGCTGGTCGTATGCGACTAAAAGGTCGTCGACCAACAGTACGTGGTAAAGCAATGAATCCTGTAGATCATCCTCATGGTGGTGGAGAAGGTAATCAGCCTATCGGATTGAAGCATCCAAAAACTGCACAAGGTAAACCTGCACTTGGCGTTAAGACGCGTAATCCTAATAAGTCATCTAATAAATTCATCCTAAAGAGAAGGAAGAAGAGAAAGAAATAGTATGGGAAGAAGCTTAAAAAAAGGGCCATTTATAGATGATAATTTGTTGAAAAAAGTTCAACAGGCTAAAAGTGGTGACAATTCAAAAGTAATAAAAACTTGGTCAAGATCATCAACGATTACTCCGGAAATGGTTGGATTAAAGTTTGGTGTACATAATGGCAAGAATTTTATTGAAGTGTTAGTTACTGAAAATATGGTAGGTCATAAGTTAGGTGAGTTTTCTCCAACCAGAACCTTTAGAGGACATGGTGGAAAAATGGCTAAAGAACAAGCTAAGGATTCATAGTATTAGATTTATATGGAAGTTAAAGCAAAATTACGAAGATTACGCATGGCACCACGAAAAGTGAGAGTTGTTGCTGATGAAATCAGAGGTTTATCTGTTGATGCTGCAGAGAAGAAGTTAGAGGGTCTAACAAAGAGAGCTGCGATGCCGGTTTTGAAATTAGTAAAATCTGCTGTAGCGAATGCGGAACATAATCAAAAATTGAAGAAAAATGATTTATTTATTAAAACTATAAGAGTTGATGAGGGTGTTACTTTAAAGAGATGGAAACCAAGAGCATTTGGTAGAGCTGCTCCAATTAGAAAGAGATCATCACAAATATTGTTAGTTTTAGATGTTACTGATGAAGCAAAGCAGGCTACTCAAGTAAAACAAGTAACTGCTAAAAAAGAGAAACCCGTAAAGGATGAAATAGCTAAAAAAGCAGATGTGAAGAAAGATTCAGAAAAGGAAGAAAAAATAAAGAGTGAAACAAACAAAAAAGAAGTTAACGAAGAGGATAAAACAACTGATAATTCTGAAACAACTAATAAAAAAAGCTAGATGGGAAAGAAAATAAATCCAGTAATATTAAGAATCAATACCACGGCTAAACCGTTGTCTCGTTGGTTTGCGAATAAACAAACTTTTGCAGATTATTTACAACAAGATGTTCAGTTACGAAAAATGATTGCAACTCATTTGAAAGATAGTGGTGTTTCTAGAATTGAAATTAAGAGATCAAGTGATAAAGTAATATTGGTTATTTATACATCAAAACCTGGTGTAATTATTGGGCGAAGTGGTTCAGGAATTGATGAATTAAAGAAACGGATCAAAAAGCAATTCTTTGGATCAGAAAAAGTAAAGATTAATATAGAAATTGAAGAAATTCGGCAGCCAGATTTAGACGCAGCATTGGTAATGCAAAGTATCGCATATCAGTTAGAAAAACGTGTTCCTTTCCGGAGAGCTATGAAAAGGGCTGTTGATTCAGTAATGCAGGCTGGTGGTAAGGGAGTAAAAGTTATATGTGCTGGAAGATTGAATGGTGTTGAAATTGCTCGAACGGAAACTTTAGTGAAGGGTTCTATTCCAACTCATACATTGCGAGCAAATTTAGATTACTCACGAGGAGCTGCTAATACAATTTATGGAAAAATTGGTATAAAAGTATGGATTTTTAAGGGATTGGTATTTGGTGACGAACCTGAGCAAGAAAGTAAGAGACCAAGACAGAGAAATCAAAGAAAACCACGTCCAAAAAAACAAGATCCAGATGTAAAGAAATCAACTCGAAGAAAAAAGCGAACTATTGTTAAAGGTACTGTAAAAAACACTGAGGAATCTAAAAAAAGTAGTCCAGAAGTAGTCAACTAAGGTAATATTTTGAAATAATTATGTTAACACCAAGAAAATTAAAACACAGAAAGTGGCACCGAGCGAAGGTGAGGGGAATTGCTACAAAAAACACGACATTAGGTTTTGGTGATTATGGATTAAAAGCTATTACTGGTTCATGGATAACAGCAAGACAAATTGAGTCAGCGCGTAGAGCAATGACAAGATTCGTTCAGCGTGGTGGAAAGATTTGGATTAGAATATTCCCACATCATCCAGTTACCTTAAAAGGTGGTGAAATCAGAATGGGTGGTGGAAAAGGAGCAGTTGATCATTTTATTGCAGAAGTTAAGCCTGGATCAATGTTGTTTGAAATGGGTGGTGTAACTGAAGAGCAGGCAATAGAGGCATTGCGGTTAGCTGCACATAAATTGCCAGTTAAAACCAAATTTGTAAAGAAAAATTAATAGTATGAAATACAACGAGTTGAAGCAAAAATCTAAAGCTGAATTACAGGAATTACTTGTAAAATCAAGAGCAGAGCTACAAGCTGCGAGATTTAAAGATAGCAATCAACAGTTAGCAAATGTTAGACAGATAAGAGTGTTGCGACAAGAGGTTGCACGAATTTTAACACTAATAAATCAAAGCTCGTAATGACTAAAGATAATAAAGTAACAAAAAGGCGTTTTCAAGGTGTGGTGGTTTCCGATAAAATGGATAAGACTATTGTTGTAAAAGTAAATCGTGTAAGAGTTCATGCTATTTATAAGAAACGCTATACTACTAGCAAAAAATACAAAGTACATGATGAAGCAAATAGATACAAAACAGGTGATGTAGTCGATTTCATGGAATGTAGACCACTTAGTAAAGATAAGAAATGGAGAGTAATTTACCCGGGAGATAAAGAGAAGCAATAATTTTATAAGTTTAAAGTCACAATCAATATAAATCTATGATCCAAGTTGAGTCAAAAATGAGAGTAACAGATAATAGCGGTGCTAAAGTAGTGCAGTGTATTAAGGTACTTGGAGGAAATAGTAAAAGATATGCTCGAGTGGGTGATATTATCACAGTAGCTGTTAAAGAAGCGCAACCACACACACAAATGAAGAAAGGTCAGGTGGCTCATGCAGTTATCGTTAGAACAAAGAAGGAAATTAGACGAAAAGATGGTAGTTATATTAGATTCGATGATAATGCTTGCGTAATTGTTGATAAAAACTCAAAGGAACCAAAAGGTACAAGAATATTTGGTCCGATTCCTAGAGAGATTAAGGCGCACGGTTTTAATAAAATCGCTTCCTTAGCACCAGAAGTTTTATAATAATTATATGAAGATAAAAAAAGGAGATACAGTAAAAATAATGGCGGGAAAGGATTCAGGAAAAACTGGAAAGGTTATTCAAATTTTGCCAAAGGATATGAAAGTTGTAGTTGATGGTGTTAATCAGGTTATTAAACATATGAAATCTCAAAGAAAAGAAGAAAAAGGTCAGAGATTTGAATTTTTTGCGCCTGTAGATGTTTCAAATGTACAGTTAATTGATGAAAAATCAAAAAAAGTAATTCGAGTTGGTTATAAATTCTTGGAGAATGGACAGAAAGTAAGAATCTCAAGAAAAACTGGACAAGAACTTGATTAAAATTAAAATCATGAATGTATTAAAAGAACAATATAAAAAAGATATAGCACCGCAGCTCAAAAAAGAGTTTGAGATTAAAAATGCGATGGCTGTTCCAAAGTTAACTAAGATAACAGTTAATGTTGGCGTTGGTCGTGCAGCTGGAGACAAGAAAGTAATTGAAAATGTAGTTAGTAATATCACTAGAATTACCGGACAAAAACCTGTATTAGTTAAAGCTAGAAAATCTATTTCAAATTTTAAGCTTAGAGAAGGAATGATAGTTGGAGTAATGGTGACTTTAAGAGGAAAGAGTATGTATGATTTCATGTATAAATTAGTGAATATCACCTTACCTCGAGTTCGTGATTTTCAGGGTATTGATCCAAAGGCTGTTGATACAGATGGAAACTTGAATATTGGTTTTAAAGAGCATATTGTGTTTCCAGAAATTAGCTCAGATGAAGTGGAGAGAGTTCATGGATTAGAAGTAGCGGTAACTACGTCAACGACAAGCCGAGAACAAGGTTATAGGCTACTTGAATTAATGGGAGTACCTTTTAAGAAAAAAAATAAATAATATGGCGAAGAAATCTCTAATTGCAAAAGCAAAGCGTAAACCTAAATTTTCGACTCGAAAAATAAATCGATGTTGGAGATGTGGGAGAAACAGAGGATATATGAGAGATTTTAATTTGTGTCGGATTTGTTTCCGGGAGTTAGCTGAAAAAGGCGCAATTCCAGGAATGAGACGAGCCAGCTGGTAATTAATAAATAAAGCACTAAGATGACAGACCCAATTGCTGATATGCTAACTAGAATAAGGAATGCACAGGCTATAAACAAGCCCTTTGTTGACGTTCCTTCTTCAAAAATAAAACAAAGTCTTGCTAACATTCTTCAAGAAGAAGGATATATAATAAATTTTTCTGTTGAAGAGAAATATGGTAGACCAAATCTAAAGATAGAACTAAAGTATTCAACAACTGGTGATTCAGTTATTAAATCTTTAAAAAGAATTAGTAAGCCTGGCAGGAGAGTCTATTCAGGAAAGAAAGAATTGCCATACGTGTTAAATAATCTTGGTATTGCTGTTATTTCTACATCACATGGATTGATGACTAATAAACTTGCTCGCGAGCGTAACCTTGGTGGCGAGGTATTATGTGAAATTTATTAAAAAGTATGTCTAGAAAATCAAATAAACCAATAGCATATCCGGAAACAGTTACTGTAACATTTGCAGATAATGTTTTAGTTGTTAAAGGAGCAAAGGCAGAGTTGAAGTTAGATGTTCATCCTTTTGTGAAAGTAGAAGTTAATGAAAAAGATAGAACAGTTATTTTAACCGTAGCAGAGCCAGAAAATAAGGAACAGAGATCACTTTGGGGAACATTTGGTGCTCATGTGCAAAATATGATCGTTGGTGTAACAGAAGGTTATAAGAAACAATTAGAAATAAATGGTGTAGGTTATGGATTTGATCTGGTTGGTAATAAATTAACTATTAAAGCTGGATATTCTCATCCTGTGATAATGGAAGTTCCAGTTGGTATTGAAGCATCTCAAGATAAGAATTTATTAACATTAGCGTCTCATGATAAACAGTTAGTAGGTCAGTTTGCTGCAGAAATTAGAAAGGTAAGGAAGCCCGAGCCATACAAAGGAAAGGGCATTAAATATGTAGATGAAGTTATTATTAGAAAACAAGGTAAACAATCTGCTAGTGCAGGATAATACGTATGAACAAACAAATTATAAAAAATCAAAGACATTCACGACGTAAAGCTAGAGTTCGTGCTAAAGTAATGGGTACAAGCTCACGACCACGTTTGTCTGTGTATCGAAGTTTACAATATGTGTATGCACAGTTGATTGATGATGAGAATAGTAAAGTTCTTGCTGCTGCTACTGATAAAAAAATGGAGAAGAAAAGCACTAAAACAGAAAATGCAAAAGCAGTAGGTTTAGCAATAGGTGAAGCAGCTAAGAAACAAGGCATCTTAGAAGCTGTATTTGATCGCGGTGGAAGAACATTCCATGGTCGAGTAAAAGCAGTAGCAGAAGGTGCACGTGAAAGTGGATTAAAATTTTAATATATGGCTAAGATAAGACGAAAAAAACAATCAGAACGAGATCGTCCTAAGGATGAATTTGAACAGCGAATCGTAGATTTGGCTCGTGTTACTCGAGTAATGGCGGGTGGAAAAAGAATGCGTTTTCGAGCTTGTGTTGTTGTGGGTGATAAAAAAGGAAAAGTAGGTGCGGCTATTTCAAAAGGCCATGATGTTGCTGGTGCTGTAAATAAAGCTGTAAAAAAAGCCAAGAAGAACTTAATAACAGTTCCTCTAGTAAATGGTACAATTCCACATGAGGTTAACCTTAAGTATTCAAGCGCTCAGATTTTATTGAAGCCAGCTCGTAAGGGTAGAGGATTGATTGCTGGTGGTGCCGTGCGTTCTGTTTTGGAATTAGCCGGTGTACCAAATATCGTTGCAAAAATGAAAGGATCTCGAAATAAAATTAATAACGTTGGTGCAGTGATGGAAGCTTTGAAATCATTGAGAACTAAAGAATCTATAGAGCGGACTAAATCAAGCTAAACTATAAATTATGTTGTCATTAAAAACCGTATCATCTAGACAAAAGAGAAAACATAAAAAGCGCATTGGACGTGGTAATGCTTCTGGTACTGGTACTTATGCTGGGCGTGGACTTAAAGGTCAGCGTTCTCGATCTGGTGGTAAGGGTGGATTAAAGCTAAGAGGTTTAAAAGCTACTTTTAAGAGCGTACCGAAAAATAAAGGTTTTAAGAGTATTCAAGTAAAGAAAGACGTTACGAATGTAGGAACACTTGATAAAATGTATGAAGCTAACAGTATTGTACGACTAGATACACAAAAAATACTAGGACAAGGTGAGTTAACAAAATCTCTTACTGTATATGCTGGTGAATTCTCAAAAACAGCTCAAGAAAAAATTGAACAACAAGGTGGAAAGGCAATCAAATGTGGGAAATCGTCTTAAAAGTCTGGCGACATAAAGATCTTAGAAAAAAGATTGGTTACGTATTAGGTTTGTTAGTAATTTTTAGATTTGCTGCTCATATTCCAATTCCGGGAATTGATATTTCAAATTTAGAAAGCTTTTTTAATTCTAATGCTTACTTAGGATTATTAAATGTATTTACTGGTGGAGCGTTAGAAAATTTTTCTATCGTGATGCTTGGTGTGGGTCCTTACATTACGGCGTCAATTGTATTTCAATTGTTGAACATGATTGTGCCAAAGTTTGAAGAAATGCAAAAGGAAGCAGATGGTCAGAAGAAGATTCAACAATGGACCAGATATTTATCTGTACCGCTTGCTATGGCTCAGGGTTACGGAACAATCGCCTTATTACAAAGATCTGGTGGTGGAGTAATTGGTGAGTTAAGTGCTATACAGTGGGTAACAGCAATTACATTAGTTACTGCTGGTAGTGTATTTGTGATGTGGCTAGGTGAATTGATAACAGAAAAGAATATTGGAAATGGTATATCGTTAATGATTTTTGCGGCTATTGTGGCTAGAATTCCAACTAGTATTCAACAAATGTTTACTACCTATGATCCGTCTCAATTACCTACAATTGTATTATTTGCAGCCTTTGCCTTGATAATGATTTATGGAATCGTATTTGTAACAGAAGGGCAACGTAATATTCCAATTGCTACAGCAAGACAATCTCGTGGACAGGCAGGTGTACAAACACATTTACCGATTAGAGTGAATCAAGCAGGTGTAATTCCTATCATCTTTGCTGTTTCTTTAGTTTTATTCCCACCAATTATTGGTCAATTTATGACTACATCAGCAATCGGCTGGGCTAGTACAGTTGGTTATTTTATAGTTGATGCGTTTAACAATCAATTTATCTATGGTGGATTATATTTTACTTTTGTATTCATCTTTACATATTTTTATACAGCTGTGATTTTCAAACCAGAACAGATAGCGGAGAATTTACAAAAGCGTGGTTCTTTTATTCCAGGCGTTAGACCAGGTAAACCAACCTCAGATTATTTGAATTATATTTCTAATCATATTTTATTATTTGGTGCTATATTTTTAGGAGTTGTTGCAGTTTTACCAGTTGCTCTGCAAGCATTTGCAGTAGGTGGTGCTAATTCTATGGTGATAGGCGGTACATCTTTACTAATCGTTGTGTCAGTAGCAATTGAGACAGTTAAGCAAATACAAGCTCAATTACAAGTTAGAGACTACGAACGTTTCTAAAATATGAATAATATTTTATTATTTGGTCCACAGGGATCAGGCAAAGGTACGCAGGGAGAAAAATTGGCAGAGCAATTAAATTTACCGCTAGTTGTTACCGGAAATATTTTTCGTCATCACATGCAAGAGGGGACAGAGTTAGGAAAGTTAGCAAAAAGATTTATCAACAAAGGTGAACTAGTACCTGATGAAGTTACAAATCGCATGATAGGCGAGAGAATTCAACGAGCTGATTGTGAATTTGGTTTTATTTTAGATGGTTACCCTAGAAATTTGGATCAAGCTAAAGCGTTGGATGGATATACGACAATTACTCATTTATTACATATTAATATTTCAGACGAGGAGGCCGTTCAGAGAATCGGCAACAGAAGAACGTGTGTTGAAAATGGTCATGTGTATCACTTAATTTACAACCCACCTAAACAAGAAGGTGTATGCGATCATGATGCATCAGAATTAGAGCAGCGCGCAGATGATAGTGAGGAAGCATTGAAAAAAAGATTAGCTATCTATCATGATGAAACAGAACCATTGTTAGAATTTTATAATCAGCGAAATTTAGTTCACGATATTGATGGTGAACAGTCAATTGATGATGTTTGGAAAGACGTAAAATCTCTTTTTTAACGATCTATGATTACTATTAAAAGTTTAGAAGAGCAACAGGCCATGCGTGAAAGTGGTGCTATTTTGGCTGCAGTTTTAAATGAAGCGATTTCAATCATAGAGCCAGGAATATCTGTGTTGGAGATAGAATAATTTACATTGGAACTGATAAAACAAGCAAAAGCAAAACCAGCTTTCGTGGGATATAAAGGATATCAAGATGCTTTGTGCGTTTCTGTAAATGAAGAAGTAGTGCATTGTCCTCCAACTAGGAGGGTGTTGAAAAATGGTGATATTGTAAGTATTGATGCTGGTGTAATATATAAGGATATGTATTCAGACTGCGCTGTAACTGTACCAGTTGGAGAAATATCAGACGAAGCAAAAAGGTTAATACAGGTTACTAGAGATTCATTGAATCATCAGGCTATGGCTATGATAAAACCAGGTAACACCACGGGAGATATTGGCCATGCAATACAGACGTATGTAGAAGATGCAGGTTTTACAATTGTGAGATCTTTAGTTGGTCATGGTATTGGTAGGAACTTACATGAGGAGCCATCTATTCCAAATTTTGGTGAACCAGGTACAGGTGTAAGATTAGAGCCTGGTATGGCCATTGCTGTTGAGCCTATGGTTAATGCTGGATCTGGTGATGTTGTATTTCAGGATGATGGTTGGAGAGTTGTAACAGCTGATGGTGAAATGAGTGCGCATTTTGAACATTCATTTCTTATTACTGAGGATGGATGCGAAGTACTAACTGAGCTATAATACTATTATGAAATTTTTAAGTTTGGATTATGGAAAAGCAAGAGTAGGATTAGCTTTGGGTGATTCAGAAACTAAAATAGCTTTAGCTAAAGGAATATTAGAAGGCTTAAGTCAGAATGCATTAATTTCTAAACTTAAAGCAATAGTTAATTTAGATACAATAGATCGGATAGTAATTGGTTTGCCATTAAATATGGATGGCGAACGCACAGATATGACTGAAGAAGTTGAAAGATTTGTTGAAAAATTAAGAAATCATATTGAAATTCCTGTACAAACTATAGATGAGAGACTGACTTCGAAAATGGCAGACAAGTTATTGGAAAATTCTCTAAAAGATAAACATAAACAAGATCAGGTTGCTGCTCAAATTATTTTGCAAAACTATTTAGATCAGTTAGATTCTTGATAAGACCATGTCTGTTTATACATACGTTTTAATATTTATTGGCGGTGTATTAGCGTCATTTTTTTTAACAGATATTGTAAAAAAATTAGCAGAGAGATGGAATTTTGTTGATGATCCAAAAAAAGCTCCGGAAAGAAAAAAGCAAACAAAACCAATCCCTCTTTTAGGAGGAATCGCAATTTACATTGCCTTTGTAGGCATCATTTTGTGGCTGTTGCCAGAAATTACTCAGGGATACTTGCTAGCAAAACATGTAATTGGAATTTGTCTGGCCGGTGGCTTGTTGATGGTGGGTGGATCTTTGGATGATAAATATTCATTGTCACCAGGTATACAAATTTTTTTTCCAATTTGTGCTGCGATAATTATTGTTGCATCAGGCATTGGTATTGATTCAGTAACGAATCCATTAGGCGGAGTTATTCCATTGAACCAATGGCAGATAACACTTTTTACCTGGAATGATTTGCCATATCAATTTACTTTGTTAGCCGATTTATTTACATTGGTGTGGTTATTGGGAGCTATGTATACTACTAAAATTTTAGATGGTCTTGATGGCTTGGTTCCTGGAATTACTATGATTGGAGGCATTACAATTTTTTTCTTAAGCATCTCTCAGGAAGTTGGACAACCAGAAACTGGAGTGTTGGCACTTGTATTAGCTGCTACGGCATTAGGATTTTTATTTTGGAATTTCTCTCCTGCAAAAATTTATCTAGGAGAGGGTGGTGCTTTATTTGCCGGATTTATGTTAGGCGTCCTAGCGATTCTGTCGGGAGGTAAGATCGCAACAGCATTATTGATTCTAGGATTACCAATTATTGATGTAGCTTGGGTGATTATTCGTAGAAGATGGATTGAAAAAAGATCAATTTTTTCTGGTGATACACTTCATTTACACTATCAATTAAAGAAACTTGGATTAAAGGATAGGACTATAGTTTTATTGTTTTATTTAATTACCATGTTGTTCGGATTTAGTACTTTGTTGGTATCTGGAATATCTAAGTTGTTTGTATTATTGGGATTGATTATACTATCTACAGGTTTATTAATTACTTTATATAGAAAAGTAAAAACTATTATATGAAAAAATTTCTTTTCTTATTTAGTATTTCATTAGTTGTCTTAACGGCTGGTTGTTCGTTGTCTCCTGATAGTAAATCTTTTCTTAGTACTAGTACGATTGTTAAATTTAATGATTCAGAGATTAACACATATATCGCAGATGAAGAATCGGAGCGAAATCTTGGGTTAGGGGATATAGCAGAATTAGAGTGGAATCAAGGCATGTTGTTTGTTTATGATGAATCAGATGAGTATTCATACTGGATGAAAGATGTAGAGTATCCGATTGATATAATTTGGTTGAGTGATGACTACATTGTCGATATTACCGAGAATGTGCCACCAGAGGCCGAGGGCACTTCACTGCTACAATATCAATCATATTCACCGCATGCGCCAGTTAATCGCGTATTAGAGGTTAATGCTGGATATGTACAGGAAAATAATGTTAAAATAGGCGATATTATTAAGATTATAAGCGATTCCCCGGTATTTTTACTAGAGGAGGGTTGACGAATTAGGGAGTTTCCCTTAATATAGAGCATGCAAAAAATAACGATTAAACTATTTATATATGATTGCTGTAGTAAAAACTGGTGGTAAGCAATATACCCTTTCTGAAGATAGTACCGTACGCATCGAAAAAAAGATGGGAGACGTAGGTACAGATATTACCTTTGAAGAGGTTTTGTTAGTTTCCGATGAAAAAGGTACTAAGCTTAAAGTTGGGAGTCCTTTTATCGATGGCGCAACTGTAACTGGAAAGATTATCAAACAGGGAAGAGCCAATAAAGTAAAAGTTGTAAAATATAAAAATAAGATCCGATATAAAAGAAATATTGGCCATCGTCAATATTTTACTGAAGTAAAAGTAGAAAAGATCAAAGCGTAATTTTTAAGCAACAAAAAAGTAGGTACATGCCATGGTATGTACCTACTTTTTATTATATTATTTTTCTGTCTTTGAGGGCATTACCTAATGTAACGTCATCAGCAAATTCAATATCTGATCCAGCAGGCAGACCGCGGGCTAATTTAGTAATTTTAACATTGTAAGGTTTTAGTGTTTCGATAATATACAGTGCTGATGCTTCTCCAGAAACGTCTGGGTTCATGGCAATAATTATTTCTTTGATGCTACCAGCTTTTACGCGTTTAGCTAGTTGCCGTAGTCTTAATTGTTCTGGGCCAACACCATCAAGTTGGTTAATTGTACCTCCTAGTACGTGATATTTACCATTGTAATCACCGATGTGTTCAATTGCAAAAATTGTAGAACTTTCCGGAACTACACAAACAGTAGAATCATCTCTGCTGAAGTTTGAACAGATATCGCAAGCTGTTGCAGCTGTATAACAGAAACAGCTTTCGCATAAATTAATATCGTTTTGGACGGATTGGAATTTGGTTATGTATTGTTGAACCATGGCTGGCGGTTGACGCAACAAAAAGAAAACATACCGTTCAGCAGTTTTTCTTCCCACCCCTGGTAGGGTAGAGAACAGCCTGATTAAATCTTCGATGGCTTCTGGATAATTAGCCATTAATTTGTGTGTTTAGCGCAGGCCAGAAATATCAGGCATTTCCATTTCACCTGATTGGATTTTTTTAGCCATAATTTTTTGGATTTGTTTGGTTGCTCCTTCTAGTGCTTCAATAATACCTTTTTGAATCTGTTCTTTGTTATCTGGTGATAGCAAACTATCATCGATATCTAGAGACATGATTTTTTGATTACCGTCCATGACTACATTTACTTTATTACTAGCACCACTTCCATGAGCAGTTTCTTTTGATAAAACATCTTGTACGGTTTTTGCTTGTGATCGTAAGTCTTTATACTGCTTTAGTTTAGATAGCATTGATGATCCCATATTTTTCTTATTATTCGTTCATTATTGTGTTTGCATGCCAGATTTATCTAAATTGGCAAAGCTAGCTTTTTGCATGTCAAAGTATAACTCAATTTTTCCAGTTGGTCCATTACGATGTTTAGCTACAATTATATCAGCAATATTTTTTCTATCAGTATCATTTTGATAATATTCTTCACGATAGATGAACATCACTACATCTGCATCTTGTTCAATGGATCCAGATTCACGTAAATGAGATAGTTTTGGAATTGGTATATTTTGAGCTTCCACTGCACGAGATAATTGAGATAATGCTAGTACCGGAATGTTTAATTCTCTTGCCAAACCTTTTAGGGCTCTGGATATTTGAGCGATTTCTTGAACGCGGTTTTCAATTCCTTTACCACCTTCCATTAATTGCAAGTAATCCAATACAATTAAACCTAAGCCGTGTTCCATCTGTAGACGGCGGGCTTTAGTTCTAATTTCCATAACGTTCGTAGTGGCTGTGTCATCAATAAATATTGGAGCTTCAGATAAAATTCCCATAGCCTGACCAATACGAGGAAAATCATCATGTCCGGGTGCATCAGATAGTTGGCCGGTACGCATCCGCCAAAGATCAATCCCAGCTTGAGCACAAAGTAGGCGATCCACCAATTGATCACGACTCATTTCTAGACTGAATACACCTACAGGAATTCTTTCATTTACGGCTACGTGTCTAACAATATCAAGTGCTAGAGATGTTTTACCCATTGATGGTCGCGCTGCTAGTATTAGCAAGTCTGCTTTTTGCAAACCTCCCAATATATTATCTAAATCAATATATCCAGTTGGTGTGCCACGAAGCTTACCTGAATCTTTATGAATTTCATCTATTCTATCAAATGCATCAGTTAAGATACTTGAAATAGGAGTGAAGTTCTGTTTTAGATGACTTTGTGATACCGAGAATAATGCGCGTTCAGATTCGTCTAGTTGATGGGATATTTCTTCATCATCTTTGCTAGCAATGTTTAATATAAGATGAGCTGCCTGAATTAATCTACGGAGCGTAGATTTTTTTTGAATAATGTTGGCATAACTAAGGATGTTTGCTGCAGAGGGAACTGCGTTTGCGATGGTAACTAAATAGGTACGCCCGCCGATATCTTCTAAGGATTGTTTTTCGGACAGACGATTCGACAAATTAAGCACATCAATTGGCTCTCTTTCTTGATATAGATCAAGCATGGATTCAAAAATGATCCGATGTTTATCACTATAAAAATCATTTGGATTGATGCTATCCGCAATTTTAATTATTGCATCTTTATCAATTAAAATTGATCCAAGACAAGCTTGCTCCGCATCTAAGTTGTGCGGTGGCGTTGCATCTTTAAGACTTTTTGTGGACACTTGTTCAGCCATAATAGGGCGTTTATCTTAGCTAATAATCGTTACTCTGCCAAGTTACTATGTGCAATAAAATGTGTACGATATGTGTATAGGAAGCTATACTGAAAATATGATAATTTTTGCTCTAATATTACTACTAATTTGCACCCCATTATCTGTTGCAAACGCTGGAGAAATAGACTATGGTCAGGCAAAATCATTGCATTGTCAGGCAGTACTAGATTATCAATATAATCAGAATCATAGGAAAACAGCTGTTGTTAAATTGAAAAATGCTCAGGTCGTGAAGGGCTTGGCAGTGGGGGATATTATGCTAGGAAGGTACGTTGAATCATTAATGCGTAGTAATGGTGCAAATTATCCTTTTGAGAAGGTTAATGAGTTATTGGCTGGAAATGATATTGTGCTGGGAAATTTGGAAGGGCCAATTTCTAATCAGCATGCTCAGACGCCAAATGGTTCATTATCTTTCTCTTTTAGTGAGGATAAGGCAACTATTATCAAAGATAATTTTTTTACTCATGTTACTTTAGCAAATAATCATACGTATGATCGTGGCAGATTAGCTTTCGATCATACTAGAGATGTGCTAGAAAAATCTGGAGTGTTTGCTTTTGGAAATCCGGAAGAGGAATTAGCTGAATACATCACTAGAACGAAAGTTAGAAATCAGGAATTTGTTTTTCTAGGTTTCAGAGATATGAGTACGTCGTTTGATCGTGAACAGGCATTAGTCTTAATTGAATCTGAAAATAGCAATGATGCTTTTGTTATTGTGTCAATTCATTGGGGGAGTGAGTATGTATTGCATTCAGGAACTCAACAACAAGAATTAGCCCATGATATGATTGATGCAGGTGCTGATGTTATTTTTGGTCATCATCCGCATGTGGTTCAGGAAATTGAAGAGTATGAAGGAAAGATTATTTTTTATTCTTTAGGTAATTTCATTTTCGATCAGTATTTTTCTCAAGATACACAACAGGAGCTAGCAGTAGAATTTAATCTTTCTCCGGACGAAATAATTTACACTCTTCATCCATTACAGAGCGTTAATAGTCAACCAGCGGAAATGACCGGAGATATAGCTAGTTCATGGTTAGCTAGATTAGCAGATCGGAGTAGCGAGACTATTCGTGATAGTATTAAATCTGGTAAAATACATCAAACGCGTTAATCCGGTAATATTTAAATAATATTTGATAGCTATGACAATTCCAGATTTTAGGAGACCGCCAACAAAAAGAGAATTACGGGATTTTTCCCAAGCTGTACCAGAATGGGCTGTAAAAAGACAAGAACAGGCAGATGTTATGGTAAGTATTTTTGATGAGATAGCAGAGCTAGAAAAGACTGATCCAGAAGCAGCAGAGAAAATGCGGAAAGACTATTTGCCACCGGAACAAATGTTGGAAAATTTTTACGGACGAGTTGCTGAAGACTATAAAGAATTACCTTTAGAGGATGATGAAATTGAACAGTTATTTTCAGCTGAACATTTAGCAAGTTTATCTTTGGAAGAGTATGTAGAGTTGTTAAGAAGAGTTCCGCCAAGGTTTATGACACATATCACCAGACAGGGTGTAAGGGATAATGCATCACATAATCGGGGAGGTTATGGCGAAATGAATCGTGGTTTTGAAGGAGCTTTGGCTGTATGATCTATTAGATCAACAGCTGAACAGTATTTAATCGATGGAGTTACTCGAGATAGTGTACGTGCTGTTCTTACGAATCATTTAAATATGCCAAATAAATATGCTAATCGCGCTGAGGCCGAACATAGAATTGATTTGTTTTTAAACTCATCAGATGTTGCTCCACATAGTACAGAGTTTGCTGATACCAAAGCTGTACATGTTGCCATTGATACTGTAGCTGATATCCATTATGGCGGCGAGCGTGGAAATGAAATATTTTTTCTTTATCCAGTTGCTTTTGTGGCTGCTAATTATCAGATAGACACCCAACGTTTGGTTGTTCCTGATAAATTCACACCAGATGATGTGCATATATCATCTCAATTTAATGACTACTGGTTAATGCAACGTGAGAGCATGAAGGGAGAGTTACCTATCGACGCATCTATTGTTTTTTTACCAGGTGAAGCACAAGTAGATTCAAAAACCGGATCTCGCTATCAAATAGATGAAGATGGTAAGCCGGTGTCAAATATTGATCAGATGAAGAAAATGTTAGAGTTAGTTAGATCAGAGGAGTTTGCTATTATAGCTGATGTTTTTAAGGATCAATTGAATGAATTACAAGATTTACGGTTAAAGAAACGTCGATTAATTCAGGAGGCTAATGAGATCGACAGGATTGGCAGTAGATATGAAGCCGAGAAAAAAAGAGAACAGGCAAAAGAAGTTGGTCACCATATAGGGACAATTATTGACAGCATGGATCCTGCTCGCAAACTAATTATAAGTCGTGGTATTACCGATCCCCGTTTTTTAAAAATAATTGAAGAAGGCGGAAGGTTAGAACCAGAAGGTTTGCGTGAATTATTATCATACGCTCATAATGATTATCAATTTAATGATTCTGATCCAATTAGAAGAATGAAAATCGAAGATACTTTTAGAAAAATGGGTCTTCAATTTAAGTTAGCGGAAAATACAATTTCATCTCAGCAGTGCTGGGAGGCCTATTTTAAAAAAACTGGCAAACGTCCATCTAAAGTTATTTATTACGAACAAGAAACACCCAATGAGGCTTTCCGCGAATTTAGAGTAAGAGCTGGGTTAAACGAAGATGGATTACATCAACAAATAGATTTAAAAAAAATATTTGCCAGGAATTTACAGGGTAATCTGCACGGTGAAATAGAACATGAACGGGATTTGTTTGAAAAGTATGCCACTGAGGTGTTAGATGATTTATTTCCACGAGAACGCGTAGATGAATTAAAGCCAGATCCGATTAGTGTAAAAGGATTGTTTGCTGGCGCATTAGGATCATTAAGCAATGAGGAGATGGAAGCTGCTATGAATAGGGGATGGGACGAGCTCAAATAAAACAAATTATGAACTAGTAGCTACGTCATTTCTGATAGAGAATTATGTTAATTGTGGGACGTACGGGATTCGAACCTGTGACCATCAGCTTAAAAGGCTGTTGCTCTACCAACTGAGCTAACGTCCCATGGTATTTTTTGTAAATTGTGCAACTTAATTTGCCCGGCCTATTGTATCAATAGAGGCATGTGCTGTCAATCTATTTGTGCTTTTTTTTCTGATCTTTATTTACTATCGTGAAGTAGTAGATTAATGAGCCTATCCAACTGGTTAGCGCTACTACCAGTAACCACATTGTCTTATCATTTTCATTAGGAAAATCACGTTTAACAACGTCTATTAACATTATTATCCATAGTACTATTGCTAGTATGATAAAAGAGAATAAGGCTAAATAAAATAAACCGAAAAAACTAAATATTCCTAGCATAATTAACGTTCCGAATAATCCAATAATTGATTCCATGTAAGTGAGTATAGCTAATGATAATCCACATGACAATACGTTAAAATTATGCTATAATCACCATGAATGATAGACTTTTTTAAAAAATACTTAATTAATTGGATTAAACGTCAGTTTAATGGTAATCCACTAGTTGAGAATACTGGAGAGTATGTTTCAGAGGTTGCATCTGCATTTCGGGTTGGTGCTATAGCAGTATTTAGTGTGATATCATTTGCCATGATTGGTAGTTTCGTTTTTGTCATCGGAGTTATTAAAGGTTGGTTCTAAAATATGCCGGATATTACATTTTTTAATTTATCAGTAGAAGATTCTTTCAAACAATTAGATGCAGTTCCTGAAGGAATTTCAGATAAAGAGGCAACGCGTAGGCGTGGTTATTACGGAGCCAATAGATTACCGGAAGAAAAGCAAGCCGCATGGTTTGCTGTTTTTATAGAACAATTTAAGAGTCCTTTAGTGTATGTGTTACTAGTTGCATCTGGAATTAGTTTTATTTTAAATGAACCAGTTGATGCCACAGTAATTGCTGCAGCTGTAGTAATTCAGGTAGTAGTAGGTTTTGTACAGGAGTTCCGCGCCCAAAAATCTTTAGCAGCTTTGAAAAAAGTAATTTCATTATCTGCTCGAGTTATTCGTAGCGGGAAGGAAGCTACTATTAAAGCAGAGGATTTAGTTCCTGGCGATATAGTTTTGTTGAATGCTGGAGATAAAGTACCAGCAGATATTAGATTGTGTAAGGCTCATGATTTTGAGGTTAATGAAGCTCCATTAACTGGTGAGTCGGAACCAATCTTAAAACAAGCTGACATTATCAGTGATGAAAATGTAGAATTAGGAGATCAAAAAAATATGTCATTTACTGGAACAGTGGCAACAAAAGGTAAAGCAGAAGGAGTGGTTGTTTATACTGGAGTTTATACAGAACTTGGAAAGATTGCGAAATTAATAAAAGATACTAAACAAGAAACAACTCCTTTACAGGAAAAATTAAATAGATTTTCCAAGAAGATTAGTATTGCAGTAGTTGGAATTGCTGTAATGATTTTTGCATTTGGATATATCACAAATCAGGATTTAGTGGAGATGTTTACAGTTTCTGTAGCAGTAGCCGTATCAGCAATTCCGGAGGGTCTAGCTGTGGCTGTAACAATTATTCTGGCTGTTGGCATGCAAAAGATTTTAAAGCGAAAAGCATTGGTGCGTAAGTTAGTTGCTGCAGAAACCTTGGGTTCTACAAATGTGATTTGTACAGATAAAACTGGAACTCTTACGGAAGGAAATATGCAGGTGACTGATTTTGTTTCTTGGGAACATGATTTCGATGTTGATGGTAAAAGGGAGACTTACGAAAAAGGCGCAAAAGATTTAATGTTTGCATTGCGGTTAGGAATTCTTTGTAATGATGCCAAGGTAGACAATGCTGATGATACAATCTCTAACTGGGTAATATCTGGTAATCTTACAGAACGTGCCTTGCTTTTAGCTGGCAGTCAAGCTGGTTTACATATAACTGCTTTAACTAAAGAGGCTCCACGTATTGATACAATTCCTTTTGATTCGGCTATTAAGTATATGGCAACTTTACATCGGGAGGCTCAAGGTAGAATGCTTTATGTGAAGGGTGCGCCGGAAATTGTTAGTGCAATGTGTACGAAAGTAATGATGAATGGAGAAAGTGTTAATTATGATGATGAAAAAAGAGATAAATTTGAAAAAAGATTCTATGATTTATCAAAACGTGGATTGAGAATAATTGCTTTGGCTTATAAGAATACGGGAGCAGATACAAAGAAGGTGGAAGATGCCGGTTTAAATGAACTGACCTTTGCTGGCTATATTGGCATAAAGGATCCTTTGCGTGCCGAGGCAAAACAAACTGTGGCAGCCTGTAAAAGTGCAGGCATCAAAACTGTGATGATTACTGGAGATCATAAATTAACTGCTCAATCTATTGCCAAAGAATTAGGCATGAAGTTTGGAGCTGAGAATGTGATGGAAGGATATGAGTTGGATAAATTGGATCAAGCGGAATTAAATGACAAGGTAAAAGATATTAGTGTTTATGCTCGAGTTACTCCGGAACATAAGTTACGAATAGTACATGCTTGGCAGGCTAACAAGATGGTTGTGGCGATGACTGGTGATGGAATTAATGATTCGCCAGCTATTAAAGCTGCAGACATTGGTGTAGCCCTTGGCTCTGGTACAGATGTAGCGAAAGAAACTGCAGACATGGTTATTTTGGATGATAATTTTAATACCATTGTGGCGGCTGTTGAAGAAGGTAGGGGTGTGTTTGATAATATTCGGAAGACTATTCTTTATTTATTGTCTGATAGTTTTTCAGAAGTAATTCTGATTGTTGGCGGTTTGTTTATGGGACTACCAGTACCAATTACAGCTGCACAGATTTTGTGGATTAATTTAATCGATGACAGTTTTCCAAGTTTAGCAATGACGCAAGAACCGAAAGAGCCAGAAAGTATGAAGGAGCCACCACGCGGTCGTGATGCTGAAATTATGAATCGTGAGGTGAAAGCATTAATAGTAATTATCAGTGTTGTTACTGGTCTAACTAATCTTGCTCTATTCTATTATTATTACACTACAACAGGTGATGTGGATTTAGCTCGGACAGTAATATTTTTATCTCTAGGTTTGGATTCTTTAATCTATATGTTTAGCGTTCGTTCCATGCGTAAGATGATTTGGCAGAAAGATTTATTCTCCAACAAATGGTTGATTATCGCTTTTTTCATGGGACTGCTCTTTCAGATAATTCCTATTTACGTACCATTCTTCCAGCACTACATTGGTACAGTTCCATTAGGTATATTTGATTGGGAAGTAGTGATTGCATTAAGTATCTTAGTGGTGGTATTAATTGAAACTGTTAAATATTTCTTTGTACATAAATCAACAAAACTTGATTAGGAAAACGTCTTGACTTTATTTTAAAATCTAGTAGTATGTTTACGCCTCTATGAGGCTTTTTGTGTGTTTTGCAATGTATAAATTTACGTTGTTGAATCGTTCTTTATAATAAAGTTGCTTTATTACTTCAGTGGAATTAGCTGATAATTATTTATCATTTATTTCTACTGAAGTAACAACCCGTCCTTACGAGGACAAAGCCAGAGTGGAGACGAGTCCGATGAAAGTGAAAATTGATGGTGTGGAGCTGATGGTGGTGAAGGGTGGAACGCCCAGCATCATTGTAGAGCTGTCTGATGGCCGTCGGGTGATGATCGAGGGAGCTGACGTTCAGCAGACCGCGCGGATCGTCACGGTGAACTACAACCGACACGCAACCTACTGGTCTGGTGGGATTCAGCAGTTCCCAGACTGTCCGGTGCAGCGGGTCGAGGTGACGGCGGCAGCAGGTGCGATGGGCGTGTATCTGGCATTGGTGTACGCTGGACTGGGTGACTTGCTCAGCCTACACCATATCGAAGACTTGGCGCCTGCTTCCGCTCGTGGCCAGGGGTTCTGGCACGTGAAGAACGCGCCAGACCTCGCGGCGTACCTCCGGTCGATGTGCAGGACAAACGCACCGATCGAGGCTGTCGCGTAGGGCAAGTAGGACCAAGGGTTTTTTAGTAACTTCAAGATCGTATTAACTCGCAAGGGGGAGTAGCGATCGCTCGCTCGGGTGTGCACTGTCTAATAAACAGCAGCGCCCGAGCCCAATATCTTTCAGCATTAATAAATAGTGCCGAGGGTTGTTGGTTTACATGCTTGACTCAAGCTATATTTACACATTACAATAAGCTTCATGAATACAATATTAATAAGCAATTTAGCTAACTCTGTAGATAAAGAAGTAACTATTAAAGGATGGATGTATAATAAGCGTTCGTCTGGAAAAATAGCTTTCTTACAAATTAGAGATGGCAGTGGTTTTACTCAAGCTATAGTTAATCGCGCAGATGTTGCAGATGATGTTTGGCAGGGAGTTGAACAACTAACAGATGAATCATCCGTAGTCATCACTGGCCAGGTTTCGAAGCATCCAAAGAAGGAAGAATACGAATTGCAGGTTACTGCTTTGGAGATAGTACAAATAGCTGCAGACGATTATCCGATTAGTAAAAAAGAACATGGCCCAGATTTTTTATTGGAGAAACGGCACTTATGGTTACGTTCCCCAAAACAGTGGGCGATTCAACGGATTAGAAATTCTGTAATTAATGCAACGTAT
>JAUYKW010000002.1 GCA_030698395.1 bacterium
GTTGTTTTAAAAAAGCGACTTGATCGGTCATTACGTCGGATCAATCCGCATTTGCCAGAAGAAGCAATTCAGGATGCCATTGATCAGTTGGTTAAATATGAACATCCGAATTTGGTGTTTGCTAATAAGGATATTCACAAGTTTTTAATTGAAGGAATCGCGGTAGATGTAAAAAAAGATGATGGTGAGCAAAAGGGGGAAATTGTTAAATTAATTGATTTTGAAATTCCTGATAATAATGAGTTTCTCGCAGTAAATCAATTTGCAGTACAAGGGCCAGAAGCAACACGCAGGCCAGATGTGGTTATATTTGTGAATGGAATTCCAGTCGTATTATTTGAGTTAAAAAGTCCAATCAATCAGACCGGTACAGTAGCTACGGCATTTAAACAGGTTCAGGATTATAAAAAAGATATTGCTGATATTTTTAAATATAATCAGATCATCGTGATTGGTGATTTAAATGAAGTAAAGCACGGCACAATATCATCTACCTGGGAGTGGTTTGGTATTTGGAAAGGCATTGAATCAGAAGATGAAAAAAATAATGACAAGCCAAGGCTGGAAGTATTGGTTAAGGGCATGTTTCAAAAACAGCGTTTATTGGATATTATTCAAAACTTTATAGTTTTTGAAGCGGATAGCGACAAGGATGTGAATACCTACACCAAGAAAATGTGTATGTACCATCAGTACTTTGGGGTAAATAAGGCAGTCCGAGAAACAATCCGTGCAACGAAACCGCGTGGTAATAAGAAGATTGGTGTATTTTGGCATACGCAAGGTTCTGGCAAGTCTTTGTCTATGGTTTTTTATATTAATAAAATCAAGCAGCTATCTACACTCAAGAGTCCGACAGTGGTATTTTTAACTGACCGTAATGATTTGGATGATCAGCTTTATAAGGTTTTTAAGCGCACTGGCTATACACAGTTTGCCAAGAAAGCAGATAGTATTAAGGATCTTAAAGAAAAGTTAAAAGCAGCAGGAGCTGAAATTATTTTTACAACTATTCAGAAGTTTGAAACAGAAGAGGAATTACTATCAGAACGAGATAATATTATTGTTATTTCTGATGAAGCGCACCGTTCACAGTATGCAAAATTAGCAGGTAATGTCCGAGACGCAATTCCAAATTCTTCGTTTATGGGCATTACTGGTACGCCGATTAGTTTACATAATCGTGATACGCGAATCGTGTTTGGTGATTACATTAGTACATATCAGATTCAGCAAGCGGTCAAAGATGAAGCAACAGTACCGATTTACTATGAGGGTAGATTAGTGCCGCTGCATATTTCCAATGAATTCATCGACGAGGAGTTATATGATGTTCTAGGCGAGGAGCAGGAAATGAGCAAAAGATTACGAGTACGGCTTGAGCAAGCAATAGGCGCTAAAGATAGATTAAATAAAATTGCCGAGGATATTTTAGAGCATTTTAATCATCGTGGGTTAAAAGGCAAGGGAATGATCGTTACCATGAGTCGTAGAATTGCCGTGCAGATGTATGGAATTCTATCAAGAATGAAAGATGCACCAGAAATGGCTGTGGTTATATCCAAACCAGAAGATTTTAGAGGTAAAATTCAAAACGAACTAGATAATAAGGAGATTGAAAAACGATTTAAAAATAATAATGATCCTTTAAAGCTCGTGATTGTGTGTGATATGTGGCTGACTGGTTTTGATGTTCCATCACTACATACAATGTATATTGATAAGCCTTTGAAAAATCATACATTAATGCAAGCAATTGCTCGAGTGAATAGAATTTTTAAAGACAAACCAGGTGGTTTGATCGTTGATTACATTGGTATTGCTGATAATCTAAAGAAAGCTTTAAGTATTTATAGTGCCGATATTCGTAAAGAAGCTTTGATTCCTTTGCAAGAGGTAATTGATAAGATGATGGAAAAGTATGACATTGTCCGATCTATGTTTAATGGGCTTGATTTAAGTAATTGGAAAAAGTTGGCTAGTGGTGATATGGCGCGAGTTTTTCATCAAGCCGTAGAAACTATTATTACTAACAAACAATCGGGAATTATTGATGAGGATAAAAAACGACGCTTTATTGAAGAATCAACAGCTCTTCATAAATTATTTTCTTTGGTAATGCCGCACGCTGAGGCACACCGAATTCGTAATGAGGTTGAGTTTTTTCAAGCAGTAAAACTTCAAATTCGTAAAATGATGGCAGGTCCATCAGAACCTGGTCCAGACGTTGATGTTGAGTCAGCTCTACAAGAGCTCGTATCAAAGAGTATTTCAGCCGAAGGCGTGATCGATATTTTCAAAATGAATAATAAAGACAGACCGGATATTTCAATATTTGATGAAAAGTTTTTAGAAGAAGTAAAAAAACAGAAATTCCGTAATGTGGCTATTGAAGTATTACGAAAATTACTCAACGATGAAATACGTGTGAGAATGAAAAAAAATGTAATTCGTTATAAATCATTAATGGAAATGCTGGAGCGGATTATTGAGCAGTATGAAAAAAATATTTTTAGTTCTACTCAGGTTATTGAAAGTTTGATTACTTTAGCAAAAGAAATTAAGTCGGCTGATAAGAGTAATGAAGTGCTTGGTTTTTCTGAAGAAGAGGCAGCTTTTTATGATGCTTTGAAGTTGGGATCTGGTTTAGTAATGAAGGATGTTGAGTTAAAAGATTTAGTAAAGAGAATAGTTGAACTTGTGAAAAATAATCTAACCATTGATTGGACTAACAGTGAAATTATTAAAGCTCGTATTCGATCAAATGTAACCCGACTGCTCATGCAAAAACAATTTCCAGTTGAGAAAAGAGAGAACGTTATTAAAATGATTTTTGAACAAGCAAAAGCGATGTACGGGGAGTATAGCCCAACTTTTAAATAAACTCAGTTTTCCCGCGGCGCGCGCCGTAATCGGCGCAACGAACTCCGCATCAAATCAATAATTTCTTTTCCCGCCCACGCTCTCCGAGCTCTGGCGGACAGGCAAAATAAGTACGAGCTAATTTCAGTAACTGCCGCCCTAGCAACCTCGTTTATTGAGTTGTTTTTTGATACACTGAATAGTATAATAATAAAAAATTTATGTATTACCTCTACATAGTACGCTGTGCGGATAAAACCTTATATACCGGCATAACCAAGGATGTGAAAAAAAGAGTATCCGAACATAATACTTCCGATAAAGGTGCTAAGTACACCAGGGTACGCCGGCCGGTACGACTAGTCTATACTCGTAGATTTCGTAGTCGCTCTACTGCTTCACGCGCTGAGGCGCAGATCAAACAATTATCGCGGACAGCAAAACTAACCATAATTAAGGAAGCCAAGAATTAATTTAGAATTAAAAAAGCCGTCTCATAAATATCTGAGACGGCTAAGCTTATGCTATCAACGTAATACCGAATTGTGGAAGATCCTCATTGATAAGATGTTGAGCGTCCGTGAAATGAATTCCCGGGATGCCAACTTTTCCTGCTACTTCTACATTCCGTGCTCGGTCATCGATGAAAAGGCACTCTTCTGGCCTGTTACCGATAATTTTTAGTACTTTTTGGAATGTAACCTCGAATTTTTTTGTACCTTGTAGTCGGTGATCATAAGAAAAGAACAGTTGTGAAAATTTCGAGAGCAATGGCTGATGGATGGGTTTAATGTATTCCACCCATTCCCGTGCGTGATCTGATAAGATGATCAGTTCGTATTTGCCATCCAGGCGTCGTAACAGATCAGAATCCATTCCTCGCACCGTGCCGTGAAAATTACCTCGAACTACTCTTTTGAACGAATCTAAGGAAATATCCCATTGTACTTCTGATAGTAGATCTTGGAAGTACTGATCTTCGGTTATTTCTCCTTGAAACAGTTGACGTAATCGATTACCGCTCATTAGTGATATTATGGTATCTTCAGCTATGCTCAGGATACGCGCGAGTGGTCGTTCAATGCCGTACATTCCATAAATAAAAACTTCTGACAAATCGAAAATTATTGTTTTCAGCATTACTTATCCTTCCAATACGCGACAGTTACCTGAATATTTCCAGGTTATGCTCACAAAGTTTAGGGGACACTATATTGTCCTTCTGTTAATTAACTATTTAAATTTCCTATAATTTTATTAAGTTTTAGGTAATATGTCAAGCCATGAGATAAATACACCATGATTAAAGCGATAAAGACAGCCAAGGGTTGATTTGGTATAATTATAATATGAATTTTGAGAACTCATCTAAAAAAATACCACAATCTTCTATTGAATCTACTAAATATGGTTTATCAGAAAGCAAGTTAGACCCCGAACTTCTTGCAGAAACACGTCAAGATCTGCGTGATCTATTTCGATCCTCTAAATCACCAATTCAGGTTTTGTTGGAGCAATTTGATACAAAAAAATTTCAGGAAAAAAGAAAACCCATATTAGGTGATGAAGCTCTTGCTTTGATAAGACAAAAGCTTGAGACTGTTTCAACAGAAGATGAAGATGAGTTTGTAGAGCAGGCTATACAGGCCTACATGCCCATACTTCAAATCAAGCAACATGAACGTGCACATGAACCCGAAACTCAAGAAAGAAACATGTTTACACCAGAGGATTTGAATGCCATAGTAGAGTATATCAGACAGAGTGATGTGCAAAAAATAATTGTTGTTGGAAATATTGGATCAGGTAAATCAACGATGAGTCGTAAGCTATCTTCAGAGCTTGGTTATAAAAATATAGATTTAGACCTCTATTTTCAGATTTATCGACAAGAGCACGACGGCCAAGAAGCTACCCTTCCCATATTGGTTGATTTTATATTAAAAAGGGAAGAGCCTCCTTATATTATTAATCATGCTGATCTATTACGGCAAAATTTAGCTATTTCTGGGGCAGATATGGTTATTCTATTAAGCCCTCCTATTGATGAACAACTTAGAAGTCGTTTAAAACGGGAAGAAGAAGGAGCAGAAGGAGAGTGGCACAATGTTTCACCAGAAGATTATGAAACTATTAACAAGGAAGACCTCGCCTCATTTAGTGCACTTGAAGGTGACGTTTCGTATTCTAATGATTCTTCTGGAACGATGGTTAAACATCTTTCAAGAGAGGCATAGTATAGACTTTTTTTAGGCCAGCCAAGGGTTGATTTGGTATAGTTGACAGTTGACAGTAGACTGTCAACCATGATATAATCATTGTATATGAAAACCAGTACAAGTGAAGATATTATCAAGTATTTAAAGGCAAAAGG
>JAUYKW010000001.1 GCA_030698395.1 bacterium
GGATGTTAAAGGCCAGCTTAAAAATACAGATTCTGGTGAAGCACTAAAAGTTGATGATAATTTGTATGTAACTGGCGATACCACAATTGATGGTGCAATAACTAGTGCTGTATGGAATGGTGATGCCATTGATATTTCTTCATATTCTAACCTGGCTGCTGGTACTGGAGTAACCTTAAGTGGTGATACATTAAATGTTGATGATGATTATGTTAAGAATACCGGTGATACGGTAAATGGAGATTTAACGGTAACTGGAGATGTTGCAACTACTGGTACACATACTGCTTCAGGAATACTAAATTCTAAAACAGGAAATATTTTAACAGGACTTAGTATTACTGACGCGGACGGCTGTGATACTCCTAATCTTGTAACATTCGACGTAGCTGCAGATTTAAGTGACGTACGCATTGGTGATATATTTACTGATGAGGATTCCGCAAGATTCGAAATTACAGGTATAAATGATGCTGGAGACTCCCTATCCATTATTGGCACTTGCACGTTTAATGGTTCAGATGACGCCACAGTTAGTAGACCATCATTACTTGCAGATGGTGACGTAGGTATTGGAGTAGACGTTCCTTTAACAGCGCTAGATGTTGCGGGAGCGTTGCGATTAAGCACACCAAATATTAATGCTTTTGAATTTGGTAATGCATATAACATATATTACAGTGAGTCTGCCGTATTTCAACTAAAGACTACTGGGAATTCGAGAATTTTTGAAGTTACAGACGATACTGATTTTTTCTTTGATAATGTTGATGTCTATCCAGATAATGACAATGCTCAATCACTGGGTCTTACCACAAATCGTTGGTCTGAAGTGCATGCCACAGAAGGAGATTTCAGTACTATTGTAATGCCTGAAACTAGTAGCAAAGGTACGTGTGACGCAACTACCAAAGGCACTATGACCTATGAAGTAATAGCTAGCGTTGGAACATTTTACGGTTGTACTCAAACTGGCGCATCTTCATATGCTTGGGCAGCGTTTCATTAAACAACTAATTGTGTTTTTTAACAGGGGTTTAATCGACCCCTGTTTTTTTATTAACCTATGTAATAGCGCTTTAACAAAAAAGTCCGCTACCTCCACTGCAACGTCATTTCCATAACAGCACAGTAGATGCGCGGACTTAATTGTGTTCGATACCGCGACATCCACCCATCAGTGATGGAGTAGCCCAGATGCTGCGCTGCCGGAAAGCTTCGTAGCTAGTTCATCTCCTCCTCGGGTAGCACAGCCACGAACTTCTGTTCTGGCCAGGTGACCACTTCCATGCGCCCTTCCTTGCGGTTGATGCGCACACACACGGTCCGGCCGCAGAAGGCCTGCAGGCCGGCGTGATGCCAGAAGCCACCGTCACGGATGGCGTGATAGCGGAACCCATCCCGGTGAACATGCCGTACTAGACCAATCACCACTGGGCCGTCAGGCATGTGGTCATAGGCGCTGAACGTGATCAGGTTCAGGGGCCAGATATCGTCGTTGTTGAACATCGAATCCTCCTATCCAAAAATGTGGACGGCCACATCTTTGCAAGAAATTTCCACAAAGTCAATACCTCTGCTGGTTAGACCACACTATTATTTATATGATAAACTTAACTACAGTGTTACATTATTATTAATAAATCAGACATGAAGAAAAATATCTGGAAATACATTTTATCAATACTCCTTATTTATTCGTGCTGGCCTATTAGTCATGCTTTAGCTCTGCCTGAACCGCAAAAAGTTCATGCTACATCTCAAGTTGTAACAATTTTTGGTGCAGACATAATTTATTTTATTGATTTTTGGAATGTAGGAAAATTAGGTAATTCAAATAAATATTCCCAAATTAAGATAACAGCAAAGTGTGCTGATGACGGAGACGATGAATTCTGTGGCAAGTTGGCTACAAAAGAATCAATAGGTACATTTTCGGGTGGGCCTGATGGCACATTTAAAGTAGATGATGTTGTATTCAAATTAATAGACGGCAAAAAAACAACTGCCTATGATAACGGCTATACCGCTATATTTACAATTGATAATCCCGAGGTCTTCAAAGGAAGTTGGAGTGGAAAAGACACTAAAAATGATATTGACGATGAACAAAATGAGCAAGATGAGGAAAGTGATACATCAAAAAAGCAAGATATACCGACTGACAAAAAAGATACTGCTAATACGAATACAAATACCGCTACTATTAAAACAACAAATACTACAAAAGGTGACGATGCTGAACAAGCAGATGAACAGATTCCACACGGCCCAGATTTCACTATAGAAAAAGCTATTGGTGACGTCCAATATTCGGATCCGGCAAAAGAAGCTTCATTAGTAACAATGTCGGCTCGAGCTATCGCTAGCCTGATTACCATTGGTTATAAAGATGTTCCATATGGTGGAGTTCGTCGTGAATGGGAACAACCCAAAGCAGAAACTACCATGAAAGATAACGCGATAATCAGAACAGAGTCTGGTCGAGCGGTATTGAAATTCAAAGATGGGACCAAGTTTATTCTCAAACAAGATTCTGTATTATCTATTACTCCGAATGGAATTCGTATAGAAAAGGGTGCTGGATATTATATTTTTCCGAAATCAAACAATCGCACAGAAGTAAAAATTGAATATGGCCGACATCATATTGGCATCACTGGAACAGAGTTTTCATTAGTAATCACTGATGATGCAATGGCGGTTAATCTCGTTGAGGGTAGCCTGGCTTTATCTTCTGACGATAATGGCGAAACATTACAGCTAGAAGCTGGAAAGTCTGTGGTGCTAAGCGAGGCTGGCATCAGTGAACCAGTAGCGTTTGATGAAGAGGCAGAGCAAGCGGACTGGCAAGAAACTGAGGCACAAACTCCAGCTGAGATTACCAGTGATATTTCTGAACCTATAATAGTTCCTGCGATAATTTTAATTACATTGTTATTACTCATCGGTGGTATAACATTCATGATTATAAAAAAAAGAAAAAAGTAAGAATTTTACAAAATTAAAAATATAAAAAAACACCAACGTTCACGCTGGTATTTTTTTATATATCTCCTGGAGACCCCGGCTTTAGCCGGTGGTCGCTTTTTAGCCACCGGGGTGAACCCGGGGCCTCCCATTTATTTTCCTATGCCTTCTTTTTCTTTTTGAAATATCCGTCTAAAGACAACCAATCACTCTTGGATAAGAATATCAAAACCACCATTGCCAGCAGAATAAGATCTCTCCATAATAATTGGCCAAAGGTATCACCAAACTCAAATGCAGATCCAAAGCAACCACATTCTTCCAATGTTTTTCCACGAGCCATGTTTGTAACAATGCCGATGATAAAACTAATCAAACTTAAACCAATTACGCTCGAGCTAATTTTTTTATACAAACCAACCAACAACATAATTCCAAAAATCACTTCCACCCATGGCAGTAGCGTAATGTACCAAGTTAAAAAAGGTTCACCGATAATATTCCACTCGCGGGCAATGGCTATGAACTCTTCTACCGGCTCTATCAATTTAATAACACCTGCTCCAATAAATACTGCAGCAACAACTATCCGGCTGCCAAAGACAGCATATTTAATTTTATTCTTCACTGCCATCTTCTTCGTCAACAACATCTTCAGCTGGTTCTCCTTCATCTACTACTATATCCTCTCCTGTTGCTTCAACTTCTGAATAATCTGCTTCATCCGATTCTGTTGGTGTGTCCCCTTTTTCTAGATGCTCCCGAATTTTTTGCGCTAAACTATCATACGATCCAACTCCTGCATAACGTTCATCATTGATGAATAGTGTTGGAGTAGAACTAATTGATGCTTCTTCGGCTTCAGCCATATCTTCTCGCACAACAGATCTAGTTTCGTGTTCTGATAAACATGTTTCAAAACTCTTCTTATCTAGCTTTAGTTCATCTGCATATTTCTTAAATGATTCTGTAGGACTAGATTCACCTGCCCATGCCACTTGATTACTGAACAATTTATCATGATACTCCCAAAACTTTCCTTGAGTATACGCACACTGAGCTGACTCCGCTGCCTCGAATGAATTGTCATGAATTTGAGTTAATGGAAAATCATTGTATTCCACAGAAATATCATCACCGAACTCTTTTACGGCTTTATCTAGAAGTGGTGCCATTTTGCCACATGCTGGACATTGAAAATCACTATATTCTACAATTTTAACTACGGCATTCTCGCCACCCTTAACTGGATCAACTGTTAATCCTTCTTGAGGTACAGCATCTCCGCCTAAACCATATTTTAGCAAGACTACTAATCCAATGATAACTACTACGATAATTCCGCCAGTAATCATCTTGCTACGCTGTGCTGGAGACATGCCAGACTTTACACTTTTGGTTGATTCTTTTTTATCAGTCATGAGTATAATTCTTTAGCTTGTTCTAATGTAATTTGCTCGATCTTCGGCGCATTGCCGGCTGTTTTGAATTGAATCATTCTAGCTTTTACAACTTCCATCAATGCATCCCGAGCAGGACCCATGTATTTTCTAGGATCAAACTCTTCTGGGTTCTCCATTAAAACCTTCCGAATAGCGCCGGTTACAGCAATTCTGCCATCCGTATCAACATTTATCTTCGAAACACCATGGCCTAATGTTTGTTGTAACTGTTCTATATCTACTCCTTTTGCGCCTGGCATGTTTCCACCATATTTATTCACCACTACTACTAACTCTTGTGGCACCGATGAAGAACCATGCATTACTAATGGAGTATTTGGTAATTTTTTATGTAACTCTTCCAATAGATCATGTTTCAAAATACATTCACCTTCAAATTTAACAGCACCATGAGATGTACCAATTGCAATTGCTAAGGAATCTGGTGCAGCTTGCTTCACGAAATCTAATGCTTGATCTGGATCGGTGTAGTGAATTTCGCTGACACCAGCCTCATCTTCAACTCCGCCAATAGTTCCTAATTCTGCTTCTACACTCACACCAAATGGCCGGGCATAATCTACTACTGATTTTGTAACTTCTAAATTTTCTTCAAAAGTTAATGCTCTCTTACCAGTTGGATCCAATGAACCATCAATCATCACTGAAGTAAAACCAAGATCGATAGATTTCTTTACTAACTCTAAATCACTACCATGATCCAAATGCATAGCAATTGGAATTTCTGGATGTTCTTCTGCAGCGGCCAGAATAATATTCCGCAAATAAGTCATGCGAGAATATGTTAGAGCACCACGTGAAACTTGAATAAATACCGGTGACTGTGTTTCTGCAGCTGCATCAGTAATTGCTTGCACCTGCTCCATATTATTTGCATTAAAAGCGCCAACTGCGTAGCCGTTTTTAAATGCATGATCGAGAAGTATTTTTCCTGGAACCAACATAGTAAATATATTATTTATTTATATAGCTTAAATTATAGTTTACACAATTCTCTGCTATTTAGGTACCCATTTCCCAAGAAGACAGATACTTCTTTTGTTCGGCAGTAAGCTTCTGGATTTGAATTCCCATTGAACGTAATTTTAAGGTAGCAACTTTAGTATCAATGTCTGTAGGTACAGAATAAACATGTGCGCCCAATTTCTTCTGATTCTTCAAGGCCCATTCAGTAGTTAAGGCTTGTACAGCAAAGCTCATATCCATAACTGATGCTGGATGTCCTTCTGCGGCTGCTAAATTAATCAATCTACCTTCTCCTAAAATATATACAATTTTACCAGACTTCAATTTATATTCTTGTACAAACTCTCGGACTTGTTTCACAGATCTGCTAATCTGTTTTAATCCCTTCAAATTGATTTCCACATTGAAGTGACCAGAGTTAGAAACTAATGCACCATCTTTCATTACTCGAAAGTGCTTAACATCTAGCACATTAATATTTCCTGTAACAGTACAGAAAATATCACCAATCTTGGCTGCATCTTCCATTGGCATGACACGAAAACCATCCATAGCTGCTTGCATTGCTCGCACTGGATCTATTTCTGTAACGATAACATTTGAACCCATACCACGAGCACGATCTGCCAATCCTCTACCACACCAACCATATCCAGCCACTACAAAATTCTTACCAGCTAATAAAACGTCAGATGCTCTAACGATGCCATCAATAGTTGATTGACCAGTTCCATATCTGTTATCAAAGAAATGTTTGCATTGCGCATCATTCACGGCCACTACAGGAAATTTCAACACATCATCTGTTTCCATTGCTTTTAAACGAATAACTCCAGTTGTTGTTTCTTCCATTGAAGCCACTACTTTATCGTGCAACTTTGGATACTTCTTTAAAATTTCAGAAACTAAATCCGCACCATCATCCATGGTAACGTTCGGTTCGTGCTTGATAGCTGCCTCCATGTGCTTATAGTAGGTTTTATTGTCTTCACCAGTAATTGCAAAAACAGGAATGCCATAATGTTTAACTAATGCTGCAGCAACGTCATCCTGAGTTGATAATGGATTTGATGCACATAAAACTAAATCTGCACCTCCAGCTTTTAAAGTGCGCATTAAATTAGCGGTTTCTGCAGTAACATGCAAACAAGCGGACATTTTGTATCCTTTTAATGGTTGCTGTTTCTGAAAACGCTCCCGAATCTGACGTAATACAGGCATGTCGTTATCTGCCCATTCGATTCTAGACTTTCCTTTATCTGCTAGCTTAATATCTTTAATGTCGTACTTCATTTGTGATGTAATCTTTAATTTATTATTTTTTTAATTCTAATTTGAATTTTTTTCCAAAAGTTTTTTCGAATCGTTGCTTGAACTTAGCAATTAAATATAAATGTTGTTGCGTACCGTAATGTTCGATTGCATAGGTTGCACAAAGTGCTGCGACTCTTCCTGATAACTCATCATCCCAATTATTCACCATGCCAACAACTAATCCAGCTCGATAGGCATCCCCTGCTCCAGTAGGATCCACAACTTTTTCTGGTTTTGCTACGGGCATTTTGTACTCCATATCACCTACATACCAAATCGCACCTTTTTCTCCAAGAGTTACAATTAAACGATGTAACTTGTTACGTAATTTTTTTGCAGTTGTATGTAATTTCTTTTCTACCATCGCCAACTCATAATCATTCAAAATCAATACAGACGCACCTTTTAAGATAGTTCGTATTTGATCTGCTGTTAGCCAAACAGTTTGTTGACCGGGATCAAAAATATATGGCACATTTTGTTTTTGATATAACTTTGCCAAAGCCATCATGTCATCTACATTTCCTGGTGAAAGCAAACCAATTGCTTTTCCAGATACAGCTTTTTGCTTGATATCTTTCCAAACCTTTGCATCCTTGATAGCTGGCTGTTGCATAGCTCCAAAATGAAAACCAGTAATTTGGTTATTCGCTTTATCAGTTATTACATGAGCCGTTGAACAAGTTTCATTCTTTACTGTTCTAACTAGGGATAAATTAACACCATGTTGTTTGAACCATTTTTTATATTCCGTAAAATCAGAACCAACTTGAGATATTACAAATGGTTTTTCATTTAGTAATGCTAAATTGTAAGCAATGTTCCCAGCAGTTCCGCCATACTGTACATTCATTTTCTCTATTCCAAAACTCACATTAATATTATGAATTTTATTTGGCAAAATATGGTCCGAGAACTTACCCGGAAAATCCATAATTTTATCGTAAGCAATAGAGCCGGAAACTAAAAGATTCATTTATTTTTTACTGCTATTCAATGCTTCTTTAATGGCATCTATCTTGTTCGTTCTCTCCCAAGACAAATCTAAATCTGGACGACCAAAGTGTCCGTATGCAGCAACTTGCTTAAAGATCGGTTTTCGTAAATCCAATTCCTGAATCAACATACCAGGACGTAAATCAAATGCTTTATTAACTGCTTCAGCTAACACGATATCATTATACTCTCCAGTACCAAAGGTATCTACTCGAACTGAAAGTGGTTCTGGCATACCAATTGCATAAGCAATTTGCACTTCTGCTTTAGTAGCTAGTTTTCCGGCAACAATATTCTTCGCAATCCATCTAGCTGCATAAGAACCAGTCCTATCTACTTTTGTAGAATCCTTTCCAGAAAAAGCACCGCCACCATGTCTGGCGTATCCACCATATGTATCTACAATAATTTTTCTACCTGTTAATCCAGCATCTCCTTGTGGCCCACCAATTACAAATCTTCCGGTTGGATTCACGTAATATATAGTGTCATCATCTAATAGCTCTGCTGGAATAACTGGTTTAATTACTCGTTCAATTATATCTTCGCGTAATTCTTTATTCTTTTTATCAGGATCATGTTGAGTTGAAATTAATACAGAACGAACCCGCACAACTTTATCACCTTCATATTCAAGTGTTACTTGGCTTTTACCATCTGGGCGCAAACCTGTAACAGTATTGTTCTTTCTAACCTCTGCTAATTTTTTTGTTAGGTTATGAGCTAACACAATTGGCATTGGCATCAACTCTTCAGTTTCAGTACAAGCATAACCAAACATCAATCCTTGATCACCTGCACCTAATTTTTCTAATTCTTCTTGACCAACTCCACCTTCTTTATTTTTCGTAAAGCTATCAACACCCATAGCGATATCTTTGGATTGCTCCTTTACTGCAACCATTACTCCAGATGTTTCCCATTGAAAACCATATTCAGCATCGGTATAGCCAATTTCCTTTATAGTTTGGCGCACAATACTTGGAATATCTACATATGTAGATGTAGTAATTTCACCACCTACTACACAAACTCCGTTTACTAATAACGTCTCGCAAGCTACTCTACCCTTGGGGTCTTCTGCTAAAATTGCATCTAAAACAGCGTCTGAAATTTGATCCGCCATTTTGTCTGGATGTCCTTCAGTTACTGATTCTGAAGTAAATAATTTACGGTTATTGTCGATTGTCATATGTTTTCCTAATTACCCTATTAGATAATTAGGTATTGGGGCCTAGAAGTAATTGTTTGCCTTTATTCTATCAAACAATAACAACCGCTAAACCCCCATACCTAAAATGATTTATTAAATAGCACGGCAGTTATTATAAAATAAATGGCTTATAGGGTCAACCGCTATTTATACCACTCCTCACTCCCCTCCTATCAAGAGGGGAAGAAAGAAAAGTCCCTCCTATCAGGAGGGGTTGGGGTGGTATAAAAAGAACCTGAGGATACCGTCGCGACCAAACACTACAATTTTTTTAGCTGTCTAATATACTTAGCACTCTCACCTCGAATCATAATAGTTTTCTTTCCTACCTTTAAAAAAGCCATATTTGAAATTAGTTTACTATAACGAATTCCTGTTATATCACTCCATTTCAAGAAAATAGGCGGATGCATAAATCTATACGGCAACATCGGAACAATCTTGATACCGGCATCATAAATAGTTACATAGATAAAAAATCCATAATATCCAAACACGCTTACATTCACAGATTGAAATGAAAACTTTGTTCCTAAATCACCAACTGTTTCAGTATAGGGATACTTGGCCGCTAGCCTACGCCAACCAAAAATAATAGAAGTGATACCAATGCTGAAATTCCACATAATTAACCAGAAGATTGCAAACAGGAAAAAAAATGCTACTGCAGCTAATCCGTTACTAAATAATATTTTTGCTAAATCAGTTTCCATAAATAATTGTATCTCTTAATACGATAATTTAATCATGAAAAGATTTGCTTCACAAATATTTATACTTACACTTCCAATTACCATAACAGAATTACGATAATTGGGGGTGCGAGGAGGGTCCGAAAACTCTCCTCCGCCCGTGTTGTGGGATCACCACACGACGAACGCCCTCCTACTTCAGCATCTCGACGACCTGCCAGAACACCCACCAGAATCCCGAGATGACTAGCATGATGGCAAATACTACTGCCATTGCTTTGCCGGACATCTTCTCATCACGTTCTTGATTTTCTTCCGTTTTCATAGTGCCTCCTAGGCAAGGGCCATGTACATGCTGAGGATCAACACTGCAACCAGCCCTAGTATGAGAAGTAGCAGCCCTATCTTGAGGTAGGTTTCTGCTTTCTGAATGTGTCCTGAGTTGCCGAGCATTATTGCGACCTCCGTGCAATATAGCCAGGTGCAAGATTACACCCCCCAAAACTCACTTTTTCAAATGACCTTTGGGGATGGGAGGAACAACTGCCGAAGCGTGTTCCTCTCTCCTCCTGACCTCCTTCGTGCCGAACTCATTTCCTCGGGCTAGGATCAAAGGATCCTAATGCTAGGAATTTGTTTTCGACTTCACACTTAGCTTGTAGCTGTTCCTGCTACATACACTCTTCCATAGGCCGGAAATCCAGCGCAGAATCTGGCAACACAGTTACGTGCGCAATTCTACAGCCAGCGTATTCAAAGCCATGTTCGTGCAAATAGTCCGTACAAACTTTCTGCATCAGTGTTGTAGCTTCAGCGCTCATGACAGATGGCAAGGACACCTCTGCGCAACATCCGCCGTGTGTCTGAACACACTCCTGCAGTTCGAAATCTCTCATCTTCAAGATTTCCAACACCGAATAGACGAGCTCTATCTCCCCGCCCATTTGAGTCATCCAATCACATTCATTGGCAGGGAACATAACCACTGGCTGGTTCGCCAACGAAGGAGCAATATCGCCAAGCTGTTCTATCATGCAATGCAAAGACAGTTCGTGAGCGGTAGCGTACTGCTGGCACTGCTGTTTGATCAAGAACATCTCTTCCAGGTCAATCATGGTGAGCGCATTCGCGTTCCATACCAAGCAGCAGCTCTTATTGCGTGAGATGCAGTATTGAATACTAGGATCGTAACGCATCATTGCCAGCTGCACCACCGCCTCTATCATTTGGTTAGTAGATATGTTGAGGTGGACAGATGACGTACTGGATGCCACTGAAGTCGTCCGTGCTGAGACGTCAGGCTTTGCATGGGCAGAAGTGCAGCCGCTAATGCAGACATGTAGCAAAGCCGTAAGCAAGAGCACGACGATGATCGTGATGTGCGAACGCTGGGATGAGTAGAGACAGTAGCTGGGACGGGACATGAGCTCTCCTTGGGCTCTGGGTTGTGAAGAACGGTTACGTGTGACTGCATCTTTTTTAGCTTGCGCATAAAAAAACACAGGTCTAGAGTTCGTATCCAAGAATCCGTGAAGATAATGGATGTAACACTAAGCCTGTGTTTCTAATTTTTTTTCAGGAAATTAAAAAAACCTGTGAACCATAATAAAAAATTAGAGACGTAGTGCCGCACTACACGTCTGGTTCTTCATGAGGGAACCAGCAAAACTCAGATCATTATATGATTCTGTTACTGTTAAGGTGCAAACTAACGTTACGTTAGTATCACTATGCAGGACATAATGATAGAGCAGTATATAAAATAATGTTGTCCATGTCAAGTAGTTTCGTAATAGTATACACTTCCAAAAATCACAAGTATTTATGACCATTGGGTGTGCGGGAACGTCTCTGAGAGTTGTTCCGCGCGCTCCTCCTTTCTGCTCTACTCGGCGCACCGATCAGGTTTCCATCCAAACACCTGAATCCGTGTAGTTTTTTCATCTTCGAGTTTGCAGCTTACTTTCTCAATGCCAAGCTGGTTCATGTGCTGTTCGCAACTCCGTTCAGCCATGGCCACCAAAAACGTTAATATATAATGAACAAAATCTTCGCCTCGAATTAAACATTTAACCAAATAAATACCTAAATCCAAACGCGAAAAGACAACTCACCCTAGTAAAAACAATGCTTAATGTCAAGATAATAATTCCTTGAACACATTTAATGTACTAGCAAATATCCTGTGTCAGAGATCTGAAAAGTTATATTTCCCAACTCATCCGTCCGAAAAATTTCAGCATACTTTCCAAACCTACTCATGGCATCAGGATGCGGATGGCCAAAACTATTATCGGCTCCAACCTGAATCGCTACTACTTCTGGTTTCACGATTTCTAAAAACTCATTAGTTGAAGAATACTTGCTACCGTGGTGGCCAGCTTTTAAAATATCAATATCTTCTAATACTTCAGCCATTATTAAATCTGGTTCGATTTCTTCGCTAAGATCACCAGTTAGCAAAACTTTAGTTTCTTGTTCTCCAGTGTAAATATATTCCAAAACTATCGATGAATCATTTTTCGATAAATCTGTAAAATCAGAATCAACAAAAGGATACAACACTTTTAATTTTTCTTTCTCACCAAGTTGATAAGTATCACCACTGTGCACAAACATAACATCAGTTCCCTGCTCATTTATTGCCGTCATCAATTCTTCTTGTGCTGGACTATCAATTTCCAAATCAACTAACATAATTTTCTCTACTGTATAGTAATCGAACAAATCAACTAATCCATTTATATGATCCGCATCCGGATGTGATAACACCATCAATTCAATTGTCCGATTCCAAAAATTCATCGCCTCTCCCAACCTCCGCACCACTTCATCATTAGGGCCACCATCAATAACCACATCGTCACCAGTTGTGGATCGAATATAAATTGCATCGCCTTGACCAACATCAAAAAAAGTAATCATCGCATCCAAACCTTGAGCAGAACTTTCGTACTGAATCTCCATGTAGTAGGCAAAAATACTTACAGTGGCTACGAGGATAGTTGTGATGATGATTTTTTGTGCACGCTCCATATTATATATAATGTTATTAAAGCATAAGTTGCTAATGTTACAATCTTCGGCACCTGAATGTCATCAATCATCGCCCATGGTAATGCGCTTAAACGGGCTATAAACTCCAACATTGCTGAAACCAGCAACCATAAAACATAAGCTGCATACTTCGTTAACATTGGAGCAATTTGATTTGCAATTACAACTCCAAAACCTGCAAACAACATAATTGTAGATATTGGTACTACAATTAAATTGGAAATAATATTTACCACAGACAACATACCAAAAGTACTCATTACAAATGGCGTGGTTGTTAAAGTTGCAGCTAATGTTGTACTAAGCGTTTCACGAATCGTAAACTGTCTCGGCATCCACCAACAAATTTTATCAGCTAATGGTTGAAAATATACCAAACCAACTGTAGCTAAAAACGATAATTGAAATCCCGCATCGTGTAGCAAAATATATGGGTTCACCAATACCATTAATCCTGCTACTGCGGCCAAACTATAATGCATCACCGGTCTCCGAAAAAATGCTTTAGCCAACAATGGTAAAATTCCCATAATGCTTGCTCGCACTACCGATGCAGCCAAACCAGTTATGACGCAAAAAGCAAACAAGGCTACTGCCACCAAAAAAATCAACCGCCGATAACTTAGCCAACGTAATCCCACCCTTGATAATAATTGAGCAATTATCATCACGTGCATTCCGGATACAACCAAAATATGAATAGTGCCAGTAATCCTAAACTGCTCCACAATATCATCTGGTATATCATCTTGAATTCCCAAGATCACTCCCAGTAATAAACTGGCTACTGGCTCTGGCCAAATTTCTCTAATCACTTGCCGGAACCAATCTCGAATATTATAAAGCTGATGATAAATTGGATTTCCCGCTATCTCCCCTGTTGGATAAATTTGTGCCTGCTGACAAATAGACAACACGCCATACCTTGCTAAATATTTATCAAAAGCAAAAGTATCAAATGGTTCTGGCTTTAACAAGCGGCAATTAATATTCATAACCTCACCATATTGATATTCTGGAAACACACCAGTTTTAACATAGACATCACCAGCAAAAGCCTCCGTTACAATGTATAATTTCTGAGCATCATGAGTGTTCACTGGTGGCTGTTTTAAATATCCAGTAAATCGAACTTCTTGTTCATACGGAATCAAGTTAGTATCAGGAATAAATGATTGATAGCGCATCATTCCTCCATACCAAGCAACCATTAACAAACATAAAATAAACGGTATTTTAAATAGCTTGCATTTATTCCAAGCAATCATCATCACCACAAACAGGATAACCCAAACAAAAGAAAGTTGAGCAACGCCAAGCATAAAAAAAATGATAGTCCAAAATGTCAGCTGAGAAATATGCATTAAAAAAACACCCACGATATGGGTGCTCTCAACGCTTTTTAGATTACTCTACAGTTACGGATTTTGCAAGGTTTCGTGGTTGATCCACATCACAATCTCGTAGTACCGCTATGTGATAAGCAAATAATTGCAAAGGAATTACAGAAAGCAAAGGTGTTAGCATCTCTAATGTTTTAGGAATATAGATTACATCATCGGCTTTATCGTCTAATGCATGATTTCCTTCTGTTGTAATAGCTAACACAACACCGCTACGTGCTTTTATCTCTTCTAAGTTCGAAACATTTTTTTCATACACCGAATCTTCTGGTACAATCATCACCGAATAAAATCTATCATCAATTAATGCTAATGCTCCATGTTTTAATTCGCCTGCTGGATACGCTTCTGCATGTACATACGAAATCTCTTTCAATTTATGTGCCCCTTCTTCGGCAACTGCAAAATTATATTTTCTACCCAAGTAAAAAGCATGCTCATACTTGCTGTACTTCTCAGCAATTTTTTTTATATCATCATTCTTTTCCAGAATTGCTTGAATTTTATCTGGAAGTGCTAACAATTCTTTTGCGATCCGTTGACCAGTAACTACAGACATACCGCGCTGCCTACCAAGAGCCAAAGTAAATAAAGCAAACATATTCAACATACCCAAGAATGCCTTTGTAGATGCCACGGCGACCTCCGGACCAGCATGAATATATGCTCCAGCATCCACCTCTCGTGCCAAGGTTGAACCAACTACATTAACAATACCAAATGTTAAAACATTCTGTCGTTTAGCTTCTCGTAAAGACGCAATTGTATCTGCCGTTTCTCCAGACTGCGAAACTATCACAACTGCAGTTTTTTCATTTAGCACTGGCTGACGATATCTAAATTCCGAACCAATTTCTACTTCGGTTGGTATTCCAGCGTACTCCTCAATCATATACTCACCCACCATACAAGCATATGCAGCAGTGCCACATGCAATAACAATAATTCTTTCAATATCACGCCATCTCTTATCTTGTTCTATGAAACCACCTAAATGAGCAGCTCCTATTTCTGGTTCTAATCTTCCCCGCAAGCCATCCTTAATTACTTGTGGCTGTTCCATGATTTCTTTAATCATGAAATGAGGATAGCCTAGCTTCTCTGCCTGATCTACATCCCAATCCACATTATCAACTTTAGGTTCCACCTTTTTATTATCTAAAGTTCTAATGTTGTATCCCTCTGGAGTTAGAGTAGCAATCTCTCGTTCTTCTAAATAAATCACCTCTCTGGTATGGCTCAGAATCGGAGTAACATCGGATGCAATAATATATTCGCCTTTTTCAATAATGCCCAAAATCAACGGACTACCTAATCTAGCTGCTACAATTTTTTCTGGCTCCCGTGTTGATGCCACTGCTAAACCATACGCACCTACCACATCATTCAAAGCTTGCTGGACAGCTTCTTCTAATGGTATATCCTGATAATACATTTCGATTAAATGCGTTAAAACTTCAGTATCAGTTTCGGTATTAAATTCATGGCCTGCTTTTGCCAGCTTCTCTTTTAATGCCTGATAATTTTCGATAATTCCATTATGCACCAAGTACAATTCATTATGACAATCATTATGCGGATGAGCGTTCACATCTGTTGGTGCTCCATGAGTTGCCCATCTAATATGGCCAATGCCCACCTGTCCGGTTATTTTATGAGTCTTTAATTCATCAGTAAGATTTTGTAACTTTCCAGCTTTTTTTACACTCTTCACTTTCCCCTTATCTAAAATCGCCAAGCCAGCAGAATCGTACCCACGGTATTCCATACGTTTAAGACCCTCCATAATTACTGGAGTTGCTTCTTTATTACCTAAATAGCCTACTATTCCACACATTTTAATTGTTGATAAATGTTGAGTTTACGGACATGCATAATATACGGATAATGTGTCTTAGTCAACATCATCATTGGAAACTTTTTCATCGATGGTGTTTCTTAGATAACTTTCTACAAAACCACCTATATCGCCATCTAAAACTGAGTCCGGATCTGATTCTTCATAATCAGTGCGATGATCTTTCACCATCTTATATGGATGCAATACATAAGATCGAATTTGATTCCCCCATTCGGCTGACGTATATTCTCCTCGTAATTTTTGTTTTTCTGTTTGCTGATCCTCTAATTGCTTTTGATGTAACTTGGCCCGCAAGATTTTCATGGCAGTATCTTTATTTTGATGCTGTGATCGCTCGTTCTGACATGTTACAACTATATTGGTAGGCAAATGAGTAATACGCACAGCTGAATCTGTAGTATTTACACTTTGGCCACCATGGCCACCTGCTCTAAATACATCTATCCGTAAATCATCATCTTTAATTTCTATCGGGCTTTCCTCTTCTAAATCTGGCAATACTTCAATCAATGCAAATGATGTTTGTCTTAAGGCATCAGAATTAAATGGTGATTGCCGTACCAAGCGATGCACGCCATGTTCACTTTTTAAGTGGCCATAAGCATACCTACCACTTATTTCTAGAATTACTGATTTAATTCCGGCTTCTTGGCCCCGTGATAAATCTATAGTTTTCGTTTGATAGTTTTGCTTCTCGCAATAACGCAAAATCATGCGCAATAGCATCTCCGCCCAATCTTGGGCATCAACTCCACCAGCTCCAGCATGAATCGCTAATAAGACTGGATGTTGATCATATTCGCCACCTAATAGAAGTTTGAATTCTAATTCATTAAATCTGTCCTGGGCTTGCTTAAATTTCTGCTCTATTTCCTCTGTAAAACTCTTATCTTCCTCACTAGATTGTAGTTGTGCTAGTTCAATCACTGTTGTTAAATCTTGTTGAAGTGATTCCCAAATAGCCAACTCGTCACTTAAATCATTTACTTCTTTACTCACTCTTTGAGCATGTTGTTGATCTTGCCAGAAATCTGACTCGTTCATTTCAGCTTCCAAAGCACGTAGCTTTGTCTCCATGCCAGTGATATTTAACTGCTTCCCAACTTCGGTAACTTTTTTACTTAGTTCTTTTGCTTGTTGAATGAGTTCATGCATTGTATAATTATAACAAATATGAGCAGAAATGTACGCATTATTATAATAATAGCAGTAATTATCGTGGTTATAGGCCTACTAGCTGTTAGTATTTCCAAATGGCGTAGCCAGCCAAATGAAACTGATATAGAAAATGCAGCAGCAGAACAGCTTCTGCAAGAGCAACTATCTATCATAAACAGTTCATCAGAAAAATTGTTATATGCCAGTTCATCGTCTCAGCAAGACATGAGCCAACTACATATCACTGATTTTATCACTGATGATATCGCATTGTTATCTGATAGTATTGGTAATCATTACAGCAATTTTCTTGCAGACACCAACGTTTGGTACACTGTCAATAACAATACAATATTCAAAAATACTTTTTTAGAAGAACCACGGGTAATCGGCTCAACAATGAACGTTGTTAGTAGTAGTGCTAATAGCGAACGATATGATATCGCGCTAAGTAAAGATCAAACAAAATTAGCATGGGTAACTGGAGTTCAAACCCAACAAAAGATTGTTACCTATAATTTAGATACTGGAACAGAAACTATAATCTTTGGTGAAGATGAGCCAGGAACTTTCAGTAATCTAACTTGGTCCCCCTCCGGACAAGAATTAGCCTTTTTACGTGGTGATGACAATATTATTATCATCGAGGCCACTGGTGTTCAAAATCTTAATCCAATTACAATTAGTTATACCGAATTTAACAATCTAGAATGGATTGAAGAAAATTTAATCGCAGCTGTACTTTCTACCCAAGACAATCATCCAGATCCATATGATCCAAAAATTGGTCTCATCAATCGAGAGGGCACAATCATGGAAGAACATGAATTAATAGATTCAATTGGTATTCCAGTGGTTCTTTGGTCTTATGATGGCAAAGATTTTCTTTATTACAATCCTTGGAAACACCAATTCATAGCTTTTAATAGATTCGACGAAGTCCAACTAATTGCTAGCGTTAAATCTTCTGGATCGCTTGCTCCTTTTGGTTGGACAATGGGCATCCGTACACCGCTCATAAGCGACTCTGCAGCAGCGGACATAATTGCACAATTAAATGGTAATGAAGTTGTTGAGCAATCAACCTTTGACGTTACAGCAGAAGACTGGGAAAAATATAATTCTACTGTCCGATCAATTCTGCAACAATTTGCCATGGATTTAAATACTTACAGATTTGCGGTCACAGAAACTGGTGTTGCAGTACAAATATGGTCCACTCCTCAGGAAACTGAAATAGAAAAAGTTTTTATCCAGACACTATTACAAACACTTAATATGATTCCAGGTATACCATCGATTTCATTAACTATGACATCTGCTGATGAGATAATATTTAATGTAGAGGAATTCACACGCGATGATGCCGATAAATTACTAGCTCACTTTACTGCTCAACCACTTGATAGCATATTTATTATCAACAAAAAAAATCCCCAAGGAAAATTAGCCACTAAAGTTAACGAACCAAACTATACATACTTGGGCGATTTAATTTATTCTAAAAATGGAGATTATAATCCGTATCCTGCACTAGCTTTCATTGGAACAAACGTTAGCGACACTAGGATGCTTTGGACAGATACATACTCATTAGCCTATCCACAAGATTGGAGCCTCAAAGATAGAGGAGAAACTGTAGGAGCACCTTATCAATCTGGTGATATGATTTTTTATACCAATGCCACAGAATTTTTATCTGAAACTTCTTGGAATGGATTTGCGGCCCAGATAAGAAGTTATAAAGTTACTGATGTGTCGTTAGATGAATGGCTATTTGTAAATCGAAATGATGCAACTACTGAAGATGTTGGATTTGATCTACACCCACCACTAACTGGTAAACATATCATCACCGATAGCGAATTTAATGACGAATATGTATTGCACGATAATGATAATATCTATGTTTTATCAATCGAGCGACCTCCTACTTTAGAGGAGATAGATAAGGAGGATCTAAAAAATATGGTAATAACTTTTTCTTCAAACGCTACCTTTAATAGATAATCATATGTATAGCATTGTAAAAGAATTTGAATTCGCAGCAGCCCACGCACTTACAAAATTTCGTGGTAAATGTGAAAACCTCCACGGTCACAACTACAGATTAGCAATAACGATAACTGGAAAATTAGATAAAGATGACCTCGTAATGGATTTTGGTGAGCTAAAGAATATTGTTAAAGAACACGTCATAGATAAATTAGATCATACAAACTTGAACGATGAGTTTGAAAACCCCTCATGCGAACTAGTAGCAAAGTGGATTTTTGACAAACTAAAAAAAGATTTAAACATCACTCAGGTACAACTCTGGGAAACACCCAATTCATCCGTAATTTATAATGAAAAATAAAGCTTACATAAGCTTAGGGAGTAATATTCCATCCCGTTTGCAACGGATAAATGCAGCTAAAAAAGCAATCCAGCAAAATTGTAATATCGAAGCAGAATCATATATATACGAAACCGAACCACTTGGTCCCGGTAATCAAGCTTGGCATCTCAACCAGGTTATTTTAATCTCAACCGATTTAGAACCCGCCGAATTATTAAATGAGATACTAAACATTGAACTTCAACTTGGTAGAAAAAAACGAGAAAAATGGGGTGCCAGAGAAATAGACATTGATATCCTCTTGTATAATTCTATAGTGCTTGATACAGTAATATCTCGCAATAATACAAATGAAAATATAGCTTTAAATATACCTCATCCAGAAATCTCAAACCGAAGATTCATTCTAGAACCATTAAACGATATTGCCGAAAAAGTAGTAGAACTCAGAACAAAAAAAACAGTTGCCCAGTTACTCGCAGCCTGTACCGACACATTACAAGTAAAAAAATATTCTCCAATCAATTAATGCCTGCTATATGGAAACTCCAGATATAGAAAAATTAATCAGCCAACTTATCAAGCATATAGATCCTGATCCAGATCGTGAGGGATTAAAAGATACTGCTGCTAGAGTAGCTCGTAGTTATGACAAGCTTTATAGCGGATATGATATTGATCCAAAAAGCTTATTAACTTTCTTTGATAGCGAGCAATATGATGAAATGATCACGTGTAGAGATATTGATTTTTATTCTACCTGCGAGCACCATCTACTTCCCTTCTACGGTAAAGTCCATATTGGATACATCCCAGACAAAAAAATAATTGGCCTATCAAAAATGCCAAGAATTGTAGAAGTTTTTGCGCGAAGATTGCAAAATCAAGAACGGATGACATCACAAATTACTAATTTCATGCAAGAAAATCTAGCAGCTCGCGGTGTTGGTGTTGTAGTGCAAGGCAAGCATCTCTGTATGCAAGCACGTGGCGTAGAAAAACAAAATACTCTAGTTACAACTTCTGCTTTTCGAGGATTGTTCAAAAAAAATATCAATACCCGAAGCGAATTCATTTCAATTGTACATGGCAAAAAATCCTAGTAATCCTCTAGTTGAATTACTTCAGGAAACTCATGTTTTTGCTCTGGTCAATCGGCAACGCATTATTATTGGAACCAAACCAAAAAAAATTCTTACTACTTGGGATGATGTAAAAAAGAATTTCCAAGACGGCTGGCTATTGGGATATATTAGTTACGAACAGGGGCACAACTTTATTGAGCCACCGCTTAATTCCCCACTGCAAAGCAAAAAGACAAACGATCTGCAACTACCAGACGTTTATTTTGGTTTGTTCGATGAAGTTACGATTATAGAAAATTCTCCAGAACTTTTTAAAGCAATGTCAAATTTATCTATTGGTAAGATAAAATCTAATATTACAAAATCTGAGTACCATGATAAGTTTCAACAAATAATAAAGCATTTAAAAACCGGCGATATATATCAGGTAAATCTTAGCCAGCGATTTGAAGCTAACTATACTGGAAATCCCCTAGATATTTTCTCTCATTTTTACGCAAGCCAACCAACAGACTACGCTGCTTATATTCAAACACCGGATTTTTCAATTGTTTCCAATTCTCCAGAGTTATTCCTGAAAATTTCTGGCAAAGAAGTAGAAAGTAGACCCATGAAAGGAACAGCCCTAAGAAGCAATGATGCCGAAACTGATAATACAAATAAACAAGCACTCACGATAGGAGAAAAAGATAAAGCAGAACTAGATATGATAATTGATATCCATCGGAATGATTTATATCGCACAGCAAAAACTGGCAGTGTAAACGTTTTAAAACGTAGACGCATTACTCCTTATGCAACAGTTTGGCAAGCGGACGCCATAGTTACATCTCACATCGCCGATAAATATAATACGCTAGATGTTATCGAACAAAGTTTTCCCGCAGGCTCTATCACAGGTGCGCCAAAAATAAGAGCGATGGAGATTATTCATGAGCTAGAAACCGTAAGACGCAATATTTATACAGGATCAATTGGATTCATCGATCCAACCGGAAATGCTGAACTTAATGTTGCTATTCGGACAGCTATCATAAAAGATGATACCCTCTACTATAGTAGTGGCGGTGGAATTGTACTAGACTCTACTGAAGAATCTGAATATCAAGAAACTCTTGATAAAGCAAAAATAATTTATAACTTAGCATCATGATAATTTCTGTAAATGGAAAATTCGTAGACCACATTGAATTAACTGGCGATGAACCGGAGTTTGATTATGGTTTTGGCGTGTTTGAAACCATCCGTACTTACAATGGAAAGTTATTCCATTTAACACAACATTTAAAACGCCTCCAACAATCTGCAGAGATAATGAATTTTGAATTACCTCATGCCATAGAAAAGATAGAGGGATGGGCAAATGCTCATACTAAAAGTAATAGCGATTTACGTTTAAAAATTATTGCCGCTCCAAAAAATATTTATATACTATCCCGGCCATTACGAATAAAAAACAGTATCTACCAAAATGGAATTAGCATGAAGCTGTACCAGCTAGAAAGATTTATGCCAGCTGTAAAAAAATTGAACTACTGGCAAGAAATACAAGCAAATGCTATTGCCAAAAAAGCAAAGTGCTATGACGCATTATTAATCAACTCAAAACAAGAAATAACCGAAGGTGCTTTTTCAAATATTTTCTATATCAAAAATGATGTAGTTATAACACCACGAAATAATATCCTCCAAGGTATTACTAGAAATATTGTACTGCAGTTAGCACGTCAACATTATCAAGTGAAAGAAAAGAAAGTATTACTAGATGAATTACTTTTAGCAGATGAATGCTTTTTAACTCAAACTACTACTGGTATTGTTCCCGTAGTTAAAATTGATAAGCGAACAATTAGAAATGGCAAACCAGGTTTAATCACTGCAGATCTAATATCTAAATTTGAAACCTATACTCAAAATATTTAAAATATTTAAAATGATATTAATATTGTATGACTGCTAAACAAATCATAAAAAAAATTCAAACTAATTCCCCTCTTATAATGGGAATACTTAATGTTACTCCGGACTCTTTTTCTGATGGTGGAAAATTTACATCTACCCAAGCTGCCGTCAAGCAAGCTTTAACCATGATTAAACAGGGAGCGATGATTATTGATATTGGTGGTGAATCTTCTCGACCAGGAGCCAAACCTGTAAACGTGGCTTTGGAATTAAGTAGGATTGTTCCGGTAATTAAGTCTCTCAGAAAAAAAAGTGACATCTTAATATCCATTGATACATATAAACCGGAAGTAGCTGCCGTTGCTTTGCAAATAGGAGCCAACATCGTCAATGACATATCAGGCTTAAGAGATCCTCTTATGATTAAAGTAATTGCCACAGAGAATTGTCCAGTTGTATTGATGCACATGCAGGGTACGCCCGGAGATATGCAAAAAAATCCACGTTATAAAAATGTCGTTAAAGATATTTCTAAATTTTTTAAAAAACAAATTAACTTTGCAAAAAAAGCCGGTATAGATCCAACACAAATAATATTAGACCCAGGCATTGGTTTCGGAAAAACTTTACAGCATAATCTGGATATTCTCGACAACATTGATGCATTCAAGAAAACATTCCCAAATCATCTTCTCTTAGTTGGAGCATCACGAAAATCTTTCATCCAAAAAATTTCTGGCACCGATACAGCAGACAGATTACCCGGCACGCTAGCCTCACATTTTCTAGCCCTGCAACAAGGAGCAGATATTCTCCGAGTCCATGACGTTGCAGAACATAATCAATTAATAAAAATGCACCAGGCAATTTATGTGTAGTTTTTCATTGACTACATCTAATTTGTGACCTAACGTTAAGTTATTGAACCTTGACAATCAGGTATAGCTACTGATTTGTTAGGTTTTTGTATTGTATTTATCGCCACCACAAACCGGGAGATGTGTCGTGAGAACAGAAACAAGCGGGGCATCAACGAATGATCAGGTAAACAATGGCTCATCACAGGGAGAAGCCATGCGCGAACTGGAACTGATCTTTGAGCTGGCAGCAAATGCGATCATCGTGCCAACTAGGCATGAATAGCAAGCTATACCGATGTAACAATCGGAGGAAGCGGTCCTGTTGGAGGTAACATAACTTATATTAAATATTAAAATAGAGGCAACCAGATAACAAACTCACTCCCTACACCCAACTCACTTTCAACTGTAATTTTACCCTCATGGTTATTAATAATAGCCTCTGCAATAGACAAACCAAGCCCCGAACCCCCAGACTCGATTTCATGCGTTTTATCAATCCGATAAAAACGATTAAATATATTTTTTAATTCCTCAGTAGCAATTCCTTTTCCAGTATCAGAAATAGTTACTTTTGCAAAATTATTTTCTACAGTTAGGCTAACGTACACTCCACCATTTTCTTTATTATAATGTAGGGCATTTTCAATAATATTTAAGAAAACTCTTTCTAAATCATCCGGATTACATTTCACAAATGCTTCTTCCTTAATAAACAACTGCAAATCAATATTCTCATTTTCTGCTAACACGCTTACTTTATTATAAACGCTATCTAATAATATATGTAAGGAAACTTTACGATATGGTAGATGACGATTATTTTCATCATCTTGAGTTAGAACATGCAAATTAGAAATTATCCTAGACATTCTATATATCTCCTCTCCGATCAAATTAAAATCTTCTTGAAATTTTTCTTTATCATCTATTCCTCTCATTTTTAATACATCCAGTTTACCTTTTGCAATTGCTAATGGTGTTCTTAATTCATGTGATGAATCAGAAATGAATTGCGTTTGGGTTTTATTTGCTAATTCTAATTGCTCTTGCTTTTTTAACAATTCTTTAGTTCTTTCCTCAACAGCTCTCTCCAAGCCAATTATCATTTTTTGATTATTATCATTTTCTCTATCTAACAATTCTACGGCCTGATTATAACGTCGCGAATTTCTGATCAATGATATAAAATTATTCCATTTATTTTGCTTTCTCCATCGCATTTCAAATTCACAAAATTTATCACCCAGCACCTGGCAAGATGTTTCAGAAATAGAAAAATCAACGAACAATGAGCCCAGCGCTCCCTCTATGCATCCTTCATTATAATCACAAATATATTTATGAATTTCAATATGAGGATAATGAGTATGGCGCATAATCCACTTGTTCTTTTCTACTTTTATTACCTGTACATGTTTAGTGCGATTAAATTGGCGATATCTTTTTTTTAATGATGCCAAAATTATTTTCGGTTCCATAGATGCACTAGCACGCAACAACATGCCTTTAGTACCATCTATTTTAGCCCGCACAATATTTTTGCCAGCATGATGAATTGGTCGTTCACCCCCAATTACATCTGCTGCCATTGTAAATACATGCAAAGAAAGATCATTTGATATCCAATTTTCTGCATTCATTAAATAATCATAAGTAATAGGCTTAACCAATCCATCTGTAATATCAAGTATCATGTATTTCTCATTATCAACTATGTCTGCAATAATATCATCCACTTTTTCTTTACCTTTGGTCTTTTCTACAAATTTAAATATTGCCACTGGATGTAAACATAGAATCTCACTGTTCATTGGCTTGTCATTCTCAGCCATAAAAAAATCTATTTTGTATATAATTTTGGTAACAATCCACAAACGAATTGATATTCTTTAATTGTTTCCATATCAACAACCTCTGTCTGTAAGGTATATTGTTTTAAAACATCTTCATCAACAGTTATGCCTAAACCAGGACCAGAAACCAATTTTGTCATACCGTCAGTACCAGGCGTAAGATCCTCCTTAATAACTGGATGTGGAAACAAATATCTACCGCCACCACCCTCAGCAAACATTACTTCAGTAACCATGCTCGCAAATATTTGGCCAGCTGCCGTTAATACTCCAGACTCACCAACTTGAGAACCAACTTGAATGCCAATCCCGTGTTCTTTAGCAATGTCATAAATAGTCAACGCATTCAGTAAGCCACCATGTTTTGATATTCGAATATTAAAAATATCGCAACATTTATTTTCTGCAAGATATTCTGCGGACTCAATTGTACTTAATGATTCATCAGCCATCACTGGTACTGATACTGCATCAGTAACTTGTTTTAGCTTGTCCGCATTCTTAGGATCTCTAATTAAACCAGATGGTTGTTCTGCAGCCTCAATGTTAAATCTCTGTTGCATGGCATTTATTTTTTTTATAGCAACTTCCGGATCCCATACACCATTGGTATCTATTCTTAGCCTGACATTCTTTCCCAGGATAAATCTACTAATTTTTAAAACAGACATATCATGATCCAAGCCAACTTTTACTTTCACCTTTTTAAATCCCCATTTCTTCATCATGAAGGCAAATTTTACCGCTCGTTTCAATGAACCATTCATTACTGCTCCACTATATTCCAGCTCTGTTCTGTACACTTTACGTCCCAACATCTCTGGGATTGTTTTCTTAAAATACTTTCCCCCAGCATCTAATAGGGCCAATTCTAGACCACTTTGTCCAGCTCCAAATGGTCTAATCTGTTTAAGTGCTGTTATTAAATCGGCCACGGTTTCAAAATCTGTATTTACTAGTAAAACAGCAGCCTGCTTTATACCGCTAAATTCACTAGCAATAGTCTCTTGAGTAACATAATATCTTGGAACAGTTTCACCAAAACCAACAACACCATTTTCACAATATGCTTTCACAAATAAACTTAATACTAACTTATTTTCTGCAAGTGCATGTTTTAAGGGAAACTTAAAAGGAATTTCACAAACATATATTTCAAATTTAACTATACGCATAAATATTTTTGTTAATCCAGTATGCCTTGTTTTTTTAGCTCGTTAAAATCCTTGTCGTTATAATCCGTAATTAAAACCGGAAATTTCATTTGCGCATCGTGTAATCCATGAGATTTCTTCAAACTATAATAAGCATCATGTACCTTTTTACCATCGATAATAATCAATTGTGGTGGTGCCAATCTATCGGTATCTCTCCGCTTCTTATATTCTATATTCATGTCTTGCATTGATACATCAACTCTATGAGCAAACTGTGTCTGTTCACTTGGTGATGGAGTTTCCGTAAAGCCAACATAAAAATTATAATGTTGTAATTCTTGCTTCTCTCCTTTTACTAAGATCATCCGAACTTCTAAATTCATCTCATCAGCAATATCATGAACTGCTTTTAATACTTGCCATTCAGATAATTTTTCACCCGTCAAAGATGAGTATCCTTGGCCCTTATGGATAAATTCAATTAGAATAGTTTTATTATAGTAACCGACAATCCGAACAACATCATTCACATTATAACGCCATAAGCCATTAGCAGAAGTAATGATCAAAGAATAATTTCTATCCAATTCTACTTCATGTGCCAGCAAAACTGGAGGATTATCATCATCCATGTTTGCCTCTGGAATAAACTCATAAAAATAAATATCACCATTTATCACACCATGAGCTCCATCATCTTGGAGAGGTGTACAATACCGACCCTCAGTTCCAGAATAGCCAGCATCACGAACCGCTACGTTGCCATAATATCTTTTCAAATGGGGAATAAATGTACCCATCGAGCTACTCTTCCAACAAACAACTAATACTTGATTTGGCCAATAATCTTTTGGCATCAACTCACCTTTTTCTGCCACAATCTTACGCAATTCTGCTGCTCGAGTAGGATTCGGTTTTAAAGTACTTTCAATCAAAGTGCGAGTCTCCTCTGGAATTGGCAAATCTGCTTTAATCTTACCCGTCTCTATATCATTTATAATATCTTCTCGAAAATCATTACCCCGCTCTGCAAACAGAATATGAGTAGCCGGATTAACCATGATACTAGTAGAAACATCAGCTTCGATTCCGAATCTCGCCCAGACATAATATATTGTTTCGTAATCCTCTATTCCTCTTAAATAATCCTCTTTTAAAACGTAATGTGAAAGTACAAATCCAGGTAAGTTTTTTTGAACATGGCCACTAATAGTCCCCAAAGGTATACCTCCTTTAGTTTTTTCATCAGATGGCGATGGCATAGGTGAAAAAATCTTTCCATCATATGCAGTTGGATGATCCTTAATAATATTATAAAACCACAACGTTGCAACATTTGAATAATCCTTCACATAAGTAGGCGTAATCGGAATATGCTTTGGCACTCCGGTTGATCCACTAGTTAATGCAAACAATACCGGTTCATCATGAGTTAATATATTAGTTTCGCCATTAATTAACCTTTCTACATATGGAAATAAATCTTTATATTCAGCAATTGGAACATTTTTTCTAAAATCCTCAACACTTTTAATACTCTCAAAATTATGATCCTTACCAAATTCTGTATCTTTATTTTCTTCAACTAACTTTAACAATAATACCGTTTGTGTCTCTGCTGGTTTTTTGGAATACTTCTCTAAATGAGGTTCGAAAATTAACTTCCCTCTCAGATTCATCGCTAAAGATATTACGTTCATTCTTTTTGTTTATATTTATTAATCTACTAATTTATAACCTACTCCGGTGACAGTTTTTATTAAACTTTTTGTATCATCACCAATTTTTTTTCTGACATGAGTTAAATACACATCTACTATATTGGAGGAACTAGAATAATCAAATTTTCTGATGTGTTGGATAATTTGTTCGCGTGATAATACTTGATTTGGATGACGCATTAAATAATGCAGTAAATCAAATTCTGTAGTTGATAAATCAATTGCTTGATCCTTTAACTTTACTTCTCGTGAACTCACGTTTAAAACCAGGTCTCCAACTTTAATGCTTTTTCCTACTATCCCCCTTGGTCTTCTTAATAATGCTCTAATTCTAGCAACCAACTCTTCTAAATCAAATGGCTTGATTAAATAATCATCTGCTCCAGAATTTAAACCTCTAATCTTATCTTCAGTCATCTCTCTAGCAGTTAACATAATAATAGGTGTATCTTTTCCGACACTACGTAATTTAATACACACTTCAAAACCATCCATCTCTGGCATTATAATGTCTAAAATAATAACATCATAATCATATGCAAGTGCCTGATCCAAACCCTCTCTACCATTTATTCTTACATCAGCTTTAAAGCCCTGTAATTCTAAACCCTCCTTTAAGATTTGACCCAACTTAATTTCGTCTTCAACTATTAAAATTGTCATGCTAATAAATAGTAATTAATAATTGCATTAATAATAGCAACAGTACATTAAAAAAATATTAAAATATCTTATAATTCAACAAATGCTAATAGATAATAGCATAATACTTACATTATATATAGCGATACTAAAGAGAATTAGAATAGAAAGTTGACAGAATATTAGTAATAAGCTAAGATACCTTTGTATGCGACGAATTTGTAATAATAACGCCAATAATAATAACCAGCTTTGAGTTGGTCAGTAAGCGTTATTCAAGATTACGAATCGCATTAATCTCCCAGGGTACTAGATGGCAAAAGCCAATTACTAAAAGGAGTCGACTGGCCAGCAATATAGCTGGCAGTTTTTTTTGAAAAAATTGATCGGGGATAGTTCAGCTGGTAGAACGCCGCGCTGTTAACGCGGAAGTCGCAGGTTCGAATCCCGCTCCCCGAGCCAAATTGTATGTTGTGAGTTCTGTTAAAAATCTATTTTTTAGATTAAAATGTGTTATAATAAATTAATGGAAATTTTTTATATTATAGCAATTTTTATATTATCAGGTCTTGCTTTAGAATTGACCGGTTTTGGTGTTGCAACAGTATCTATGTCTTTGTTGTTACTCTTTTTAGATCCTTTATTAACTATCCCGCTGGTAGCAATAGCAGCCTTAGTGACGACTGGTTTTTTGGCTTGGCGCATAAAAGAAAAAAAAACATGGAAAAGGATAAAGCCTTTATTTATTGGAGTTATTTTTGGCGTGCCATTAGGGATAATTATGTTAAGCCATATTAACCACGATTTATTAAAATTATCTATTGCAATATTCTTTGTTATATATTCGATTTATGGTTTATTTTTTTCTAAATTTAAAACTACATTATTTAATAAAAATAAAATTACCTCAGCGATTATTGGTTTCTTTGCCGGTTTTTTTAACTCTACGGTTAATATTGATGGTCCCTTAGTAGCACTTTATGAATCATCTGACATTAAAAAAAATACCACCGGATATAAGGATGCAATTGCTACCTATATGTTTTTTACTGGCATATTAACGGTTTCTGGTCATTTATTAGCTGGCAGAATAACAAGAGAGCTAATTTTACTTTTACCTTATGTTATACCGTCTCTTATCTTAGGTATTTTTACAGGTCATAAATTATTTTCTAAAATTAACGGCGCTGCTTTAAAAAAAATAATCTATTATTTTGTTTTATTTTCAGGCTTAATTATTTTTATTAAATATTTATAGTTAAAAAATTTAAAAATTAATTAAAATCTTATTTCTCATTTAATCTTAACTACTTTAGTTCTAACATCGTCCACGACCCCGAGCCAAATTGTATGTTCGGCGTTTCTCTTAATCAGAGAAAAGCGGAAACGCTCTATTTTAATTAGCAAAAGGGCAAAAATTCCTTCCCCCAGACCCCCTTCTTTTTTGCCCTTTTGCTTTTCGGGCCCCGCTATTCAGCGGTATAAACTCCGCCGAGGCAACAAACGCCGAACATACAAATTTGGCTCCGAACTCTGAACGAAATCCGAACCTTTTTCAAGGAAAATCCGCAAGAGGATTTGGACTGAATCTCGCCCAGCGTTTCCGCACGCCTCCGCTGGCTTCAATTGGAACATCGCCTTAATTACGGGCAATAAAAAAACTTGATGACATTAAGCGAAAAATTATCTCTAAAAAACAGAGAGTTATGATATAATAAGCAGATGCTAAAAGATAACCTAAATAAAATAATCATCATCGGATTAATTATTACATTAATAATAATGGTGACTATTCTACTACTAGGAACTACCTTGGGATTACTTTATTCATCATTACCGGAACATAATCCGCAAGATAATCAACAAAACTGCGAATCCGTTGGTGGAGAATGGTCTTATAATGAAGAATTTTGTCTGCTAGCTAATAAAAAGGCTGGCGAAGAATGCACAGATGGAGGACAATGTGAAAGTGGAGCTTGTTCTCCGCCAACATTAACAGCCGAACAAGAAACACAACTTATCAATGAACCAATACCAAACATTGTTGGTACATGTTATCCTGACAATGAAGTAACTGGATGTGTGGATCAAGTTATTCTAGGTACTATTTCGAAGGACTCAATGTGCTTATAAAATAACCACTCTTTTAATTCTTATTCCTTAACTACTTTAGTTTCAGTTCATAATCTCTTGTAACAACATATTTCTGCAAAACCTTTAACTTGCTACTGCGCAATCTAATTTGATGTTTATTTTTTTTGGTTTTACTAGGCTGAACTTTAGAATTAACTGAATTCTGAGCAGATTTCTTTGCCAAGCTATTATTCTTCGGCTTAATACGTACTGTTACCAACCGAACTGAAGATCCTTTCTTTAAAGTTGCAACTGCAAACCACATATCTCTAAATTCTAATACTTTTATATTAGACTTTTTGAATGCATGACCACCAATTTTCTTTGTATCCTGATTATTACCATTCATTGCATTCATTAGGATTATCTTACGGCCCTTTGGATGCATGACAATATATCTCCCCTGACTACGGAATTGTTTTACTCTAGTTTTTTCTACACCATCATAAGCTGTAAAAGGCTCGTAACGATAAACTGAATCATCAGCATACCGAACATTTACCCGACCATGTTTCTTACCAGTTACAGACACAATAGCTTCTGTCGCTAAATCACTATTCTTAGCACTATACTCACCGTAATGAGGATGCTCACCGTTTTCTGCTACAGTATTAACTTCATCAATTTCGCCATCATCATCATTGTCAACGCCATCATTGTCAATTTCTATACCATTTGTCTTAATACTGTCATTTGTATCGTCAGTATTGTCGGCATATCCATCTGGTGCTGTTACAGAACAAACTGAAGTTGTATCACCATCACTTACTCCTAATCCATCATCATCACCATCTTCATAATATGTTTGATTCTCAGATATAGTATCATCAGCATCGTCACAATCTGTACCTGTTTCAATACCGTCATTATCAGCGTCATTATCATTCGTATCAGATCCAGTTAACAAACCATCTGGACCAGCTAAACCGTCACCATCACCATCAATGTATGGAAATGCCAAATATGCTCTTCCCACCTGCTGAGGTGTTATGTTATCCCAATATGGTGCACCAACTAAAATTTCCGGAAAGCCGTCTCCATTGGTATCGCCAGCGTTAGTTACTCCAGCACCGGCACCATCTCCGGAAATTTCTCCGTTAAATTGTAAATCAGCAGACGTGAAACTAGCTGTAATATTCCGTGAGTCATCTGCTTGAGCAGCCATAATTGCAGTTGTAAATCTGGTTGCAGATCCATAGAATACGAAAGCTGCCCCAGTATCAACTGAACTCACGACTTTATCTTTTACGCCAACAATTATATCATCATAACCATCTTTATTTATATCTCCCGAACTGCCCACATAATAAAAAACGTTAGTCCCAGCATCTGCTACAGTAAATTTAGCGTCAGCCGTGGAAGCATTTATATTTGCAAAATTAGCAGATTTACCATAAAAAACATACATGCCATGATCAATGGAATCTCCAATTTGACCTTCTGTACTTCCTACAAGTAAATCGTCATAACCATCATTATTCAGATCAGCGTTATTCATGGTATAACCTAAACCATCATAGGTTTCTTCCGGTGAGATTTTTGCTGTTGCTCTGGCTAATACACCACCATCTGTAAACTGCGCAGATTTTCCATAAAATATATACACAGCGCCACCATACGTACCAATTTCAGATGCACCAACAACGAAATCATCATAACCGTCGTTGTTAAGATCTCCAGCTGGAGCAACTGTGTTACCAAAACGATTATTAATAGCTTCACCAGTAATTTTTGCATCAGCTACTGTGCCCAAATCACCACCAGATAAATCAGCACTTTGTCCGTAAACTACGTAAGTGGCTCCTGTTTTAGTGTTTTGCCAATGAGATCCAATCAAAATATCATCATAACCATCGTTATTAATATCACCAGCCCCTGCAATGGACACTCCAATATGTTGGGCTATTGCTTCACCAGTAAATTTTACAGCGGTACTGGATAAAACGTTTGTTCCAGTAAACTTCGAAGCTTGTCCATAGACAAGATAGACAACACCTTTTGCATTACCATCAAAAGCATCTGAGAATAAGAAATCATCATAGCCATCGCCATTTACGTCACCAGCAGCAGCTACTTTCGGAGGTGCCCCTTCTAAAAAATCATCCTCATCGGTAAATACGGGTGCAGATGAATAATCTGCAACAGGTCCAGTGGCACTTCCGTACATAAGATGAACAAATAATGTATCACTAGGGCTTTCATCGAAAGACCCCATTAGGAAATCATCATAGCCATCGCCATTTACGTCACCAGCTGGTGATAACTCCTGACCAAAAGATTCATTAAGCAGATTCCCATCATATTGTCGTGGAACATCTGCTAGATCTATTTCTGTTGTTGCTTGTACAGGACTTAGTCCATATAAGACGCCTGCGCTTATTAAGAAGAATATATATAAATGTTTCATAGACTTCATTGTATCATATACCATAAAAAAAAACGAAGTTAATTGAATAATTAGTACTATAAAATAAACCGACAAGACATCATTAACCGAAAATTAACAATAAAATTAATAGCTATATAATAATCGTCACGACATCATTATTCATATAACATTCACCTTTTATTATCTGCACATCTTTATTTATAGAAGTTTTTCCTTGCAAAGAAACCTTACCCTTGCCTAATAAAGCAAATAATTCTGCATGTCCCGGTAATATTTGTATATTGCCAGAAACTGCTGGAATTGTAACGCTCTGCATATCTTTATATGTGTTTGTTCCCTTTGGAGATGTAATTTTGCAAGTCAACATATATTAATTTAATTCATCAAGCGCGCCAATCATGTACAATTTTTCAAGATCAGTTTCATCAAAATCACCATTCAATATTCTTTCACACCCTGCAATTGTTTTTTCTAATGGTACATATACTCCCTTTCTATTATTAAACGCCTGCGTTACAAAAAAAGGTTGTGTTAAAAATCTCTGTAATCTTTCAGCCCGTTTTGCAATAATTCTATCTGTACGTGACAATTCATCGATACCAAGTATTGTAATAACATGAGCTAATTCTTGATATTTCTGAAATATTGACTTTATTTCCATGGCAACATTAAAATGTTTCTCCCCAATAATATCCTTATCAATATCAGAGGAACCTGAATTTAGTAAATCAACTGCAGGATAAATTCCTTTCTCCGCAATTTCACGAGATAATACTAAAAAAGTATCTAAATGAGAAAAGATCGAGACTACAGCTGGATCAGCCAAATCATCTGCTGGAACATAAACCGCCTGTAACGAAGTAATGGCATGCTTCCCGTTAGATTGTATTCTTTCCTGTAATAATGCAACATCACGATCCAGCGTTGCTTGATAGCCCAATTCGGAAGGCACCTTTCCTAAAATCGCACCAATCTCCATGCCTGCCATTGCATACCGAAAAATATTGTCAATAAATAAAAATGTATCTGTTTCAAAATTATCACGAATATATTCCGCTGCTGTTACTGCAGAAAGTCCTGCCCGCATCCGTTCACCTGGCGATTTATCCATTTGTCCAAAATACAAAGCTACATTTTTTAAAACATCAAGTTTTTTTAATGTAAGAAATAATTCATTTCCTTCACGAATTCGTTCACCAACACCAGCAAAAACAGATGGCACTGCCTCCTTTAAGGATATATTATGAATAAGTTCTGTAATTAGAATTGTCTTTCCTACTCCGGCCCCTCCAAACAACCCTATCTTATCACCCAACCGAAAAGGTGTTAACAAATCAATAACCTTTATACCTGTTTCCAATATTGCATTTTTATCTTTAACTGCATGTAATTGAGTTTTACTATTATCATATAATGGAAAAAGTTTCGTTTTTGTAAATGGTTTACCGTCTAAAGGATTACCAAATAAATCAAACATTCTACCTAAAATATCGTCATTTAAAGCAACTGATATTTTTTTACCTGTGGCAATTACTTCTCCTCCTCTTTCTACGCCATACATTGCTGACAAGGAAATTGCACGCACTACCTTAGTATTCTTTTTTTCAATAACTTCAAAGATTGCATTATATTTTTTGCACTCCAAAAGAGTATGCGTAGATGGTAATTTATTATCAAATGTAACTTCAATTATTCCTCCTTGGATTGCTATAATTTTTCCCTTGTTAATTTTCATATTTCAATTAATTTGAACGGTATTTTATTTTATGTGCTACAAAACTTTCTAACTGATTTTGTGTTACTGTTCGACGCTTCTCTTTTTCATAATCCAGTAACAACTGTTCAACAAGTTCAGACGTTTTTACTGCGGCATGTTCCATTGCTATGGTACGCGCAGAAAATTCTGATAGCTTTGCTTCTATAATAATGGAATAAAAATACACTCCAATATATTTTTGCAGCAGCATATGAAAAACTTTCTGCTTCGAAGGTTCAAATATTGGCAATCCTTCTTTATTGCTCATATCTTCATTTAAGGTAAATACAAAAGGCAAAAATGGAATAATTTGTGGCGTTTGTTCAGCAAAAGAAACGAATTGTGGAAATAAAATATCTACTTGTGAGAAAGATCCTTTTTTATATTTCTCAAAAAAGTAATTAGTCATATTAATAATTTCCTCTTCAGACGGGATATCAGAAAAATATGTAAAATCATTAATTACACCTATCCTTTCCTCTTCCAGAAATTTCTTACCTTTTGTTCCTATAGTAACAATTGATTGATACTCTTTATTTTTTTCTAAATACTTATTAATTATACTATGCCATAAACCACCAACCAAACCTTTATTACCAGTTAAAATTACAAGGGCTTTTGTTCCGGTACTATTTTTTTGTAAAAGCGGATGTTCCCTCTTTTTATAATAAACCAACAATTGAGATAATACATTCTCAATTTCAAATTTATAGGCATGCAGATTAGAAACCTCTTGTTTTAAAGTATGCACAAAAGATGCTGCAATTTTTTCAACTGTTTTTACTGTTTCTGAAACATCCTGAAATCCGTATATTTGATCTTTCTTTATAGACATATTTTATATAACCAATATCATTTATTGTAAAATAACAAATTCTTGTTTAAAGTCTTCTACAATACTCTTAATATTTGTTTTTATTTTTTCATCAAATGAACCGGCTAGAATTTTTTCTAGTATAAATGGATACTGATATCGAATTAATTCTAATAAAAGCACTTCAAAGCTACTCCATTTTTCTTTTTCTATATCATCAAAAAATCCCTGCTCAACTGTATAAAATAATATAACTTGCTCTGGCCAGGTAATATTAGTATGTTTATTCTGCTTTAATAATTCTAAAGTTAAATCTCCTCGATGAATTTTCTTTTGTGCTTGATCGCTCACAACAGTTTCCAACTGAGACAATTTTTGAAGATCTTTGTGTTGAACAAGCGCTAAACGAATACCAGAAACAACTTCCTGTAGTGCAGGCGGTTGCACTTGCGACCCTAAACGAGAAACAGATAAACCAACATTAACAGCAGGCATAAAACCTTTTTGAAATAAACCATTTTCTAAATAAATTTGCCCATCTGTTATAGAAATAATATTTGTTGGTATAAAAGATGTAAGATCTCCCTGTTGCGTTTCAATAATAGGCAATGCAGTTAGTGAGCCTCCACCTTTTTCCTTTGATAACTGAGCTGCTCGTTCTAATAATCCTGCATGTAAAGAAAAAACGTCTCCTGGATAAGCCTCTCTTCCAGGTGCTCGTTCTAATAATAATGAAAAATCTCGATACGTTTTTGCATGTTTTGATAGATCATCATAAATAACCAATGCATCATTACCCTTGTCACGAAAATACTCCCCAATAGCACAACCAACAAACGGAGCTAAATACTGCTGAGCAAAAGATGTATCTACCGGCGCAGCCACTACTATTGTATATAAAAAAGAATTTTGATCTTCAAATAAAGTTATTACTTCTCTAATTTTCTGCTGTTTTTGTCCACTTAGCACATAAATACATACAACTGGTTTTTCAGCATATTTTTGATTTAATACAACATCTTTCGTAATTGTACTTTTGCCAAGTTTCCGATCTCCAATAATTAATTCTCGTTGACCTCTACCTAATGCAAGATTTGTATCAATAATTTTAATACCCGTAGTTAACGGTACAGTTACTGGATCCCGATCTATAATTAATGGCGCATCCTGAAAAACCGGTACTAATTCTCCTTTAATAATACCCAAATCATCAATGGCATTACCTAAACCGTCAACAATTCTACCTATGCTAGTATCTGATACCGAAATTGAATGCGGTTCTCCGCTTGGAAAAATCTTTTGCTCTAAATCTACATCTTCACTAAAAAAAAGTGCCTCTACAAAATTTTCATTAAAACCAACTACAATAGCTACTGGAATATTATTCTTGTCAAGTAATGTTTCATGCAAAAATATATTTGGTAATCCTTGAATCTTCGCCACACCAGAAAAAAAAGAAACGATTTTGCCAGATACGATACTTTTTCTACTATTTTTTTCTTTTGCCATTGTTCATTTCAGATAAACGAGATTGAATCTGTTGGATTACTTCTTTCTTCTCCTTTTCTACCTCATCCCTACTATTATTTTTTATATCCTTGGCAATATTCTCCGCTTCATCAATAATTTCACGAGCACGTTGTTTCGCTTTCACTATTTCCTTTTTTTGTTCTTCAGAATTTGTACTCATTTCATGCTCTATGTTGTTCTGTAATGTTTGTGCTTTCTTTAAAAGCTCTTCATCTTTTTCAATTTTTTTTATAATTGGTTTATACACAAATTTAGTAAGCAACAGCAATAAAATACCAAAATTTATTATTTGAGCAATCAACAATTTAATATCTATACCTAAACTACCTAAAATCTCCATAATTAAACGAATTTGAGAATAAGTGCGATTACTAAAGCATATATAGAAATAGCTTCAGCAAATGCAATAGCTACAATCATTGCTATTTGGATTTTTTCAGCGCTCTCTGGATTACGCGCTATACCAAAAAGTGCCGCGGCACCAATCATACCAATTGCTAACGCTGGAGCAATTGTACCTATTGCCATAGTAAATGCTGAGGGATCTTGAGTCATGTTATTTTAGTTATTACTACTTAATTTATTTTTTTTGACTGATTCAACGTGATGAAGCGTACTTGTTTTGATAAACGTTAATGTTAATATGGCAAAAATAAATGCCTGTATAATACCTACGAATAATTCTAGCACCATAAACGGTATGGGTATAATATATGGTACTAAAAAAGCTATAACTAGTAACAGCACTTCGCCAGCAAATACATTTCCAAATAATCTAAATGAAAATGAAAACACTTTTACACTTTCTGATACAATTTCAAAAAATCCAAGAATAAAATTAATTGGACTAGTAAAATTAAAGAAACGCATTAAATATGCTTTAATGCCTAACTCTTGCAAAGAAAAAAATTGAATTCCAACAATAGAAAAAAGTGCCAGTGCTAAAGTGATTGTAAGATCACTATTAGGTGACCGCAAAATAGAAAATATCCCTGCTTGAGTTTGAACAAAAAATGAACCTAAAAAACCCGGGAATAATGCTAATATATTTGCTGTCACAATAAACAGGAAAAAAGTAGCAATCAGAGGTAAAATTCTCTTAGATAACGATCTATCTTTTGTTACCATGTCTGTAAGCTTTAACAATTCATAAATTAGAATACGAATCCCATTAATAAATATGTTTCTATGATCCTCTTTTCTTATATAAAATACTCCAGCCATAACACCAAGCACTGTGGTAACCATAAGAGATGTTAAAAACGTGTTGGATATCGCTACTCCAAAAATGGTTAAAATATATTCTGATTCTAAACGAATATTAAGCATTTTTTTCGCCGTCTTTAATTAATGGAATAAGTAAATGATAAACTTCATAAATTGTAATAATGATACCAATAAGCATGCCAATCAATAAAAAAATTGGCTTAGTAGATAAATAATTATCAACCAATAACCCAAGATATAAAAAACCACTAATCGGCGCAACGATAAAAAAACCTAATTGCCACGCAAGCGATATAGCATAAAAAGTTTTAAAATTGCTCTTCTTTGTCATAGGTACATTTTAACACAAAACATCATATATAGTAACAAGATTCTCCTCATAAAAAATAGACAAAACAGATACGCATATAAAAAGCATATACCATTATCCAGCTATTACATAACTAGTGTATACTTAGAGTTAGGATAAAATTAACAACATCATTATGAAACAATCCATAAACCAAGAAGGCGGAATAATAAAAATAATACTAATTATTGTTGCTGTTTGTTTTACACTATTAGTAATAGGTATAGCATTCCTATTTGGTTTCGGTGTTAAAGAATGGAATAAATTAAGCGTTGGCGAAACTGTTACAGAAACTCGTGATGTGAGCGACTTTTCTAATATTCAGCTAAATGGATTTGGCAACCTCATTATTGAGCAAGGTTCACAAGAAGCATTAGAAATAGAAACTGGTAATAATTTGATGAAATATATAAAAACCGAAGTTAAGGGCGATACTTTAGTTATTGAATATAAAAAAGCCTGGCTAGTTGGTTTAATGATGTTAAAAAATCACGATGAAACGAACTTTAATCTGAGTGTAAAAGACTTAGATAATATTTCCTTGTCTGGATCTGGAGACATAGTTACTGAAGATTTTGAAACAACAGATTTAAGTATTGATATTTCTGGATCCGGCGATGTAGATATGAACATTCAAGCAAAACAACTTGATTCTAATGTTTCTGGCTCAGGCGAATTTGATCTAACTGGAGAAGTTGTTAATCAATCAATCACGATATCTGGATCTGGAAAATACAGAGCGTTTGATTTAGCAAGCCAAGTAGCAGAAGTAGAAATTTCAGGATCTGGAGAAATTGAGCTTGATGTCGATGATGCTTTGGATGTATCTATTAGTGGAACTGGCGATGTTAAGTACACAGGCAACCCATCAATTACTCAGTCGATTACAGGATCTGGAGATATTTCCCAAGTTAAGTAAATCATCCATTCAATACCTAGAAAACTACTCACTCAGCATGTTATACTTAAATTGATGAAGAAAGAACGTGCTGGCAATGTAATATCAAATAACCTCGTAGCGATTTTACTGTCACTAACTTGCGGTATTGTTTTATTATTATTCGCTCTCTCTGGTAGTGGAGTTGATTGGTATATTAGTGAGACTTTATCTGAGATTATCTACTCAGCCATTTTCTATTATCAAGAAATACCGTATTTTACATTTTTCCTTAATGGCGGATCATACATGATCCAGGATCCCCAAAGTCCACTCCTGTCAATTTCTACATTATGGATTTTGCTATTTGGTCCCCATGGTGGCATCCGATTTGCAGCTTTCTTTTGGGGTATAGCTGGTTGTTATTCTATGTATGCATGGCTACGACATAAAATAGGAAATAATCCAGCACTATTTGCTGGAGTAAGCTGGGTACTCAGCAATGGTTTCTTTTGGAGACTAACTGTAGGGCATGACATGTTTCTCTGGTATCTTGGTGTTCCCATTCTATTGATTGTTCTGGAAAAACTCATAAAGCAACCTAGCTTCCGCAACAGTGTTCTAGCGGGTTTAATATTTGGCTTATATTTGGCTGGGCCAACGTTCCATGCTCTCGTTTATTTTGTCGCCCCTTTAATTCTGTTATGGTTTATTATTTTTCTGATTGCTAATAAAAATAAATCTTCCATAAAGAAATTGTTATTGTATAGTTTGTCCGCAATAGGTATTGCAATTATGATTACGGCTCCAAAACTAATATCTTGGTTCATCTTTCCAATGAAGAGGCCCATAATTGAAGAGGGTACTCTTTTTCTAAAAGATACTATAATATCACTTATTTATTTTATTCCTAACTGGACCAGCTTTTCGCTTAATAATGTATTACTAGATAGTGGTTCACCAATTTTTTTAATCCCTCTACCAGAAGTAAATATTGCACTCACTCCTTTTGCTACTGCTTTAGCACTGTTTGGAGTACTGGTTCCATTTCGAAAAAAAATACCACGGCCAGCTACATATATCTATGCGGTAATCTTAGTAATTCTGGGTATTTTTCTAGCGTCCAGTTCACATTTTGCAACTTTTTTCCATCAAATATCTAATGGGAGTTTTCGTGTTGTTGGTAGATTCACTGCCATTTCCGCATTTGGACTAGCAATTCTTTCTGGATATGGCTTACAGTTGTTTCTCTCTCTGTTGAAAAAAAAATATCATAAAATTATCATCTCAACAGTTTTTTTAAGTATATTAATTTTTTCCGGTTATTGGTTCTATTCTGCTACAAATTTAATTACAGACGATTTCACTCCTCCGGCTCCACTTTTACAACCGCTCTCGCCTCTTTGGACTCACCAAAAAATAAATGAAACAAACCCAGTCATTGTCCGAATGGACATCAGTACCGAAACAGCAGAAGCAAATAAAATAATCAACAACAAAGTAACAATGTCCGAATGGAAAATTACTGGCAATGATGATAATGCGTTACTTAATAATAAAATAAATGCTCTGCTATCTAACAAATCATTCGAAGCTCCTTTATCAGATCAGTTATCACCTGATCAAATTCAATTAACTCATACCACACTAACAATTTTAGACTTACCGGCCAACACTCCGACAACTGTTCGATTATCATCTGCCATCTACCAAAAAAAAGTGACTACTCAACCAAAGAATGCTGATGTTGAAATATCAGATAATAATGGACAACTCGTCATTACAAATCACAGCGATAATGTTATCGAAAAAGTAACGATCAAAGTTACTGATCCTATTCCAGTAATTGCATGGATAATTTCAGCGTTAACGCTTCTGGCTGCAACAATTTTTCTACTTCTAAAACCAACATTGCTACGTTTAAGGAAACGTTAGATCTTATCTAGTTAAAAATCAAGTTCCCTTTTTTAAACCTCATTATGATATACTAAATTTCTATAATATCTCTTATTTACTTATAAAATTATGTCTAATATCTTGTTCGATTATAAAAAAACAGCTCAGGTACAATCAAAAAAACTCAACGCTACTGCCAAACAGTTAGAGAAATATTCAACGCGCCTACAGAAAATTGCTGAAGCAAAAGATTATTCTACCAACGAAGCTTCATTGCAACTTCCCTTCGATACAAATAATCTGAAAGAAGTAAAATCTCTTGCAAAGAAAGTTAGCTCGAAAAAATTGAAACAAGTTGTAGTAATTGGAATTGGCGGCTCAAATTTAGGAACCATAGCAATATACGAAGCTATCTATAGCAAACTAGATCATTTAGATAGCAAACGACTACCTAAACTACTTTTTTTGGATACTGTTTCAAGTTTAAAAATGCAGCATGTTGTTCAATCTGTTAACGAATTAAAAACTGCTCAAGAATTTCTAGTGGTTGCGATTAGTAAATCTGGCGGCACAGCTGAAACCATCGCAAACTTAGAAGTAGTGTGGGCGCAACTTGGCAAGAAATTTAAAAGTGTAAAAAAGAGAACAGTATTTATTACTGATTTTGAATCGAAATTATGGAAGAAGGCAGAGGAAGAAAAAATTTACAAACTGCAAATACCAAAAATGGTTGGTGGTCGTTATTCTGTATTCTCTAGTGTTGGTTTGCTTCCTTTGTATCTTGCTGGAATTAATATTGATAAATTACTAAAAGGTGCTAGAACAGCCATTGATAATTGCACTAGTTTAGATTTAAAACAAAATCAAGCTTTAGTAAGTGCAATCTTAACGGTTACACACAGTAAAAAGAAAATAAACATTCACAATACTTTCTTATTCAATCCAGAATTAGAATCAACCGGAAAATGGTATCGCCAACTAATGGGTGAAAGCGTTGGCAAAGAACATGACTTATCTGGCAAGACTATACGTGCAGGAATCACACCTATTGTTTCTATCGGATCAACCGATCTCCATTCAATGGCTCAGCTATATTTTGGTGGCCCGAAAGATAAATTCACCAACATTGTATATTATTCATCTGGTCCGAGCGTAAAAGTTGAATCACTCGCCTTGGCTGGCTTAGTAAATGGCATTAAAGGAAAATCATTCTCCAAAATCATGCAAGCCATTATTGGTGGCGTCACTGTAGCATACAAAAGAGCTACCATATAAGCAACATACAAAAGTATGAAATATCGAAATATTATATTATGTTAGGTATTATTTCTTTTAGGAATCTAAAAAGCCAGCAATAAATACTACTGGCTTTTAAATTGAAAAACTTCTACAAAGCCTTTGCAAGTGCGACAACAGTGTACCAACAAATTAGACTAATCATGCCAGAGATCATTGCCATCTTTTTAACTTTTAGCATTTCTGGTGTTGGTTTGCCATCTACTGGTGACAACTTCGCCATCTTTGGTTTAATTCCGAAACTCATCAGAAAGCCATTAATAACCAAAACAAGTACAACAATCATTTTTATTCGGAACAGTCCTTCTGCTGGTTCTTCCATTGATGATAAGATTGGACCAGTGATACCTAATAGAATAATACCTCCCCAAATTAACTTACTAATAATGGACATTATCTTGCCTCCAGCTTTGGCTAACTCTGCATCTTTACTGCTTTTGATCATGAGAAGCGTTACTATTGTGGCACCACCTACTCCCCAAGCCATTCCAACAAGATGAAAAAACTTAACTATTGCTTCTGCTTCCATATTTATCTCAACTTTAATATTTTGTTCTAAAACCAGAATAGCACTTACTGGTATTTTACTCAATTATTCACTCATTCAGTTATAAAGTGTTATAATAATCATAGACACTTTTTACAAATAATACAGTACAAATGAAAATATTAAATAATATGAAATCAGTTGCGCAACTAACTTTTACTTTCTTTGTTGTTGTAATAGCTACAGTAATAGTATTCAGCGCTACAAAACCTGCTGTCTCACAAGCAGAAGAATTAAATTTAAAGGCTACTACGCCTATACAAGGATTTCAAGTTGAAACTCTAAGATCAAACAAAGTTAAATTGGATTGGAAAAAATATGAGGGTGTAAACAAATATCGCATTGCAGTGATTAATGCAGAAAGTGGTAAAAGAAAAAAAGTGTTATATACAAATAGAACCAAAAAAACTGTAAAAAGATTAAAGCATGACACAGATTATGAATTCAAACTACGAGCTAAAGCAAAAAGTAAAAAAAATATAAAAGCAAATGCACTTACTTCACATACAAAAGTTAGCTTTACTCCAGAAGCATTCACAGTAGAGGATGATTATAACGGATCTACGTTAGGTGCAGTATATCCAACAGCAGATATCGCATTTGTAGATGGCCATGAAGGACAAGGGATGATTCACGTATATAGTCCAACTGATGATGGAGGAGAATTACGAGCGAATGCTTTGGGATACGAAATTAATGATGGAGATCTAATGGATTCCCGATCTGGAACAATCGAACTTTGGGTAAATCCCGCTAGTGATGTAATCGAGAACTCAAACACTCATGGGCTTATGTCTGCATGGACTCACAATGGAATCAATCGCTGGGGTATTACTGTTTATCAGAACCAATTAATAGTTTATAGAGATTTTGCGCCATGTATTAGATCTATCAATAGAATAGATTATACTTTTGAAACAGGGCAATGGTATAAATTAACCATGTCTTGGCGTGGACCACTGACAACATTCTATATCAACAATGAAGAAGTAGGTACGTTTGAAAATGAAAGCCGTAACATCTATAAAACAGGAGGCAGCTATGATCATGCAGACGATGGCACTTTAAAAGTTGGAGATGATTTATTTGTATCAGATAATCTTCGAGTATCAAAAGAATCTACTCTACCAGTACAAAAAATTAATTACGATGAAATAGACAATATAGAGTGTCCAAATTTTGTTGGCATGCTAGACGAAAATATTGATGAAGAATACGAAAATATTAAATTGCATAATTTCCCTAGCCAAGAAACTAGAAACGTTATTAAGGGATATATTGATGATCTTCCTAACTCATATTTCGATAATGGATCAGCAACCCAAGATATTCAACATATAGTTCTAGTTGACGATTCTCAATATGAAGTAGGCCAACGAACTGGCGATAACACAGGGTCCATTGCAAATTTCGCTTTCTATGGCAGAGCGATGTATTTAAAGGAATCATATTTTGATACAGTTGCAGAATTAGAAGATCAACAAAAGAATTTCTTTCATGAAGCTGGGCATGCACATATTTATAGCCAAGGATTGAACTATAGCGGACCCTTTAGTGGAAGCACCCGTACTGAGTGGGGCAAAATATCCGGCTTAAGTACTTATGCTGGTGAATGTACAAACCCAGACACATTTATATTAGAAGATGGATTCCTCACAGCTCATGGATCTACCATGCCAGATGAGGATTTAGCAGAATGGGCCGGTATTGTTATGGATATGTATCAAAAAGATTCTACATTCGCGGTTTATCTAAATCCCGCAAAACCAAAATATAGCAACAAATTTCAACAAAAAATTGATTTCCTTCTAGAAAAGAAATTTATCACCCAAAAAATTTACGATGCTGTGACTCGTAATCAAAATAATGTTACAGACTATACAATGTTTAATGGCTGATTAAATAAAGTTGTCAAACTCATCGTCCTCTGCAACAACACTGCTGTCACTGCCGATAATATTTTGTACCCGCCCTACTTGACCATCCTCTAACCTTACTTTAATACCACGCGGATGAATGGCTTTGCTAGTTAATAGATTCTTTACTATACCTCTAGTTAAAGTGCCAGTTTTCTGATCTTTTTTTAAAACAATATCTACTTCTAGCCCAGGATAGATATCTGCTCTATTTTGTCCATCATTCATATATTTCATTATAAGGCATGATTATCAGCTAACCAAATTATGTATTCTTCCCAATTTGCCAGCATGACTCATTTTAGGCATAATGATTATGCCTGATACTTACAATGAATTAGCAAATAGACTAAGAGAAAATGGATAAAGAGGAAATTATCAATAGTATAAAACTCAGTCAAACAGGAAATACTGAAGCGTTTGGTCGTTTATTTGATTACTACTACCCTGAAATTCATCGCTATATTTACTATCGCGTAGGACACCAACAAGATGCTGAGGATGTAACAGCTAGTATATTTATCAAAATTTGGGATAAGATTAATCTCTACGACCAAGAAAAAGCATCATTTAGAGTTTGGATTTACCGGGTTGCTCACAACCATATGGTAGATTTTTACCGAAAAAAACGAGAAACGTACGAATTGCACGAAAATGCTATGTTAATGGATCCCAAAGACAACCCTGAAATCCTAACAAATCAAGAGAAAAAGCGCCTATTAGAAGCATTAAACAAGCTAACTCCAGTCCAACAACAGATATTACAACTACAATTCTTTTCTGATTTGAGTAACAAAGAAATAGCGAACATCGTAGATAAGAAGGAAGGAGCAATCAGAGCAATCCAATTCAGAGCCTTAAGAACTCTTTTAGACGAGCTAAAACCTTATTATGAAGAATAGATTATATAAAACAATTGATAGAACGCTAAAGCGGGGTAATGATGGTGCCCTGAATTCTTTTGTTGGAATGATTAGAGATGAACTACCAGTATCATCATCAACAAACAAGGAAAAAGTAAAAGAACAAGTTCTTGCATCCATCGCTAATAGACCACAAAAAATAACAAGCTCAGAACCAGAGCATGTAAGTAGTAGTAAGAACTATAAAAAATCATCGATTATTATAGCAATAATCGTAGCATGTACTTTAGCATCTTCAGCCTCATATGCTTCATATTACTATTGGAATGAAGTTCAAGACGATCCAATGCTTGAAGAAAGAGGAACGCTACCACTCATCATAGAAAAAGTACAAACAGATGTGGAAGAGATTTTTAAGAAGAAATCAACAATGCCTATACCTGATGATAATGCAAAATTAGAAACACCTCCCAACAACCTATCGGATAACAATGAAGCATCAGAAGATAGTGAAGGAGTAGAAAATGATGAAAATCAAGAAGTTAAAAATACAAATAAAAAAGAAAATAAAAAAATTAAGAATGACGCAAAATTAGAAGAAGAAAAAAAAGACAACTCCACTATTGAAGACTCTCCTGAAATAGTTGAAGAAAACAAAGAAGAAACAAATGATATCAATGAGGATAGTATTATTGCAGATACTCCTAGTTTAGATGAAAATAACGAAAAAGATAATCAAACTGAACCAGCTATCAAAAACGAAGTTGATAGTGATGATACGATTAAAGAAGATGAACAAAAAGTTGAAATTCCAGAATCTAATGAACCCAATGAGATAGACGAAACAAATGAAGAGGATATAAAAGAAGACACAATGAAAATTGAAAATTCCCCTGCACTTGAAATTAAACCATTCAATAAGCTGGGGGTAATAGAAGAAACAACTACAATTGAAAAAGAAGATGCCGTAATTAATAAAGCAGAGATAATTATTAACAAGAAAAATTTTCTCCAGCAAAACTTAAGTAAAGAAGATTTACAAAAGATAATAAACAAAATTGGAAACTAATAATTAGCATAATAAATATGCAAAACACAAACTATTTAAAAGACCATCAGCTTGTCACATTTATTGTGGTGGGTATTATTGCTCTGTTATCAGTAGCATTACTAACAACATCGGTACTAGCAACTAGCAATAGTCAACGTGATGCAGACAAAGATGGTGTAGATGATTTAACAGACTATAATCCATATGATCATGATGACGATGGTATACCAGATGATGTAGATGTTGATGATGATAATGATGGGTATGCAGACTGCGTAGAAAAAGGTAAATATAAGTTAGATCATGACAATGACGGAACCAGAGATAAAAATGATACAGATGACGATAATGATGGCATATTAGATTTTGAAGATGCTTGGATGTTTGATAATGACAATGATGGTGTTGATGATGCTCAAGAAAATCGTTTAACAGATCCAGCCGAAGATTTAGATAAAGATGGAATTCCCGATGCAATTGAGCGAGGCAAATATGTAAATAATCATGACAATGACAAATTAAAAGATAATGTAGATTTAGATGATGATAATGATGGTGAATTAGATAAAACTGAAACAAAGCACGATAAAAAAAATCATGACAACGACGAGAAAAAAGACAAAAAAGATCTAGATGATGATAATGATGGTTTAAATGATTATGACGAAGGAAACTGCAAACTTCATCACGATCATGATAATGATGGAGACAAAGACGGCCATGATTCTGATGACGACAATGACGGAATAGAAGATGCAGACGAAGTGGAGGGTCAAGAACACGATCAAGATAACGATGGCATCGAAGACGACGAAGATTACGATCAAGATAACGATGGTGTTCAAGATCAAGGATCAGCAGCTGCAAGTGCTATCGAAGAAGCTCGTGACAACATAAATGACGCCGATGAAAAAATAGCTGAAGCATCGTCTAAAATTGATGAAGCGGATAATGAAGGTCGTGATACTACAGCTGCTACTGAAAAATACAATCAATCACTAGATTATCAAGATCGAGCTAATACTACTTATAATCTAGCGCAGATAAACTATGACGATAGTGATTATATTTCAGCAGAAGAAAATGCAATGATTGCAGAAGGCCTTGCAAAAACTGCAAAAAAACTTGCTGATCAAGCAAAAGATCTCGCAGACAACTAAATCGGCAACGAACTAAAAAACGCGTGATCCTAATGGTTTGCGCGTTTTTGGATTGTAGATAATATTAGAATAACGCCAAATGCAATAAGTAAGGTAGTTTGATAAATGGGTTGCCAATCTACAAAATAATGCAATAAAAAAGAGCTACTTATAGAACTAATAAGTATTATCCCAGCAGATAAAAACGATGACTTTATAAAATTATCCGACTTTACTTGTAACATCAACCTCAACATTAATAAAAATATTAAAATTTGTCCTACAGCATATCCCTGAACGATATAATCTATAATATCGTATCCTCCTTTAGCTTTAATCATATATGCCGTTGCGAACAATATCAATAAATAAACAAAAACCGCACTATAGGTTAAAACATATGCTGATATTTTTTTTGTAAGAATTGTTTTCTGATTTGTAAAATATATCAATACTAAAGTACCACTAGAAATAGTTAGCAGTATTAAGAAGATTACAAAACTAGAATTCTCTGATGCTACATACTTAATTAACTCATGATCTTTTCCAAAAAATAACAACTGCGATACTAGTACAGCATACATCCAAAGCGCAGAATCCTCAGACGCTCTTGGTAACCATAATCTCAAACGCTCTAATTTTTCTCTATTATTCATTGATTTGCATTATATCCCATTTTAAATACTACCGCCAATAGTATGATTGTCGACATTTACCACAGCACATTATTAACATATACTTAAGATAACTTATTATCGTTATAAATATGAAAATAAAAAATAAACAATATCTTATCCGTGGTGGATTTTTTTTATTATTTTGTCTGCTAATGATACTACTATTTGATTGGGTTATATTTGGAAATCAACAAACCAATACGCAACACGTTCAAGTTGTAACATCAGATAATAACACTGATTCAATGATAACAATTGATCTTACTGAAGGTTTAAATATGGATCGTGGAATAAACATTGGTCATCAAGATTTTATTAAAGCTTTTTCTAAAATTGATAATGTAAATCTAGAATTTATTGAACATGAGAGAATTGAAGATAAGGAAAATTTTATCGCTGAAATTAATAATGCTCAAATACAGTTAATCGGTCCAGACAATAACGTGCAAACAGCTGTTTTCTCATTCTATAACTCTGATAATAATGAAGATAATACTGCATCACTAGTAATTGCAGAAGATTTTATCACAGTAGTTGAACCAAAATATACTAGCGAGATACTGATATGGTTTTTGCAACAAATCCAGCAAGATTATGATACTAACGGGGAATACATATCTAATTACAGCATCAACGGTAAAGATTATAATTTTCATATGACAAAACTCCTAGAAAAATATTCTCTAGAAATTAAAGCTTCTTACCAAAAATAACTATCCAGCAAACTGCTGGCAATATCTGCATTCTCCGCACATTTTATTTTCCTCGGCATCAAGGAATTCTAAATTTTGTATTCCTGTGTAAGTATCAATCACCAACTGCTTTAATCCATTTACATCCTCATCTGAAAATTCGTACATCTTATGCGGATAAATTTCGTTCTTCTTACTTTTCTGTACAAAATTAATTTCTCCAGTATTAACAGCGTATCTAAATTGCGGTGCCTGATCACATAAAAGTTTATAAAATAATAATTGACGATGATATTCCTTGCCTTTGGCTAATTTGGACGTTTTGTTATCAGGATTACCAGTCTTATAATCAACAATATGAGCTAGCTTTTTTTCTTCATCAATAATTTCTATTTTATCAATCTTACCGGTAAGAGGAATGCTTTCGTATTCAACTGAAAAACTATTTTCTACTAATGCGGGAAGCTTAAATCTATCCTGATGCTCATTGTAATAAGCAGTTAATTCCTTATTGCCAAAATCTAGACTTTCCGTATAATCTTTTTTTCTAAGAGTTTGCTTGCTCAAATAAAATTCAAATCTTTCTAAAAATGTTTTTAATCCAGCTAATTTTTTTTCTTTCGTATAGCTGGCAACTAATTCCTCTAATGAATTATGTACTGCAATGCCATAACCAGCAGAACGATCCTTTGGTTGCGGTACTCGAAGAATATCCTGATAAAGAAACTTTCGTGGACATTCTAAATAATCATTCAAGTGACTAGCACTTAATTTATATTCCGCTAACAAATCGCTAATATACTGTCTCTCAATCTGAGAGTAATCTCTCGGTGGTGCCTTAATCAAAATAGTCTGCAACCTATCCAAAGCCTCATCTTCAACACTATTAGTATCAATTACATCCATAAATTGCTCATCAATTTCCGATAAGAATATAGAAGGTATAATTGCCCTACCTGTAGCGCTGAATTTTGGATATGTAATATACACCTGTAATTTTGCTCTCGTTAAAGCAACATAGAATAACCTCCGTTCATCTTCATTTTTTTCTTTTATATCATTAGATACATCATTAGTTACAATTCCAGATGGTAAGGTTATCTTTTGCCGATTAGGAACATTCCCCCAATGCTTATCTACACACTGCATGATAAATACATGCTCAAACTCCATCCCCTTCGCGCGATGAGCAGTCATTAATCGCACAGCTTGCTTTTTGGTTTGTAATTCTTGCTCATTTACAGTTAGCTTGTGTTCTTTAAGAAGGTCGAAATATTCTAAAAATTGCTTTAAATTCATTGCTGGATCTGTTCGATTTAATTTCTTGATTTCATCTAACAGGGTATTAATGCGATTCAAATGTTCAATTTTTTCTGGAGACTGTAAAACATTTTCTAAAAAACCAGATTCATCTAGTAGTACTTCAAAGAATCTCACAAACGGCATATTAATACTCATTTGTCTCCAGTTATAAATATTTTTTGCAAACTCAACAAATGGTTTTACATTTACCACTCCTACATCTTGATGTTTATCAAGCTTATGCATAATTGTTAGCATGTCTTCTTTTTCTTGCCGTGCATAAACAACCAACTGCATAATATCGAAGAGGTTCAACTTCAAAAAATCAAAATGTAAAATATAAAATAACATATCATTACTACCAGATGCTGCTATGTACCTAAGAAGTTCAATTAAGTTAGATACTTGCTTGTCCTGCAAAATATTCAAACCAGCTTGAAGATGAAAAGGAACCTCCATGAATTCCAAAACATCCATCAAATCATCAGCATCACTATTATTACGGTATAATATTGCAATTTCTGAAGGATCTGCACCATCGGCAATTAACTGTTGAATATTAGTTACTATCCAATATAATTCTGTATGGCCATTTTCAAACTCACCAACAATAACTTTAGATGTTGGTAAATCCTGAGCAGCTACCAACTGCTGATTAACGTCTGGTAGATATTTAGTAATGGAATTATCATTGTGACCAATCACAGACTCAGCTGCATCTAATATTAACTGATGACTGCGATAATTTTGCTTTAGTCCAACTAAAGAAATTTTATTTTTAAACTTCTTTGCAAAATATATAATATTTTCTAAGGATGCTCCCTGAAAACGATAAATTGATTGCCGATCATCACCTACAGTAAGAATATTAGGATCATCGAAAAAACTTCCTAACAAATCCACAACTTGATTTTGAGCACCGTTTGTATCTTGGTATTCATCAACTAAAATATATTGAAATTGCTCTTGATACACAGCAAGTAGTTCATCGTCCTGTTTAAACTGATCTACAACAAACAAAAGCATATCCTCATAATCATAACGACCACGCTCTTTTAACTCCTGCTGATACAACTCATATATATCAGCCAAAGCTATTTGTTTTGGTAGCTGAGATTTCATTTTTTCAAAATAACGCTTGATAGTTTGTTTGAACTTGGTACGATTTTTACTATCTTCCGGATCTTCACTGTCTATAAAATACTTATCAAAAAATAATGCCAAATCTTTTATAACTAATTCTGATTTGTCTGCCTCTTTCATTACTGCAACAACATTTTCGCAATCCTGCATTGTTAATTTTCGAGCATTAATAGCAATGAAATCTTCTACTTGTTCGGTCACGTCATTAATTAATGCTGTTAAAGTTGCTACTATCTTTCGATAATCCTCAATACTTATACTTTCTCGTTTTAACGTTTGAATAGAACTAATTAAAGAACGAATATAAAAATAAGGCGCCCCAAATGGTTTTAATGGACTATCAACTGCTAACTTGTCAATTACATCAATGAATAATTTCACTTGCTCTACATCCGTTAAAGCATCTAAATTATTTGTAAATAGAAATTTCTCTGGATTATCCTGAATTACATCATTACAAAAAGCATGAAACGTACCAATCTTCACATAATAAGCAGCTGTACCAATAATACCCATTAATCTTTGCCGCATCGCTACCGCTCCAGTTTCCGTAAATGTTAAACACAAAATATTTTGCGGTTCCACTTGCGTTTTATCTAACAAATTCGCGATTCGTAACGCGATGATTTGTGTTTTTCCAGTTCCTGGACCTGCCAATACAAGTAAGGGACCATCTATATGATCAACGGCCTTTTTTTGTTCAGGGTTTAATAAATTATATTGAGTAGAAAAAGCTTCTTCAAGATCCGGCATGAATTTTTTTAATTCTCTGAATCTATAAACCGCACAGTAATATCATAGTATTCTTGTGACTTCGGTTTATTTACCACTACGTCCGGTTTGTATTTTTTAAAAGCATCGGATACTTTCCGTGCTAAAGAGATAGCTACTTTTTTATTTCGCAAATTACAGGTTATTGTATTTGACCCTGCTCGCATTTGGGCCAGCATAGAACTCTGTTTAGAATAATTTTTTATCACATTAGTAATTAAATGTAGTAATTCCTCTAAATTCTCGACTGCTTTTACATTACTGAACTTTACAGTGCTAATATGGATATCATGATCTAGTTTATCTTTATTTGTTACGCCTCGATTAACCTTTGATCGTGCCCTGGAAGAATGTGTTGTTCCGCTTGGTGCTGTCATAATTTTTTTATTACTAACATGATTATTACTGCTTAATATTAGCATTGATTTGCATGATGTTCAATATTTTGTCACAATCTTCCTATCAGTGTGATTTATCACAAGCTCTTTTTTTGCAACACATCTAGGGAGATTTCACCATGTTCAAGATCAACACAGATGATCGAATCGACCGCGCCATCAAGGCATTCATCAAGCTGACAGTCCGAGACGGACTGTTCGTCCTGTTCGCAGGAACGCTAGCCAGATTCTTCTATCGATGGAGGCCGGAACACAATCCTCTTCTGGGAATGGCTACATCGTGGAACGAACAGGTCTTCGCTGAGTGCCTCGAGCCGATCGGTGTAAGGTGCACAATAGAAACGGATCTGGAAATGAACGACTTCTCAGGTCTCACGGTGGTTCTCTGCAACCACCCACATACCCTGGAATCCACCATTCCTCCGCTGATCACTCTGCGGAAGATATCAAGTCGCATCATCATGGTGATCAAGAGCAGTCAGGTCTTCCAGCCCATTGGCATGGCGCTATGGATGTTAGACGCTGCCGTGATCGTGAACCGCCTATACATGATGTGGCCTTTCCGGCTCTGGCCAGCTCTCGCTCTACTGATGAAGCACTACTCGATGATTTGGTACCGCAGGCAGTTGCAGCATGTACACGCCGAAGCAGTACGTCGCAACGAGCCTATCGCCCTGCTGATGTTCCTGAATCGCCGCTGGACGCAAGAACGCTACGAGAAAGAACTGGCAAAGTTCACGGACAGCGTACCGGGCAGTGATACGTGGCTGCAGTACGGTCTGATCGCCAAGAGCGGGGGCCTGTACGAAGTACTCCAGGCCACCGGCCACATTGGCATCCGGGTCGTGAGCTTGACAATGGCATCCACGGCGAGGCACGACAGGAAGTCGACTTCCTTCAAAGCGATGGGCGGCGTTAAGCAGTTGGTAAAGATCGAAGATGTGACCATCCAACTGCACACGATGGCAGACGGAACAGACCTCCGCCAGATCACCGAACCCCAACTTCGAACCTGGCTGAATCTGACGCTGTGGCCACACATGATGGTGGACATCATACGGCCATGGTGCAACAAGCACACTGAAACGGAGTAATCCGTAGGAGGTAAACAATATAATAGGAGGGCACGAGGGTAGAAGATTAAAAATCAACTACCCTCTCGCCATTTCTGGTATAATAATGCACATGCCAGAATTACCAGAAATAGAAACGCTTGCTCAAGGATTGCGCAAAGTAGTTCAAGGAAAAACCATTAAAAATTTAGAAATCTTCGAAAAGAAGCAATTTAAAGGCACGGCGCAAGAACTGAAAAAGTTTGTATACAAAAAAAAGATTAAGGCTATTAATAGAAAAGCTAAATGGCTGATGATTGAACTATCTTCTGGCTACAGCTTCATTGTTCATCTCCGCATGACTGGACAATTGCTTTATCAAAAAAATAAAAAATCCAGCTTCCTGGGTGGTCACACTCCAGGTAATGAAATAATCACCTATCCTAATAGTCACACAAGGATAATTTTTAATTTTACGGATAATAGCCAACTATTTTTTCAAGATCAAAGAAAATTTGGATATATCCAGCTCTATAGCCCACAAGAAGTCTCAGATTATTTTACAAGTAGAGATCTTGGTTTAGAACCATTGGATAAAAACTTTACATTCGAATACTTCAACGACCAACTTAAACGTCGCTCCAGAACAAGTATCAAAGCAGCCTTGCTTAACCAATCTGTTCTCAGCGGAATTGGTAATATCTATGCCGATGATATTTGTTGGACAGCTAAAGTTCGACCTACCAGAAAAGTAGGAACCTTAACAATATCGGAAAAGAAAGCACTGCATGTAGCTAGTAAAAAGATTATTCAGCAAGCTATTAAATTAGGTGGCACTACCTTTAGTCATTATTTACAAGTAGATGGCAAACTAGGACAATATTGGAAATACCGTAAAGTTTATGGCCGAACCAATGAACCGTGTCGCAAATGCAAAACTCCAATCAAAAAAATTCGCACTGCTGGACGTGGCACTCATTATTGTCCACAATGCCAGCCTGCGTAGATATGCTATAATGTTCACACAACATAGGAGCGTCCGAACAGTTCTATCGAACTGAACGGACTGAGATGTATCCTTAAAACCTGATCTGGGTAATGCCAGCGAAGGGAATGTATCGTCTATATTATACATTCCCTTAGGGGAATTTTTTAATAACTAATAATTATCCAGCACTTATGAAAAAGCTTCTTGCAGTTTCAATGTTAACAGCATTATTTTTCGGAGGATGTACCTTTGGAAGACTAGATGATGATAAAAAAGATTCAGTTAATCAATCGTCAGAACCAACAACAATCACATTGTATGCATATGACAGTTTAACAGCAGATTATGGTTTACTGCCTCAAATGCTAACACAATTTGAAGAAGACAATAACGCAAAAGTAAAAGTTGTTTCTTTTGATGATACCGGCACAATGCTGGGCCAAGTTATTCAGGAAAAAGATAAACCCAAAGCAGATTTAGTAATGGGATTAGACAATGTAGATTACATCCAAGTTTCTAAAAACGATATTTTTACTTCTTATAAATCTGGTTTAAGTGAAGAAATCGGTGATAAACTAAAATTTGGCAATGATAATTTGATGACGCCATTTGATTTTGGTTACATTGGCTTTGTTTACGACACAGAGGCAATTGAATTTCCAGAAGCAATTAGTTTAACAGACCTTTCAACTGACACTTATAGAGACAAAGTAATTATTGAACAAGCAGGTATATCTTCTCCTGGTACTCAACTGCTACTTTGGACCAATGCGGCTTTAGGAGATAATGACGCAGATATATTTTGGAGAGGCATGGCAAGAAATGTTTTGACCGTAGCACCAGATTGGACAACGGCTTACTATTCCATGTTTTTGAATGACGAGGCTCCAATCGTATTAAGCTACTTAACTAGTCCCGCTTACCATATCGATCAAGAACAAACTGAAAGATACGCAGCAGTTCCTATTAAAGAAGGATACGTTAGACAAATTGAAGGAATCGGAATTGTAAATGGCACTGAACAAAAAGAATTAGCTCAAAACTTTGTGGATTATCTACTTACAGATGAAGTACAAAATAAAATTCCAACTACGCAATGGATGTTTCCAGTACTTGGCAATGAAAGTGAATGGCCAGAAGCATTCAATAAAATTATTGTTCCAGAAAAGAAACAAATACTCTCCATTCCAGAAGATGAATTGACAGCCAACTTAGATCAATGGCTAAAGGAATGGAATCAAACATTCAGCATTCAATAAGCAAACTAAATAAAATAGCAGGTTGGCATACTTTTGCCATCCTGCTGATTGGCGGTGGTATTGTATTTACAATTTTCCTACCTCTGGGTTATTTAGTTAACTCGGCATTTACTGAATCTTCAGAATTTATAATTTCTTCAGTAGCCTGGTCGCGTATTTGGTTTAGCTTATGGCAAAGTTCTGCTACCGTTGTGTTATCATTATTAATAGGTGGCGGTTTAGCCATAGCTGAACATACTTATAAAGAAAAATTTTCACGCTGGTTTCTGCTAATCATGACATTACCAATTTTTCTCCCAGGTGTAATTGTTGCTGTTGGATTTATCGCTATTTGGGGCAATGCCGGATATGTGAACGAGACACTCCAATCCTTTGGTTGGCAACCAATTAAGTTTCTCTACTCTCCAGCCGCTATCATTGCTGGACACTGTTTTTATAATATTCCACTTGCCTATATAGCCATCCGTTTACGTTTATTATCTGTACATCACAATTTAGAAGATAGCGCACAAGTTTTGGGTGCCAACTGGTGGAAAATTTTTACTACAATTATTCTTCCCCGTTTACGCAGTACAATTATCGGTATTGGTATTATAATTTTCCTATATTCTTTTATGAGTTTTGCATTACCGTTGGTTTTAGGTGGAATTGAGTATCAAACACTAGAAGTATATATATACAATTTAGCATCGCAACAATTTAATTACTCCACAGCTGCACTATTAGCAATAATTCAACTGATTAGTTTAGGAGTGATTACTTTACTAAGTCTAAGATACATTAATGATGTCCAAGAAAAATTTATCAAACACCAGAAGAGTAATAATTTTGCTAGCAACACAACAATTTTCCTATTTGTCCGAGTAGTATTATCAATTTTAATCATCGCTCCCCTCCTGGCCACAGTATTTAAAGGTTTCAACGGAAACAGTATCGTTACTTTAGCTGAATCATCTTTTATTTCTGCATGGATACGAACTTTTATTATCTCTGCTGTAACTATAAGTATAGCCACCATGGCCGGTTTATATATCGCTATTAGTGTTCCAAAAAAACATCAGCCTAAAATATTATTAATTCTAGCTATATCTCCTGTTACTTTAAGTTTGGCTTGGCGCCTACTATACGGCCAATCACTCTTCTTCATGGTTACCGCCTACATAACATTACTCTTACCATTAGCAACTTATGTAGTACATAATTCCTGGCAAGCTAGACCAGTTCATTTTAATGAAACACTATCAATTTTAGGTGCTAACAAATTTCAGCAATTAAAATCTAAGGCTCGTCTGCTATTTCCAGCAATTGCCCAAATTATTGCTTTGGGCTTTGCCTTTGTTTTTGGCGACATTGCTGTTTCCGGCATACTCACTCCCTATCAGCATCCCACTGTGATGAGTTTAAGCTATGATTTAATGGGATCGTACCGCTTTAATATTGCAGCTACTAGCATGAGTTTAATTTTAGGATCAATATTAATTTTAGTTTTTTTAACATTTTTTATATCATCTCGCTATGATGCTAGAAGTTTCTGATTGCTCGGTTCAAATCCAGCAACAAAAAATATTATCCAATATATCTTTCTCTACTGTTGCAGATGAAAACCTAAGTATTATTGGTCCGTCTGGTGCTGGCAAAACCACTCTATTACGTTGCATTGCTGGTCTACAAAAATATTCTGGAAGCATAATAATTGATAGTAAAGCAATTAACGAATTGCCAATCCATGAAAGAAACTTTGGTTTTGTTGATCAACAACTCAATCTATTTCCGCATCTCACAATTTATGAAAATATCGCCTACCCGCTGAGAGTTAGAAAAATGCCAAAAGGCGAAATAAAACAACGCGTATCTCACATCATGGAACGCTTCAATATATTACAATACAAGAAAAAATTACCTCAAGAATTAAGTGGGGGCGAGCAACAACGTGTAGCATTTGCTAGAACTTTAGTCTATAAACCACGACTACTATTATTGGACGAACCATTTGGCTCTCTAGACACCATGCTGAGATATGAATTAGCCAGCTGGTTGCGGGAAATTCTTCAAAAAAATAATACTCTCACATTATTTGTGACTCATGATATTAAAGAGGCAAAATTTTTTAGCAAACGTAGTATGGTATTGCATGAAGGTAAAAAAATTGGCCATGGAACATGGCCAGCCTTAGAAACTTATAATAATTCCACAATACAACGAATGCTCAAAGAACCTTTTTGATTCCTATTAAGATGAGCTTAATAAATCCTGTAATTCGTTAAATAACTCAACTCTACGTTGCGCTGCATTTCGAAGCTCTCTACCAAGAAAAGCAGCCTCCTCTTTAGTTACTTCTTCCATCTCTTCTAAGTCATCAGCTACCAACATTACAGCTTCCGCATTTATTGATAATCTAGTTATGATCGATGAAACATCTGGTGGATTTAATGTTTTATCTATAATACTCTTTGCAATAACTAATTGCTGTTCAACAGCATAATATAGCCTATTTTTTAAATGCACAGGTTGTAATGTTATTTCATCTGGCTTCATCACGAACTCTCTCAGTGTAGATACCACATGATCAATCTGCTCCTGATTACGAAGCCACATAGTACTCAACTCTCCCTGCTCATCTTCAGGTTGTTCTATGTGTGAGCCTTTAGATTCAATATTTTGTCCAATTTCCATGCGTATATATTAGCATTCTACTCCTCATGTAGCAATCGATAATTCTGCTCTTGTGATTAAAGTAACTGCAGTATATTATATGTATATTATGACAAAAGAAAGCATGGACTCCCTAAAAAGAAAGCTCAAGAAAAAAGATGCTGAACTAAAGATTTTGCATCAGATTACTGATACCATCAGTTATAATTTGAATCTTGATGAAGTTTTAAAAGAAGTTGTATCCATTGTGTCCGATACAATGAAGGCGGATTCTTGCTTAATCTACCTCACATCAGATCATTCTATTATCCTGAAGGCATCTAAAATTCCCCATCCAAATATGATTAATTCGGTAATTATGCATTTAGATGAAGGTATTACGGGTTGGGTTGCAAAACACAGAAAAACGGTAATTATAGAAAAAGAAGCATACCTAGACAATAGATTTAAAACCGTCAGCCGACTAAGTGAGGACAAATGGGAATCTTTCGTATCAGTTCCAATTATTCATCAAGATAAATTAGTAGGAGTAATTAATATTCAAAATAAAAAAAGCAAGAAATATCAAAAAGATCAGATTAAATTATTGTCCACAATTGCCTCCCAAGTTGGTGGGGCCATTTCAAATGCTCAACTAATATCAGAGACTAGGGTATTAAAAGAAGCACTCAAAACTCGTAAAGTTGTAGAAAAAGCAAAGGGTTTGTTGATGAAAAGTAATAACATTTCGGAGAATGAGGCTTATGAAATGATCAGAAGAAAATCTATGAATTCTAAGAAAACAATGAAAGAAATTGCGGAAGCCATTATACTAACTTTAAACATAGTATAATTTGACCTCTATAATAAACGTAGTATAATAAATTGGTACAAAGAAGTACGATTTAAAAAAGACGATGATGTCTTTTACTCCCGATGATGGGGATGAAAGATTTTTTTATTAAAAATTATATATATGACAAAAGAAGATATTTTACATAAATGCAAACAAGAAGAAGTAACCATGGTTGGCTTTTGGTTTACAGACATATTGGGTCAACTAAAAGGTATAACCTTTCCAATTGGACGTTTAAAACAATACCTAGAAGAAGGCGCATTTTTTGATGGATCTTCTATTGATGGATATGCCAGAATCGAAGAAAGCGATTTAGTATTAAAACCAGATCTTGATTCCTTCGCTATTATTCCTCTAAATGCAGATGTGCATAAAATTGCTCGATTTATGTGCAGTGTCTACGATGCTCATGACAAACCTTATCATAGCGATCCGAGAAATGTTTTGGCGCGTAACTTAGTATACGCTAAGGAAAAAGGATTTGATCTATTTACTGGACCAGAACTAGAATATTTCTATTTCAAAAATAGTACATCCACCGAAGGTTTAGATGTACAAGGTGCATACTTCGATCAAATGACCATGCACGAGGGATCCATCTTACGTGAACGCACAGTAGAAGCATTAGAAAAATTAGATTATAAAGTAGAACGTGGCCATCACGAAGTTGCTCCATCCCAACATGAAATAAACATGCGTTATGCAGAAGCTCTAAAAATGGGAGACATTGTAATGACTTACAAATTCATCGTTAAAGAAATTGCCAGAGAACACGATGCCTTTGCCAGTTTCATGCCAAAGCCTGTATTCGGCGAAAATGGTAGTGGCATGCATGTACATTTGTCCTTATGGAAAGAAGGGGTAAATACTTTTTATGATGCCAATGATGAATACGGTTTATCGACTACAGCAAAATCATTTTTGGCTGGAATTTTAAAACATATGCGTGAAATTGTATTGGTCACTAACCAACATGTAAATTCCTATAAACGCCTAGTACCAGGCTATGAAGCTCCGGTTTACATTGCATGGGGTCGACGCAATCGTTCTACGCTTCTTCGTGTTCCACTAACCAAAGGAAATGAAAAAGCTGCGCGCGTAGAATTACGTTGCCCAGATCCAGCGGCAAATCCTTATCTTTCTTTCGCAGTAATGTTAAGAGCAGGTCTTAAAGGTATTGAAGAAAATTATGAACTACAGCAATCAACCGAGGAAAGCATCTTTGAAATGAGCGATCAAGAAATGGAAGATAGAGGTATTAATGCATTACCTGGAAGCTTAAGAGAGGCCATCGAAGAAGCTAAACAAAGCGACTTATTAAAAGAAACATTAGGACAAGAAGTGTTCGATAAGTTAATCGAAAATAAAATAATAGAATGGAATAAATATCGTACTCAAGTACATCAATACGAAATCGATACTTATTTACCGGTGTTATAAAAAAGTAAATATAAGAAATAAAATGTAGGGACGTAGCATGTTACGTCCCTACATTTTTCTAATATATAACTTTATTTCTTAGTTTCTGAAATAGTAGTAGAAATCTCCTTCAACATATCCTCAATTACATCATCTTCAATACCATGTAATTCTGCAATCATCTCAAAAGTATCAAAAACTTGACCCGGACAAAACACACAAGCCACCTCTTCACCTAAATGCTTCAACATAATATCCTGTACTTCTGGATAGTCCAGCAATACTTCGCCTATTAACGATTCTTTAGTAATTTCCATATGCAGAATGGTACTTCAAGCCGTAACAATTGTCCAGTATACTCGTATTATTTATTTATCAGCAGTTTACATGTATGATAACTCTCTATGATAGAACTATCACTGATTAAAGACATAATAAAATTACGCAAACGGGCTAACTATACGAGGCAGCAGATTCTTCAAATTCAAGAAGAATCATTTCGAGAACTTATAACCCATGCCTGGAATTACTCCAAATTTTATAAGGAATTATATTCGTCACACGGAATTAAAAAGCAAGATTTAAAAGAGGTTGCCATTACCGATTTACCACTAATTTCAAAAGAGCTTTTAATGGATAATTTTGATGATGTTGTCACAGATACTCGATTAAAAAAAAGTGAACTCGAAAAATGGATTGAAACGCATAATGATCCCACTGAAAGATACTTAAATGAATTTGTAATACTGCATACTTCAGGAACATCCGGAGCCATTGGTATATTTGTTTACGATACATTAGCTTGGAGCATACTAAAAGCATCTATTGTCACCAGAATATCATCTCCTAGTTATAACCCGCTAAAAAAAACACGCGTTGCTTACTTTGCAGCAACTAATGGTAGATTTGCTGGCGTGACCTTAGCAAGCTCTGCTCCACCTTTATTTTATAAATTTTTACCACTTTCAATATTAGATCCTCTTACTGTTAGTTGCAAACTACTTAATGATTTTCAACCGCAACAATTATCTGGATACGCAAGTACAGTTGCTAGTCTAGCAAACTGTCAACAAAAAGGTAGCTTAAAAATATCGCCTCAACGCATCATGGTAAGTGGTGATGTTCTAACTGATAATTTACGCGACCAAATTTCCCGTAGCTGGAACGCACCTATTATTAATCTTTATGCAGCCTCCGAATCCATTGGCATTACAGCTCAACTACCAAATCACAAAGACATGACTGTTTTTGATGATTTGCATAATGTCGAAGTTTTAGATGATCAAAACAATACGGTTTCTGCAGGTAACAGTGGCCGAATTATATTAACGAATCTTTATAATAAAACCTTACCCATAATTCGATATGAGATGAGAGATGTTGCAACTAGAGCTACAACCTTATCTAGCAATGAACAATTCTCAACTCTTAAAAGCATTCATGGTAGACAAAACGATAATTTACCAATCACTCTCAATAATAATGAGTTAGATAATATTCATCCAATTATATTAAGCGAATTCTTTGTGCCAGGTTTAGAAAAAATTCAATTTATTAGTAAGGATAACACATCTATATTAATTTATTACCAAGCGAAAAAAAATCTAGATAAACTAATTCTACAGAACTTTCAAGACATTTTAAAACAGAAAAGGGCTTCAAATTCTATGGAAGTACAAGTTGAAAAAGTAGAATTAATTCCAAATGAGGCTAAAACTGGCAAGCTCAAACTTGTTAAGCTATCAATATAAAATTAAATAAATTTACTAACAGCTTCTTTTGACGACACTGTTTTTGTTTGATGAACAAAAACTGGAAGATATTTCCAAGCAGTTAAAAATACTAATGATACACTAGGAACAATTACCATATTTCCAAGTAACTGATTTCGTAAAAACGGTACTGCCATCACATAAGATTCAATCAAACCAACAAACGTATGTGGATACATGCCACTAAGATGCCAGACACCAAAGTTAGTTAAGATATAAAAGAATAATGTTCCGGCAATTCCAAAACCTGTGAACTTTAAAGTATCTGCCCACACCGCAACTTTATGCTTCCGTTGTTTCGCCAAAGTACTAACAATTCCGATAATTGCCCATGCAGTCCAGGTATAGATTAATATTTCTGAATTACCAATTAATATATCAGAACCAATTACAGAAAATAGAGCAACGCTAAATCCTAAATAGGGCCCTAACATGGCACCGGAAATGATGGCAACTACCATTAAGGTTTCAATATTCGGATAATTGAGTAGTAACATTCGTCCACCAATGCCAAAAGTAATTAAACCAACTGCAATGAGGATATTCTTTTTTATAAAATATTTATTCATAAAGGCATTATAGATCAAAATATGAAGACGCGCTATTGTAAGGGACAGACGAGACAAACTCCCCTCTCCTAAGTTGAGGAGAGGGGCAGGGTGAGAGGTGTATTATGTACATTTGGAATAACCGCAACCAAAGCATGTCATGCAACCTTCTGCTAATGCCATAACAGTATTACACTCTGGACATTCAGGAGAGATTCCTAAATTTGCTATTGAGGCCATTGATGTTTTAGAAGCTGTCATTTCGGCATGATGACCTTCATCATCATCTACTAATACCTTTGTTACTTCTTGTTTTATTAAAACTTTATCTTTTAGCTGTGGTTCTTCTGATTCCGTTGTAATTGGATTTGTGCCATCCAAATATCCTATGTGTTCTGCTAGAGTTTGGCCAATTGCATCTGGGATAGATAAAATCATACCTTTCTTTCCGAATGATGGCATTGGTCCACGAATTCCACGAATCTGCTCAATTACATCTCCTACTGGAATACCAGCTCGAAGTGATAATGATACTAATCTGCAAATTGCTTCTGATTCTTCTGCAAATACACCACCAGCTTTACCAATAGTTGCGAATACTTCAAATGGTTGGTTCTCATCATCATGATTAACTGTAATAAACATAGTACCGTATCCAGTTTTAACTTTATAAGTTACACCTTCTACTCGTTCGGGTCGCATTCTTGGAGAAGCAACGTCCCGAGATTTAATGCTGTATGTATCCAATTCCTGTTCTTGAGTTACAGTTTCAGTTTTTTCTTTATCATCTTCATCTAAAGAACTTAATACAGATACATCTCGTGAGCCATCCCGATAATAAGTAACACCTTTACAACCCAAATCGTATGCTTTGATATATAATTCCCGCACTTGTTCTGCTGTATGATCATTCGGTGCATTCACTGTTTTACTAATGCTAGAATCCACGTACTGTTGCACCATAGCTTGCATGGTTACATGTTCGTCTGGTGTTAGCTCTTTTGCATTCACGAAATAATTTGGCATTTCTTCATCTGGATGATCTTTCTTCCATTGCTTGTACAAAGGATGATAAACCTCGTGCTCACCTAAACGATCTTTACGTTTAAATGCAAAATCATAAACTGGTTCAACTCCAGAGCTCACGCCAGCTAAAATACTAGTTGTTCCGGTTGGTGCTTGAGTTAATAATAAGCCATTACGAATACCATATTCAGAAATCATATCTTGAATAAGTTGTGGTAGACGTTTAATGAATTTACCTTGTAGATATTTATCTTTATCAAATTTCTTGAAAGATCCTTTTTCTCGCGCAATTTCTGTACTAGCTATATATGCTTGATCTCTAATTGTGCGATAAATATTTTCCGCAACTTCTAAACCTTCTGTATCTCCATAACGAACACCCATTTTAATTAAAGTGTCTGCTAATCCCATCGTTCCTAAACCAGTACGCCGAATGTTTTCCTGTGCTTCTTCATTTTGAGGAAAGAAATACTCGGTGGTATCAATTACATTATCTAAAAATCTAACTGCCAACTTAACAGTTTCACCCAAGCGCTCATAATCAAATCTCTTATCTTCGGTAACAAAGTTAGCGATATTGATAGATCCTAAATTACAAACATTCCATGCGCCGAGACCTTGTTCGCCACAAGGGTTAGTTGCGATAATTTCTTCAAAGTACCAAGAGTTAGATTCTTTATTATATCGTTCCTTAAACATCATTCCAGGCTCTCCAGACGCCCAAGCAGAATCACAAATTGTATTCCATAATTCTTTAGCTTTGATAGTTTTAACTACTTTACCTTCCCATTTCAAATCCCAATCACTATCACTCTTCACAGCTTCCATGAAACCATCAGAAATACATAATGAAAGATTCGCATTGGTAATCTGCCCCATGGTTCGTTTTACCGTAATGAATTCTTCAATATCTGGATGATCATCATCAAGCATTAACATTAAAGCTCCACGACGTGATCCGCCTTGGATAATTAAACCAGTAACAAAAGAATACAAAGCTCCGAATGATACAGCTCCAGAAGCTGTGCCATTTACACCTTGAACATATGTACCACGTGGTCTAATTGAAGATAGATTTACACCAACACCACCACCACGACTCATAATTTCCATCATGGTCTTTACACTTTCCATGATTCCAGAACGACTATCCTCTGGGGATGGAATTACAAAACAGTTATAAAAAGTTAAAGGTACTCCAGAACCAGCTCCAGCTAGTATTCGACCGCCTGGTACAAAATCAAATCCTTCTAATAGATAGTAAAATTTTTCTGCCCATTCTTTCTGCGCATCTTCAGTTTTTTCTGCTCCAGCAATAGCTTTCGCTACCCGCCGCCACATCTCTTCTGGTGTTTTTTCGATTTGATTACCGTTTTCGTCCTTTAACGCATATCGGTCGTCAAAGACTGTTTGGGATAAACCCTCCAACTTGTACATATTGTATGTTCTTAAATTTGTCTTATATTAGCTAAATTACTACATATAGTAGTGGTATATCTCAATATACCACAACATGTAGTGTTTTCATATGCATAAAGTGTGATGATTCTGTGGATAAGTATTCCCCTTTTTTACCAGAGATGCCAAGATTAAAACCTCGGCCCTCACCATACTACAATAAAGCTAAATCAATAAGAATAAAGATATTATTATCCAGGTATTTTTTGTTTAAAAACTTCTAAAAAAATCACTTAAGAACATTCTAGAAAAAAATTTTAATTCTATTTTTTGTATACAACGCTTCATGCCAATAATTGACACCAACCTTTTTTATTGATAATATCTTCTCCTACGCTTTTTACATCGGTTTTCGCTTTGGTAAGTGACCTCGCTAAGTACCCGACCTAGTTCGACTAAAGGTGTTCCTCCATAGTGCTAGTCCAACCAGGGTCGCGCTCGAGGTGACGTCACGAACCAATACATGTGGCGTGCCCTGCAGTCTTCTCAAAAACCTTCTGCCCTCGTCAGGCAGATCAAGGTTAAGCTCACCCCGTCGGTAGGAGCGCGAGTCGACTGCGGGCACGCTACATCTATAACTGATAAGCGTCTAGGGGGAATCGAATAGCGTGTGCGTTGTAGGACCATCTCATCCCAACCACACGCTTCTTTTCATTCTAGTTAACTATAATTTCTCTGGTGGATCATTGCCCATAAGCACCATCCAGCTTAAACGGAACAACGTTCGTGGTCTTATCTGCGCTATCGCCTCCCACGACATGTCGGGCATGTCATCCACAAAAGCCTTGGCTAAATGATAGCCCAAAATGTGAAGAGTATTTTCTGGATATGCCCCATATCCTGCATTAAGCTCAGTAACCATTTTTTTATTATTTTTAAAATGCAATATATGCTGAATCTCCTTTAAAAGTTTTTTTGCACGACTGGAACTCATTTGCTCATACTTTTTTTCTTTATACCCAACAACTTTTTCACTAAAATATGCTGCCATTCCTTCATCTATCATTACCTCAGCTACAACCGGATTAAAAAAATCTTTAGTGCGAAAATTTCCTTGGTAAGCTACATGAAAATATTCATGTGCCACAACATCCTCAAGATCCCTTTTCCAAGGTTTAGTTGTATTAATGAATAATTCTAAAGTATTACTCACAAGTACTGAGCCGGTTACTGGTTTTTTCTTTTCAAATCGTGGATATACCACAATAACTGTTTTTCGTGTGGGAATTTCGAATTTACATTTGATGAACGTCTTTTTTATCTGTTTAGCGATCTCATTTTTATCCATTAACCGTCGTCGTGTTGTCGCCTTTTCATTGGAAAAGATATACTTATACAAATTTAATATTGCACCTGAGTGCTCAAGTACTAACTTACGACGAGGAAGAGAATTAGGTGCTTTGGATAATAAGTCATAAAGCCACTTCAGTCGTAATTCTGGATTATAGGCTGGAGCTGGATATATACAATCAGTAACGTAATATACGTCTGCAAGTTCTACTCCCTTGATCTGTATTATCTTTGACTTATCTCGTTTCATATCTACACATTACAACAATCAACCATAAAAAACAAAATTACGCTTCTCAAATATATAAACAATAGTTCCAGTATAATACACTGGTTTTTTCGTTTGGATGATTAAATTGAAGACCCCGGCTTTAGCCGGTGGTCGGATGTTATTAGTTTAATCACAACCCAAGATTAGTTAATATCGGAAATTGATACTTCTTCCAATTCTCCAATGCTTGTTTTTGATCCACTTCACATTCTTCAGTTTCAATTAACATATATCCTCCATCGGGATGCTTATATGGAGTAACACTGTACACACATCCATCGTCATTTCCTTTTGTTACCACCACAGTCTCCGATAAAGTATTATTGTACACTTCATACACTACGTCTTCCGGTGCATATATATAGTCTGTGAAAGGAAGAGCACTATAAACCATCGTTAAACTAGAATTACTATTTATTTTGCACGTCGCTTGAGACATAGTAGTAACCGGTTCACTAATACATGGTAATCCGTAAATTTCTGTACCCAGTTTCACCTCATAGATTTCTGTGTTCATGCGATAATCCCAAACTAACTCAACATCCGACAACATGTTCCTCACCTCTTGATAGTTATCATTTAAAATAAATGGATAAAGTACTAAAAATGGTAGCATGACAAAAAAAGCAATTGACTTAAATGCCATCTTGCCTTTCTTCTTTGAATAGAGCCAGATACCAAATAAAATAATAACTGATGTAATAGATAGTGGCCAAAAATATAATACAGCAGACATGCCAGTTAAAAACATGCGTGGCATCACCGAAATTACGTCACCCAAATCATGATAAATTATTTCTCCATAATCAACCCTTAACCAAATAACTGCGCCATAAAAAAATACCAACAAAACAATTAATAGCACTGCTAAAATAAAATCAACTTTGGTACGAGTCATAGAAAAAAGAAAATTCCAAAAATATAAGGTAGTAATGCAATAACTGCCATAACAGGATGACCTCGACGAGAAGAATTTCTACTATCCCAGTTAAACAAATACACTGCCATAATAAAAGACAATATCCCACCAGCAAACATAATTAGTAGAGACCAAACAGAATTAAAATCTCCCGGCAAATTCATGCCCAAGTCCCGAAATGCGTACATTGCGTATGTAGCTGGAAATAATCTCGTAAAAGGTTGTATAACTTCTGGCATCAAACTATAAGATATCATCATGCCACTCAACAATATAGATGGTAAATAAATTAACTGCGCCCATAAAACTGTAATCCGAGAACTAGAAGAAATCACGCCTATTAATACAGATAATCCCGCATAGGAAATAGCCGTAGCTAAAAATACCAAAATAAATAACGGCCAATTTGCAATTGCTGGAGCATCAAATAACACCGGAGCAGTTAATGCAATTATTAAAGATACAACTGTCATGTGTAACATTGTGGTGAGAGTAGGAATGGCTAAAATAGAAAGCGCTGGAATTCCATTAATTTTATAACTGCGAAAAACTCCCTTTTCCCGATCAGTCACTAACGGATCTGGCACACCAAGTAAAGTTGCAGACAAAATTGCAAATAATACCATTGCCGGAATCATAGTTTCTAAAAATAAAAGATTTATCTCTGCCATGATGAATCCCATCAAGCCATAAAAACCCAAGGGCAACAAATAATTCATCATCAACAAAGTTTTGTTCCGCATACCTGTGCGAAAGTGAAAAGAAAAATGAGTAGCAAATGCGCGAAAATTCATAGCAATCAATTTGATGTTATTTCTAAAAATCTATCCTCAAGCGATGGACGTTCTACTCGTAAATCAATCAAATCATCATTATTGCTCTGTAACATATTAATTATGGCAGATACTGTTTGCCCAATATCAGATGAAAAGAAAATATAATAATTATCTTTTTCATGCCAACTTTCAACTCCAGGAATATCCTTACCTACCTTGCTCAAACTATTTTGTTTGCTCTGCACTGATACTTTTATAAAATCACTTCCGCTAGCTGTAAGTTCCATCGGTGTACCAATAGTTTCTATTTTTCCGCGTAATAATATTGCCACCCGATCTGCCATCTCTTCTGCTTCTGCCATATCATGAGTAGCTAAAATTATTGTGGTTCCATTATTTCGTAATTCCCGCATCATATCGTGTAACTCCACCCGCGAAGCAACATCGAGCCCAGCAGTTGGTTCATCCAAAAATAAAACTTCCGGTTTATGAGCAACCGCTAATGCTAAAGCCAATCGTCTTTGCTGACCCGTAGACAATTGTTGATATTGCACCGCTAATTTTTCTTTCAGTCCTAACCGTTCTAACAAATCGTAACGTGGAGATACATTATGATATGCACTAAAAAAATCCATCGCTTCATCTACACGAATACTATCGGGCAAACCAGAAGTTTGCAATTGTACACCTATTACATTTTGTAATTTATGAGTCTGAGTAGTTGGATCTAAATCTAAAATCTGCAACGTTCCTGAATCTGGAGTACGTAAACCTTCCAAGCTTTCTAAGATAGTAGTTTTGCCGGCTCCATTCGGCCCCAGCAAACCAAAAATCTCACCACGCTGCACATTAAAGCTAGCATCATCAACTGCCACAAATTCCCCGTAACGTTTGGAAAAATTAGATACTGAAATAACTGAATCTTTCATTAACATATTATATCACATGTATTATCAGGAAAATCCAACGAAAAAAATAACATTGACGCAGAGGCTTAAATCTGGGATACTAAATGCATAAAAAATACATTGTGAAGGGAAAAAAAGTTAAAAATCACACAATCGTAAATGCAATCAGCACGATATTTCTAGTTGTTCTGTTCGTCTTTTTTGCCCAGCCAACAATGGCTGCTATTGTTACCTGGGATGGCGGTGGAACAGATGGTACTTGTGGCGGCGGTCCTAGTGATGGTAATAAAGGTTCCTGCGGATTAAACTGGAGCACTGACAGTGTGCCAACAAGTGCTGATGTAATAACTTTTGATGCTACATCAACAAAAGATATTAATTTTGATGGAGCAACTAATGTACTTGGAGTTGATATCAATACAGGATACACCGGAACACTCACCCAAAATGCAGCAATTACAGTTGGCGCGAGCGGTTTTGATATTGCTGACGGCACATTTGCTGGCGGATCACAAACTATAGATATAAATGGTTTCTTAATTCAGTCTGGTGGATCTTTTACTTCAACTTCTGGAATTTTATATCTAAATAATGACTGGACTGTAAGCGGAGGATCCTTTGCACATAACAATGGCGGAATTGAACTAGATAATAGTACTTTTAATTTAGATATTGATGTACTCACATCACTCACGTTGTATGATCTAAGAATTAATGGAACGACTAATACTGTTGAAGTTCAAGTAGCAGTTGATGATACCTTAATTGTTACAAACACTCTGCTCCTTACAAATGGAGAATTCGATACTGGCACCATAGAAGCCCAAAGTGGAATTACGCATACTGCTACTTTTGATGGTGGTGCCGGCACTATAAATGTAACTGGTCCATTAGCATTTTCTCCGATTGTCGGAGGAGTATTACCTGGCATGAAATTTAGTCATGTTGGTTCATCATTTACTGGACTTGGATCTGGCACAACAATTTTTGAAGGCAAAATTAGTATGGTAGCTGGTACATTTAATAATGGTGCCGGTACTATTTCTACAGCCAGAGGCTTAGATGTTGCTTCAGCTGCAACCTACAACCATGATGGCGGAACTTTTATTGTTACAAGTGGTCTTAGTAATAACCCTTGGGATTTAGATGGTCAAACTATTACATTTAATAATTTTACCCAAAGCGGTTATATAAAAACAGGTGCAGCAGATGTTATTAATGTTAATGGGCTACTTTCACTGACTAATGGTGATTTTGTTGATGGTACAATACAACAAAACGGCACTTTTTCATTTACCTCCGGACACGATGGTGGTACTGGTGTAATTCATTTTAATACTTTACAAAATATAAATCTCTTGAGTAATGGTGAGTTGCCAGGAGCTAGCCTTAATGTTTCCGGATCTTCAATTACCGGAATTGGCGCCGGATTAACAGCTGGACTGGAAGGAGATGTAACACTTACTAATGGAACAACTCTAAATGCTGGTGCTGGTACATTTCAGCTAGGTGGCGATTTTGATTTACAGGCCGGAGCAACCTTTAACCACAACAGCGGAACTGTTCAATTAGTAAATGATGATCTTATTACCTGGCAGTTTACTGGCAATATTGTTTTTTTTAACCTAGAAAAAAAAGTTCAAAACAATGGTTCCCCTTCTATTGATGCGCAGATTATTTTTCCTGCTGGGCAGACTACCGTAATTGATGGAAATTTAGATATTTTTGGAAGTATTGGAATTTTCCCATTAGTTGATATTGTACTAAGAAGTAACTCGGCTGGATCGCAAGCAACATTAGATGTTAATGGATCAGTTAATAGACTTTCGTATGTTGATATTAAAGATATTATTGTAGACAACCCAGCTACTGCATATTGCGTTGTAGAATGCACTGACTCAGGAAACAATACGAATATCTATTTTGGTGATCCAGGAATTATAGTCAGTAATATTTCTGGTAACACTACAGAAGCAGGCGGAACGGCTACATTCTCTGTTGTGTTACGTAACAAGCCGAGCGCAAACGTTAGCGTTGCTTTAGCCAGCACCGATACAGGAGAGGGCACCGTATCAACACCTAGCCTAACATTTACTAATGGAAACTGGGGTACGTCGCAAACGGTTACCGTAACTGGTCAAGATGATTCCGATGATGATGGCGGAATTGAATATACTGTTACAGTTGGTCCGGGCACATCTGCGGATGCTGCGTATAGCGGCTTAGAAGCTAGAGACCTGACTGTTATTAACGAAGATAATGACACTGCTACTAATGCAATTAACTTTGAAGACAATGCTAATTTTACTCGTGAAGATGTTTCAGATTCACTAGGTATAACTACCTGGTCTCATTACTATTATGGCCATCTAGAATTAAATACTGATATTAGAGATTCAGTAATAAGAGCCGGGTGTAAAATTAATTTAGATGGCACTGAATATATCATCAGTCGTGTTTGGGAAAATGAAGCTAATGGCATGATCACAGTTACAGACGATCCTGCAACTAGCCCAGAAATTCTCGATACAACTTTAGGTGCTTTACCGGGAGTAGTTAATAGTATTTATTGTACAGACATTCAATCAACTGGTTTAGCTTTATCTACAGACGATTTTATCAGTACCGATTCTATCTACTCTGCTGCGGAAAATCCTATCTATTACGATTCAACTAATAATGTAATATGGGTTTACAATGGTAACATTGATAGAGTTGATTTAACTACCAGAACCTTCTCTACCATAACTACAAGCGCCAGCTTTACCGGAGACATTGCTTTCGATCCGGGCCGTGATAGATTTTGGGTAACAAATAATAGCCTCGACTCAATTACCGCTTTTGAAATGTCTACTGGTAATCCTGCGTTCGGAACACTCGGAGCAAGCACCTTTGTTAGTAACGACAGGCCAAATGGAATTGTGTATGATTCTGTGAATGATAAACTTTGGGTAGCTACGCCGGGATTATCAGATGTTGTAACAGTCCATAATCCTGCAGACGGCTCCATAACCAACACTATTGCAATGGTGCCAACAGATAACTTTGGTACCAGAGGAATCACGTACGATTCTGTGAACGATATTGTATGGTTAGTTCAAGAAAATAGTCTCTCATTATTAGCTATTGATGGCTCAACCGAAACATATGTAAATGGCACTCTAGCGAATAGCACATTTTCAATAACTCCACCTGATACAGATTTTGCTAGTGGCAAACCACCAATCTATACACCCACATCAGATTCTGTATGGGTAATGAATGCACAATGTGAACCGGGAATATTTAATGATTACATTCATAAAGTAGATGCAACCAGTGGCAGAGAGCTTGGTCATTATCCTGTAAGAGATTGTCCAACGCAAATAACCTATGATGCTACAAATAAAAGAATTTTCTCAACCAGTGATCATGATGGATCATTCTCTGAACTTCGCGAAAAAGATGGTACTCTGGTAGAAAGTCATGCTGGGATGGATTCATCAAATGGTATAGCTGTTGATGCAGAAGATGATATATGGATTACTCAGTATGCTACTGCATTACACGAGTATGTGCGAGATGGTGTACCAGTTAATGAGTATTACACCACTATCACAACAGACCCAAATCAAATAGATGTATCTTCAGAAGCAGCCATTGGTAGTGCGGTTGTAGATGAAACTCTTAACAACCAAAGTTTATTTTATACATTATCATTCGATGATCGTGCCAGCTTTAAAGTATGGGGATCCTGGCGTACTATTGCTTCTAGCTCCGTTGCAGATCATGGCGGAGTAGATGGTAACTGGTACTGGCGAGATAATGCAAATGCATGGTCTGCAGCGTCACCAAATACCCCCGAGGCTGCTCTATCCGCTGCAATCGCCGCTGGTACAAACAACCAAATGGATGGTACTACATTAGCCAGCTTAGATAATGCCGACTTTGCACTAAGCGGAGGTTTTGAAGCTGGCACAACTCAAACACTGGATGTAGCTACTACCGCCTTCTCTGATGATCCTCATGATGCACCTGTAGTACGATCGATCCAATTCTTAACTGCAACACCAGGAATTACCGTTAGTGCCATTTCTGGTAACACAACTGAATCCGGAGGCACAGCCACCTTCACAGTTGTCCTCAACACAGCGCCATCTGCATCTGTAACCATTCCAGTTGCAACATCCGATTTAACTGAAGGCAATGTTTCAACATCTTCCCTAACATTTACAACAGGCAATTGGAGCACTCCACAAACTGTCACAGTTACTGGTGTAGACGATTCCATTGAAGACGGTGATATCACCTACTCTATAATATTGAATACCACAACCTCTGGTGACGCAGGATACAATAATCTAAATCCTGATGATGTAACCGTCGTTAATGAAGATGACGATATAGCTCCAATATTTGCTGGAACTATCAGTGATCAAACTTGGGATGAAGATACTGTATTAGATAACGCATTCGATCTAGATGATTTTTTTACAGACACAACTAGTACTGGACTAACATATGACATTCTATCCACCGATGAGCCGACAAATATCGATGTTAAAATTGCTGTCGATGGTACAGTAGATTTTACTCCGGACGCAGACTGGAATGGAACTGATACAATCACATTCACTGCTACAAACAATATTGGTACCACAAATTCAAATCAAGTTTCTCTCACAATCAATCCAATCAATGACGTACCTGAGGCACCGCTCTCTGGATTCTCTCCACAAAAAGGTGATGAAACTTCAGATACAACTCCAACAATATCTTGGAATGATGCAACTGATATAGATGATGCATCGTCAACTTTAACATACGAATTACGCATCGGTACAAACTCAGATCCCGAAAATAATTATGATTATACTTATAACTCTGATACAGGAGAACCAAATGTAGACCTCACTACAGATCTAACAGTAGGTGAAAAATATTATTATATTGTTCGAACCATCGATCCTCAAAATGCTCAGTCTAGTTGGTCTACTGTGCAAAGTTTTGTAGTTAGTACTAATGAACCAATCATAAACCTTTCGAAAAAAGTTGGGATCAATCTTGCTCTCGGTAATGAATCTTTACTCACACGTATGGTTGGTAGAATTTTAGGATGGCCAGCTTTTGCTGCCAATGAAAGTTACAGCATCTCACCAATCTACGACTCTTTGATATACACATGGATCATGTCTATTTTGCTCACATTTATTTCTTTTATTTATGCCGGTATACATGGTAGACATCCATATAAATCTTTTAGATTACTAATAGTAAAAGCTCAAAGTTCTTATCCAGATATTGCCAAGACAAACCAATTAGGAATGTTTACAACAGCCTACTCCAAATACAGAATAAAAACATTCACAGCTAAAACATTAAACCGAGTAGGAATTATAGGAATTATTATTTCTACGGTCGTACTATCTCTGTCGTCACCGACTCTATCATTTACAGATCAATCTAGTAGACCAGTTGAACCGGGTGACAAACTCACTTATGAAATATCCATTACTAATACAGGTAGTGGCGATGCCACAAGCTCAGTTATTACCGAGAGCCTGCCAGATAGTACTTCCCTAGTTAGTGGATCAATTTCTGTAAACGGACGTCACATAGATGATAACAAATTATCTGATGGTAGTGGTATAATTCCAATTGGTACAGTTAGCGCTGGGCAAACAGCCACTCTGTCTTATTCAGTAACAATAAACAATCCAGTATCTGATGGACAAACTGATATTACTAGCCCAGCTAGCACATTCTCTAGTAACGAAACAACTGCTAAATCAAACAGTGTAAAAAATCCTATCATTGATAGCTCTGTCGGAGGTACCATTGTAGATGATGCAACGAATGTGGCAATCGAAAATGCAGCTATCACTTTAATTGATAAAGCAGGAGCATCACTTGCTAGAGATACTTCTGATGCATCTGGAACATTCCTCTTTGCTGGTTTACATTCCGGTGACTACACCGTAGTGGTAGATGGGCCAGATAATTATTCAAATGCAAATGTAGCTGTATCCCCGGCACAATCTGAAGACTTAAGAATTACAATCAGATTAACTAAATCAGAAAGTGTTATCGTTGATGAAGAATTAGTCGAAAAAATTATTACCGGTGAGCTAAAAATAGAAGATTTAGACGAAGCTATTATAGATGAATTACTAGAAGAGATATTAGAAGGACGATTAGATCCAGATAATATTCCTGATGATTTGTTAAGGCTCTTATTAGAACGTGCACTCCATTTAAATTTTATTAATGGCAAACCTCTAGATTTAGAACATCCTCTCACAATTATTGTACCAATCGAATTTGCTGATGATGATACTATTTTAGAACTAATTGGTAGATCGTACCCAAACAGTACCGTCACAATTCAATTATGCAACGCTGGCCTCTCGTCAAACTATGAAGCAAAAGCAAATGATGATGGCGTTTGGGAAATGAAAATTCCAAGAGACTTAGTTAACGCCGGCTTAAATACGATAGTCGGTGAAGCATCTTTGAATGACGTTATATCAAAAAATATTGTCCTCGGGCACTTTGTAAACGCAGCACAGCCCCCAACCTATACTTTATGGCTAATCTTCATCAACTTCTTCATCCTCTTGATGACTCTATTGAGTTTAACATTTGTCCAATGGTGGCGAGGTAAAGCTTTAACTGAAGATGAATTAAAAAAGAAACAATCCTGGAAGATATTTGTCATCTTCATATCACTTGTAGCAATGATTGTGTTTGCCTATATTATTGTTGCATCATTAACCCAAGACAAAGCCCTACAGGATGTTTCATTCACGAGCAGAATTGAAGTACCAGAGCTAACAATTGCTAGCATTGATGATCAACCAGTAGAATTAAATACCACTCAAGTAATAGAAGCAGAAGAAAAAATAATAATTGCCGGAACAGGTACACCCAACTCGCATGTCTCAATAAATTTATGTAGTGGTATTGAAGCGTATGGTGTAGATATTGATGACAATGGCAACTGGCAACTAGAACTACCACTGAATGAGATACCTAATCAAAATATTGTTTATCAAGCATCTCTTACTAAAGATGGAAAAATTGTTGTGCCAGAAACCGACTTATTCGAAATTGAAGTCACTGATATTTTAGCTGGCATTCCAATTTGGTTATTAATTCTCCTAGCTTTATTCTTTATAATATCTGCAGTACTTTTTGAATGGAATATTTTAACTCTATTTGCAACCAGATTAAAAATCAAGAAGGAAAACCAGAAAAAGCTTAAGAAAAAAATTGAACAACCTATCAAAACGATATCAGTTGCTAAGCCTAAATCAAATCCTCAAAAAAATGATGTTATTCAACTAACTTCAGAAGAAGAGATTAGCAAAGAAGAACCCGCTCCAAAACCTAAATCAAATTCAAGGTCAAAGGCAGCTACAAAACGAGCACCCCGAAAAACAGTATCCGGAAGAAAACTACCTAAGAAAAAGAATTAACAACTTCATACATTTTAAAACACTGGCAAACCGTCGATGTTTTTTATTTACTAAATTTTTTATAAGGGAACAACAAGTACGGATCTAAACACATAGAACGATATTGTTCCCATTCACTGGGTTTTGCAACACCTGGAAAATCACCTGTCTTATTTATCATATCTGTCATTATTTGAAAATGTACGTGTGATGGCCATTGACCATTCTCAGTTATATCTCCTACCCAAGCAACACGCTCTCCAGCCTTAATAGTTTGATTAACTGCCAATCCTTTCAATGATGTTCTAGATAAATGACCATACAAAGTATAAAAAATTAAACCAGAAATTTCATGCTCTAAAATAATTGTTGGACCATAATCTCGATAATTATCATTTATCTGGAAACTATGCACTCTAGCATCTAAAGGTGCATATAACTCGCTACCGGCTGGTAGCCAGACGTCATAAGCGAGATGAACAGACCTAGCTTCACCATCGGAAGTAAACAATGGACTATTACGATATACTAAACGATCCTCGCCATACTTCCCAATACCCCACGAAGTATTATTTGTATGCAAATGCTGTTGCACATAATTATCAAAATCTTGATTACTATCAATATTAAGTTCATGCACCTCAACATTGTTTTCGGTAAAATCAAAAAAATATGGCTGCTCCAAAAAAAATGATTCTGCTATTAAAGCCTTAATATCGCTAGATGATTGTTGTAAAATTGCTGTAACTTTAACAGCATGTTCTTTCTGCTGAAATGTAATATTCATAAATTTATTATATCAATTAATTCAGGTGTTGTGTGGGAGTACTCACCAAAATGGCTTTCCTCCCAGCTATCCTCCTAGGACATCACAACACTCGAGGAGTAAACTGCGTGAGATCCAGGTTGTCCAAGTGTGGATACAACCTAATCACGTAGTGGCGCAGACCGCTCACGAACAGTGGCAACTTGGCCAACCGATAGTTACGACTCCGCAACCACTGAGGCTTGTCACTAGCATACACAGGCGTTCCTTCGGTCATGGCAATTGCACCACCATCGTCGATCACTTCGTTGACGAAGTGCAACGTCGCTCCAGTGACGGTGTGTACTCCATCTCGGGCGCGAACCAACGCATCAGTAGTCGGAGTGGGTCCGCGCAGACAGTGAGGACTCTCCCGCACCGTAATCGCAGGATGAATGTTGATCACCCGACCCATCAAACCGAATTCCGCCGTAATCAGATGATCAATCTGTGCCATATAGTGATCCGATACCAGAACGTCCCCGTGGACCTCTTGAAACAGCGTCAAAACGGACCGTTCGAACTCGAGCTTGGCACGCTTCCTGCCGACTCGATCGGTCTTTGGCAGCTTCCGGAAACTAGATGGCTGATTGATGGTACGCTCAGTCACCCGCTGACCATTCGCCAACCGCAGATCGTGAGGATGAAGCCAAGGTCTCCCTGCCTGAGGGGCACACGGATAAGCTCGCAGCTTATCCTTAGGATGATCGTCCGTGATCACCAGCACAACCTCGATCAACCCATGCAACATACCACCCGGCCGTGCAGCCAGAACGGTACGTTGAATCGCACCTTCCATGTAGCGAATACCGTCAGGCATGTACACATTCAAGCCATTGCAATCACAAGCGCCGGTATCTCGAACAGAGGTGAGAAACACAATTCGCAACGGCCTATCCGGATGAACTGCAGGCTTGGTCCAATCAGCAAAAAGATTCGTGAGCATCTTTTTTCCTCGGAATGTTGTGGAGACGAAACGAGACTGGTGATTCTTACTACCAGTCTCGAAATATGCCCACAACATAATAATTAAGACCGATCACATATTCATGCTCTTCTTTAATTGATTAACTATTTTTTCTCTAAACATATTATTGTATTAAGTTAATTACTATAAACAAAAAACCGCCCATCGGCGGTCTGAATTTATACAATTTATATAAAAAAGCTACCGCCAATATTGGTGATCTTGCTTCTTCTTATTAATTTGCAAAACTAAATTTAACATATGAAAGAAGTATAGCGGAATTCATAAATGTGTCAAGAAAAATTAAAGGCAAAATCCAGTACAGCACCAATAATAAAGACAAGGGTAAATTACAGTCTATCTAAAATGATTAAAAAACGTACTTTGACGAAACGTCTATTTTAAGCTAAATTATAACCATATATGAAGAAAATAGTTATCTTAGGTGCTGGTACAGCTGGCACAATAATGGCAAATAAACTAGCCAAAAAGATTGATCGTAATAATTGGTCGATTACTTTAATTGATAAGCACGAAACTCATTATTATCAACCAGGTTTTTTATTTATTCCCTTTGGCATCTATTCAAAAAAGGATGTAATTAAACCAAAGAAATCATTCGTGCCTAGCGGGGTTGAATACATTCAAAAATCGGTGAATATAATCAATCCAGAATCAAATGAAATTGAATTAGCTGATAACCAAAAAATTTCTTACGACATTTTAATTATCGCAACCGGTTCGCAGATTGTTCCGGATGAAATTGAAGGATTAAAAGGAGTAGGTTGGCAAAAAAATGTTTTTGATTTTTATACTATAGAAGGAACAATCTCCCTTGGAGAAAAACTTAAAACTTGGGAAGGAGGCAAGTTAGTCGTTCATCTTGCAGAAATGCCAATCAAGTGTCCAGTAGCTCCCCTCGAATTCACATTTCTATCTGATTGGTTTTTTACTAAAAAAGGCATGCGCGATAAAGTAGATATTTCTTTTGTAACTCCCCTTTCTGGCGCATTCACCAAAGAACAGGCATCCAAAAAGCTGGGTAACCTACTCCAAGAAAAAAATATCAATCTCGTACCAGACTTTGCAGTAGAAAAAGTTGATGAAGAAAAAAATGTTATCTATTCATACGATGACAAACAAGTTGAGTATGATCTTCTAGTGTCAATTCCTACGAATATGGGCGATGCGATCATTGAACGTTCTGGCTTAGGTGATGAATTAAGATTCGTACCTACCGATCCCCAAACATTACAATCCTTAAAACACAAGAACATTTTTGTTGTTGGTGATGCTGCGGCCCTCAAGAGTTCCAAAGCTGGATCAGTTGCTCATTTTCAAGCAGAAATTCTGGAACATAATATTATGCATTTTATTAACAACGAACCATTACAAGAAAAATTTGATGGTCACGCTAATTGCTTTATTGAATCCGGACATGGCAAAGCTTTCTTAATAGATTTTAACTATGACACTGAACCAGTAGCAGGTACATTTCCTGTTCCAGTACTCGGTCCATTTTCTTTGTTGAAAGAATCCCGCATTAATCACTGGGGCAAACTAGCATTTCGCTGGATGTATTGGAACGTTCTATTAAAAGGTTTTTCTATTCCTGGAATAAAATCCAAAATGAGTAAAATAGGTAAAAAATTAACCAAATAATTAATATGCCAACAGCAACATTTGGAAATCATCAAGTAGAAGTGAATGACGAAGGATTTTTAACTGATCCCACTCAATGGAACAAAGAAATAGCAGACGCAATTGCAAAGGAAGTTAACATCCCAGAACTTACACCAAAACATTGGGAATTGATAGATTATCTTCGGAAGTATTATACAGAAAAAAATGACATGCCTTCAATTCGTTTTCTAAAAAAGAACGGCATTATCCCTATTAAAGATTTATACAGCCTATTTCCGGATGGGCCTTTAAAAAAAGCATCTAAGATAGCTGGATTACCCAAGCCATATAGTTGCGTTTAAAATTATAAATATATGGAAGAAGAAAAAATCAAGAAAGTATCTATCATTTGTTCTAAAGGTTCTCTAGAAGGAGTATACCCAGCATTAATATTAGCCAATGGTGCGCGGATGGAAGGTATTGAAGCATCAATATTCTTCACCTTCTTTGGCTTAGATGCTATCACTAAAAAAAGGATGGGTAACATAAAAGTTTCCACAGTTGGAAATCCAGGAATGCACATTCCAACAGTAGTAGGATCAATCCCCGGCATGTCTGCAATGGCTACTGCGATGATGAAGAAAACTATCGCAGGCATAGACATCCCTCCAATTGATGAATTTATCGAAATGATTCATGAAGCTGGCGGTAAACTTTATGGCTGCAAAGCTTCAGTAGATATGTTCAAGCTAACCAAAGACGATTTCTGCGAACAAGTAGAAAAAATTCTTACAGTAGGTGAATTTTACGAGATGTCAGCCGGAGCTCAAATAATCTTTACCTAATCGCTCCAGATCTAACAGCAAATCTCTGTATTCATATGAATAATTGGCAGACATTCTTTAAACACGATCCAATTAAGCCTTTGCTGGCATCAAACATAAATGCAATTATTTATTTCACCAAGAAAGATTTATTAGAAGAAAAGGTTGCTCCAATAAAAACTTTATGGGAGGAAAAACCTGCTCAATCGATAATTAGAAGACAGCTAGCAAATGGATCATGGAAATATCCCAATCCAAAAGCTGGACTAAGAAGTGCTACAAATGATAATCGATTAGAAAAATATCGCCAGCTTGGTTTCTTAGTAGAGAAATATGGCTTCAACCGAAAACATATTTCAATCCAAAAAACTGCTAATTATTTATTATCCTTTCAAACAAAAGAAGGTGACATTCGTGGTATCTATGGAAACCAATACACACCAAATTATGCAGCTGCCATCACTAAATTGTTAGTTAAAGCTGGCTACGAAAAAGATGCCCGCATAATAAAAATGTATGAATGGCTACTTGAATGCAGACAAAATGATAGTGGTTGGGCCTTACCTTTCCGAAAAGAAAAAACTACTTTAAATGCTATCCAGCAACCAAAAACTATTGCCTTCGATCCAACTAAACCATCTTCACATCTAATCACCGGAATCGTCCTCCGCGCATTAGCTGCTCACCATATTTACCGCAAATCTTCAGCTGCTAAACAAGCAATGGAGTTATTGATTTCAAGATTCTTTCAACGTGATAAATATATTGATAGACAGGCCGTAGAATACTGGACAAGATTCGCCTATCCTTTATGGCAAACTGAAATACTATCCGCATTAGATTCAATTTCTAAAATAAATCCTAAAAATACAGAACCAAATGTAGAAAAAGCTCTAGCATGGTTTCAATCACATCAAAATAACAATGGTTTATTTAATGCAAAAACCACAATGGGAAATCAACAAGAAAGTTCATTTTGGATATCGTTAGCTATTTGCCGAGTAATAAAAAGAATTATTGAAGCTAACCCTAGACTACTAACATAATTATATATGAGTTACGAAAGAAAAATTGATAAAAAAAAGAAAGATCCTAAACAAGATGTGTGGCAAGCTTATATGAATGATTTTGTTTCAAGTATAGAAGCAGAACTTACACCAGATGAGCTTGAAGAAGTTGCACAAGCAGAAAGTCGTATAGAAGCAGTATTTGATCTTGCCGTAACGAACACAGAAAGATTCAAAGATAAGTTAGCCGATATAATAAAACATATATACATATTATCCAATACAATTATATTCAGCTATGCTCTTAATAATGGAATATTTATTGATAAAAACGGTGAAATTGTTGTTATTAAATCACAAACATTTGGAACTGATTTCACGGAAAAAACAAAGACAAGAAAACGCAATTTTACGTATGAAGTCTTAACTGGCCCGAATAAAGGTAAAATACTAGATAGTGATGAATATCCACTTTGGTCTCCAGCTGATAGATAAAAACTATCCGAAAAAAGACTTGTAAAAAGGAAAAATTATTGTACACTACACTGGATGAAATACAACTTAAAAAATGAACTACTTAAAATTAAAAAAGGGATATTCTTATTAGATAAGATTGCAGTTGTTTTAGTATTTACTTTATTAGGTATTTTCAGTCCGGAATATGTTGTAATGGTTGCATACGCTGCAATTATCGGATATCTATTTATCAGTAAACGAAAAATCCTATTAAAACATCTCTGGGTTGCTACCGGCATATCAGTTATTTGGTTGCTGGTATCAAAAAATCAATATGGTTATGCCGAAAATTACTTAACAGTATTTGGCTACAACCTATTTCCTTTGTTTACTCTGCCAATTGCATTACTAGGTATGTATGTTGTTTATGCTCAAGCAGTGCGTTTGATATCTAATAAAACCGCTGTAAAAAAATCTTTATTATTTTTATCGATGTACTGGCCAGTTTTAATTATTGCCGAATTCATAGGATACAACTGGCTTAATATTCATAATCAAGCAACTGCCATGTATAGTGGCCTACCTTTTTGTAATTGTTTTCACGCACCACTCTGGATGCAAATAAGCTACTTCTCTTTTGGTCCATTATTCATGCTGGCCACATACCTCATTGGTATCAAAAATCCATATCTACCAGAGGTAGAGGCAGAACCAAGTATCATCCCTCCAGCAAAGAACTTTTAAACTTAAAATTTAAAAGGATTGAAGTTGGTATCTTTATCAAGATAATCAACTTTTTCAATTTGCTTCAACCAGTTTACAATCCTGTATGTAACCGGCAATAATAAAACTTCAACTAACAACTTAAATACATAATTAGAAACAATCACAGTTATTAGTAATCCTGGTGAAAGTACTCCAGCAAATGCAATTAGCACAAACACGACTGTATCCAAGCCTTGACCAACAACAGTAGATCCAATTGCTCTTAACCAAAAACTTTTTCCTTCGCTCCAAACTTTTAATTTAGCTAATACAAAAGCATTGCTAAATTCCCCTAGCCAATATGCAATTAAGCTAGCAATCACAATTCGCGGAGTTAATCCTAAAATTGCATCGTAGGCATCTTGATATGGCCAATCGCCCGCTGCTGGCAACTTTCCAATAATTATAAAAGTAAGTGCCATTAATAAAGCACTGGCAAATCCAATCCAAATAACTTTGCGCGATTGTTTGTATCCATAAACCTCAGTTAAGATATCACCAAATATATATGCTAATGGAAATAATAATGTTCCCCCATCAAATGTAAACCAAACAAAATCTATAATTTTTGTGGACGCAACATTCGATATTAATAATACCGCAACAAAGAGGCCAGTAATTGTACTAAAATGCTTATAATTCATGATTGATTACTCTAATTATTTTATTATATATTAATATCCAAATTCTTCGTAAGCAATATCATCTTTTGATACGCCTACGTCTTCTAACTGCTCCATCAATGCTTCTCTCATAGCATCAGGACCACAGATAAAAAATTGTTTATTTGAAAATTCAGTTAAATGTTGTTGTAAAGTTTTTATCGTTAAATATCCAGCCGTAGCCTCACAAACTTCTAAATAATGAAAGTTCTTATGCGTAACTGCTAACTGCATAAAATCTTCATTAAATGCAAAGCTTGATTCATCCTTGGCGCAAAAAAATAAATGAATCTCTCTGTCCGGATAATTTTCTAATTCATGACTAATAATACTACGAAAAGGTGTAATTCCAATTCCACCTGCTATGAATACTAAAGGTGCCGTTGTATCTTTCACTACTTTATAAAGCGTTCCATAAGCACCAGTGATAAACATATGATTATCTTTTTTTAAATGAGACAATACTCTAGTAAAATTACCTACCACCTTAAATGTTACCTCTGCACTATCCTCGTTTATACGTGATAATGACATTGGATGATTATCACCCATTCTGGAGACTCCAAGCATGACATATTGACCAGGTTCCCACATTCTAAGTAATGTTGGCTTAACTGCAAATGTAATATTATAAATATTATCAGCTACTTTCCTATTGTCAATTATTCTTGATTTAAATGATAACCATTTTAAATCAAAGAAAAATTTAGTTAACATCGCTACAGTACAAAAACTAAACAGAAAAATATAATAAATACCAGTTGGTGTTCTGAGTGGTAACGACACTAAGCCATGAATAAAAATCATTACAAAAAACACATAGTTTAGATAATGTAACAAATTCCAGATCTCATAGTATTTCTTTCTAATAATATGAGATGCAATAACTGTTAGCACAAGCAATAGTAAGCTAATGGATCCTAAAGCAACTAACAGGCCATAACCACTAATAAATGGCAATACTACTGTCCAATCCTTATATAACATAGAAACAGCCATAGGATGCAAAATAACCAAATACGCAGCAACTAAACCTAGAGTATTGTGTACTTTGCCCAACATATTTGGAGTAAACAAGCTACGTAAATATCCTTGTCTGAAACCAGATACAATTAACCATGCAAAGCTAATAAATGCTGCATCCGTGATCATTTTAGAGAATGTTTTTGCCGGCGTAGCGTAATCGTATAATATACGAAAAAGTAACGGTGTATAAGAAACAGCTAATACTGTAAATCCCATAAAGTTATTCTCCTTTTTCATTAACTCATTTTAACAAATAAACAATATAGTGTATATTGAACGTAAGATAATCTATTAATTTATCTAAAAATATTATGAACTCCGTTCAAAAAAGTTTATTCATACTAGCCATCGCAATCGGCATGATCGGCTGGATAATGTTCGGTTATCAATTCACCCAAACAGAGGAAACCGAAACAATAGTCACAAATGAAACAACGAATGAAGTCATGGAAGAAGCAGTAGAAGCTGAAGAAGAACTAACCTATGAACCAATTGAAAAATCATATATTGGAGAAACGATCCTTATGCCAGAACCAGATCTTGTAGGCACCGTGCCAGTAGAAACAGCTCTAGCAACCAGACGTAGTAATCGTAGTTTTAGCGAAACAGCCCTTACAACTAGTGAGCTTGGACAAATATTATGGTCAGCTCAAGGTATTACAAACGAAGAAACCGGCTATCGCACAGCACCATCAGCAAAAAGTATTTATCCTATTAACTTATATGTAGTAGTAAGAAACGTAGATGGTGTTGAACCTGGCCTCTATCACTATATTCCGGCAGAACACGGCTTAAAACTACTCTTAGCAGGCAATAATCTACTGCTAGAGGACGATCAACAAGATAGTGTAAAGGCAGGTGCTGCGGTATTAGTATATGGAGCTATCTATCCAAAAATTCAAATTGATTTTGGTGTTGAGGGTGGCATTAAAGTAGCATTACAAGAAAGTGGTCATATTGGAGAAAACATCTACTTGCAAGCAGAAGCATTAAATTTATCAACTGTCGTAGTAGGTGGTTTTAATCCAGTTGCTGTTCAAGAAGCTTTAATGCTAGCTGCAGACGAAACCGTAATTTATCTACAACCATTAGGTCACGATGTTGAATAAGTTATTCCGTCTTGTTTTATCATTCTTTATAGTTTCAGGATTCATTTTTGGTTCTAATATAGCATATGGTCAAATAGATTCTGATTACTCAGCACGAGCATCTCGAGTATTCACTTTAGATGAATTAGCAGTTTTTGATGGCAGCGATGATCGACCAACTTATGTTGGCTACAAAGATCTAATATATGATGTTTCTGATAGTCCTCTGTTTAAAGCAGGAGATCATTATGGACACTTATCTGGTAAAGATTTAACACCAAACATGGAAGGTGCTCCTCATGCAGACGAAGTATTTGTTGGTTTTGAAGTAGTAGGACGACTAACTCCATTAGAAATTGAGTTAATACCAGCCGATACTACTAAAGAAGAATTCACAATATACAACCAAACCCCAGCAACTTGGCTCGCATACTTGTTGGCAATTCTTGTCATACTATATATAGCCAGTCGTTACATGATTCCTGGATCCAATACCTACACCACTAAATTCTCAAAAATTCTTTTAAGTACAATTGCAACATTAATAATCCTAAACGCAGTTTTAGGCATATATCAAAATATTCTCTAAAATCTGTTTAGAGCTAGATTCTAAACGAAGATTATGGTTAGTATTCAATACCTTGTCGAGCAGTGAATGAATCGTTATCGTAATAATGTTTTGTCGACTCCATTACAGTTACTAAATCAGCCATATTCAATAACACCGGATGAGCATCCCTACCAGTAATGATTGTTTCAATATTGTTATGCCGATCATCAAGAAAATCAATCACATCTGCTAATGGCACCAACTCAAGATTTACCGCAGTAATTAGTTCATCCAAGATTAAAACATCTGGTTGACTACGACGCATAACTTCACGAGCATAATTCAATCCCTGACTAGCAAAATATGCATCCACGGAATGTACATCATCTATAGATTGCAAATCATTCCTACCAAACTGAATAATTTCCACATTATTACCAAGCTGTTGAACTGCTTTTAGCTCTCCTCTATCTTTATCTCCAGTTAAAAACTGAATCATAGTAACTTTGTGGTTCTGACCCGCAGCTCGTAATAACACTCCTAAAGCCGCTGAAGTTTTGCCCTTACCTTCTCCAGTATAAATATGTAAGTAACCTAGATTACGTTTTGAATTAAAATTATTTTCTGCCTTGGGATGAATAATCATGATTTTTTCTTTTTACTGCGTTTGGTCATTAATTTTTCAACTTCTTCTTGAAAAGTTATTAAATCTTCAAAATCCTGATAGACAGATGCAAATCTGATGTAAGCAATTTTATCAATCTTTTTTAGATGCTTCATCACAATATCTCCAATCTTGCCTGAATCAATTATATCTGATTTTACCGCTAATTGCACATCTCGTTCAATAGCTGCTATTACTTTTTTTAACTTCTCTTCATCTTTTAATCTCTTTTGTAATGCAATATGTACACCCTGACTAATCTTCTCTGTTGAATATGGTTCTAGTTCACCACCACGTTTTTTTACCTTTAAATTCAAAATTTCTACTTGTTCTTTGGTAGAAAATCTAAAATCACACTTCGGACATTGTCGCCGACGACGAATAGTTATGCCATCATCAGAAACTCGTGAATCCACTACTTTTGTATCATTATGAAGACATCCTGGACAATGCATTTGATTATATAAAAGTTAGTATCAAATAATTAGGTAATGTAAATGCCTATTGAGTATACAATAAAACCACCTATCAGTTAAGGTGGGGGGTTGGGCTGGGGATGGGAGTTTACGATAAATCGCTTACTCACCACCCCAGCACGACAACCATATACTCAGGCAGCTGGCAACGGCCTTCTCAGCATGATAGCCAAGGAGTTCAGCCGCTCCCAGGACTCACGCCGCCACTTCACGTTGTCAGACTGGTAGTGCGTGTGCCAGTGCATCTGGAGCAACTGCTGTGCACCATCGCTGTGAATCGGCGCTTCCAGCGTTCGCAGGAACTCAACGGAAGTACGAGTACGAGTCCTGCCGTAACGCTTCACGAACTCGCGAGCCGTTTCGAGAATGGCATCAGGAGTACCAGGAGGGAAGAGATCGGACTGAGGCATTGAACTTACCTTGTCTTGGTGGGATTTGAGGAGGGGTTCTGGAAGATGCCGGTTACATGGTTATCTATTTTCCGTATGACAACCGTGTTAACTAGCTGTCTTAATGCAACATACAATACACTCAGTCGTTGCAAAAAAGCAGCTAATTAACAAGTATCAAATCATACAGAAAATACAAAATAGCACAAAATAGGCATTTGTCAATGGTATAGTACAACAAAAAAAGTAGATACAGGCCATAGCGTGTATCTACTTTTTACTATTACTATTTTCTTACATCATCTTCTTTCTGATAAAAGCTGGCACTTCTAAATCTTCATCATCAGAATTATCAACTGGTTGTTCTTCCATGATGTTCTTATTACGGAATGATTTAGTCGCTGGAGCATTCATATCATCATCATTATCTACACTCTTCTTTGTAACGAATGGCACTGGTCTTACTGCTTCAATTTTTTTAGTAGATTTTCCGCCATTTGTAAATCCTGTAGCTACTACAGTAACTTTAACTTCATCTCCTAATGCATCATCTACAACAGAGCCAAAGATTACTTTAGCATTAGGATCTGCGGATTCTGTTATTATTCTAGCTGCTTCATTTACCTCATACATACCCAAGCTTGGTCCACCAGCAATAGTAAATAGAATGCCCTTTGCTCCATCAATATCCATTTCTAATAACGGACTATCAATTGCTGCTTTAGCTGCTTCTATAGCTCTGCTTTCACCAGTTGCTCTGCCGATTCCCATTAATGCTGATCCAGCATCAGACATAACAGATTTAACATCAGCGAAATCCACATTAATTAATCCAGGAATAGTGATTAAATCGGAAATACCTTGAACACCTTGAAACAGAACATCATCAACTGTTTGAAAAGCATCAAGTAATGATGTTTTCTTATCAATGATTTGTAACAAACGTTCGTTTGGAATTGTAATTAAAGTATCAACTCTGTCAGCCATTTCTCCCAATGCAGCATCAGCAATTTGTCCACGTTGAGCTCCTTCAAATAAAAATGGTTTTGTAACAACAGCAACAGTTAATGCTCCAGATTCACGCGCTAGTTCTGCAATTATTGGCCCTGCTCCAGAACCAGTTCCACCACCTAAACCGCAAGTAATGAAAACCATATCAGCACCCTTTACTAGCTCAATCAATTCATCTTGTGACTCTTCAGCAGCCTTAGCTCCAACTACAGGATCCATACCAGCGCCAAGACCACGTGTTGTGCCCTGACCAATATGTATACGATGTTTTGCTGGACTATGATGTAAAGCTTGAGAATCTGTATTAACTACTATAAATTCTACTCCTTTTAAGCCACTATCGATCATTCTGGATACAGCAGATCCACCTGATCCACCAACTCCAACTACTAATATTTTTGCGAATGTTTCGACATCTGGCTTTACCTCAGTATATTTTCCATTAGCCATAATTATTTACCTTAATTTAAAGTTAAAAAAACCTTTTAAAATCATAAATGCTTTATACAAATAGGAATATTACAGTGAAATTGTTTCAAAGTCAATACTTCTTGAATAAAAAAGGTATGCAACGACCTATATTAATCAATAAAAATAGCATATTTATCAAACAAAAAATGTATTTTTTCAATACATTTAATGAATACAAATTGTATCCGGCCTATATTTACTAAGACATTTATTAGGGCAACAAACTCTTAAACCACTTTTTCATCTTAGAAGTTGCATCTGTAACAGCTGAAAAACGAGCTAACTGAGACATACCTCCACCTTGCGGACTTGTCATACCTTGCCCCCATAATACTAATCCTAAAGCAGTTGCAAAGACAGGATCCTGAATTTTATCAATAGCAGTTTTAAATTGTCTTGGTGCACCAATTGTGGCAGGTAAATAAAACTGTGCTTTAGCGACATCTACGATACCGTTTAATTTAGAACCACCACCAGTTAACACAATTCCAGCTGGAAGCATGCCGTGCCGATCAATAGCTTTTAGTTCTTTGTTTACCATTGAGAAAATCTCTTCTAATCTTGCTTCGATTATTTCTGCTACTTCTTTCCGAGATACTCTACCATCTTCATTTTCATCAATATCTTTTAAATCTATCTCTTCATGTTTATTTATGTCATCTGGACTTGCAGAACCATAATCAGTTTTGATTGCCTCGGCAATATCAACAGAAGTTCTTAACCCAATAGCAATATCATTAGTAATGTGTCCTGCACCTACTGGCAAAATCTTTGTATGAATCACATCCCCTTCTTCAAATACCATCAAGCTAGTCGTTAGTCCTCCTAAATTTACTAAAGCCACTCCTAGTTCTTTCTGACGTTTAGTTAACACAGCCTCGCTAGCAGCAAGTACACCTAACACCAAATCTTGGATATCAGTACCAGTACGATAAACACATTTTGTTAAATTCTTTATCTGAGATACTAAACCAAGAATAATCTGTGCATCTGCCTCTAATTTAATTCCAGTCATTCCTACGGGATCTTTTATTCCCATTTGATTATCCACATTGAACTGTCGGGGAATAACATGCAATATTTCATAATTTGGTGGTGTAGCTACAGTTTGTGCAGCCTCAATTACCCTAGTTACATCTTCATCCTTGATTTCACCATCAGCTTTCGATACTGCAACTACGCCATGACTATCCTGAGACAAGATGTGACCGCCATTAACGCTTACAAATGCTCTTTCAGTAGGAATACCAGTCATTCGTTCTACCTTGTCTAAGGCTCCAGAAATTGAAGAGACTGCATCTTCTATGCTAGTAATAACTCCTTTATTAATACCTTCAGCTGGATGTTCAGCTGCTCCAATAATATGCAAATCATTATCATGAGGATTAACTTGGCCAACAGCAACTCGGATAGTTGTTGAACCGATATCTAAACCTGTAATAGCGTCCCCTTTTGCCATATTATATAGTAACTATACTAGTAATTAATAAATTTCTCTAACCTGTTTATTATACTATAAACTTTGTAATAAATCTATGAAGTGTGGAATAAAAACCATACACGCAATAATCGCTGAGCCAAATGATGCAATAAATACTGCCGCGGCCATCATATCTTTAATAACTGCAACATAAGTATGCATTCTAGGTTTCAAAATATCCACAATTTTCTCAAAAATAGTATTCACAACTTCTAATACCATCACAAAGATAATCAGCATGGTTAAGATTATCGCTTCACCCATTGAAACTCTAAAAATAAGCATAGCAGTAACCACTAAAATACCAATAAATACCTGAATTCGAAAATTTTGTTCGTTACGCCACACATATTTCAATCCCTGTATGGCATAAGCAAAACTTTGATTTAACCTTTTGATACTAATCATTACTATAGATTTGAGATAATAATTTTCTTTCTAGAGGACGCATAACTTTAGCATCAATAGCAGTTTCATGATCATAACCTCTTAAATGCAGTATACCATGTATAAGTAACCATAAAAGCTCTTTTATTACTGGTGTTTGTTTCTCTACAGCTTGTTTTACAGCTTGCTGATAACATATCACAACTTCGCCTTCTTCATCGTTGTATGGAAACGATAACACGTCAGTAACAGCATTAACTTTTCTGTATTTCAGATTCATTTCCTGCATAGTTTTTGCACCTACTAAAACAACTGATACAGAAAATGTCTCTGAAAATCTAAGATTTTTCTTTACTGCTAAAAATGTCTGATTTACTATCTTAGCAGTTAATTCTGATGCTTTAACATTTTTATGAAGGTGAATTGGCATTCACATCATCATTAACATTACTGTTAACTGTATTTTTATTTGTATTATTTGAACTCTTCGTGGCTTTAGTTAATTCAAAACTCTTAGCAATTAATGCAAAAGTAGTATCAAAGTGTAAATCTACACTACTGCCATAACGATAACTAACACCATACACATATTCATCCGAGGTAAAATAAGCAGTATATCCATCAAGACTTAATACACCCTCAACACCGTCAAATGTGGTAATTGTTTCTAATTGAGTTTCTTTTACATTACTTGCTTGATCTAAATACCAATCTACTGCTGTAAAGCCAGTTGGATTATTCTCCACTACGACTGCCACAAATTGGCCAGCTGTATCTAAAGATGTTGGAGTGAATAATACTTCATTTGATCCTGTTTCAGATATTTCATCAGCTGTCCACTCTGCTGGATATAACATATTATAACCATATTCTTTATTACTATATGTACTAACTAACTCAGAGTTATCTACAAGCTTAGCAGCACCATCAGTACTTTGCGGATCAAATCCAGCTAATATTTCAGCACCGTCATTATAACCATCGCTATCTGTGTCTGGTAAATCAGCTTTTGTGCCAAATAATTTCTCTTCCTCATTAGTCAACTGATCCTTATCAGTATCCTTACTTGGTGAAACATTTGTAATAGGTGATGTATTTACGTTTGAATTTATATTCGCATTACTATCTGCATTAACATTCTCGTTAGCGTTTTCATTGTCATTTGCATTAACATTCTCATTATCATTTTCATCATCTGCATTTACATTATCATTTACGTCTGCATTAACATTTTCTTCCATTAATCCTTCATCAACAACAACATCAACAACTACTACTGGCGTTTCTACTGGTACATCTTCCGGTAAACCTCTTAGTATATAAAATGCCACACCACCAATAATGCCTGCTACAGCAAGTATTATCACTAATACAATTATTACAGTCATCATTTTGCCTTTTCCTTTCTTGGTCTTGCCACCTTCTTTTGTTGCACCTGCTGTAGGCGCATTCATAAATTTTTGTGGCATAGTATGTACTTCACTCTGTGCTGAACCAACTGATCCTGATTGAACCGGAGGCATAATAGGCCCGGGAGCTGGACCAGACATTGGTACTGGCGAACCAGGCCCAGGAGATAGTGAACTTGCTCCAACCATACCACCTGCTGGTGCCGCAATGGGACCGCCACCTACTTGAGGAGTTGCTCCTGCTGGACCACTAGGCACAGCTGGAGATGGAGTAGGTACTGGCATTGGCGTTGGTGGCGTTGGCGCTACTGGAGTCGCTCCAGGTTGAGCAACCGACATGTTATCTTGTCCTGGAACAGCTGGTGTTGGTGCTGGCTGTGGGCCAGCTGGTGTTTGGTTTGGAAAGTCCATATTTATTCAGGTATAAAATCGTCAAATAATCTTTTAGTTGGGTCTGGGTGATTTGGATGATAAAAATTAGCTACTTCTTCTCCGTCTATAAATCCATCACTATCTGTATCTGGATTACGCGGATCCGTGAGATATACACGAACCTCTTCACGATCGGATAAACCATCCTCATCTGTATCACGTTTCTTCGGATTCGTGTTATGGATCAACTCTTCTTCATCTGATAATCCGTCGTGATCTGAATCTATGAACTCTGCTGCGCTGCTATCATCTGTTGTAATTTCAGGATCAACAGGTATATCGATTTCAATTACATTCGTATTCTCTAATACATCATCCACTATTACTTGGTCAGTTGCGATGTTGTCATTTATTAAAACATTCTCTGACTCTGGTATTGATGGTGTACTTCCTAACCAAATGTAAATAGCAAAACCGATACCTCCTAATAATAGCAAACCAGCAATGCTTATGGCAATAATGATAATAATGCGGCGCACAACACCTGAGCTTCCTGAGGTACTTTCTTCATCACTATAATTCCCTGCAACCGGCTCCGTAATCGCTGCCATAGGAATCCTTGATACCTCGGGTCCAACATTAGCATCAGCTTCAAAACCCTCAAATATATCTTCTATCTCTGGATTTGAATTATTCGAAGTTATCATCATAATCTCCATCTAGCGTTGTATCGGATGCCGTAACAACGTAGTTAAATGTGTCACATCCTTCATCAGAAAAGTCAGAGATATGATCAGTTACTGGTGTAGATTTATCAGAATATAATCTACATGGATCATAGGCAGATTCTTGCCAAGAACCTGTGCCATCATATTCTAAATTACTATACAATTCAAATTCATCAGGATCTGTACTCTCATTATATAAATATGTATACAGATATGATCCTGGCGGTCCATAATAATCCTTCAAAATTGGATCCCAACAAGTACCATTCTCATCATAGTAAGTCCATTCAGGACTACTTGGATCATCACCTGCATTTAAATCTGGTGCATTATATGGACAGTTAACCTCAGCATCAGCATATTCATTAATCGGATCTGTAGGAAGTGTTTGTCCAAGAGCATTACCTAGAACAGATGTCCAAGATGACCAAATGGATGTTGTAAGTCCAGCTATATATGTTCCAGAATTAATTGTTGGGAAGTTTAGTGATCCATCACCATCAGCATCATTATGATAGTAACTAGATAATAAGTATGCCACCGTACCAAGATCACTAACTCTTTCTGTATCACGCACAATTTTTAATTTTTCTTCCTGACAATTATTAGATAAACCAGTATTTCCATAATTAAATTCAAAATGATCTAAAAACAGATTTACAATAGCCTCCGTATCAGTTTCTGCCTCAGAGCTAAAAGTCATTACGATAATATAAGGTTTCAGCGTTCCTGCGTCTTCATCTAAGTTTGTAGCTGCTATATACATTGTGTTCCCTACTCGAATTGCTCTATAATCATCCACTTTCGTTTCTGATCCTCCACCACTTCCAGTACTGCTACCAATCAATTGAAACCATAGATCGGGACCAACCATGTCCTTCATAGTAGTGAAATCATTATCTAGATCGTTTTCATACACCCGAATTGCAATAGTGTTATTGTTTGCATCAGGATCATAGCTCAGTGCTAGCTCATCCTTTAAAGCAACTTCATATATAAAATCCTGTGGAGAACCATATGCCAAATCAATTGCAACGCTATCCCGCTCAAATACAGTTGTAAACTTAGGCAAGAAGCTACTCTCTTGTGGGGATTCTCCTCTACAATATGCCCAATACATATGATAATCTTCATTGGAAAAAGATTCAAAATAATCTTCTTCTGCGCAGAAATATACTGCTACATCTTGATCATCATCAAATAATCCGGACCAACCTTGTTCTACTGAACCATCACCAGTAATCATTACTTCTACCGCTGTGATGCCTTCCTCACTATCAGCTGTAACTTTTTGTGTTTGTTTATCTTCTGTAAATCCAGGCACACTCCAGTATTCATTCTCATCATTACAAGTAGCATCCAATGAACAAACTGAACTTTCATCCTCATTAAAGTCAATCTCACAACTAGTTTCCTCTGGATCTACTTTACAGCTACCTGCAAAGAAACAATTACATCTATTTGTATCGGAATCGAATGTAGAATCTAGTACATCACATACTTCACTTGGAGAATCTGTGAAACAAGCAATACCTTCGATATTACAAGAATTATCCCCAGCATTCATGAGGCAACCACGCGGAGCTGTACAAGAACAAGTGCTAGTATCTGCATCCCAATTAGAATCAGTTGCATCACAAACACCATTTTCAGAATCAGTTTCACAATCTATATCATCAACCTCACATGAAGGGTCATTCTCATTCATGGTACAAGTATTCTCATACGCACAAGAACATGAACCTAAATTTCCGCCAGTTATAATACCTGCAATAGGACAAGATGCATTTTCTAAATCCTGAATACTGTCATATTTCTCATCCCAGGTATAATTCCAGTAAAATGATGTTTGGTCTTCACTGCCCTCAATTCTAGTAATAGGTTGATTGTCATCCTCGGTAGTGATATCTCTATCAACTCCAGCTGAATACACAGTTGCACCGAAAGTTTCTTTTTGCTCTGATTTAGTGAATGTATAATCTGCATCTACAAAACCATCCCTAGTTGCATCTAAATCTACTAATCCTGGACCACAAACATCTTCAAAGTCAGCTTCTGCTAGTGTGGTGAAAGGTATCTCTAAGTAACCGTCCGTATCACACATTCCTGCAGCTTCATGATCACTGTCGCAACCTACAGCCACACCATCATTATAACTAACAATGCCCAATTGGTGATCAGTGCCACTGACCACTGAGTCGTCAGCTCGAATCACAATTGAGTAATCATTCTCGAAGTTTAATAACTCTTCTTGTTTTAAAGTAATAATGTTCAATCCAGAGTTTAGTTCAATTTCATCTAAAGTAACATTACTGCCAGTATTCAGATCAATTAAACTAACGTAATACTCTAAATCCTCAGAAGTAATTTCAACTCCAGGAATTGGTGTATCCGATTCATTATACAAATCTTCAAACACATCACTAGTAGTAACTTTTGTATTAAAATTCACTTTTAACTCACCATTAGGGCAAATATTCTCAGCGTTTGGTTGAGGGTTTGTCTTACCACCATCCAAGAATAACTCACAACTAGTATCATCAACTATTATATTACAAGTTAACTGCGGATAATCCGGATCAGTATACACACAGTATCCAGATTCACTATCATAAACAGTATATTCATTAGAAGTAGCAACGGTACATGTACGTGAATGATTAGATGGATTAACCCAGCCAGTATCATAATAATCAAGTAAAATCAAAGGCTGACTAGCACATGAACCAGTATCATAATCATCATCAGCTGGTATTGTTGAATCATCGTAGACACAACTTGTATTATTACAACAAGAATCTGGTTCAGCCCTACAAAAACCTGTAGTATCAGGCGTGCAAGAACCTACTCCAGCCGGCAAGTCTTCATAATCTAAATTACAATTTAGATTATTATCTTCAGATGCACAATCGCTACAAGAACTACAAGTAACAGGAAATTCCAAACCATTTCCTACACATTGTCTGCCCCCACTTGTTCTAGCAATTGCTTTTACATCACCGGTTTCAGAATCATCAGGAACGTCTGTTAAATATTGTTCATTGGTGTATTGCGCCCAATCAATGCTGGCTTCGATTTCATCTGTATAATCAACGACACCCGATTGTTCTACAAAAGAACTAATAGAAGCACCACAAGTATCAGCTATTGCATCGCCATCCTCATCAATCTCGCAATCTTCAGTTATAACAAGTTCACAATCTGTATCATCAACAGCGATTGTACAAATACTACAGAAAGTATCTCCAACATCTATTGAACAAGTTTTGGTTGCATCGTCTGGATCTTCATAAATACACGCTACCAGACCAGCATCATATGTTGTATAAGCATTAGATGTTGTAGCGTCACAAACTTCTGTTTCGTCTGCAGGATTCACATATACTGTTGTTGGATTACTTGTATGTACACAATAACCAGCCACAGCATCGTAAATAGTTGTTGCATTCGAGGTAAGGGTTGTGCAAACTTCTGCTTGATCATTTGGGTTCACGTAATAACTTGTTGTTTCGATAAGGCTACAAGAATCATCTCCTTCATCAATCTCGCACTCCCCTAACGAATCAGTATTACATGTACAATATCCATCAGACTCACCAAGAAAATTTTCACCAGATAAAGTAATGTCATAAGTGGCGGTATAAGGACTATAAGCAGGATCTGCGTCACACAACACAGGAATATCAACCTCTGAACAGGAATTATCTTTAGAGAAAACCGATCGGAAATCTGGATCGACATTATCATCTTGACCATCATTATCTACGTCATATGGAAATTCATCATCACCATCAGCTCTGCCATCACCATCAGCATCATCAACATAAATTGGATCATTACTATTTTGCGTATCAGCACCACCATTATAAACCTGTCTAACAACAATTTCAGCTGTTTGAGTACTTGCATCTGCAAAGATACCATCCGGCATGGTAACTATAATTTGATTATTATTCCATGAATCTGATTCGCTACAAGCTAATGGTGCTTCAATCCCATCCGCAGTAACCATGCTATACGGATCATATCCGTCACCTGAGCTATAATAAGTACCAAAATGACAACCTTGCACAGTTGTTGGTTGACCAACTGCGCCTCTGCCCGGGCTAAGATCTATAACATATGGTGAACACATTCCATCAACACAAACAGAGTTACACTCACCATAACTACAATCCGTATCATCCAAGCATTCATTGCATACTTCTGCTGCAACGCATTCAAAATCATTACAACAACCAGTACTACAATCTAAATTAGCTGAACAACTAACACTAAATCCTAAGGCATTACTAGCCAAAGTATCACTTTCTAGTTGCACACCTTCATTTCCATCGGCTACAGCACCCTGAGGAACTTCTGTATCTTCCACAGTATTATCATCTGCCCAAGTACCTTCAATAGAATCGACTCTACTAGTACTACTCTTAAATGTGACCTTTTCACCACCATCATCAGTTAATAATGTAAAATTCTCTCCATATAAATTTACCGTATCATCCTCTTCTCCAGAAGCTGGATCTACCTGACATAAACATGGAGTAGCGTCAGAACCGACTTCACAATCCTCATCTCCTTCGCTAGCACTATATATATCGTACAAATATTCTCCATCAATATCATTATAATATCTACTTTTTAATGTAATGCCGTATAAATTAGCTGCTAGACTAGTAGGCACCTGCGCTATAACTTGATCAGAATCCCACGTATCATCACAAAATACCTCACTTGGATAATCAGCTACAGACGTATTGAATAAAACAGAACCAGAATTCGGTTCTTGATAAGTTGGGTATGAATCTATACAAAGATCATCGCCTGTGGCAACACACGTTGTATTTCCTTCTTTAACATTACAATCGTTTCCATTGCCATCAGCTGTACAAGTACAATCTTTTAATCCTCCGCCATCGTAAAAATTTGCTGTTGGCGATAAAGCTGAACAAGCGTCATCTAATGTACATACTTCTTCACCTAAACTGCAAGTTGTACTTCCATTATCCAAAAGACATACATTGCCATTTTCTGAAACATCACATGAATAACCTTCTTTCTTTAAACTCTCACATGTACAAGCAGCCTCACCTTCTTGATCAGATCCAAAATAGCAACCATTTAAAGTTATACATCCAGTTGGTCCAACATCTGGTCCGCTAGCATTGTTTGGCGAGAAGCTAATAATATCTGGCGCACAATGATGAGTTACCAAATCACAATAAGTATCTTGGCATTCATTAGTGTAACAATCCGAGTCATTAGTACAGTATCCAAAATCTACATCAAATACACCACCATCACTGGCAGCATCACTACCATCATTTGGATCAACTAGGGTTACTTCCACAAAAGCTTCACCTGCATTATCTGCATCTTCACCCTGCAGGCATACATTGTTAAACCCAGTAGTTGTTGTATCTGTATCACCTTCAGATGGACTATCTTCTGGATTATCCAAATCTCCAAATTGGATAATATCTCTATCTGGCACATCTGGTCCAATAGTCCAATTATATGTTCCAGCATCGGCAAGTAACATACAATTCTCCGTATACTGCCTTACTCTATAAGAATATGTATCGTCAATAATACCATCACCATCATTATCTACTTCAATATTTTCTGTACATCTATTGGTATCATCATAAGAAGTTGCCCGATCGTCCGATGGCGTCATATTTATATAATCAGCTACACAATTTTCTTCATCATTACGAACCTGAAATTTAATAATTTCATCTTCTAATAAGTTAACCCCATCAGTATTCTTAATAATTGAAGAATCAAGTACCACTTTATAATGATATCCAGCCTCTAACCCATCTGGGAACGGGAAATAAATAACCTCGTAAGCATCTAAGTCTCCGTCACCATCAACATCCTCGCTACCATCTAGTACACCACTGCCATCACCACCAAGATATGCATCACTTAAAAATTCAATCTCGTGTCCACCAGCATAGCCTGGATGTACGCATTCACTATCATCAAATGGTAATTTAGTATCACCATCATAACCATAATTACATCGATAAAAATCAACACCACCAGGGCCATTACGCCTAATAGTGTCATTATCCATGTCGTTAGTGAATGCAATCGCCAGCGTGGAATTCACACATACGTTATCAAAACCATTAGGTGGATTAGGCAAATAAATTAAATTTTCACTTGGACTACACTGATAAGAACGAAACATTCTAGGCGGGTTTGAACAAGAAATATCAAAATCCAAACCATTACTAATTCCATTGATATTAGCGACCGAAAAATCATAATCATCAAGTTCCGAAACAGGTGTACCATTTGTTGCTACAGATTGACTATCATAAGTAGCATTGTATTCATTCCAATATTGAATACTTGCGGTTGGTTCAAAAACTCCATTGCTTGCTTTAAAATAAATTGCACCTCGTTCATCACCAAAGTTTTCACCTATGGCAATTACATCATCATCTCCGGTATCACTACAAGACGGCTCTAATAAGCATAGGCCAGGGCCTGGCTCTCCATCATCAATAGTAAATCCACGCTGATTACTGTAACGTTCTTCAGTTGTAATCACCTGGATTAATGTTCGCTCGTCTACTTCAAAATCATCTGGAACTCTAACAATGATACTAGTGTTATCCCAACCATCATCACACATTACTTCTGCTTCCACGTCATTAAAGAATACTTGTCCGCGAGAACTAAATTCATCATTAGGGTCATAATCAAGAAAGTTTTTACCCTTTATAGTTACGTACTGGCCTGCAGGTCCGGATGCTGGGGAAGTCGTACGAATATATGGAGAATCGATAGTAGCCTGATCAAGTGACGTGTCACTTCCGTCATTATTTTCAACTCTAATTTGACCAGTTTGACTTGCTACTGGCGTGCGCAAAGTAATTATGTTTGCACCGACATTACTTACAAAACATGACATTGTAGGAACGTGATCAGTATCAAAACAATTTTGGCTCGCTGCAGAAATATTATTATAAAAATCTACTTCATAAAAAGGATATAAGTAACTGCCAGTAATAAGAACTTTGCCAGTATCTGAAGAACCTGTCTCACCAACTACTTCCTCGTCTTCACTATAATAATTATCCTCCTGAGCAATTGAATCAATCTCAGGAACACAATATGGCTCATCACCTGTAGTCCATGTCCATTGATAATCAAATCCTACATAATTTTCATGACTGGAGTTACATGTTGCATCTAATGTACATGTAGCATCACCCAAATCACAATCAATCGCACCAACAGCTACATTACAAGACTCAACTCCAGACAAGCAAGAACAGAATGCTTGATCAAGGCCAGAACTAGCAGGATCCACAAAATCATCTATTGGATGACCCTCCATGTCTAAATCAAAATCTCCACTTAATGGATTACCGCAAGTATCAAATATAGCTCCCTCAAAAGTGTCAGTAGCAGCATCACCACTATACAGATTCATTCCATATTCTGTAAATTCACTTAGCGGTTCTTCTGGACCAGTAACTATCGTATCATCAGTTTCTCCACCAATACTAGTCATTCTAATATAATCTACATCTAATGAATCTGATGGATCGTCATCTACGCCATCACCATCAAAGTCACCATATTCGTACAACCAAACGTTCTGATCGTCTGGTGATGCTGGATCCAAACTTTCCGAAAAAGACGCCTGCAAAGTTGGGTTTAAACATATCTGATCATCACCATCAGACGGATACGGTGTAACACTTACTACATTCACAGTTGGTGGAACGTCATCTGTTTCAGTACCAGTAGTAAATGTATAAATCCGCTTTGGATCGGAAGATTCTAGATTATAAACCGCCCCGTTATCTGGATCTACACCTTTAATAGCAGTTGTTAATATAACCTTATATTTAGTATCTTCATAATAATCTGCAGCTGGATAGAATACAGCAGAGTAACTACTTTCTGAAAAATCAATTGAGCCTGCAAGCTGTCCGCCTACACAACTATTAGCTGAACAATCACCAGATAAACATTCTTTCCCCTCAGTACAAACGTCGCCATTGCTCTTACCACCATCTGGATTACTAACTGCATCACGCGGTATAGTCACTTTAAACGAATCGGATGTCACGCTAGGTTCATTCAGCGGAAATGAGTAAGTTGTAGCAACTATGTGACAAAGAGGCACATTCTCCTCTTCATTCCGCGGATTTGTGTGATCTACATAAAAAGGAGAACCATCAGGATAGTTTGGATCAGGACTCGGAGATGTAATCACTACTGGGTCCTGAGCATTAGTAAAATCTAACAACAGATTAATAACAAAAGTGGCAATCCCCCACGAAGCCAACACAATTACAAGTCCGATTACTCCATTACGTAATATTAATTTTGCATTAGCAACTTTTTCCTCATTACCACCAGATAGCATCCAAGCAAAACCACCCCATAATATTATACCTGTAGCTACTAAAGCTAATAGACCTAATGTCCAATTTACAATTGAAACGATTAAATCTACTGGACTAGTATTACCGAGTATCAAATTTTCACCAATACTCGTATCCACCTGTGCATATACGATACCAGTAACAAAAAAAGAACTCCCAGCAACAACTAAAAATGAAACCAAAATTTTAAAAACAGTTTTTCTCTTCATTGTAATTCTTCTTTTAAAATTTTCTGCACCATTTTTCCATCAGCCTTACCTTGTGTTGCTTGCATTACTTTTCCCATTAATGGACCAAATTCTTTATTTTCAGCTGTGGCAACTTCCTGTTTAACTAGCTCTCGCAATTTTTCTTCTGATAATTGTTCTGGCTGATATTTTCTCAATACTTCAATTTCAGCTTCTTCCTTGTAGGCCAACTCTTCTCGACCAGCTGACTTATATGTTGCAGCTGAATCTTCACGTTGTTTAATTTGTTTTTTTACAATAGAAAAAGCCCGCCCTTCAGAAAGCGGGCCATTCTCTATTTCATCGTTCTTTAAGGCACTTTTTAAGCTTCTCAATGCAGAGACAGCAACTTCGTCCTTTGATTTTAAGGATACGACTAAATCAGTTTGTAATTTCTCTGCCAGACCCATTGATTATGGTTAGCTTTTTGTTTTAGATCTACTTCCGCGTTCTTCAAGTTTGCCTATTTTTCGCAGATGTTCTTTTTCTTGCCTCAATTCTGCTTGTTTAATTGCACTTCGACGTCTTAGTCGTTTGCTTTTTTTTGGTTGTCGATACTGGTTTTGCTTGGCTAAATTTAATTTGCCACTTGCCTGTACCTTCCGAACAAAACGACGAATCATCCCTTCATTGGACTCACCGTCATTTTTATATGTTGTAACAGTAGGAATAGTATTTCACCTCCTTCAAGGTGTAAGATAATAATTATTTGTGAATAAAATATAACACTTAACTATGTGTATGTCAAATATTTTATGTTACTCCACGAATGGGCTCGCCACCCAAAATATGTAGATGTAAATGTGGAACAGCTTGTCCTCCATTCGATCCATTATTTGCGATAACTTTATAGCCTGAATCAGCAATTTGAAAATCCTCAGTAACATTTTTTATTGCTAAAGCTAACACAGACATCACACCAAAATTATCCATTGTTAAATCATTAAAAGTAACAATATGTTCTTTGGGAATTGCCAATAAATGAACCTTTGCTTTCGGATTAATATCTTTAATCACAAATACTTGATCATTTTCAAAAACGATATCAGCGTCTGTTTTATGCTGAGCTATTGAACAAAAAATGCAATCCATGAAAAACTACTACTTACTCTTTTTTTTGCCGGTGTCTTTATCCTGAGTAGTTTTTACCTCCTGATTCTGGTTTTGATTCTGGTTCTTATTTCTGTTTTGGTTGCCAGGTTTTCTTGGGTCTTCATTTTCTAATTCAACGGGTTCATCTTGCGGACCAATGACTTTTGGTATTAACTCATCTGGTTCTTTTTGTAATCGCTTCTTCAATTCATCACTAATCTTTTTTATATCAATAATTTCTTGTGATCCACTTTCCATATCTCTCATAATAATCGTTCCATCAAGTAACTCTTTTTGCCCAATAATCAAAGTAAATCTGGAACCAATTTTATTAGCTGCTTTTAACTGCGCTGATAGACTTCCTTTTACTAGGTTAGCTCTTACTTTAAAACCATCTCCACGTAATCTCTCCATTAAGCCTAATGAATATTTCTGAGCACTCTTTCCTAGCTGAGCAAGAAAAACATCAGGAATATATGCTTCTGAAAATCCAATTCTATTTGCCTTCATTGCCAAGATCAAACGTTCAATTCCAATAGCAAAGCCACATGCTCCAGCTGGTTGCCCACCCAAAAGTTCAATTAATCCATCATATCGGCCACCACCAGCTAACGCAGACTGACTACCCTGTACTTCATTTTCATCATATAGTTCAAAAACAATATCATTATAATAGTCTAGACCACGCACCAAAGTTGGTTCAAGTACATAAGGGATACCAATATCATCTAGATATTCTAAAACTGTAATAAAATAATTCTTTGAATCCTCAGATAACCAATCTACTATTTGTGGAGCTTCAGCAATAACAAGTTGATCTTGTTCATCTTTGGAATCTAACACTCGTAATGGATTTTTTGTTAACCTTTTCTTTGATTCTTCAGATAATTTTCTGCGGTTGTTTTTTAAATAGCTTACCAATTCATTAATATACTGCTCTCTATCTTCTTCACTTCCAATGCTGTTAATTCGGACAGTAGAATTAACACCTAATTCTTTCAGTAAGCTATGAGCTACTACAATCAATTCTGCATCAATAATTGGTGCACGACCACCGATAATCTCACAATCAATCTGATTGAATTGTCGATATCTTCCTGCTTGAGGTCTATCGTGTCTAAATAATTGACCAGTTGTAAAAAGCTTCACTGGCTGAGTACGATTAAGCATGCCATGTTCAATATAGGCACGAGCAATTCCAGCTGTAAATTCTGGACGTAAAGAAACTTTGTCGCCAGACTTATCTTCAAAAACATACATTTCTTTATCTACTACATCCGTAGTTTGCCCTAGTGATTTTGAAAATAAACTAGCAAACTCAAGAATGGGTGTATCGATACGCTGATAACTATATGATACAGCTATATCCTCAAGCGCCTTTTGTACTGCATGTCTATAATTCTGTTGTTCCGGTAAAATATCTTTCATCCCACGAAGCAACTTTACGGGCTGTCTTCGCTTTGATGCTGCTGTTGTATCAGCTGATTCATCAGCAGATTTCTTACTCTCAGTTTTTTTTGCGGGGGTAGTTTTTGGTTGCATATACAAATAATTAATCAAAATATAGCTAATCGATCAAATGGCCAAGCTCGGATCCAAACTCTACCTATGAGATCATCATAAGTAATAGGTCCAAAACGACGAGAGTCATAACTAGCTGGCCGATTATCTCCTAAAATAAAATATTCCTTATCTTCTAATTTAAAATGGCGCTTACCTGGCGCACTATCTGTAACAACAGAATCATCTAAATAGGCTGTTTCATCTAAATCAACACCGTTCAACACAATTTTACCATTAAGTATATCTATTTCATCTCCTGGTATACCGATCACACGTTTTATAAAGAATTGTTTCGCATCACGAGGATCGTGTACAACAACCACCTCACCTCTTACTGGATCATTAAATCTGTAAGACAACTCATCAATTATCAGATACTCGTAATCAGTATAGTTCGGCTCCATTGATGCACCCTTCACATAAAACGACTGAATTAAAAAATACCGAATTGGAATTATGATAGCCAAAGAAATAACCACTACCTTAACAACCTCCCAAAAGAAAGATGCTGTTTGTGCCAAATATACCTTTTTTGTGTTCATGCTGTTAGTACTTTATTAATCCGATCTAAAATGGCATCAAGTGTATGGTTGGATTTAACCAAATAATCTACTGCGCCCAATTCTTTACCTTTGTCTAGATCTATATCTTCACCGAGATTTGATAAAATTATAACCGGTATCTGATTAAAAGATTTGTGAGTTCTTAACCGTTTCAAGTACACAAAGCCATCTAATCTTGGCAATAAAATATCTAGCAATACTAAATCAGGTTTTTCTTTTTTTGTTTTTTGCCATCCCTCCTCACCTTGAATAGCAATTTTTACATCGTAACCACTGTCTAGTAAGCGCTCTTTTAAGATATTGCTTAAGGCCTGTTCATCCTCAATTAACAGAATCTTCTTCTTAGGCTCGTCTTTTGACGTGTCATCTGTACTTGCGATCATAATTTTACCTCTGTACACCATACAAGATTTTCTTGAATTAATCAAGTCTTAGCTGTATAGTAGACTAATGCCAAAAAATATTTCTGAAAACGAACAAAAACCGAAAAAAAATGCCTCTGCTAAAGCTAAAGATGCTAAGCCAGTAAGTAATAAAAGGTCCGTAAAACCAGTACGAGAGAGCAAAAAAGTACAAAAAACTGATGATAAAATGGATGCTTCAGTAAAGGAAAGTATTGCTAAAACAAATCTGGAAATCGAAACTGGCACATCAGAACAACAGCGGAACGGTAAAACATGGATGACTTGGAAAAAAGGTGTAATAATCGGCATCCTTGGTATTGGCATTTTATTTGTAGGACTCTCATTAAACAAGATAATTTCAACCACGAAAAATATCATTGATTCTGATAATCCAACACCCTTACTTGAACAATTGGGAATTATTATTGGTGGTGAAGATAGACCCTTAAGAGGTGAGAACGAAGACAGAATAAACGTATTATTATTAGGTATCGGTGGTGATGGTCATGCCGGAGGAACTCTTACTGATTCGATTATGATTGCTAGCTTTCAACCATCTACCAATCAAGTATCACTTCTATCATTACCTCGAGATTTAGTTGTCAAAATATATGATGATGAAAATCCAAAATTGTGGGAAGGTAGGAAAATTAATTTTGCATACGAATTAGGTGGAATGAATTTAGCCAAAGAAAAGGTGACTGAAGTTACTGGGTTAGATTTACACTATTACGTATTAATAGATTTTGCTGGTTTTAGAAAATTAATAGATGACGTAGATGGCGTATCAATAGATATTGAACGATCTTTTACCGGATTATATGGAGCCAATGAATTAAGCTTACCCTGCCCTACTGCACAACTATACTATCTAACTGATGGTGCTTATTGTGCAATACCATTTAAGAGAGGTGTAGAAACCATGGACGGAGAAACAGCTTTGATATTTTCTCGCATTAGAAAACTCGCACCAGGCTCACTTAATCCAGAAGAAGGATCGGATTTTGCGCGTGGACAACGTCAGCAAAAAATTCTAGAAAGTTTTAAAGAAAAAGTCTTATCGACAAATACCTTACTTCATTTAGGCAGAGTAAACGACATCCTAGATAGTTTAGGCGATCACTTGGAAACAAATATGGAAATTTGGGAAATGATGAAATTTGCTGATCTAGTTTCTAATGTAAGTAACGAAGATATTATCTCTCGAGTTGTTGATGACTCTCCTCAAGGATTAGTTTATTCAAAAATATACGAACCTACAGGTGCATATGTATTAGTTCCGCAAGCTGGAGAATATAACTTTAGTGAAATAACTCTAATGGCAAAGAATGTTTTCGAAAATGCAGAAACTGCCAAGGAGCAATCAACACTACAAATACTAAACGCAACAACTCAAAATGGACTTGCTGCACGCACAGCAGAGACTCTCCAAGCTTATGATGTGGATGTGATAGATGTAGGAAATGCGCCAGATCAAACAATGCCCACTACTAAAATATATGATTTGACCATGGGTGAAAAGAAGCTGACTCTTGACCTATTGTTAGAATTAGTAGATGGTACTGTAGCTTCAGAGCAACAAACAAACGAGTTACTAGAAACCGATCCTGACGAAGATTTCTTTGATTCCTCTGCAGATTTTATAATTATATTAGGTAATAATGTCTCTCAAACGTCCCCCTAAAATTGTCCTACTTGGCCGAACTAATGCTGGAAAATCAACTTTATTTAATAGATTGTCCGAGCATGGAAAAGCTATAGTATCATCAACCGAAAATACAACTAGAGATCAAAATAGAGATTTTGTTTACTGGAAAGGTTCCATGTTTGAATTAATCGACACCGGTGGACTTGATACTGCAGCACTAGACCCTCTAGATAAAGAGATTCAAGACCAAGTAGCTAAAGCATTACTAGAGGCTAATCTCATCCTTTTTGTAGTTGATGGAAAATCAGATTTAATGCCACAAGATAAAGAAGTAAAAAAAATCTTAGCTGGAATAAAAAAGCCTGTTGTGCTCTGTATTAATAAAACAGATAACTTAAAAATTAAACAAAATGCTAAAGCTGAATTTTCCAGGTTGAACATTGAACCAACAGTAACAATTTCAGCCATCAATGGTATTGGTACAGCTGATTTACTTGATGAAATATTAAAGTTAATTCCCCATTATCCAGCACCGGAAGAATCAGAGGAAGATGACCTTCTGCATATTGCGCTTGTGGGAAGACCAAATGTAGGAAAATCATCTTTATTCAATGCATTAGTTGGTGAAGATCGTGTAATTGTAAGTGATATAGCACACACTACTCGTGATATAAATGATACAGATTTGGTATATAAAGATAATAAGATTAGATTAATAGACACCGCAGGAATTCGTAGAAAAAGTAAAGTTGGTGACTGGAACATGAAAGGTAAAAAAAATAAAGGCCTAGCAAATATTGAACGGCTTGGCGTACAAGCAACTCTGGCCAATGTTGAAAAATCAGATGTAGTAATATTGTTACTTGAAGCTCAAAAAAGAATATCTAGTCAGGATAAAACATTAGTTAGTCACTCAAAAAAACATGGTAAAGGTTTAATAATTGTAGTTAATAAATGGGATTTAATACCAGATAAAGATTCAACTACTATAAATGAGTTTCAAGATTATTATTCTGACAACTTAGAATTTGCAAAGCATACACCAGTGCTATTTATATCTGCGCTTAACAAACAACGCACCACAAAAGTTCTGGATATGGCAATAGAAGTAAATGATGCTCGTTCATTTATGGCTCCTCAAGAAGATTTAAATGATGCCTTACGAGAAATACAAAAAAGGAATCCTACACAAAAAACAAGAGTGGGACGCAATCAACAGAGAGTTCCTCTTGTGTTAAAATCTTTAAAACAAACAGAAATTGATCCTCCAGTCTTTATATTAAAAACACCAAAACCTAAAGAAATAGCAGGAGCTGTATTTAGTCTGCTAGAAAAAGAAATTAGAAAACGATGTAATTACGATGGTGTTCCAATAAAAATCGAAGCACGAAGCAAAAAGAAATGAAACTAATTATAGGCCTAGGTAATCCAGGGGAAAAACATGCCAAAACTCGGCATAACATTGGCTTTCGCGTACTCGATTCTATTTGCGATGATTATTCTTTGATGGCAAAATGCTCTGCCCTTATCTGTAAACAAGAAGATGTATTATATGCCAAACCACAAACGTTCATGAATCTATCTGGCGTAGCTGTAATTGCATTAATACAATATTATAAAATCGATTTAGCAGACATACTAGTTGTATATGATGATAAGGATATTAAATTCGGAGACGTTAGATTTCGCGAACAAGGTTCATCTGCTGGACATAACGGCATGAATTCTATCATTGGTGTTTTAGGAACCAATGAATTTTCTAGAGTACGCATTGGTGTTGCACCAACCGACGAAGAAGCTGTCATTCATAATACTGCAGATTATGTATTATCCAACTTTTCAAAAGATGAGGAAGCAGTATTATCAGATATTATTATAGAAGCAAAACAAAGCATTATTGAATTTGTAAATAAAAAACACTCAGTAAGCTAGCCGTATGGGTGGGACTAGTTAGTCCGCTTGAGAATATCAGCTCGATTTAGGAGGAGTGGTCGGGCTGATAAAACCCATACAACTAGTTTGCTGAGTATTTTGTGTAAGGAACGTACACTATTAAACGCGTAACTGAAGCATATTAGCAAATTGCCAGGTTTTGTCAAGCCCTAAGAGACGCTAGATTTCCACAATATAATTGCTTTAAAACTAGCGTTTATCCTTTGTTTATTGAGTATAATGCTTCTAAATAACCCTTTTTACTCCACCTTTCTTAGTTAATTTCCATGTTCGAGACGTCCTATTCCCCTTCTTGCCATATCTGGTGATGAATTTATTCTTGGCTGATTTCAACGTTAGCTTTAATGGAGAGAATTTCTTGTTCGGTAATGCGAATGTTTTTACAACTTTCTTACTCAAACCATTGGACGGAGTTAATCTTAGAGTAACTACTCTTGCATTTTTCCGTCTAGCAGACATAAAGAATATAGATTCATATGCTTTTGCAGAATAGAATTTTTTTAACTTTCATTCTGTAGTGTGTTCTATTTTCCGGTTTATTTTTGGCAATTCTTTTTTGAGACACTTTAACTCCGTCTACGTATACGCGAACCACTTTTCCGTTACTAACTATCAGTCGTTCGGCATCTACACTTAATTGATGTCTAAAATTCTTTCTACCATTAAATGGAGAGATGGTTTGAGTTGAAGCATCTTCATAAGTTATGGTGATGTCTCCACCAGATTTAGTAGCATCTGTGATTGCTCCTGGATCTGCAGGTGTAACAGTTACTGTTCTAGTTCCAGTATCTGTGTTGTTGGAATCATCAGTTGCTGTATAAGTTACTGTATAGGTTCCAGGAGTGCTTGTATCTACTGGATTATTGGTGGTGACTGCCACAGAATCATCACAAGTGTCAGATGCAGTTGCTCCAGCATCGGTGTAAGTATCGCCTTCTGCTACTGTGACATCTGCACCAGATACTGTTAAAGTTGGATCTATTGTGTCAGATACTGTTACTGTTCTAGAAGCCGTCCCTTCATTATTATCATTATCTGTAGCTGAATAATTTATTGCATAATTTCCTGGAACAAAAACATCCAAAGCGCTGGAATCTACGCCAACATTAACACTTGTATCCCAATTATCAGACCCACTTGCACCAGCATCAGAATATGTAGTTGCACATTCATGAGTTAATGTACTACTGCCAGTTACGGTTACAACTGGAGCAGTTTGATCTAGTTCGTAGGCTCCGATGTCGCAAACAGAATTCTCTGGCCTTGCATAGCCCCTTTGATCAGTTGTCACTGATGCTGAACTGATATCAATACATATCCCAGCATCTACGGCAGGAGAAGTTGATTGTAATGCTATGGTATTTATTGATCCTCCGTTGTTTGCTAATCCTCCGGAATCCAATTGTGCATCAGTATTACTTAAATCATGACCTTGAGCAAAGCCACACGATGTTCCACTCTCTAAGTTATAATCCAACGATATAAGTGTTCCGCTACTAGAACAATTTTCATCCACTAGAGCACCCTCTATATTGGCATTTAAAATTGAACCATTAAAATACATTGAAGCTGATGCTAAACCACCTTCTTGAATAAATACACCTCCTCCTGATGATCCTGCAGTATTACCGCTAATTGTACTATGCGATATATCAAATCTATTAGACCATGCGGAACCAGCGTTGCAGTAATTTCTGATACCTCCACCATCTGACGTTGCGGTATTACCAGTTATGGTTGTGTTCGTAATAGTTGATGTTGCCGTAGCACTACAGGTTGTTCCAATTCCACCACCATGCAAAGCTGTATTGCCTGAAATAGTTGAGTTATATACTTTGATATTCCAATTAGTATGAATTCCTCCACCTATACCACTAGCACCAGCCTGGTTATCACTAATAGTTGAATTTGTAACAGTTAAAAATTCTCCAGCAGATGTATCATGAGAAATTCCTCCTCCATGTAAAGAAGCTGTATTATTTGTAATTACCGTTCTATTAATGTCAGCTGTTCCAGTATTTGATGCCACACCACCTCCATAAGTTGCAGTGTTGTTCTCAATTATACTGTCATTAACAGTTAGAATTCCATAAGATAGGATACCACCACCTGATGATGCAAAATTTCCACCAGTGATTGTCATATCATTAATTTCTAGCTCAGCACTTGGAGTTACATCAAGTACTCGATCAATTGAGTTAGCATTAATAATTGTAGTGCCAGCACCAGCGCCATTGATAGTTAATAAGTTTCCCACGTCAAGAATATCTAAATCACCTGTTGCATTAGAATCTTCACCAGATCCAGCCATAGATAATGTATAAGTCCCCGCAGATAATGTAATAACATCGTCAAAAGCATTATTGATATTTGCAGCTGAAATCGCCTCTCGCAACGAGCAGTCTTCAATATCACACGAACCGGGAATTGGATCATCAGTCCTAGTTACAACATATGTTTTAGGAGAACCTACGGCAGCCTGAACATTAAGAGTAAATCCAAACAAAAAAGATATGGATAACACTGCTATTAAATATATGTTTAATCTTTTCATTTTTTTTCCTTAAGATTTAAAATCGTAATGCTGAATATTCTCCTAAATAAGCTATTATCTTTATATTCTCGATAATGAATCAAACATAAAGCAACAGCAACCTAATGCATTATACACTTTTTTTAGTTAAAATCAAAATTAACATACCCCTACACTTTGCATTATTTCCTATATATGATAATATTTTTTGGTGCCACATTTCCGCACATTATCTGAAATCAGCTACGAGCTAGCAGAAAGAATTCCCTTAGAAATAAAAAAAGGGCCACTTTTCTTTTTAGCACAAGACGAGAAAGAAGCTCGTCAACTTTTTGAACTTTGCAAATACTGGAACCCAACTTTTCCCTCTGGAGTAATCATTTCATCCTACTATCAACAATATAATAAACTAACAGAAAAAGATTATAAAAATTCCACGATATCTTTTGACTCCAAAAATAACATGCAAATTAGTACTCTTGCTGCCAAACTGGTTAAACTAGGTTTCGAGCGCTATCCTAGGGCAGTTGGAGAAAGATCATTCGCCGTTAGGGGTAATATATTAGATATTGTAGATAGAAAACCTATCAGAATTGAATTTGATGATAATAAAATAAGCCAGCTAGCGCAGTTCAATCCATCAACACAAAGAACTGGGGGAAAAGTTGATAATGTAACAATTTATCCAACAGCATATGCGAGCCATATTCCTACTTGGCACGAACATGACCTAACTTATGAATTTATTACGCCAAAGTATTATCACAAAAGATTCAATCTCCTAAAAAAAGATGCCGAAGAATTTATTAAAGTAAAAGTTGCTACGAATCATCCTCATAAAGTAAGAGGGATGATTAAGAATGCCGAAACTACAGATCCCCTAAAGAATCTAGAGGGTTTCATCATTCCTCAAGAACATTTTATTTTTTTAACAGATGATCATATTTTTGGTCGTGAAGATGATTTAGAAGAGTTTAAATCGGAATTAGATATTGAAGATTTAGATCCAGGAGATTATGTAGTACACATAGATCATGGTATAGCATTATTTAATGGCATGTCAGTTGTAGGAAAAGATGATTATCTAGAATTGCACTACGCAAATAATGATAAATTATATGTACCAGTTAATAAAACAAACCGTATAGAAAAATATGTTGGTGCAGATAACCCAAAATTAACCAGACTATCTGGAGCTCAATGGGAATCAGTTATTCATAAAGTAAAAGAGGATATTATTAAAACTGCCAAAGAATTACTGGACATGAATGCCCAAAGAAAAATTGTTCATGCAACGGCCATACCAAGAAATTTATCCAGCGAAGAAGAATCCATTGCTCACGATGTTGATTTTGAATTAACACCAGATCAGCTACAAGCGATCGAAGATATTATGCAAGATTTAACTGAAGATCAAGCAATGAATAGATTATTATGTGGTGATGTAGGCTTTGGTAAAACAGAAGTTGCTCTGCGAGCGGCCGTGCATGTAGTTGAACAAGGTGGGCAAGTTGCATTTATGGCTCCTACTACTATACTCGCACAACAACATTACGAAACTTTCCAAAAACGTCTCGAACAATACGGTATTGAAGTTGGTCTGTTATCCCGCTTAACTACAACTAAAGAACAACGCGATCTTATTACCAAATTAGGTGAAAAAAAGATTGATATTGTTATTGGTACTCACCGCCTATTATCAAATGATATTAATATTCCAAAATTACAATTGATAGTTGTTGATGAAGAGCAAAGATTTGGTGTGAAACATAAAGAAAAATTTAAAAATCTTCGTGCTTCTGCTCACGTGTTAACCATGACAGCAACTCCAATTCCCCGGACATTGAATTTAGCACTTTCCGGATTACAAGAAATATCGGTACTTAACACCGCACCAAAACAACGTCAATCAATCACCACCATCATTGAAGAATTTTCTTCCGATTTAGAACTTAGAGCAATTCAAGAAGAATTAAGTCGCGACGGTCAAATTTATTTGGTACACAACAACCTCAGTACAATATACTCCAGACATAACTTTATCCAACGCAACTTTCCGCATATTAGAGCAGAAATCGCACATGGTCAGATGGAAGCTGGAAAATTAATCAGAATCATGCAAGATTTTCATGCCGGAAATATCGATGTTCTAATAGCTTCCACCATCATAGAAAATGGTTTAGATATTGCTAATGCAAATACAATAATTATTGAAAACTCAGAACGTTTTGGTTTGGCTCAGCTTTATCAATTAAGAGGTAGAATTGGACGTAGCTCCACTAAGGCATACGCTTACCTATTGTATAAATCAAATAAGTTAACGCCCCAAGCAAAGAAACGACTCAAGGCTCTACAATCAATTAAAGAGCTAGGTGGAGGATTTGAGCTAGCAATGAAAGACCTAGAAATTAGAGGAGTTGGAGATATATTGGGGAAAAAACAACATGGACATGTTCAACAAATTGGTTTGAATATGTATTCAAGATTACTCCAACACGCTATTGAAGAACTAAAACAAGTTAACAACTAATTAGAAAGTTGATCTCCAACTTTTGTTACTTTTCCAACAGTAAACTCATCCAAGAATATTTTAAAAGTTGTTACCACACTATCACCAGAATTAACTGTTTCAGCAACGTTATACACCAGTAATAATTTATCATCTGTATAAGAAATATTTACGAATGCTGCTGAATTTGTATTTGTGAATAGTGGAAATCCCTTACTCAGATCATCCGCGAGCATCCATATCTGAGATTTTTTTTCTATGTTACTCAGTGTATCAAAGTTATTATTACTAGACACGAATATTAAATAATCTTCAAACCGGAAAAAATTCGTAATCATTGATTTGCTCAATTCATTTACCATGGAATATTTATCTCCAGAAACAACATCGTCTAAAATTTTTGAAAAAATTATATTCTCTTCTAATTCACTTATCACAACAATACCAGTTTTATCAACATAAACATCAATCACCATACCAATATCCGTTAACTCCTCCTGACGCTTTAATAATCCCTGTTCTGTATATTGGTAAAAGTTACTTGTAGCATCATCATCGCTTATTACTAAATAAGTTTCACCCTTATCTACACCAATACTGAAATTATCAGTTAAAGCTAACTGATTCCCAATTAAGACTTCGTTCGATAATGTAAAATCATTAGAATACACTTGCATTGTTAATTGGTCTGATTTACTCAAAAATAAATATAGTTTATCTTGTTGTTGAATTAACTTCGGTAAATTTGTATATATTGCATCCTCTTCAAATTCCGCCAATACTATTGGATCATCAATTGATTTAAAATCAAAATCTAGCTTCTGCACGAAATAGCTATTCTCTTTAACATATCCTAAAATATAAAAATCATTATAAATCAACAAAGTCGGATGCAATCCCGTACCAAGATCAATATTCTGAGTTAAATTTAATATCTCGCTCTTCTCCTGCTGATATTCAATTTTATATTCACCCATTTCTGCAATATCAACATTTTCAACTTCAGTGGCTACACCAGGATCAGATGCAAGTTCAGGAAAATCCGGTATTTCTTGAACCGTAGATACTACAGCAACTGGCGGAGTTAGCCAATAATATATTCTAATCCCAAGAGAGGCTAAAATAATAATAACAAAAAAAGTAACTGCGATTAAAGATTTTTGTTCGCTTGATTTTTTCATGAAATTAACTTTTCAAATGCTGAAAATAAATCATCATCCAGTGCATATAAATGTACTTCCACTAATTGATTATCTACCATGTACATTTGAATTGTTTCTATCATTATTTTCGCAGCCACCTCAACATTAACATCGCCGATACCTGTACCCATTCCTGGAAATGCAACAGAATTATATCCTGCCTCATCGGCAGCGCGTAAGGCAGCAACTGTAGCTAACTCCACTTGCTTTGCTGGAATTGGTTCTGCAGGATGCTCCATTGTAGGTGCATGAATGATTCCCTTAAAAGGCAACTCTCCAGCAGTAGTAATGTATGCAGCGCCCACTGCACATGGTTGATGGGATACGGCCTCTTTTTCTATCTCTACACCGCCAGCTGTTTTAATAGCCGCAGCAACACCGCCACCCATCACTCCTTGGCTATTAGCAGGATTAACTATTGCATCAGTTGTTGCATTTAAAATGTTTTCTTTATGTAATTCAATTTTCATATCTTTGAGTATAAAATACTTTATCAACTGAATCAAACTTCTCTGCGCTAGAAACTCTAGTTATCCATGTAATTTTATCAAGCTGATAAATATCAAACCAACTATGATATGCAGACATTGATATCTCATCCCCTTGCGCAGACTCTTGAATATTTAAAATATCAATGTAATCTGCTATACCAGTTTCAAATTGCGGGCCCCAAAATGCGATACTCTCTGATGTGAGTCCAGCTATACCACCGTTTAAAACATAGGCATCTGCATTCGCCTCCTTAATTGCTTGATAACTTACTTCCAACAATTTTGTATACTCTTCTGGAGTTCCAATAAACCTAGCTAACGGTGGCTGTTGCAATGATGGTGAATCAGTAATCTCCCAATAATGTATATCATCTGTATACCGCTCAACTAATTCATGTAAAAAGTTTTTATATAGCCCCTCATCACATGGAGAGTATGGAGATTGTCCAATTTCTGAAAATACAGCTGGTACCACAAAATTAGAACTATGACACTTAACTTGATCCCACTCTGCATAGGGCCAAATTATTCCCACTAACTCAATATTTTCTCTTTTAGCATCTGCAACTAACTTATCTATTTCTTCCCAATGCCAATCTGCAGGTAAATCATCTGAATTAGTTTGAATCGCTCCCCATCGAAACGGACCAGGAAAAACTATTGCCCAGTTAACATCATTCGGTAGCACTGCTAAATCAGTTGTCTCTAACAAAGTAATACCGTAATAATCATCACTTGTTGAATCATTAAGAATATCGATATTGCTACAACCCGAGAGAGCAATACCGAAACATAAGATTAACAATGATCGCTTCATTTTATTGCACGGTAATCGTGCCAGAAAAAGTATCCGATCTAGTTGGATCTTGATAGGGATAAATTCCCGCAGAGGTGAAAACCTTAGTAAAGGAATCACCAAATGTTAATGGTTGACTAGTCCAAGAGGTATCAGCTGCAGCGATGACGTGACCAGCTATTTCGTCTTTATTTGTCCATTTAACATAATCATTTACTGCAATAGTTATATCTCCCCCGCTAAACCCACTGCTCGTTATATTAATAGTATAAATTATCGGATTTGGTATATGCTCCTCTATATAATCAGGGTCTGTAATATCTGGCGTACCATCATTATCATCATCAAACTGTTGTCCTACAACTTCGTCCACGTCATTGATTCCATCACCATCGTCATCTGGATCGGTACTATCTGGAATACCATCATTGTCATGATCAAACGGATAATCATCATTCACGTCCGAAATTAAATCATTATCATCGTCATCATCCAAATGATCATCTATACCATCATTATCATGATCAAATGGATAAGTATCGTCTACGTCTAAGATACCATCATTATCATCATCGGTATCTTCGCTATCGTTAATTAGATCATCATCTCTATCTTTATCCTCGAAAGTATAAGCTTTTTTCCGCCATAAGGATTTCCTACTAGTGTTGGTTTTTAATGCCCTAACTCTAACTGAATACGATTCGTTATGTGTTAATTTTGAATCTTTAAACTTTATGTATGTTCTTTTTGTTTTTTTTGCTACCAAAACTGTATTACCCTGCTTCACTTTCACGGCAAATTTTCGCGCTCGCTTAGTTTTGTTCCAACTTACTCTAATTTTTTGAGTAGTTACATTCTGATTTATTTTAACACCCTTTACTCTGCCCAATCTTGGCAGAGTAGATATCTCTCGTATTGTATCATCAACAGCATATGTAGGCTGAGGATTAGCATTTAGAAAACCAACCAGCAATAACACTGCACAAATTGATAATATAGTTTTAAAGCTGAAATTGACCTTCATATGTTAATTCTATTTATCTACTTAAGCGTAATCTTAAGCGGTGGAACTCTTTTATTCAATAGACTTTCTATTGTAACTTGGCTGTTAACGATGTATCCATATTCATCACCTGGCTCCAACACGCGTGTAGACTTACCATTTATGCGCAATACATATAATGGTTTATCTTCATTCGCAATAACTATACATGTACCAGCAGTTACTGATAATTCATTTGGCACAAAACGTAATTGGCGCAACACAACTCTAACTGATTCATTACCTACACATGCTTTAGTTTCTTCAACAAATTCAGTTTCTGGAACTTCCGTAGATTCATTCTTTGTAGTTTCACTAGTTGAAATATTTCCTTCTGCTGTAGTCCCTTCAGTTTCAGCAACTGGTTCTTCTGGAGTAATTCCTTCATTTAATAATTGATCTCTAAGATCTTTATTCTCCTTTTCTAAATCCTCATTTTTTTGCTCTAAATCCTGAACTAATTCACGCAAAACTACAATTTCTTCAACGGCTTTATCTAACTCCTCTCCCAAACTTATTACTTGCTCATTTACTTCCTCTAGTTCTTCTGATGAAGCTTCTGATGTGTCAGATGTTATTTCTTCTTCTACAACTGAAGTAACATCAGACTCTGGCTGAACATCCTCCTCAACTATTGGTTCTGCAATTACTTGTTCATCCTCTGATTGATCCAATTGTTCGGCTAAATCGGCTGCTGCCGCTGGATCAGTTTCCTGAATATCTTCTACGATAGCATCTTGTGTTTCATTTACCTGTTCTTGAACTTGATCAATAGCATCATCTACAGATATATCAGCAACATTACCTTGGATTGTTTCCAAAATATCCTGTTGTTCCTCTAAGTCCTCAGCTACTGCTACTGCAACATCAGTAGATAAATCGGCTACTACCTCATCAATTGCATCCAAATAAGCTTGAAATTGATCAAGCGCCTCATTTACATAAGCGTCTGCACCTGCTTCTAAAGGCTGTCCTGCATCTGGCTCTTCAATTGCTTGTTCCTCTGCAATTGGTTCATTATCTTGACCATCTGGTATGCCGTCACCATCTGTATCCACTAAATTTGGATCAGACCCTAGTTCGTTTTCCACGCCATCACTTAATCCATCGTTATCACTATCAACAGCAGTAGGGTCTGTTTCGTTTTGTTGTTCATCTACATCAGATACTCCATCACCATCTGTATCTGTTGCTAATTGTGTTTGCTCTTCTGTGGTATTTGGTTGTGCATCTTGATCATCTAAAATTCCATCGTCATCCGTGTCGGAGTTATTCGGATCTGTACCACTGATATTTTCTGTACCATCGGATAAACCATCAGCATCCGAATCTGGATCTTCTGGATCGGTACCTAAATCTGCTTCATACTGATCCGAAAGACCATCCTCATCAGTATCAACTTGATCACTTGCTACAGATGTATCATCTAATGGATCTGTGCCGCTATTTTGTTCCACACCATCTTCCACTCCATCACCATCAGTATCTGCACTTTCAGGATCTGTTCCATTCGCTTCTTCTTGGTTGTTAGGAACTCCATCCTGATCACCATCTGCAGCAACAGTCGTTCCTGGTGTTGCATCTTCATCATCAGTAATTCCATCATTATCCGTATCATCTGAGTTTGGATCTGTTCCCTGATATTCCTCAACTGCATCTGTTAATCCATCTTCGTCAGTATCCTGATTCATGTCAACTGCATCTGTTAATCCATCTTCTGTTATGTCTAGTGGCTCATTATCATCAGTAGCCGTAATCTTCTGATCATCAAGCACAACCTGATTATCAGGCACAGTTAGTTCAACTTGCTCGTCAGGAGTTGATGTATCAACCGCAACTTCTTCAACACAGGCAACCATGATGTTTTTCGCATTTCTAGTTATACTGCTAGTACAATCCCATAACGAGGTTGGAATATCTAAAGCAAAAGATGTTGCTGACATAAATTTAGGAACAGCCACTTTATCAATCCGCTGTTTTGCCGGATTATATAAACCCACCAAAGCACCAGTTCTTGGTACAGTTAATCCGCTAACCTTTCCTGGCATAACCAAATATTCACCAGCTTTCAAAACTGGTACACTGCTAGCAATAACAAATCTACTAGAAACACCGCCTGCAAGAACTTCTAATCCATATCCCTGAAGAGGAATATCTAGTTTGGTTGGATTATGCAATTCTATCCAAGCAGGAGTTACTTCAGTTATAATTATTGTTTCCTCCTCAACGGTTGTATTATCAACTGGTATTGATCTATCTTCATTATTATCAACTGGTATTGATCTATCTTCATACTCATTAGCCATGGCTTCTGCTTCTGCTAACTTTTCCGCTGCATATTGTGCTGCTAACTCCGCTTTTTTATCTGCATCAAATGTAAGTGCCAATCTTGTCCTCTCAGCAAAAGTATCTAAAAAATAAATAGGACTATCAGGTGTTAGCCCTGGATCTACCGTTGATGTAGTAGTAGTCGTCTCTGTTTGAGTTGTGTTTGTATTGGAAGTTGTAGTTGTTTCTTCTACTGGTTCTTCGGTAGTGTCAACCGTCGTTTCGTCAATACCATCATCAGCTGTATCTGCTGTACAATCCTGGATTACATTAGTTAAATTTTCTGTTTCAACAGATGTACATTGCCAAACTGCACTTTCATATGCCCACGATTCACTAACTTGAACTGATTCATAAAACACGGAATCTACTAACCTACCATTTTCGTCTAATAATTGAATAAGCTCTGCCGAATCAACTTGACCCTCAATATAATAATCACCTACTCCCATAACACCAGTTAAGCCATAAGTTCCAGCGGACCAAACAATTCTCCAATCGTTAACATCAATCGCTTCTCCACTAACATTAACCAACTCAGTAAATGATGCATTAAACTCGTTAAATATAATTTTGCCAGTATTATCCTCTGGGCCGGATGTTGTAACTGTTGGTGTATCCGTTGTAACTGTTGGTGTATCACCTAAACTAGTAAAACCAGTGTTCAAATTGGTATTTCTAGTAGTAAAGCCACCGGCATCTGTACTAAGTGCGTATACCGCTTGAAATCCTACAGCTGATACAAGTACTGCACCGCATATCAAAGCTATGGATTTTACTAAACTAGATATCGATTTGGGCATGATCATATTATTTTTTTGTTAAGTTAACTATATGAGGGTAAGGTATGATTATTTTTTCTTTATCAAATGCTATTTTAATCCGTTTCCGTAATTCTCTTTGCACACTCCATTGATGATCGGCTTCTACTTTACCATGCAACCTAATTTTGATTGCAGAGTCAGCTAAATCATCAACACCTAATACTGTTGGTTGCGTTTGAATATAAACTTTCCATTCATCATCGTTTGCTAATTCTTCAGCAACCAAATTTAATACATTTGTTACATGATCGATATTACTATCATAATCTACAGAGATACTTAAATTTACATTTGCCCAATCCTTTGTATAGTTAACTACATTTTTTATTTCTCCATTAGGCACATGATGTTCAGCACCACTCATATCTCTTAGTACCGTTCTGCGTAAAGATATATCAACCACTTTTCCTTTAGCCTCACCAAGCTTTACCACATCCCCTTTTACATATTGATTCTCTATCAAAATAAATATTCCAGATAAAAAATCTTTCACTAAGGATTGCGCACCAAAACCAAGGGCAACTCCCATCACACCAGCTCCAGCAAGAATTGGACCAATGTTCACCTGTAATTCAGATAAAATTGTAGTACCGGTTATTAAAACCATAACCCAAAGACCAATCTTGTTAATAATCATGCTGAGAGTATCTATTCTTTGAATATCATCTTTAGATAGCCCTACATCATGATTAAATGATAAGGCTGTTTTTCTCTTAGTCAATGCAACGCCAATTGCGCGACGACCAAATTTTTCTATCGCCCAATAAACCAAAAGTGCAAATGCTAATATTAACACCAACCTAAATATCAAAATTTGATTTTCTAATATCCAACTAATAAAACCTTCTTTCGTCATATGACTGTAATGTAATATCTATATCTAAGATCCTCCTTTATTTTCACATCATTATTATAACAAAAAAAGTACTAATAGTGAAGATAACTATCCTATCACTTCAATAATTAAAAATACTACCTACTAAGAAGTTACTTTAAGTTTCCTTTTTCAGTAACAGTATATTCTGTAATCAAACCACCTGTTTTTTTGGTAATTTTTACAAGTTTATTTTTCTTCTTAATTTTATATGAATCTTTATTGTAATCAGAGTCGAAATTTTTGGTGTCTTTACCTTTTAACACGCCATTTTTTGTAAGTGTAAAATGAGTAGTTTTAAAAACCTTGCCTTTTCTAGTAACAGCTAAAACATCATTATCTGTTTTTTTTGCATAAAAGTTTAATACCTTAGTCTTGGTTTTATCTTGGCTCTTCTTACGAAGTTTTTTTGATGAAACAACTGTACCTAAAGCTACGTGTACACTCTTTATTTTTGTTCCTGTTTTATTTATTACCACAAAATACCTGCCGTTCGTATAAATTTTAACCAATGGTTTCTTTGTGCCTTTATTAAAAACTTTAAATTTTTGCGTTGAGCCATCAGTATATTTTATTTTTACCCGATTATTGGTAAGTGGCGTAGCTTTAATTGCTTTGCCTCGAGAAACTACTTCAACTGTTCTTGTGGTCGTGGCAGTACCAGAGTAACTATCTGTTACAGAATAGGTTACTGTATAAACACCAACTACACTGGTATCAACACTATTTGTTGTAACAATGCTAGAAGTAATATCACCATCTTCAGTATCGCTTGCAGTTGCTCCGTCGTCTGTATACACCACGTTTTGTTTCACAATAATGGATGAATCTCCTGTGATTGTAATAGCAGGATATACATTTTCTAACACTGTCACCGTCCTTGTGCCCGTATCAGAATTATTTGAAGCATCCGTAGCGGTATACGTTACAGTATAATCGCCCGATACAGACGTATCCACCGGATTAGTTGTAGAAACAGCTGGATTAGCATCACAAGCATCGGTAGTAGTTGCTCCAGCATCACTGTATGTTGCACCACGATTTACTGAAACTGAGGTAGCGCCTATAACACTAACAGCTGGATCAGTTGTATCTGTAACATCAACAGACCTTTGAACTGTGTCAGTATTATCATCATAATCTACTGCTATTATATCAACCGTATATGAACCTACAGTATCTACATCTAGATTGCTCGTATCAATACTTACTGCTGGATCAGGATGAAAATTATCAGTAGCCGTCCCACCAAGATCAGTATAAGATTCTGCACATTCATGAGTAACCGGACTACCGCCTGTTCTAGTTACTACTGGATTAGCTTGATCACGCTCTACTGCACCAATATCACAAACACTATTGTCTGGTCGTGTGTAATCTCTTTGATCATCAGTAATAGTGATTGCACCATTATCAGTACATACACCAGCATCAACTGCAGGAGACGAAGCTTGTAAATCAACTGTTTCTGTATTTCCGCCATTATCCTCTTGACCATCAGTATCTAAAAGTGGATCAGTGCTTTCTTGATCATTGCCCAAGACAAAACCACAAGTAGTTCCGTCATCTATGTTATAATTGTTTGTGGAAATAACAGAATTTGCATTACGAGTATAACAATTTGCATTACTTGCACCCGCTAAATTATTAGCCACAATTGAATTACGAACTAAGATAGTAGCTTCTTCAGAAGATGGCCCACCTTGAGCGTATAAACCAGCTGATACCTCAGCGCTGGTTCCAATATTATTTACTATTGTAGAGTGACTAATCTGAATATCATCAGTTGCTGTTGTACCAAGCGTACAAGCAGAAGATATTGCACCTCCTCCACTATTAGCCCAGGTACCTGTAATAGAATTACCAACAAAGGTTGAATTTGTGATAGTGGATGTAACACCACTACAAAAACTAGCAATTGCGCCGCCTCTATTGAACGCAGAATTTCCAGAAAATAATGAACCTGTTACTGTAAATAATCCCTTATTAAAAATCGCTCCTCCGTTAGTATTTCCATCTGTTCTAGTTAAAGAATTACTAAAAAAATTACTATCAATAACAGTCAAAGTGGTACCATTTGGTGCATAAATTGCCCCTCCTTTGGTATAACCCGTATTATTTGAGAATGTTGCCCGAGTAATTGTGATAGTTTTATTTGTTCCACTACTAATAGCACCTCCATTACCACTAGTTCCATTCGCAACATTATTATCAAAAGTCACGTCTGTAAGTGTTACAGATCCAGTATTACCATTTGCATCAATGCCACCACCGTCACCATTTTGCTCACCACCAGTTACAGTAAGATCTGCTAACGTAATATTTATACCACCAAAGGTTTGCAATGGTCGCTCACTAATAACACTACCATTACCATCAATAATAGTACTGCTTTGCCCGGCTCCATTAATTGTAATATCAGTATTTAAATCTAGATCACCAGTTAGTGCATCATCATCTTCACCATCTCCAATAACTGTAAGGGTGTAAGTTCCGGCTGGCAAATTTATTATTTCTGTTCCCGCAGCGTTATTAGCTTCAATAACTGCTTCACGAAGTGAGCAATCTGCTGGTGTATCCGTACATGGCGTTGCACCACCATCATTTTCATCATTTGTGGTAGTTACATTATATGTAGCTGCATTAACAGCCGCTGCACTCAATAAAAAATAAAACTAAGCAAGGATGCTGATAGACCAATATGTTTATATGACATTATATATAGTAAGTATTAAATATTTTTCGTCCTCATTATGATACAGATATTAATATGACGCAAGAAAATACCTGTTATGAAATGGTAATATTATTTAAGTTGCATTTAAAAACAAACCAAGTATAATTGAAATTGAGCGAGTCCCATATCCAAAGGGGCTTTTTTCTATGTCTAAAATATTAACGCTTTCAACAAAAAATAAAAATTACCCGATTTATCTAAAAAGAATTCCCAATCATCCAGACATTATATATATACGCGGAAACCTAGATGCACTTTTACAGCCAGCTATCGCAATTGTTGGAAGTAGGGCCATGACTATATATGGTGAAAAAGCCTGTAAAAAAATTGTTAGTGAACTAGTTCAGCAAGGATTCACAATAGTTAGTGGCTTAGCTACCGGTATAGATGCAACAGCACACCGTACAGCTCTAGATTTGGGTGGTTCTACAATTGCCGTATTAGCGCATGGCTTAAAGTTAGAAAATACCTTCCCAACTGAACATCAAGCTTTAGCTGAAAGGATTATAAATCATGATGGTCTTCTTTTATCGGAATATCCACCACCAACTGTTGCCCGACGCTTCCACTTCCCAGCACGCAACCGCATAATTGCAGCATTGTGTCTTGGCACAGTAGTAGTTGAAGCTCGAGAAAAATCTGGAGCCCTGATTACAGCTCGGCATGCCTTGGAAAATAACCGTGAAGTATTTGCCATTCCCGGCCCAATATTTAGTAGTCGAGCACGTGGTGTGAATAAACTATTACGCGATGGTGCTGTGTTAGTGGAATCAGCTACTGATATTCTAAATGAACTACCTATAGAATCCAAACTTAACGCAATAAAATTAGCCCAAACAGCAACCTTCACAGATGAACAACAAAAAATAATAAACCTCATGAATGACGGCTTTTCTAAACCCGATAAAATATCCGAAATGTTACAAATCACGACAGCTAGCTTAGCCTCAAACTTGACAGAATTAGAAATAAAAGGAATAGTACGTAGGAATATTGATTATTCGTATAGTTTAAGCCTATGAAATTGGTAATTGTAGAGAGTCCTACCAAAGCAAAAACAATCAAACGTTTCTTACCAAAAGATTTCACCGTGGAATCTAGTTTTGGTCATATTAGAGATTTACCTCATTCTGCCACTGAAATTCCTGCTAAATACAAGACGGAAAAGTGGTCCAGACTTGGCATCAATATCGAAGAAGACTTCGCTCCTCTTTATATTATTCCGAAAGATAAGAAGAAACATGTTGCAAAATTGAAAAAGTTAGTTAGTGAAGCTGATGAATTATATCTTGCAACTGATGAAGATCGAGAAGGAGAAGCCATTAGTTGGCATTTATTAGAAGTATTGAAACCAACAGTTCCTGTCCACCGCATGGTGTTTCATGAAATTACTAAAGAAGCTATTGAAAAATCTTTACAAAATGCTCGATCTCTTGATGAGAATCTAGTTCAAGCACAAGAGACACGCAGAATTTTAGATAGATTGTATGGTTATGAAATCTCTCCTGTTCTCTGGCGAAAAGTTGCACCAAAGCTATCAGCCGGCCGGGTACAAAGCGCTGCCCTGCAATTGATAGTAAATAGAGAGAAAGAACGTATGACATTTAAAAATGCAGCTTATTGGGATATTATTGGAAACTTTTTTACAGCTGATAAAATAGAATTTGAAGCAAATCTTTACTCTATTGATGGTAAGAGAATTGCAGTCAGCAAAGATTTTGACGGAACTACCGGAGAACTATTCGATAAAGCCAAAGATAAAGTTGTAATTGTTGACGAAGAAAAAGCTAAAGCTCTTTCAGAAGCATATAAAGATTCAGATTGGGATGTTAGCTCGATTCAAGAAAAACCTTTATCGCTGAGTCCGAAGGCACCTTTTATCACTAGTACATTACAACAAATAGCTGGTAATAAACTAAAATGGCCAGCAAAAAAAGTGATGTACACTGCGCAAAAACTATATGAGCAAGGTTTCATTACATATATGCGTACCGATTCTGTACAATTATCTGAAGAAGCTCTAATAGCAGCTACTGCCAAGATAAAAGATATGTATGGTGCTGAATATCTTCCGGAAGCACCGCGAGTATATAAAAACAAGAGTAAGAATGCTCAAGAAGCTCATGAAGCGATTAGACCATCCGGAACAGAAATGCCAGATCCAGCAGATTTAAAGAAAGCTCTAGATGATGATGAATGGAAATTGTATCAATTAATTTGGCAACGCACGATGGCATCTCAAATGTCTAATGCTAAAATTAAACAAACTACAGTACAACTTAGTAATAAAGATGTAATTTTTCAAACCAGCGGTAGAGTAATTGAATTTGCTGGATACATGCGAGTATACAAAGATGATGAGAATGAAGATGAAGAAAAAGTTTTGCCAGCGTTAAAAGAAAAAGATACAGTTTCTGCTAAAGAATTTACTCCGCAAGATCATCAAACTAAACCACCAGCCCGCTACACTGAAGCTTCTCTTGTGAAGGAACTGGAAAGCAAAGGAATTGGAAGACCAAGTACCTATGCATCGATTATTGATACCATCCAACGCCGTTTATATGTGTACAAAGAGGGCAGTGCATTAATCCCCCGCTTTATTGCTTTTGGTGTAGTTGCATTATTGCACAATAACTTTCCAAAATTAGTTAATACTGAATACACAGCAGAAATGGAAGAGGATTTAGATGAAATTGCAGCTGGAAAGAGAGAATATTTACCTTACTTAAAACATTTTTATTTTGGAGACAAAGATACAAAAGGTTTACATGATATGTTGCAAATAGACATTGATGCTAGAGCAACATGTACTCTTCCGATTGGCAAAGACAAAGATGGGAATGCAATTAATGTTCGAGTTGGTAGATATGGTCCATTTGTAGAACAGGTAGTTGCAGAAGGCGAAAATACTGCCAGCATCCCTGATGACCTGCCACCAGACCAACTAACTGTAGAAATGGCTCTTGAATTCATCAAGAAACAAGCCGAGGGTCCTACAGAGTTAGGTAAAGATCCAGAAACCGACAAATCCATATACATTTTAGAAGGTCGTTTTGGACCATATGTGCAGTTAGGAGAAAAACCAGAAAAAGACAGTAAAGAAAAAAAACCTAAAATGAAAGGTTTACTTAAAGGTATGGAAGTAGCAGATGTTACATTAGAAAAAGCCATGCAATTACTTTCATATCCAAAAGTTATTGGTAAATTTGAGAAAACCGGTGATGACATTGTTGCAGATTTAGGAAGATTTGGTCCTTATATAAAAAGTGGTAAAGAAACCCGTAGCGTTGCAACTGGTGAAGAAATGTTTGAGCTAACTGAAGAAGGAGCAAATGTATTGTTAAATACACCAAAAAAACGTGGCCGCGGAGCTACTGCAATTAGAGATATCGGAAAACACCCTGAAAGTGGAAATGTATTAGAAATTTTTGAAGGCCGATATGGTCCTTATATTAAATACGAGAAACTCAACGTATCAATACCAAAAGCTTTTAAACCAGAAGAAATCACACTTGAACAAGCTGTTGAATTGATTGTAAAAAAGCAGGAAAAAGACAAAAAATAGCATAGTTTGTTAAAATAACCTCACCTCCCCGAGCTTGTTTTTTTCGAGAGTTTCCGTTATTGTGGGCTACATACTAATATCGCTATGAAAAAAGAAGAGTTATTCGAATGTATTGAACAACAGAGGCCAGATGCAGATCTGGAATTATTAAAGCGTGCATATGATTTTGCTGAAGCAGCGCATGAAGGACAACTCCGAAAATCCGGTGCACCCTACTTTGATCATCCTAAAGCTACAGCATATAAATTAGCAAATCTCCGAATGGATGATGTTACCATAGCGGCCGGTTTATTACATGACGTTCCAGAAGATACTTCCAGAACACACAAAGAAATTACAAGAGAATTTGGTAATGAAATTGCATTCTTAGTGGAAGGTGTAACTAAGTTGGGGCAAGTAAAATATCGTGGTATGCAAAGATACGTAGAAAATCTACGAAGAATGTTTGTTGCCATGGCAAAAGATATTAGAGTTGTAGTAATAAAGTTTGCCGATCGGACTCATAATTTAGAAACACTTTCAGCTCTACCACCAAATAAGCAAAAACGAATTGCTCTAGAATCATTAGAAATCTACGCCCCAATTGCCGATAGGCTTGGTATGGGTGATATTAAAGGTCAAATTCAGGATTTATCTTTTCCTTACGTATATCCGGATGAATATAAATGGTTAATTGATAAAATTTCTAATACCAGAAGAGAAAAAGAAAAATATCTCCGAACCTATCGAAAAGAAATTGAACAAATTTTAAAAGATCATCATGTAGCTTTTATTTCTGTGCATGGTAGGACAAAACATTTATACAGTCTTTATAAAAAATTACTCCGGAATAATAGAGATCTATCAAAGATCTATGATTTAGTTGCATTACGTATAATTGTGGAGGATGTATCCGCTTGTTATGAAACATTAGGCATCTTACATAAATTCTGTACTCCCCTCAAAGGAAGAATCAAAGATTATATAGCTCAACCTAAACCGAATGGGTACCAATCTTTGCACACTACAGTATTTAGTAACTCAGGTGAAATAATAGAAGTTCAAATTAGAACAAATGACATGCATGAAGAAGCTGAGTATGGTATTGCTGCTCATTGGCATTATAAGGAAAATGAAAAAGCATTATCAAAAGAAAAGTATGCCTGGATACAACAACTTGCAAAGTTGCAAAAAGAAATAAAGGATGAAGATCAATATATGGAATCATTAAAAATTGATGTTTTCCAAACCAGAATTTTTGTCTTCACTCCCCGTGGCGATGTAATAGATTTACCAGAAGATGCAACGCCAATTGATTTTGCATATCATATTCATACAGACATTGGAAATAAATGCAGTGGTGCAATTATTAATGATCAAATCGCACCACTTGATACAACTTTAAAATCAGGTGACGTACTAGAAATTATCGTAGATAAAAACCGCCAAGGTCCAAATGCAGATTGGATGGAAAGTGTTAAAACTCACAGCGCCAAAAGACACATTCAAAATAATATAAATAAAAACAATAATAAAAGAAGGCAAAAATTACTTAAAAAGAAGTAAGGTTTGTTATTTTTTTGCAATCCGCCGAATAATTTCTGGTAGTTCTTCTACTGAGTAATATTTGATATTTATAGTTCCCCCGTCACCACGTTGTTGGATGATAACCTTAGTTGCTAGCACTTGAGTCAATTCATCCTGCCAAGCTTGCACATGTACAGCTGTTTGCGTTGATTGCGAAGATTTAGCTCGTGATTGTTTAGTTTTCCCCTTCACTTCATCACCCAATGCATGCACAGATAAATTACCTGCCATGATATCTTTTAACTTTTGCAATTGTTCAGCTTCAGAAGCTAAGCCTAATAAAACCTTGGCGTGTCCTTCGCTAATAATATTATCAGCCAGTGCTTTCTGTATTTCTCCAGGTAAATCTAAGAGTCTTAAAGTGTTAGAAAATGTGGATCTGGAGATACCAATCTTTTTTGCAGCTGTATCATGATTTAGTCCAAACTCATTGGTTAATTTATGATAACCTTCAGCTTTTTCAATTGCATTTAAATCTGATCTTTGAATATTTTCAATTAATGCTAGCTCGACTTTCTCCAATTCACTAACAGCGCGTACAATTACTGGTACTTTAGTTAAACCAGCAATTCGTGATGCTCTTAATCTACGTTCTCCAGCAATTAATTCGTATTTTCCATCTTGTTCACTAACTAACAATGGCTGTAATACTCCATATTGTTTAATAGAACTAATCAACTCTTCTAATTCACTATGTGAAAAATGTTGACGTGGCTGATGTGGATTTACTGTAATAGCAGCAACAGGTAATTCTGTAACTGCATCACGCGCATGCGAAAATTCCGAAGCTCGAGCTTGATTCTCAATATTCGCTGTAGAATTTTTTGGTGGTATTAATGATCCTAATCCTTTTCCTAATGCCATAGTGGTCTATTATATCATGATTCTAAATCCTGTGCAGAGATTTCCTCTGACAACTTCTCGTATGCTCGTGCACCTTTCGATCTTTTATCGTACAAGACAACGGGTTTTCCATGTGATGGTGCTTCAGCTAGCTTTACATTACGTGGAATCATGGATGAAAATATGTGATGCGGAAAATGTTCTCGCATTTCTTGGACAACTTCACTAGAAAGTTTGTTCCGTTTATCAAGCATGGTTACAACCGCACCAGTTACAGTTAACTCTGGTTGTAAATTAGTACGTATCAAATCTATCGTTTCTAACAACTGACTTAAACCTTCCAATGCATAATACTCGCATTGCACCGGAATAATTACTTCTCTAGCTCCCACCAATGCGTTCACTGTTAATAATCCCAAAGAAGGCGGACAATCAATAATCACATAATCGTAATAATGTTGTACAGAAGTTAAAGCAACATCTAGTTTAAACTCTCTGTTTTCCACATTAACCAGTTCTACAGATGCTCCAGCCAACGATATCGTAGATGGTGCTACATGAAGGTTTCGAATCTCTGTTTGAAAGATACTATTCCGCAAATCTTGATCTCCAATCAAAACGTCATAGATACCTCTATCTAGCTGGCGCGGATTAATCCCCAGACCGCTCGTAGCATTAGCTTGTGGATCAATGTCCACTAATAGCACTTTTTTCTTAGCTAAAGCCAAATATGCAGCTACATTCACTGCCGTAGTGGTTTTGCCTACTCCACCCTTTTGATTCACAAATGCGATTATTCTACTCATACCCGCATATTATAGCGTATTGACACGGACTTGAGAACTTTATATTATCAGTTAGCTGAATATTAGCTGGAGTGGCCGCGGGCAATTTCTCGCTAAGCTCGAAACTGCACGGGCAAACTCAATACAACTAGTAATTGGGTTTACCTGTTCAGTTCCAAACTACAAAGGGAACTGTTCAGGCCGGAGTGGCGGAACTGGTAGACGCACACGACTCAAAATCGTGCGAAAGCAATTTCATGAGGGTTCGAGTCCCTCCTCCGGCACCAGAACATTTTTTCACTATGTTCAAAACTGAACTAGCAAGCCAATAAATAAATCAACGTGCAATAGAGATAATGTTCTCTTCTACACCACAAACGGCAACAGTAACATTGCCATTTCTTGATACACTCAATGTATATCCAGTTCCTCAATCTGTAAAATTGGACTTATCGACCCTTATTATTTATAAAGTTCCTGGTGTTTTTGATTTCGATTCTGGTGTTATATCAAGAATCTTTTTCACCCGTTCAATGAATTCTTCATTATCTATGCCTTTATGAATATAGTCTGATACTCCAATCTCCTTCATTAATTTTAGCATTTCTATAGGAAGGTCCATGTTTGTAAAAAATACAACCGGAATATCTTTCGCAGTAGAATTTGGTTCGTTTTTAATACGATCAGCTGTTTTGTATCCATCCTCTCCAGTCAGGTTGATATCAAGCAAAATAAGATCTGGATGAAGTCTACGCGCCATTTCTCGTCCCTCCTCACCATTTTTAGCATACATAACTTCAAAACCGGCTTTACCAAGCAAAGACCCAAAAAGCCGACGTATAATTGGATCATCATCAATCATCAAAATGTGTTTAGCAGTGTTTTCCATGCTGTTTTATTAAGGTTGATTATTTTTAGTAGCTGTTAACTTAATTTTTTTGTTTGAGTAGTTTGCGAAGTTACTGGCAATGCAAAGTAAAATGTTGCCCCCTCGCCCTCTTTTCCTTCTGCCCACACTCTGCCACTGTGCCTTTCTATAATTCGCTTAACCGTAACAAGTCCAATGCCCGTGCCTTCAAATTCTTCTTGATTGTAAAGACGATGGAAAGCGGTAAATAGTTTATCGATATACTTCATATCAAAGCCGACTCCATTATCTTTTACAGCATAGATTATCTCACCTTTTTCAGTCATGAATGTAACATCAATCACTGCCTCTTTTTTATTCTTGGTATATTTGATTGCGTTACTGATCAAGTTTGTCCAGACCTGCGTCATGAGTGCCGAGTCTACACGGGTTCGAGGAAGCTCCGCGATATTCAATATTATGTTTCGAGAAGGATTAGCACTTTTCAGCTCCTCAAAAATAGTTTTCACCATTGCCGTCATTTCGACATCATTCATAGTCATCTCTCCAATGCCCGCTTTAGAAAAGGCCAGTAGATCATCAATAAGCTTGCCCATCAGTTGAGTACTCTGTCTAATAGAAGAGAGCATCATTTTCCCTTCTTCATCAAGTTTAGGAGCATAATCTTCAACTAACATCTCAGAAAAACCATTGATGGCGACCAGAGGCGCCCGTAAATCGTGAGATACGGCAGAGCTAAATAGCTCCAGTTCCTTATTGACTGATAATGTTTCTTCTTTGGCTTTTTTTGCCACGGTATAATCACGTGCAATAGCAGTAACTCCTAGGACATTACCCTTTTCATCTTTGTACACAGATGCATTGAAAAGCACGTCAGTTAACTGACCTTCTTTTGATTTTATAGTAAGTGAATAATCAGTAATAAAGCCATGCTCAAACGATTGTTTATATGCCTCATGTGCTTTTTGAGGATCCGTAAAATAATTGGAAAAATCGCTACCAACGAGAACTTCTCGAGTAACCCCAGTAACTTTTATAGCAGCCTTGTTCACATCAGTGATCTTCCCTTCAGGGCTAATGGTAATTAACGGGTCCTGACTGACTTCAATCAGAGATCTGGCGTAGTACAATAGCTTCTTCGTTTCGGTCACGTCACGCGCTACGGCGAAGATGCCACGAACCAACCCTTCAGCATCTTTATATACAGATGCATTAAACGAAACATCGGTGATTTTTCCCGATGCATTATGAATAGAAAGCGGAAAATCTCTCACCTCACCCTCTTTAAGAACTTGCCGGTAACCTGCTTGAGCCTTATGGGGCTCTGTAAAATAAGCGGAAAAATCAGTGCCAATAATCCACTCCCGAGCCACGCCCGTTACCTGTATCATTGCTTCGTTAACGTCAGTAATTTTCCCCTCAGGACTAATGGTAATAAACGGATCAACCGATGCTTCAATTAATGAACGAGCGTATGCCGAAGTCTCGTGTAATTGTTCTTCTGCTTCCTTACGCAAAGTAACATCACGTGCAGCGGCAAATGCCCCCAACACGTTCCCAAGTCTGTCTTTATACACAGTGGCATTGTATAACACATCAACGTCGCCCAAAGGATTTTTAATCGTCAACGGATAGTCCCGAACTACCCCCTCTTTAAAAACCTGCTGATACCCCAAACGCGCTTCTTCTGGGTCGGTAAAATAATCGAAGAAATCACTACCAATGATCTTTTTACGACTAACACCAGTAACTTTTACCGTCGCTTCATTAACGTCCATAACCTTTCCTTCCGTGCTAATTGTAATAAGCGGGTCTAAGGACGCTTCAATCAGAGAGCGAGCGTACTCAGAAGCTTGTTTTTGAGCGGTAATATCGCGGGCAGCCGCAAATACTCCAAACACATTTCCTTTTTCGTCTTTATAAATGGAGGCATTATATAAAACATCAGTGATTTTTCCCGAAACGTGACGAATGGAAAGAGGATAATCTTTGACCTTTCCTTCAGAGAGCACCTGTTTATATACCTTACGCGCTTTTTCTGGTTTAACAAAATAATCAGAAAAATCGGTACCAATTAGTTTCTCGCGAACTACTCCCGTTACCTGTATGGTCGCTTCATTGACGTCCATGATTTTTCCTTCAGCGCTGATGGTAACGAGCGGATCAACCGATGCCTCAATAAGAGAACGTAAATATCCGGCTACACGTTTTTCCTTTGAAATATCACGGTTAATTTCAGAAGAGCCTATCACCTCTGCAACCGCATCTTTGATTGGGGAAATACTCAAAGAAACATCAATAATAGTACCATCCTTTTTTTTTCTTTGGGTTTCATAATGCTCAATATGCAACCCATTTTTAATTTTTAAACGAATATCTGCGTGTTCCTGTAGAAGTTCCTGAGGGTATAATACAATTATAGGCTGCCCGATAATTTCTTTCTCAGTATAGCCAAACATCTTTTCAGCTCCTTTATTCCAACTCTTGACTATTCCCTCCAACGTCACACCTAAAATCGCGTCATCAGAAGATTGGACAATGGCCGCTAAAAAGGAAGTGTCCATCTTATCGGTTATTGCCTTTTTAGGAATTTTTTTTGGTGTTATTACCATAAGATTAAATACATATACTATTATTATAACAAACTTTTAAAACTTAATACATTGGGATAAAACTAACACTCCTACCAAGAAATCAAAGAAAAAACCCGTACGAATTCTTCCCTTAATTCCAAATAAAAAAATCAACGCTTGATAGAAATAATGTCCTCTTCTGCCCCACATGCTACAACAGTAACATTGCCATTTCTTGATACACTCAATGTATATCCAGTTGCTCCAACTGCGGGGCTATATAAACCAGAACCATCTGGATCAAATGGCATTGTAACTAAAAAGCCTTCTGATATTAAAGCGGAAAAATCTGTACAGTAATCAACGTTACAACTATTAATTATACAATCAGGGCTAGTTTGAGTTGCAATCATGTGAACATCCCCATTTGCTTGTACTCCAGGAATATATGCGCCTTCATGCTTTTCTGAATAATCAAAGAAAGCATTTAGCAAGGCATATGCATCTTCTCGCCTTGTTTCATCCTGAGCTAAATCTATTTTTTGCTCCGGATTAATTGCAATAAATGCCACGGCCCCTAACAGTACTAACACTCCAACTACCAGAAAAATTTCTATACTCGTATAACCATTTTTAAAACCAAAAGATTTTATTTTATAACCCATAAGGTTTTATGACTTAGCAACTTTTTCCAACATCTCAGTAACACTAGCCATCACTTTATGCATTGAAAAATTACTTTTAACAATATATTGATCTGCTCCTAATTCTTTTGCTCTTTCAATATCATTATCTTGCCCTAAATTCGAAAGAATTAAAACTGGAATATTTTTCAATTTATCATCATTCTTTAATTCTTCTAATACTTCAAAGCCATTCATCTTTGGTAAAATCATATCTAATAAAATAAGATCTGGCTGATCATCTTTAATTTTTTGCAAGGCTTCTACTCCGTTACTTGCCACGATTATTTTTTTGAATCCTTCATCATTTAATCTCTCTGCCAGAATTTTTGATAAAAAAGATTCATCTTCAACAACAATGATAGAATAGTCTTGTGGTTTTATATTCATCTATGCTTTTTTATTATTAAATGGTAATGAAAAGTAAATTGTTGTTCCTTCATCTTTTACAGATTCAATCCTAACATCTCCATTATGCAACAAAATTATCTGTCGGGCAATATAAAGGCCTAAACCAGAGCCCTCGGTTTGTGATTCTATTGCATTATCCGACCGAAAGAACTTCTCAAAAATATGGGCAATATCTTTACTAGGAATACCAATTCCTTCATCTTTAACCCAATATTCAATAGCGTCAGCGTTCTGCTCAGCACCAATTGTTATTGTATGATGACCCGATTTAGTATATTTAATAGCATTGCTTAAGAAATTTATAATAACCTCTCTTATCTTGCCCTTATCAGCATAAACCAACGGGATGTCCTTGGATATTGTATTATGTAATTCTATATTATGTGCTTTCGCAAAATGAACCATCTCCTTAATTGCTTCATCAAATAGCACTCTAAGATTTAGCTCTTCCGGATGAACATCAATCCGTCCCGACTCTAATCTGGACACATTTAATAAATCGTTTATTAAATCTATCATGCGTTCATTACTTTGATATGATTGTTGCAACTTTGATATCTGCCAGGCATTCAATTCTTTGCCATGTCTATTATCCAACAAAGCCTCAATATACCACTTCACTGTGGACGCAGGTGTCCGAAGTTGGTGCGACACAATAGATACAAACTCAGATTTTAATCGCATTAACTCTTTTTCTTGACTAATATCCCGAAAGATAACTGTCATTCCTGCAATAGTACCATCTGCTAAATGCATGGGTGCAGCGCTGTAGCTAATAGAAAAAACTTTACCATCATGTAATTCTACAGAATAATCAGAAACTTGATTATGAGTGCTACCTTGCTCGGCAACATCTTCTAATGGCCAGGAAACAATATCACCATCCTGATTTACTAATTTCATCAACTCATCAATTTTTTTATCATTATAACTATGCGCGATACTTCTAGTTATCGTCTCTGCAGCATTATTCATGTAATGAATATCCAGTTCTTTATCTAAAATAATCACACCCTCCATGATGCTATCTAGAATAGCCTTAGAAAGAGTTTGATTTAATATAGTATCTATCTCGGATATCAGAGCATCCGGATTATTTTCCTTTTTGTTCTTACTAGCAGTGCTCATAATTTCGTTGATTATATCAGAAAATATGCAAAAACTCTACTAAAAAAAGACCCAGTAACAATATTGCTTGCCAGCCAAATTTCTAACTATAATTGAACTTGTAAAGACTTCTTATACTGCTGTAAAGCTTTTATTTGACGTTGATTTAAGTGTATCTCTGGCCTGCGTCCTTTTATCAATGCAACTGCCTCATCAATGCCCATTCCCTGAGCAATAAAATAGGCTACTAACATTGTAGGACTCCTTCCATGCCCAAATTTACAATGGATATAAACCTTATTTTTATTTAGCACAACTCTTTCAATAAATTTCACTCCCACCCGCAATTGTTTCAAACTAGGAGGAAACTTATCTGTAACAGGAAGTAATAAATAATATACTAAATCCTTTGGATGTTCATGTTGTTCCTTTTCTAAACTCAGGTCTGCTACAAGCCCAATTTTATTTAACTTACTATAATGCATAGTACAACACATATTTGTTCCTAAAAAAATATCTGGGGTAATCTGATTGTACTCCATCTTTACATGATTCTTTTTCATATTTTCACTGTTTCCATTTAATTGAACAACCCATTGATGATTTTTGATTTTCATTCGGCACTTCTCCTTTTAACAACACATCCAATGCATCTTGTAATTCATGAGTTTCTGCCACATCATCTTTGGTACGAACATTATTCACTCTCCCATGATATCTTAATCTTCTAGCTGAATCAAAAACATAAATATCTGGAGTACACTGAGCTTGATATGCTTTAGCAACTTCCTGTGATTCATCATATAAATATGGAAAAGGATATTCCATGTCCGTTGCTCTCTTCTGCATAGCTACAAATGAATCATCTACGTATGTAGTAGCATCGTTCGAGTTGATAGCTACAAATGCTACGTCTGCAACTGAATACTTATGCGCTAACTCCAGCAAGTATGGCTCTGTTGCCTGCGCATACGGACAATGATTGCAGGTAAAAACAACTACAAGATTTTTCGATTCTTTGAATGATTCCACTGAATGTACGACACCATCAACTCCAGGTAAAGAAAATGGGATGATATCTGATCCTAATGGTAAATTCAACGATGATAATAGTGTCATGCCTGTATTATAGCACAACACCTTTGCTATTACTGTTATTTCTTGATAGGTAATGGCTCCTTTAATAACGCAGGAACAGCATAAACAGTATTCATAACTTCAACACTTTGATTGCCATCCTGATCATACTTAAATGCCCCAGTTTTTCTTTGGACAGCCTTTAAAAAATTATAACCGTGCCGTTTATTTCTAGAATATTTACCAGGTTTTTTACCAACACTTTTTATTGCCTGTAAAGCAACTGCAGTAGTTGATGAATTTGATACAACTTTTTGCGTAGACGACCTCTGATATGACCATCCTCCATCTAAATTTTGTTGTTTCTTTATAAATTGTAATGTTATTCTACGAACATTCTTGGATCGCACACCAGTAACATCGTCCTGCCCTCTCACTGCACCTAGTAACTGTAAATAATAAGCTGTCGTGTCTACATCACTTTCTTCAGCGTTTACAGAAAAAGAAACTCCACCATCATCATTGATACTTTTATTTGTATACGTTAAAGCCTGCGCTAGCGCCTCTGAATTAAAAGGTTCATCAGCTGCTAACAATGCTAGCCCAGCAAATATATCATCATTCACATATAACTTAGAACCAAATTGGTTTGCTGTTCTTGTTCTCTTTAAACGTTTTACAAAATCAATTCCATTTACGTCACGTGAATCTTGACCAAGTGCTTCAAGTGCTAAAATGTGTCTGGCCAGCTCCAAGGCTCCAGATGAAACTGTTGGCTCATACTTTAATACCGCTTGTTCTATATCACCATTTGTTTGATCCGCAGACGCTAAAGCTATTGCAGTCCATTCTGTTGTAGATTGTGATCCTGACACCATTCCATTTTCATCCAGCTGACTCAATAAATAATCTATTCCAGAATTTGCCATGGTTTCCTTATCGGACTTTGCTAATTTTTTTAATGTAGAATTCTTTTTCATCGTCCGAATCGTCGCAGTATTAGAACGTGTGTACCCACTATTAATTGCATACACATCAATATCTCCACCAGATGATGTTGGTGTATATTCCGCATAACCATCTGCATTAGTTGTTACAACCTCATTGCCAAACATTACTGACATTCCTTCAGCTGGCTCAAAAGCTCCACTAACATCACTATATTCCTTTACTCGTGCAGAAATTGATTGGCCAGGTGTTATTTGCTTCTTGCGTACACGTAATTTTAAAGGTGTATTTGGCCATGAACCAAAAGTTAGTAAAATCTCATCGCCATCAGTTACTTGATAATCTGCCAATCCAACAGCTGCAGATTCAAAATTCACATAAAACAACCAAAAATTTGAATCAGATTCATATGTATCAATCTGATTCAAATACAAACCAAATGAACTATCTTTCATAACGTAATCAAAACCTCCGTCCATAGCTGCAGCATCGAGCATGCATACTGCAGTAGCACTATCAATAACGTGCTCTGCACCATCACTATCAGTTATCGTACAACCATTTGAATAAACGGAACTATTGTAAAACGTACCATCTGGAGTTTCAATACGAACATTAGCACCAACATACTCTGCTGCAACTGCGGTTTGTGCAATGCCTGCAAAAAATATTACCGTACAACTGATTGATAAATACTTAAGAAAATTTTTCATATCTATTATTACTTAATTTATTATTTTTCAAACTTCCAACCAATAACATCGCCATCAAATACCTTTTGAGAAGAGATACCAGCAGAAGCTAGCGAATTATTAATATAAAACTTCCAATAAATACCTGCTTTTTCATCGGAAGAAACACCACCAATCGATTCCACGAAATTTCCTAAACCAGGAAAATTTGTCGCGCTGTATTTAAAGCCTTCTTTACGCGCTGTTAGCATTACATCTTCTGCAGTATCACCTGCTGTTACGTCCAATGCAAAATTATAGCTCACACCAGGACCACTTGCTGTAAGTTGTACAGTAATTGTCTCTACAAACTCTTCTTCTTGATCATTACTCTCACCAACATCTGTTTCGCTTGCCTCGTTAATAGGTTCTGTAATAATCTCTTCTATTACTACTATATCAGTATTGATTTCTGCATCTTGATCTATCTCTGCTGATAAATCTACTTGCGCCAACTCCTCTACAACACTTGTTTCCGAAATAGATTCCTCTATATATTCACTTGCACTATCCAAATCCACAACTTCTTCAATAACTATCTCCTCGGCCCCAACTTCCAACTCCTGCTCAATTACTTCAGCTGATAATGGATCAGCTTCTACTTCGTAACTCTCACTATTATCCAATTTATTCAATCCTGAGGATTCCTGATGAGATAATGTAGGATCAGCCTGTTGCCACAATAAAAAACTAGCAGTAACAACTATAGTTAAAACTATGAATATCTGAATTAATAATGTAATTTTTTTGTTCATAAAAAATCCTGCTTGAAGCAGGTTTTTGTAAGCAATTTGAATTGGAATAATCACAGATTGCATACATCAACTCCTGCTCGAGAGTAAAATAGATGTTAAATTCAGGTATTCTGGCTTCCTGTTCATTTTTTGTCAGAAAAATGTCCAAGTTACAGTTGCGGCACAGCCCCAGTTCTAATATTTAGAACTAAGCTTATACATTATAAAATAATTATGCATAAGTCCGGATTTCTCATCTTTTACGATGCATCACCGGATTCCCCTGAGTGTTTTTTAAAGATCCCTTTAATAGGTAACGATTATGTTAAGTGAAAAAATATAATGTGTCAAGGAATGGATTATGATATTTTTAAAAATAGAGTTATACTTGATGATATGACTAATCAAACCCCAATCAATAAGGGTGCAACTGCACCTGCCAGAAAAAAATCTAGTATAGAACCAACCGCGACGCCCAACTCAAAGGCTTTGTACGTAACTTTAAGCATCATAATAGTAGGCCTAGTAGGTTTAATCGGCTGGTTTATATATTTACTCATTACAGCTGATTCCGAAGATGAAACAGCAGTAAAAAATACGAATACAGAAATCGTAACAACTACTAACACTAACGTTAACACCAACTACAATTATAATACGAATACAAAAACAGTTGCAGATTTAGAACCATCATTAAATATTGATGATACGGAATTATTTGATCTTGATGAAAAGCTGGATAAAATTGAAGATACAGATATTATGGGCGCTGATGATCTTTCTGAACTAGACGATAAAATTAAAAAAGACGAACTTAAAGATGACGAAGAAAATGCGGATGATACAAAAACTAGTGAAGAAGGTGAAACAATCACGTTATACTTTCCAACATCAACCTCTGATTGTGGTGAAGTACAAGCAGTTGAACGCACTGTAGAGCTTGGGGATGACCCATATGGGGAAACTATCCTAACTATGATGCATGGCCCAAATAGCGACGAATCGGACTACAGTGATGGAATTCCAGCATCAGTTGGATTACGCCAAGTTGAATACACTGCTGACGGCGCGTTAATCACTGTAAATGAGGGATATAATGATCTTGATAGTTGTACGCAACAAACAGTTAATGCTCAATTCATAGAAACTGCAAATGCAATGTTCGATCTACCAGCAGGAACTAGTGGAACAGTTGAAGTAGGTACGGTGGAAGATGAAGAATCAGATGATTCAAAAGTTGAAGCGGTAGACGAAACAGAATAAACATTTTAGCAAACAAAAAACACATGCCGTATGGTGTAGCGACGCGATAAATCGCGTCGCTACGTAGCATGTGTTTTTATATTAAGATTTTTTTATAATCCTAAATCGATCATTACTTCGTCTTCAGGTAAGAATGATAAATCATTAGCCCTAACAGTTAATCCTTCTGCATCAGCTGGAACTAAAAAGTATCCATCCCATCCAACTGTTTGAGTTGGTTGTACAGTAATATAAACTGGTGACATATCGTCCTCTACATAAATTGTAGTATCAGTAGAAACAGAGAACTCATTATCATCTGCATCCATAACAACTATAGACGTAGAATCAACAGATTGAGATTCTTTTGAATTGTTTGTAACTTCACCTTCAAGGTGAACCCATTGAAATCCATCATCAGCAGGAAGTGCTTCTGCAATTAAATCCCATTGTTCAAGAGTATAATCAATTGGAATTTCATCCAATAGTTCAACAGATGTTATGGAGTGAGTAATATCACCTGCCACTGCATCTTCTCCAACTTTATAAGTTGTAGCTACAACTGGTTGCTCTACTTTTGCATCTCCAACTTTTGTTGGTGTAGTGGTAGAAGGAGTTGTTGTTTGCCCGCCAAACAAAGAACATCCTGCTAACGCTGCTGATGCAACGAATAGTGCACCGAACTTGAAATATGTTTTCATATTTATGATTTATTTATTAATTAATTACTCTACTATTAAAGTACCTTCCATAGAACTATGACCAGAACCACAATAAACATTACATGACATAGTATAAGTTCCAGATTTATCAGCAATAAATTCTATCTTGGTAATTTCACCGGGTGATACTACCTCACTAACACCAAATTCTGAAATACTAATACCATGCTCAACATCAGTACTGGTAAAATTAATAATTACGGTATCACCTTCATTTACTGTAATGGTGCTGGGTTCATAATTATATTGTGTAGCCACAATATTAAATTCTTTAACATTACCTTCAATTTCTGTTACAGTCTTTTCTTCTAATCCATCATCACTAATAATTTCAACTCCTGTTTCAGTCACCATTGCATCTTGTCCTGGATTTTCTGATGCAATATCAACAATATTCTCAATGTCATTTGAAGTATTTATATTTTCAGAGGTTGTTTCTACTGTAGATTGTATGCATCCAGATAACAAAGTTAATCCTGCCACTAATGATGCTATTAAGTATATTTTTTGCATTTAGTAATTGATAAATTTTTATATCTTTCAAATGGGATTATACACGATTCAGAAGGCTAAAACAAGGTTTTTATTAAAAGTCAAAAACAAAACAAGGGCGCACATGCGCCCTTGTAAATAGATAAATGTCTATTATAAGATTGCATCTTTAGCAGCTTTAGATACTCTAAACTTTAACACTGTCTTTGCAGGAATATGAATAGATTCACCAGTTGCTGGGTTACGTCCCATTCGTGCTTTACGATCCTTTTTCTGTACCTTACCAAGTCCTGGTAATGTTACTTCTCCATCTGCTTTTACATGAGTATAAATCATGCTTACAAATACTTCCCACATTTCAGTCATTTCCTTTTTGGACATGCCTGATTTTTCTGCTAGCGCAGCCATAAATTGGCTTTTTGTCATTGGTTTAGCCATAGGTGTGATTTTTACCTAAATTATTAGATCGAGTGTACTATACACCATTATTGGCTTTTTTAAAATACATTGTGGAAAACTTGATAATTTTATGATATCGTACTGCCCATGGATGAAACACTTCTCATGATGATTGCCATTAGCATTTTGGTCGCTGCAGTGATTGGCTGGAAGAGCGGAATAGCTACTGCTTTGATGGAAATTGCTGCTGGAGTTATAATTGGAAATATTTTTCCAATTGAATTACCAGAGCTAGTAAATACCTTATCCGAACTTGGATTAATTACCCAGATGTTCATGGCAGGGTTAGAAATTGACCTGTCGTTTCTTAAACAAAAAGGTAAAGAAAGCATAAAAATTGGTATTATTTCATATACAATTCCTTTTGCAGTAATTGGATTAGCAGTTTATATTCTTTTTGATTTATCATTCCAACAAACAATCTTATTTTCCCTTGCGCTATCAACTTCATCAGTTGGCATTATCTATACAATATTAAGAAGAAAAGGAATTTTAGGACCACGTCGCAAATTGATTTTATCTTCCATTATGGTTACAGAATTTATCTCCATGGTGATATTAGGCCTCTATTACTCAGATATCACATGGACAGTGCTAGCCGTTCTATTTTTTATAATCTTGGCAACTCTCGGTTATGGATATTTACAAAAAAGCTATCATCCATTTCAAGAATCTACTACAGAAAATATCTCCATAAAATTTATTTTAGCGATATTACTAATAGCAGAATTTCTAGCAAGTGGCAGTGGTGTTGATGTTATATTAATAGTATTTATTCTTGGAATGTTACTAGCGAAGTATGTAGAAGACCATGCAACCCTAAAAAATGAAATCGAAGCAATTAGTTTTGGATTTCTAACTCCAATTTTCTTCTTTGCCACTGGCTTTGGAATATCATTAACTGAATTTGGAGGAGTATTTTGGCAAGTAGCAGCACTTGTTACTATTTCTTTCTCAATCACTTTTATAGTTACTTATCTTGTTGCAAAAAAGAATTTTCAAAAAAGAGCTAGGATTACAGCTATTTTATTCAATGCGCCCATGAGTATAGGAATCGTAGCTGCTACCATTGGAATAGAAAAAGGTATCATCGATCACCAACAATATCTAATCCTACTAGGAACAGTTGTAATATCTTCATTAATAGCAATCCTCCTAGGAAGATATCCAGAAGATAAACTTAAAATAACTAAACCTGCTAGTTAAAATTGTACGGTCAAATCAGATTTTTCTGAAGCATCAATCGATTCTTCAATTTTTGCCTGAGCTTTTATATGCCACTCATGTTTTTTACTTTGCGCCATATTATTTAACTTAGCTAATGTACCCAACATTCCTTCTTGATCAGAACCTCCAGAGATAGCATTAACTGGAATAGAAAATATGAATTCTTTATTTTCTCCAGGAGTTAAAGTAAATTTTTCTGTATTTTCTTTCTTAGCTAAAATTGTATCTTTCCATTTTTGATTTCTTTCACCGCCTAATTTTGTTTCAGTCCAACTATCTCTTTGATTAACTACAACTTCTACTCCGGTAATTATTTGCTCTAATTTACCACCTAATACTGATACTTTTATCTCTATTGTTTCGCCATTTTGAACAACGTTTGGTGCTTCCAAACTTAACTTTGCGCCACCAATGTTCATTGCGCCCTTAACCTTGTCGAATAATCCCATATTGTCGTGTTTACTAATTATCTTTAAGCTCTTCTAAAGTAACCTTAATTTCCTTTTCCTCTCCATCATGTAATATTTTAAGACTAACATTATCTCCAACTTGTTTCTTTTGAATTATCTTTTCTAAGCGATTCTCCGGATTAATCTTTTGATTATCAACTTCAGTAATTATATCATTTTCTACGATTCCTGCTTTATCAGCTGGTGATCCTGGCATAACAGCTAAATCCGTTGGTGTTTCTCCACGTAAAACTAAGACTCCATAATCTATAGTCATATTATTTGCCTCTACTAATTCCGGAGTGATCGCAATAAAACGTACCCCTAAATATGGCCTTGAAATAGATCCTGTTTCTTTTATTGAATTTACTACATTTTTAATAGTGTTCGCTGGCAAAGCAAATCCGATATTCTCTGAACCAAAAGCCACCGCTACATTAACACCAATAACTTCACCGTCTAAATTAAGTAGTGGTCCTCCGGAATTACCAGGATTAATTGCAGCATCTGTTTGAATAACATCATCTAATAATTCTGAGCTACCAAATCCGTCTCCTGCAACAATTGATCTAGCAAGGCCAGATACAACTCCAACTGATACTGAATTATCAAATTCGCTTAAAGCATTTCCTATTGCAATAACTGTTTGCCCAGACTTTATTTGATCGGAATCACCAAAAGATAAAAATGGAAAATCATTTCCTTCTATTTTTATAGTTGCAATATCATTTAAGGGATCACGTGCTACCACACTAGCTGTATATTGGGTACCATCCATTAATGTAACTGCATATTCTGCCTGAGGATCATCAATGACATGCTTATTAGTAACTATTAGACCATCTGCTGATACCAAAAAACCAGATCCACCTCCAACTTCTTGTTTTTCAGTTCCATTTTCACGATATTGCGGAATCTGGAAGCCACTACCCGGACCAAACAATCCACCAAAAGGATCTTCTTCGTAATATTGCTCAATAATCGGAACATCTTTACTAATCGCAATTGAAACAACAGCTGGTTGTACATTTTCAACAGATTGTATAACCATATCTTCCTGAGTGATAATGTTTTTGTTATCACTTGTGAGATTTAGATCATCATTTAAAGCCAGCGCTGACTCCACGTCTTGATTAGCATCTAGCCACTGAGATATTAATCCAGGATTGAAATAAATACTGCCAATTACAGTTGCACACACAACTGACGCAGCAATAATGCCAGATAACAATCCGACAACTATGGAAATTGGGGTGTTATTGTTTTGATTTGTCATAATATTTCTAGTATACAATATTTTTTTAAGCTTTCAAGTGTAAAGATTAATTAATATTTTTTAGCTAAAACTAGCTATTAAATTTATGTTTTATAATAATCTATACACTTGCTGTTGTTATATTAAAGCGGTACTATAAAGTAGAATTTTTCATATAATGAATAAAATTGATATTATCATTCCAGCATATAATGAAGAGCATCGCATAAGTGATACTCTTTCCCAATATGCTAATTTTTTTTCTAATAATACACAATTAACAATTGTGCTAAATGGTTGTACTGATAATACGCATGAAATAGTGAAATTATTTCAGCAAGATCATCCTGAAATAATTTCCATCATAAATATTCCAGAAGCAATTGGAAAAGGCGCAGCAATTATTGAGGGCTGGAAAAAATCTACGGCGGACATTGTAGGATTTGTAGATGCAGATAATGCAACTCAACCTGATGAATTTGAAAAACTAATCAAAACAATCGACGGTCATGATGGTGTAATTGCATCACGGTTTTTACCTGAATCACAAATAATAAATCGTCAATCAACACTACGGACAATAATGAGCAGAGCATATATACTATTCGTTAAGCTACTCTTTCAATTGCCTTACTCTGATACCCAATGTGGTGCCAAACTATTTAAAAGAAATGTTATTCAGCGAATTCTCCCAGAATTAAAACATGCAGACATGTCCTTTGATGTAGAACTATTATGGAAACTAAAAAAAGCTCAAACCGATATAATAGAAATTCCTACTATTTGGGTAGATAAGCCAGGATCAGCAATGTTAGGATCTACCGGTAATTTCCTAAAAACTGGAGCCAATATGTTAGCAAAACTAGCAAAGCTACGCTTCTTCTAAACCAATCTGCCAGTTACCCATTAACAATAGCTCCTAGAGCTACTAAACCATTAGCGACAATCCATAAAACAGAAGTAAGTATCAATGGCTTTTCTTTGTGTAAAATACTGTATGTAAGCCAAAAGAAATTTAAACCAAAATATGTACTCCAAGAAATGACAGATACACCTTCTGCTCCAGGCTCCGTCCAAACTTTCGTAATTTGTGGAATTGTCATCAAAGGGCCAATGAATGCAACTACGTAAACAACTCTATCAATGTACTTTTTGAAAGTTGGATGCTCTGTAATTGGATGTGGCTTATTTTTTTTACGATGACGCTTTTTTTGATGATGAATAAGTGCAAACATGCTAGTAGACTAGCAATTATTTATTTATTAAACAAGCTTTATTAAGTAAAAACCCCCGTTGAGCGGGGGTTTTAATTTATTAATTACTAATTTACGGTAATTTTTTTCTTAGCAACCTTGGTTTTAAACTTCGCTTTAATTACCTGTGTTTTTCCGGGCTTCATTCGATGAGAATATTTTCCTTTCTTATTAGTGCGCAATGATTTGAATTTTACAAAAGTATCTGTACCTTTTACTTTCTTCCATAAAGTTACGCGCTTGTCCTTCTTTCCACTCCTAATCCAGCCAAATATTTTTGTATATTTACCTTTCTTGATCGTTCCTTTTGTTGCAGCAATACTAACTGGTTTCTTTCTTGCAACAGTGATTGATGTAGCTGCTGTAGAAGCAGATAATGAACTTATTACAGTTTTAGTTTCAGACATTAACACACTAATATCCACATCAGCACCACCTCTTTCTGTATTCTCAGTTACTGCTAATGTTGCTTGTTCATCATTTAATGAAACAGCCAAATCTTCAATATTTAATGTTGTATCACTATATGAACTCAATAAATCTATCACAGCTTGAGGAATGAACATGTAAAAATTAACAGTGGATCCAGCAGGGCCGGATAGTTCAAATCCAAAGTTAGCATCATTTTCATCGGGAGGAATTATATTCCAAGTATCAGTATTAGTAGCCATAGTTGTACCAATCATTTCTGATGGTAAACCATTACCTGCATCATCCGGCCAAACAACAGCTATACTAAATGGATCTGGGCTCGTTGGTATTTCAGGTATATCAAAGTCTAAATTTGCTGAAGGAGCACCAAATTCAATACCTTCCGCAAAACCAGTAAAATCAACATATACTGTTAATGTTCCAGCATTAGCATCATAAACCCAAGGTTGTAATTCTTCGGCACCTACTAGCACCACCATAGCTGGTTCTGCATCAACGGTATATACAGCCGTATATTGAGTTCCAATTACCCCTCCAAACACATCTAAATGAGTTCCCGCAGGAACATCACTTGTGCCACCATACTGACTTAAATCCGTTGCCGTAGGATTAATGTTAACAAGTTCTGCTGTTCCGGCATTAGCTACTGCTGGAATAGCAAAAATAGCCACTACTAGGCTAAAAAGTATTGATAAAAGCTTCTTCATATTTTTTTGTAACTTATTAAATTATCTAACTCCTTAATTATATATAATAATGTTTAATTTGTCATTAATGATTGACTACAATAATATCAACAGCTAGTATCAAGTTATGTTAAGTCTTGTAAAAATCAATCAAATTAAATTATTACATACCAACAAAGGCAGGGACAAATCTGGTCTATGTTTGGTTGAAGGCGAAAAAAGCATCGCTATGGCAAAAGATATGGTCGAATATACCTTTTCTGTTGAAGATACTGAGTATTTTAAGGAGTTAGTATCCACGCAAGCACCTCAATCTATTGCTGCAGTAGCCAGAATTCCACAATGGGCAAAATTAGATATTGAAAAATCTAGAACAATTGTAGTACTAGATGGAGTTCAAGATCCAGGAAATGTCGGTACCATCCTCAGGCTCTGTTCTGGGTTCGATGCAACAGTACTGGCACTGGAATCAGTAGATATTACAAATCCTAAAGTAATCCGTTCCTCTGCCGGAGCTATGTTTATGGTTCCTTGGCTTAAAATGAATCGTCCGAACGGTCATGCCTATCTAGAAAAACTATCAGCTTCCAGAAAAATATTTCGGCTTGAAAAAAAATCAAATGGAAAAAATATTGAAGAATTAACTACTGCGTCTGATATTATATTGATTGCAGGATCAGAAGGAAATGGAATTATACTTGATACTACTGGAACCTCCATTTCAATCAATCATAATAAAAATTTAGAATCGCTGAATATTAGTCATGCTCTAGCCATTGCACTTCATTCCAGATACCAAGCTCATACTTAAATATTCTATTGATCATGGATTGTCCAAACTGCAAAATAAAAATGAATCCTGTAAAAACAGAATCTCATTATGGTGCCAAAATAGTATTGGATCAGTGTCTACAATGTGGTGGTACTTGGTTTGATAATTCAGAGCCTTTTGAGGTAAAACATGGTGGTGCTGATAAACTTTCAAATCTAGACTCGCAAAAACTATCAGAGAACAGCATAATTAACAATATGGATCTTGTGTGTCCTCGCGATAAAACAAAGTTAAGCCTATTTGAAGATGCTAATTTTCCAAAATCTATCATTGTTGATCACTGTAAAAAATGTGGTGGCTTTTGGTTCAATCGTGGTGAGTTCAACGCTTTTCAAGATAATAAAAGAAGGAAACAAACAAACAAGAAAACCACCAAAGATACCAACTTAAGTAACCAGATAGAACAAATGCTAGCAATGCATAGCACACAAGATAAGTACAAACCACTAAAACAATTAGGAGATTATTTATCTACACCTGTTAATCCATATTCAAAACACCTTTTCGTAGATGACAAATATAAAGAACCCACAAAAAAAGTTCTAGCAACTGTAGAAACAATCGGTGCAGGAATTGTTGTCGCAATTCAACTTCTGAGAATTGTTAGTAATTTTCTTCACTAAAATCTAATTGAACAAATCGTTTTGAGCGCGCAAAGAAATTTCTTCACGTAACATATCTACGTGATTTTTTTCTTCTGCTAAAATTTGTTTTAGTGCTGGTACACTATGACACTTAGCTTTCTCAGAATCTTCTACATAATGCTTTTCTAATCTCCAGACGTTATCCATCTTTAGATGAAGAAGTTTTACTAAATCATAATTTATATTTTTCATATCCCAAATATTATTTATTAATTATTTTCATCTTAACAGATTTATCAATATAAATAAATAATATAAAGCTTACTTAAGCCAAAAAAAAGTGATAAACTACACTAAATGAAAAAAATTAATATCAGTAGACTAGCCAACGGAAAAACACTAATTCCTCTAATATTAGCCTTAATATCAGGAATGTTTCTATTTCTGCTTGGACTATTAAGCTCTAACTGGGATTGGTCTATTAGTGAATCTATTGCTGAGGCAATATATATTGGTTTTAAAGATTATCAGGAATTTCCATTTTTTACTTATTTTAAAAATGGCGGATCAATGTTGATACAAGATCCTCAAGGACATCTCCTATCTATCGATACTATTTGGATATTAATGTTTGGACCACAAATAGGACTAAGATTTGCAGGCTTCTTCTGGGGCTTTGCAGGATTTTATTCCATGTATCACTGGCTCAATAAAAAAATAGGATTTTCACCGGCTTTACTAGCTGCGTCGGCCTGGATTATAAGCATGGGAATGTTTTGGCGAATCATTCTAGGAAATGAAATGTTCTTATGGCATCTTGGTCTACCACTCTTTTTAATCGCTATTGATAAACTTCTTGCAAAACCTTCCTGGAGGAGCAGTATACTAACAGGTTTACTTCTTGGTATGTATATTCTAGGTCCAACTTTTCATTCAATTCTATATTTAATCTTGCCAGTATCACTTGTCTGGTTCATTTTTTTACTAATTAAAAATTATCAAAAAATCTCTAAGCTAAAAGTTATACTGCATATCCTGACAATTATTCTTCTCGGCACCCTAATTTCTTCGCCAAAAATTTATTCCTGGACTCAACTAGACATGTCTAGACAAATATCAACAAAGCCACTATCAATCGATGTGGATGAAGCTGTTTTAGCTCTAATCGATATTAATCCTTTATCGATAACTAAAGTTTTTAACAAAGAGGACAACCGTGATAATGCATTTTTTTTAGGGTATGGTTTTTTCGAAGGAAATGTTGCATTTTTTCCACTAGCAAACTTATTAATATTAATAGGATTGCTTATTGGATGGAAAAAACAAATTGATAAACGACACTTATATGCATTTGCTTGCTCATTGCTGGTAATAGGTATACTTATTAGCTCAAGTGATGTTATCTGGTCTGCATTTACATCTCTTACGAATAACAGTTTTCGAGCGAGTGCTCGTTTTTTAAGTATTAGTGGTTTTGGGATTGCCATTTTATCTGGCATTGGTTTACACTACATGACTACTAAATTAAAAGGTAAGTTAAAACATGCTTCTGCCATAATAGCAGTAGCATCAATTTTTATATCTGCACTCATCTGGATCAATGCTGCATCAAAACATACCATATTAGTGGGTGAACAAAAAGGTAATATTGTACTACCTATTTCAGAACTATGGCAAAGTGATATTTCTAGATTGCAAACAGATTTTACGAATATCATCCGTAGTCACGGAATGATGTTTGATACAATTTCAGTAGTTGGTAGTGGTATGGATAATGTAAATGATGACTATTGGGATCAATTTTTTATAGAAAAAGGAGAAGAAAATTTTCTCTCACCAGAATTATATCCAACAAATCGTTTGTTAATTACAAACACCCATGCTTATGCATATAATTTAAATCCTCATGAAACTGTCCACATCAGAGTACAGCCAGCTCCTTTAGGTGAGAATGTAACAACTACTCCACAAAATTCGAATGTAACTTTAGAATACGGAGACGGTGAATTAATCCTTACAAATAATGAAGATTTTGAATTAGCCGAGGTTGATATTTCTCCGAATTCACCAGTTCACCCAGCTACCTGGTATATATCTGTGATAACTTTCCTCTTATCAGCTGGTTATATAATATATGTTACCGTTCACCCAAAAGAAAATGAAAAAGAGAAATAAATACTTAAACGCAAAAACTCTGATTCCTATTAGCGTATCCTTAATGTGCGGTATATTTTTACTTGGCATAGCATTATTAAGTTTTGGATTTGATTGGACAATTTCTGAAATTTCAGCAGAAATTACTTATCTTGGTTTTAAAAATGCAGAATTCCCATTTTTTTCTTACTTTCATAATGGCGGATCGATGGTTATGCAAGATCCTCAAGGAAGTTTATTATCACCAATAACAATCCTAATTGTTATTTTTGGACCCTTGTATGGCTTACGGATCGCTGCATTTTTTTGGGGTTTCATTGGATGCTATTCTTTCTATCGATGGCTTGCTCCTAAAGTTGGTTTTGAATCATCAATTATAGCTAGTTGCGCTTGGACACTAAGTCTCACGATTGTTTGGCATTTGATAAATGGCAATGACATGTTTTTATGGTATCTAGGATTACCATTATTTTTAATCTACATCGAAAAACTTATCCTAAAACCAACTAACAAAACTTTTATATACTTAGGAATTCTTACGGGCATATATATACTAGGCCCTTCTTTTCATGCATTAGTATTCTTTATTATTCCTGCTTGCATCTTATGGTTTATTACTTTAATTGCTACAAACTTTAAAAAAATATCAAAAACAAAATTAGCATTAAATATTCTGTTGATAATCGGAATTGCATTGCTAATAGCAATACCAAAAATATACTCCTGGATAGTGTTAGATATGGATAGAACAACTGTTGCAGAACCAGTAATTTTTATCAAAGATGCGCTATTAGCACTCATTGATTTCAGGCCTTCTTCAATGGTAAAAGATTTTACCACCAAAACTAGTTACTTTTATTCTTTTTGGGAGGGTAATGTAGCACTACCTCCAATCGCAACTATCTTTGCCTTGCTTGGTCTTGGTATTGGATGGAAAGAAGAAAAACATCGTGTGTTATATATCTTTGCTGGCACTTTACTTTTATCTGGTATTGCTTTCTGTACAATAGGCTGGATCTGGGAATCAATCCGCTGGATTTTTAATGATGGAATAAGATTTTCTGCACGATACCTAGCATTGTCTGGTTTAGGTTTAGCAATCTACAACGGTATAGGAATAAAATTTATTTTAAATAAATTTAAATATAAAAAAGTATTAACCATCATCCTAATATTGCCAAGTTTTATATTTATTGGAATCTGGATGCAACGAGCTTCTACCTATATAATTTCTTATGCAAATGTTGAAAAACAAGTAGTAGCAGAAATAAATTACCTTTGGAAATCAGATCGCTCATGGATGAAAACTCCTTATTATGGATACATATTGGATAAACAAGTTATATATGAAGAAAGAGAATTAACAGGAAGTGGAATACAAAAATTAGACCCTGAAAAAATGCAGGCCAGAATGCTTGAAGATGGTAATAAATATCTATCACCCGAACTTATACCAAACCGTTTTTCCATGACGAACACCTCTATTCAAGCCCTCAAATTACAGCCACATGAAACAGTAAGAATTAGACTGAATCCTGCTCCCCTTGGAGAAATAATCACGACTGAACCTGAAAACTCCAACGTCATTTTAGCAAAGGGAGATAATGAAATAATTCTCACAAATAATGAAGACTCAATTGTAAATCAAGTAACAATAACTCCACAATCGCCAGTTCCTCCTGCGCTATGGTTTGTTTCAGTGATTACTTTATTACTTACTTCAGGATATTTATTATTTACCATCATTCCAAAAATAAAAAATACTGAGACTACTAAATAAAACTTAAAGTTTAAAATAAAAAATACCAGGTTTATAACCTGGTATTTTTTATTGGCTCAGGAGGCGAGATTCGAACTCGCGACCAATTGATTAACAGTCAACTGCTCTACCACTGAGCTACTCCTGATTTTGCTCATCAAGCCATTTTCGGCCCTGACCACTTTTTAGAAAGTTCTCTCTCTTTCTAGCCTCGGTCCGGGACGAAAAGCTCTCGACGTATACAAGTTTAAAAGGTTTATTATATCTGGTCCATCTATTCGATCCCCTGTTGTGTTCTCGTAAACGTTCTTTAGGATCTTTTTCAGTACTACCAATATATCTCTTACCATTCTTTAAACTACGTAACACATAAATATTATATAACATTTAATAGTTCATACTACGACTTATAAAAAATTATTATTAAATTGAGAAAGAACTACTTTTTCACTGTCCGCCAGAGGCGGATCAGCCTTTGGCTGAAGCTACTCCTGAATATTGCACCGTAGATTCTAAATGATTGCTACGATGCTGTCAACGTTTATTTAACGCTCATAAATTGTATCTTCTGATAATGGGGTTGTTGGAATATGTTGTACACGCTCTGGACACACTTTCTGAGCCTCCTCCACCATGCGTAAGGCCATTTTCCAATAAGATACGTGTCTACCTACCCCGGTTCTCAATTTACCCATATAATCAACCTGATTCCAACCCATCTTGAATAAAGCCCGCCGTTTAAGTCCCATGGCCATCATATATACTCCAACTTCATGATTTTTCTTACCTAGTTTCTTTCCCATATCAGAATGCGCATCCATTACCACCTGATATTCATAAAGATTTCCATACTTCTCTAATTCATCATGCCAATCATATCCATGGTCATATGTATAATCTTGCGCTATCTGTACTGTGCGCCGATGACGATGTAAATCTCTATAAGATCCCACGTCCATTAATAAATCAAATGTAATACTTTGAGTATCTAGCACTTTTAATAGCTCATCATGCTTACCACGTTTTCTTACACCAACCTCATACACTTCATTTTGTTTCTTCCGACTCCAACTATTCACCTGTTTTCGAATTTGATCATAAGAATAATCAGTCACCCAATACAGCAAAGTAGTTACTGCTTCTACTAACGGATCTTGATTAACAAAAACTTGAACGTCATGATTTGAATCAACTGTCTTTATCTTTAAATATTCTTTGGCAACCTGTTTTAAATCTTTTTTCGTATTGATCAAATAATCAATTGGTGCAGTATATTTCACCAAGGTTGGCAATGGATGTACCGTGGTTAAAACTTTCTTCAAACGACGAATCTTTTTTAATGCATCAGAATTTGATTTAACTTGTCCGGACAAACTATTTAAGGCTGAATTTATTTCCCTAGAAAAAGGATTGAACATTGGAGTAGAACATGCCGTTTTTAAATCATCAGCTACATCTCGCACCTCGCTATATTCACTAGAATATAATCGAGAGATCATCTTTTCTAAAGTTCTTCCAGATGTAATCTGACCAACACTAGTATAAGAACCAAGTGGCAACATATAACGCGCAATATCAAATGCTCTTGCTCTTGTAGCAGATTTGTATGCTCCTTCTGAATATTTTTTTGGTAATGGATTAGCTTCTCGAATAACTGGCAATAATTCTTTATATGTCCGCTGATAATTATCCATTAAATATTTTATCCCTGCTTGATAGGATTTCTTCTGATCTGGTTTACCTTTTAAAGTTGCAGGCTCGTGCACTCCATCGGGAGTATATTTTTGATATCTAGTTGATCGTTCTTGACCATCCCATAACTGCTCATCTACCACATCAATAGCAGCAACCATTGAAATATTATCTAAAGCCATCGATACATGCGCTAAATCTGCTATCGAAGCATGACCATATTTAAAATAAAAAACTTCAAAAAACTTTTTCATGGACTCTCCGCCCTGCAAGATTTTTTCTGCCATCTCAGTAAAAGTTTCACTTACTGGTTTGCTAGATCTACTATAACGAGCTAATCCATATGCATTTGCTTCTGGTGGTAAAGCTAAACCACCAACAGCGTAAATCTTTCTTTTTGGTTTCACTGTTTTTTTACTTAATAGTCTCTTAATTTTCGCATACCAGCGTGTTGCTGTATTTTGTCTAAAGCCTTAGCTTCTATTTGTCTGATACGTTCTCTGGTAACCCCAAACTCCTGACCAACTTCCTCTAAAGTATGAGATACACCGTCAATCAATCCAAAGCGCATTTCTAGTATCTTTTGTTCTCTTGGTGGCAACTCTCTAATAATAGCGAACACATGATCTTTCAATAATTGCAAAGAGGCTGCTCTGTCCGGAGATATTGTTTTCTGATCTTCAATAAAATCACCGAGCGTAGAATCTTCAGATTCATCATCACCTACAGAAGTTTCTAATGATACTGTATCTTGTGAAATCTTAATAATAGTAAGAACCTTTGATAATTCCTTACCCATTTCAGCAGCAATTTCCTCTGGTAACGGTTCTCTTCCTAAAATCTGAATTAACGATCTTTCAATTTGCTGAAATTTATTTATTGTTTCCACCATATGCACCGGAATACGAATGGTTCTAGATTGATCTGCAAGAGATCTAGTAATCGCCTGCCGAATCCACCACGTAGCATACGTAGAAAATTTATAACCTCTTCGATAATCAAATTTTTCGACTGCTCTATGTAATCCAATATTACCTTCTTGAATTAGATCCAATAAAGATAAAGATCTTCCAGTGAATTTTTTTGCAATACTAACTACTAATCTTAAATTTGCTTCTAACAACTTACGTTTACCTTCTAAATCTCCGGCTTCCTTCAGCTTAGCTAATCTAATTTCTTCTTCCGTAGACAATAGAGGTACCTTACCAATTTCACGCAAATACATTTGAATGGAATCACTTGATATATCAGAAAGATCCATCGCCGCTCTTCCAGCTTTTTCTTTGTTAGCATCATAAAGGCCAACTTTTTTTGCATCCATCCCAAGAATACTGCCATCTGTCTCAATCACCTGAATAGCTTGTTTCTCTAAATCAGTTAACCACTGCTCATACTCAGCTATATAGTCTTCAAGATTATTAAAAACATACAAAATCTCATTCTCAGTGAGAAAATTTCGCATGCGAGCTTTTTTTATTAATTTTATTGCTGCTTTTTCAGGAAAATCAGTACTCACATAACCTACAGGATCCGCTTGTTTTGCTGGTAAAGAAACTCTGCCAGTAGATTTTTTACCACCACCTACTTTTTTTACCTTCGGCGTAGTTTTTTTCTTGGCCTTAACACTTTTTTTTGCTGGCTTTTTCTTTGCAACTTTCTTTTTTACAGTAACGCTTTTTCTAGCAACCTTTTTTTTAGGTTTAACAACAGCACGCTTTGATTTTAGCGCGGGCTTCTTTTTTGCAGTTTTAGTTTTAGTTTTCTTTGCTGGCATTTATTTATCTTGTTCTGACAATTGTTGAGTTAGTAAGTTGAATTCTTCTAATAACTGAGTGACTCTATCCTCATCCTTGTTCTTCTCTGCTTCTTTAAGTTGATATTCTAATTCACGCGATCTTCGTTTAGTGTATCCCCGGTGAAGCATTTTGATATCAGAAATCATCTGTTCCTGTACAACACTTGGATCACTATCCGGAACTATATTTTCAGCAAAAAGATTAAGCGTATCCAATAAATTTTTATGTTCTGAATACTGCACTATAAATCCACTTTCATCCAATTGACCTGAGTTATTATAGTAAGATAGCATTTTTTTGTAAAGCTCAATAATTTCCTCATCTACTAAATATTCAGGATCTAAATAATCAACACAATACTTAAATTGCTCTGGAATAAGCAATGCTAGCGCAATAACTTGTCGCGAAAGCCTAGAATAACGGTTCTCCTTTTTTGGTTGACTTGCCTTAACGACACCACTAATCTTCTCAGCTACTGGGACCGAACGAATACTCTTCTGCTGAGCGGCTACTTGCTGTTGAATTATACCTACATCCACCCGAACTAAATCTGCCAACTGCTGTATGTAATGAGACTGCTCCACTGTGTCTGAAATGTTCCGCAGAATTGGTACTAATTGTTGGACAGCCTTCTTTTTATGTTCCACTCTACTTAAATCCAACGGCTTCGTAATACTTAGAAAGTAAAAATCCAAAATATGCATCGCATTCCGAATTGCCTCTCGAAAGGCTTCCGGATCTGCTTGAACACATTCATCTGGATCTTTGTACTGTTCTGGAAGTTGAATTACTTTAACGTTCATTCCCTGCTGAAGAGCAACTTCTATACTTCGTTGCGCTGCTTGATTACCTGCATCATCCATATCAAATGCCAATAAAAGATTTTCTGAGTATCTCTTTATTAAAATAATTTGCTGTTCTGTGAATGCTGTACCCGATGTTGCTACAACATTAGGAAAACCAGCTTGATGTGCTGATACCACATCCATATTTCCCTCTACTACAATAGCTGCCCCTAAACGTTTAATAGCTTGACGAGCTAAATTCATCCCATAAACAATTCTCGATTTATCGTAAATATCTGACTGCGGAGAATTAATATACTTTGCATTAGGTTCATCTGCGCTCAATGTACGTGCTGTGAAACCAACTACAGCTCCGTTGATATCATATAAGGGAAACATTAATCGATTCCGAAATCTATCATAATATCCAACGCCATTGTTTTTCTTTACCACTAAACCAGCTGCGAATAAATCTGCTTCACTTACTCCCAATTTTGTTAACCTAGAAAATAATCTGTCCCATGAATCGTGACTATACCCTAAACCAAATTTTTCCTGCCATTCTTCTGTAATGCCACGTTCAACAAGATATTGTCGCGCATGTTCGGCAACAGGATCTGATTTTAGATTTTCTTGAAAAAATGTTTTTGCTTGTTCAATAATGTCTAACAAACTAGTCTTACGAGTTGTTAGTTCTGGCCGATAAGATTGTAATTCTACACCTGCTCGTAATGCTAAAATACGTAATGCCTCACCAAATTCTACACCCTCAATTTCCTGGATAAAGGCAAATATATCCCCCCCTTTATCACAGCCAAAACAATGCCAAATTTGCTTTTCTTGGCTGGCCATAAAAGATGGAGATTTCTCATTATGAAATGGACATAACCCTTTCCAGTTAGATCCAGCTTGTTTTAACTGCAAATATTCTTGCAATAATTCCACTATGTCAAGCTTTTGCTTTATTTTCTCAATATCTTGACTCATAAGGATATCATCTTAGCCGATCTTGGCTTATTATTCAAGCCCTGATAAACTACGTTAATGGAAGAAATTGTACCAATTCCCTCAAGTAGCATAAAGACTATAAAATGCGATACTTGTAATACCACGTCTCATATCTACACTGTTAAGGAAGCTGGTCCTCATCTTTACTGTACGAAATGTAATAATGTATATCATGAAAAATATAGTGATCAGGATCATGCTAAAATTCGCACAAAATGGGGTAGACGTAAATCTATGAGCATCATTGAAAGTCAGGCCCCTATCTGCGAATGTAGAGGATTATTCTTATTCAATTCTCATCCTAATTGTAAGAATTGTGGTTGTGATTTACCAATCATTGAGCATGAACCAGATAGCCGAGAACGATTCCTCTACTCAGATCTTGTTGTTTTTGATGGTACTGTAGAATACCTCAATCAAGGACATAAAAGAATATATCGATTTGAACAATAAATGAAAATAAGTCGAACTATTGGTTTTAGTGCTGGCTTACTTGCAACATCATCAATTGCTAGTTATGCACTCGGTTTAATTAGAGATCGTCTATTAGCAGGAAAATTTGGAGCTGGAGCAGAACTAGATGTGTTTAGTGCTTCCTTCATTATTCCTGACGCCATCATGAGTGTATTCGCTGCAGCTCTAACCACAGCCTTTGTTCCAGTATTCACTAGTTGGTGGCACAAGCAAGGAGAAAAAGCGACGTGGGAACTAACAAATAGAATTCTCTATTTGATTGGCTTACTAATAATAACGGCAACTGTAATAGCTTGGCTACTCATGCCATGGTTAGCTCAATTAGTTGCACCAGGTTTTGATGAGACCCGACACGATCTATTGACATCAACTACTCGTCTCATGCTATTCTCACCATTGTTTTTCAGCGTGAGTGTATTATTTGGTAGTGCCTTGCAAGGATTACGACGCTTCATAAGTTATGCCTTATCACCTGTTTTATACAATTTTGGAATAGTATTTGGAATAGTATTTCTAACACCCCGCTACGGCATCACCGGAGCAATTATGGGCGTGGTAATCGGAGCAGCTCTACATATGATAATTCGGATCATAGAATTATGGCAGGCAGGTTGGCTGTGGGAAAGATTTAGCATAACCAAACCTTGGCCTTGGCAACATCCCGGAATTAAAAAAACTGTAAAACTAATGCTTCCCCGAATAGTTGGCCTACTCACCTGGCAAGCAAATCTATGGATGTTCACTGCTATTGCTTCCGGCTTAGCTGTTGGTAGTGTGGCTATATTTAATATGGCGCGAAACTTCCAAAGCTTACCAGTTAGTTTATTTGGCATTGCATTAGCAACTGCTTTATTTCCTGCAATTTCAATTCATTACGCGAAAGGCAATATTGATAAATTTCGTGATGATATTGTAAAAGCCATTAAGCAAGTTTTATTTTTTACAATTCCTGCAGGTGCTGGCTTAGCTTTAATTGCAAAACCATTAATTGATGCATTCCTGGGTACTGGAAAATTTTCCAATGTAGCAGTAGTTGCCACGGGCATGACTCTGACAATCTTCTCACTATCAATTCCATTAGAAAGCTTACAGCACATTTTCGCTCGCACTTTCTATGCTCAACACGATACAATTACCCCAGTTAAAGTAACAATATTTGCTACCATTATTAATGTTATAGTTAGCTTCACTGCTGTAAAATTTCTCGGCGTCAGTGGACTTGCCATGGGATTTGTGGCATTTGCACTCACTCAAGTGATTGTCCTAGGCTGGCTACTACGTAAACGTATTAAAACCATCAATGAAAAAGTTATAATTAAAAGTATTGGCAAAACAATTTTAGCTACTGGATTCATGATAATTGCAATATTGACAATACAAAGCTATTTAGAGCATAGTTTGACCATATTAATAGCTTCGGTTAGCATTGGAGGATTAGTATTTATAATGGCGTCCCTAATATTACGTAATGAGGAACTAATTTCCAGTTTCGGATTAGTAAAGAAAATAATTAAACTCCAAAAGTGATGAAAAAAATTATAATTAGCATTATCGTATTATTATTTGTAAGCTTTGCTGCTATCTATTTTTTTAGAAGCGATATTAAAGACATCTGGAATGAAACCAAAAAAGAACCAGTTCCCACAGCAATTACTTTTGATGAAGCTACTCAAGATAATGTTATAAATACCAATGCTACAAATAAGAACATAAATAGTGATATTGAAATTAACTCTGAAGACACAACCCTACCAACAAGCAATAATATAGAAGATGATATTGAAATAATTAAAAAAGACGATTCTACAAATGAATCTATCTTGGACACTCCAACTGAAATTGCATCCACAATAAATTTAGATATTCCGTTTACATCTCAAGCACCACGTGCAAATTGGGGATTGCCTTATCAAGAAGCCTGCGAAGAGGCTAGCATGCTCATGTCTGCTCGATACTTACAAGGCAGAACCATAGAAGGCCCAGACGATGCTGATGCTGCCATTTTACAGTTAGTAAGCTATGCCAATAACGACCTTGGATATCCAATTGACTCCACAGCAGAGCAGTCTGCCGATGTTATTGAAAAATTTTATGAGTTAGAAACCGAAGTTATTTACGATTTCTCATGGGATGACGTAAAAAAATCTTTATCGCTTGGATATCCAGTAATCGTTCCTGCGGCTGGTAGACAACTAGGAAATCCAAATTTTACAGAACCGGGCCCACTTTATCATATGTTAGTAATAAAAGGATATACTGAAGATATAGTTATCACTAATGATCCTGGAACAAGAAATGGCGCTAACTATCAATATAGCTACGACAAACTATATAACGCCGTACACGATTGGAATAATGGTGATGTAAATAATGGACAAAAAGTAATGATTATTGTTTATCCAAAAAATAAAAACTAAAGAGTCCATACTAAAGACTGAGAGTTTAGAAAAATTTATTGTCACTTGTTGAACTTTACCTGGCTATCTGGCTAATCTTTGATAAAAAATTATCAATAAAAAATCGCCTTTGTATCAAGGCGATTTTTTATTTTATAATGTGTGTTTTTAGGATGGTGCAGCTACAAGTGTAATTGTTCCGGTACAATTACCTTCCACTCCAACATTTGGCACCTTAATCATAAACCAAATATCATCCAGAACATCTCCGGCTGTTCTATAATCTAGAGTAGCTCCACTTGCTGTTGCAGATGCTGGCATTGCATTACCACTACCAAATGCAACATTAGTCGTAGAATATTCCTGATTAGTTCTTGGGATAGTACCATATGTACTACATCCTAAATCTCCACCTGAGATATTTATTAACGCCTGATCGTTACCTGCCTGCTTAACTCCTCTACTTATGTTATTTCCTGTATCAGATGCAAAACCAAGAGGTCGTGCACCCCACTCCACTGGAGTTGATAATATTTGTACTGCGAAGTGTGTTTCAACAGAAGTATTAATGGCATTAGACACATATGTGGAACCACCATCATCAGAAACTACGACCGTAGCTGTCCAAGTATCTGCAGGGTATACACCTCCAGATTCTGTACTATCAGCGTAAAAATCCATATTAATACTACATTTAAATGATGCTTGATCAGTTGTTCCATAACCTGTGTCCCAGGTACATGGATCAACTATATAACAATCATTATTATCTGGTGTACATCCTCCACCCAGTGCTGTTCTACGCACACTTTCCTTTACTCCTGTTATATCACTAGCGCCATTTGGGTCTGTAACTATACCTTGAAATGAATACTTGGTAGTAAGGCCATCGGTTAATTGAAGAGGATTTGGACAATTACTTGTAGTATAATTAGTATCATTACCTGTGCGACAAACGTGCGAACTAACTGTTGGAGGCTGATTACCTATTGATACTTGTGTAGATACGCCCACTGCTTGTGAGTTAACCATTACTAGTGCAACAGCTACAAATACTCCAATTAAAAGCAAAGCTGCTCCTAATATCCAGTATGTTGATTTGTTTTTATTAGCTTCATCCATGATATTTATAATATAATTAGTGTTATTATATTGGAATTACAGTTAAGGTTGATACACCAGAACAACTTCCTTTAACAAAATTTCCTACCCTTACATTCCAGTATAACTTATTTACTAACGAGGTTGAATCGTTATCACGATATGTAATTGAAAAGTTTGTATCTACATCACCGCCTGTTAAAGATATAGCCAATGGATTAGTCCAACCAACATCGGTTAATGACCACTTTTGATCCTCTAATAAAATTGTACCACCACCACTGCATGATAATGCATTTCCTTTTACCTTTAAACCAGCCTCATCATTACCATACTGCTCGATTGGCATCTCATAATTATTACCTGCTGTAGATTCGGAATTTAGCAATCTTGAACCATATGGCAAAGCGTTAGCAATATTCAATGACAGATTGGTTGCAATATTTTTTGTTAGTGTTGCATTTATTACTTCAATTGCATCGGCATCTACTACTTTCACTCCCACTACAAAATGATTACTTGGATAAGCACCACCAATAGAAGTTGAATCAGCATAATATGAAAGATCTATTTGGCAAGAGTATTCCTTTTCCCCTAAATTACCATTGTTTCGTAGGGAACAAGAACTAACTCGATAACAATTATTTTTATCTGATACACAACCAAATGATAGATCATTTCGATAAAAAGATAATTCAACATGATCTATATCATCCCTACCGTTTAAATCTGAAACTACACCATTTACAAAATAAGTAAAATCAGCACCGCTATTAGTATTAAGCGTACCCATGATGCCACCTGTATTATCAGAAAATATGTAAGGACTAGTATTAATAAAAACAGTATTAATACTTGGTGATACATTATCTACATCCAAAATAGTTGACACTGATACAGATGAAGAATTAAAAATAATAATAAATAAAGAAAAAAATCCAGCTACTAATAGTATTGAAAAGAAATATAATAACCAGTTATTTTTCTTACTTATTTCCATAGCTAGTAAACTTTAATTTATAAATAGGTTATATCAATAACAGACTTCTACATAAAACCGCCAATACACTAAAGTAAAGGCGGTTTTATGTATAGTGTCTATATCCGAAGATTAATTCGGTACGACTTCTACGCTAGTTTCAACTATTTCTCCTTCTTCGTTTGAAACCACATCTTCTGCAGATACAGTTTCACATTCTTCGCCTTCTGCGCAAATTTCTACAGATGTCTCTACGCTTACTTTATCAGGCATATCTACGATAGGCTCCATTGATTCTTCAACCATTGGTTGTTGACCACTAGGAGTGTTTACCGTTGTAGCCGGAACCGTTGCTGGTTCAGTTGAACTTTGAGTTACTGCTAATAGTAACCAAGCACTTAGTAAAGCTACAACTACGGCTAATCCTGCTAATAATTTTGTATTCATATAATCTTTCCTCCAATAATTATTAATCTATAGAGGTGCAGCTACAAGTGTAATTGTTCCAGTACAATTACCTTCAACTCCAACACCTGGCACTGTTAACATAAACCATAGATCATCAGTTACAGCACCTGCTGTTCTATAATCTAGAGTAGCTCCACTTGCTGATGAAGATAATGGCATTGCATTACCACTACCAGAATCAACATTAGTCGTAGAATATTCCTGATTAGTTCTTGGGATAGTACCATATGTACTACATCCTAAATCTGCACCTGAGATATTTATTAACGCTTGATCGTTACCTTGTTGAGTGAATGTTTTTGTTAAGTTATTTCCTGTATCAGATGCAAAACCAAGAGATTGTGCTCCCCAGTTTAACGCAGTTACTGGAATATTTACTGCAAAGTGAGTTTCAACAGAAGTTGTAATAATAGCTGATACTGGTGTTGTTCCATCAGTAACTTCAGTTCTTGATGTCCAATTATCAGCAGGGGAAACACCACCTGATTCTGTACTATCAGCGTAAGACTCTAAAGCATATGCACACTTAAATGATGCTTGGGCTGTAGTACCATAAGCAGTATTAACAGTACAAGATGCAGTTTTGTAACAATCATTGGCATCTGCTGAACAAGAGTATGTAATTGAAGTTTTAAATAAATCATTCTTCACATTTGTAATGTTTTCAGCTCCATTAGGATCGGAAACTACACCTTGAATCCAATAGTTAGTAGGATTCGCATCAGTTAACGTAAGAGGATTTGGACAATTATTTGCAGTAAAATTAGTATCATCAGAAGTTCTGCAAACATGGTTTACCACAGATGGTGGTTGATTAGCTATTGATACTTGTGTAGATACACCCACTGCTTGTGAGTTAACCATTACTAGTGCAACAACTACAAATACTCCAATTAAAAGCAAAGCTGCTCCTAATATCCAGTATGTTGAGTTGTTTTTATTAGCTTCTTCCATATATTATTTTATTATTATTTAGTTTATATTTAATTCTTTTCGACCCAAAATGTTATTTATTAATTATTTACATAAAGAATACCACATTATTGTATATTAGTCAACAAAAATATCAATAATTAAAGCTCTCATTACTTCTTCTTATTTTTTCTTATTAACACCATTTGCTTTCTTTGATTTGCTTTTACTTGTATGAGGTTTTTTTGCTTTTGATTTCGCCTTTCTATCATTATCGATTTTACTACTTTTTATTGTTTTCCTTTTCTTTCTATTGCGTAACATATAAATAAACGTGCCAGTCATAATTATAATTATCAAGATAATCAAGCCAATCCAAGTTCTAATATTTGTATAATATTCATCAGAAGAAACTATAATATCAACAACTTCTATGTTACTTTTTTTATTTGCGTATTCAATATAAGTAGAGATATGATAGTTTCCTGCTTCTGTATAATTTAATATCTGGCTAAAAACAGTTTCTTCACCAGCATCAACTGCAATTTCTTCTCCTCTTACTATATCAAGTAATGTTCCATCCTTATAAATCTCAGTTATCAATAAACCATTTACACGAATTTCTCCATTATTAATAAAATCTACATCAACTTTAATAGGTTCACCAATCTCAAAATTGTTTTTATTCACGTTAATATATGTAATCTCACCTTTCTGAGCAAGCGTATTTGGCGGATAAATATTAAACATTTGAGACTCTAATTTAATCTCCTCATCACCAGAATAAAAAGTCGCTTTTGCCACATAAGAACCCTGTTCTAGTTCTGCTGGTATTTCTAGTTTGACAACTTCTTTTTTTCCTGGTTGTATAACTGGAAAATCATCTTTTGTATAAACAGTAGTTATTTGATTATCTGAATTAGTTGAATCTTCAATAATAATCTCAGCACCATCCAATTGCCAAGTAACATTACCTTTATTATGTGCAAAAAATCCTGCAATTAAAGGTTGTTCAACTTCGGTTGTATATACTTGAATATTATTTATTTCGTAATCAACCACCTCTTCACCGCCTACTGTAAAATCGATATTAACCATCACACCTTCTGCAATTGAAATGCTAGCCCCAACCGCTTCAACCGATTCTCCGCTAGTATTCTGCAATTCAGGATATCTAATAAACGTAATGCTAGCTTCATAATCTCCGTTTGCTAACTCACCAGGTGCTATTTCTATTTCTACCTCTTGTCGGAGTACTCCAACTGGAATAATAACTTGGTCTGGAACTTTTATAGCATCAGCATATTGACCAGAAACTTCAGTGGTTAATACATATCTTTCATTAATTGATTCTGGACTACGAGTGACATTAGTTACTCTTGTTTGTGTTGATCCGCGTAAAATTGAACTTACATAAATCTCTGGTGGAGAAAGGCCAATAGCAGATGCTTTTAATGGCTGGTATAAAATTAAAAAACTTACTAACAACCCAAGAACCACAGACAAAAGCAATGCATTTACTAACCCTTTATTATTTCTTATATTGCTAATGTTCATTACAATCTTGTATTTAAATTTATGTAAATTTCTCAAATATTAATATATTACGTTCTGATATTATAACATATTTATAATAAGACTTCAAACAAGCAATATGATTATTTAATGTTAATATCTTATTAATGATATAAATACAATAAAAACAAAAAGGAATATAGATAATGAAAAAATAAATTTAACTTTATCAACAATTTTTACGAAAGTAGAGTAAGATGAAAGATAAGAACCTTCCTTATCCTTTTTATATAACTTTTCAAAACTAACTGCATTATCACTAAATAAAATTGTAGGAATATGCTTTGGATTATCACTAATTATAAAACCATGGGCAATTGTTGATACAAAGAAACCGATGGCAAATCCCCAAAAAAGCTCGAACCTAGCAAAGTATTTGAGCATTAAACTTAACTCTCTTGCATTTGCCTGAATACCTAATATAAAATTTTCCATGGTATAATTATTTTATCATGTTTGATGTATTTCTCCTATATATTAAGAAAATTTTAAAAATACTTATTGTATTAATTTTTTTTATACTAATAACAAGATCTTTTATTATTGAACCGGGAAGAGTTAATGGCAGATCGATGGAAAAAACTTTTATTGATGATGATATTTTCTTTGTTAACAAACTCTTTCTCCTAACCAAAAAACCTCGAAGGGGCGATATTGTCCAATATATAAATGATATTAATAATGAAGTTATTATCAAAAGAGTAATTGGACTACCAGGTGAACAAGTAAAAATATTCAATAATCATGTATATATAATAACCACTGCTGGCGAAGAAATTAAACTTGCTGAACCATATTTAGATGAATATACACTTACAAAAACACCTCTGGGCAATAATATAATATACCCTCCAATACCTGAAAATGAATATTTCTTACTTGGTGATAATAGAGGTGAAAGTAAAGATTCACGATATGTAGGAACAATTAATCGCTCTTATATCACTGGGTCTGTTATCAAATTACCTTTTTCTAAATAAAATAATTTTGCCTTTGAAGATAGAGTCATCACCTGCCCGCTATGGCCTGTTTGTGCATCAAATAAAAATAGCTCGGTTTGCTCAGCATTTTCTACCAACATAACATAAGTCTCATCTTTCACATGAATAAATCTTGCACCTGACGGACTACGATACATTTTTTTTCCATCCTGAAATAAGGCTATTTTATTCTGAAATACTAGCGAAACATCATCTTTATTGATAATATCTTCCGCTATTTCATAATTATCACGCTCAATTTTCTCAATTTCATCTATTGGTAGATAAGTATTGTTCCAAGCATCATACATAAATGTAGATTGTTGAGAATCCTGTTCTGCAATGATATTAATGTATTGATCACTGTCTTCTGCCCAGCCTGCATAAACAATTGAATATCCTTTTATTATATTTTCTAAATATGTACAATTCAGACCGTTATATTCATCAATTGCTGACACACAATGATAATCTTCACCTACTAATAACATGTAAGTAAATGACGAATTTTCAATAATTTCATCAATACCGCTAGGTAAATTTGATAATTTATATTGATAAATAGCCTCTCCATATATATTATAGAAAAAATCTTGATGCTCATTTTTTCCATCTGGTATAGCATAAAAATGATTATCAGCTACCACAAAAAAATCCCAATAGCCAGATAAAAAATCCGTTTTACCATCCATTAAACGAATAAAGGAATTCTTAATCACACCTAAATCATCATAATCCTGCACTAGAACTATACCATCATTGTTTGCATACATTGTATTTTCATCTCCAGAAACTTTTATTTCTGGAATACTAAAATATGATATAGTCGCACCTAATATTAAAATTATAACTATACAAATTACTATAATAATTGTTATCAAAACACCTTTATTTTTAATCCATAGCTGAATTTTTTTATCTTTTCCAAAAAAATATATAAGCGACAATATAGCCCCTACCAATATAATTTCTATAAATACATAAAAGATACTCTGCCGATTAATAATAGAAAAATTAATTAATGATTCGGTTTGATAATATTCTAATTTTACCGTATATTTTCCAGCATCAGTTATTTCAAAAGAATTCGTTTCTTTAAACTCACTATAAGGACCAATACGGCCAATAGAACCATTATGAATAGTTATAGAATTGTTTACATCGCTGATAGTTAAAACATAGGAGATATCTTCAATTGCCTGGTCACTATCATTTTTAACATTGAATAACACTTCTACTTTTTCTCCTTTAAAATACTTCTTCTTAGTCGTTGTAAAATCAGTGAATGATATATCGTTTGGTGATTCGATGTATGTTGCAGACTTCTGTGCCGTGACATCATCTGTAATATTAATAACTACTTTATGGCCAACTCCAATATTTTGCTTAATCAGTGCTTTCTCAGCATCATCCTTACTATCAGCATCATTATTATCATCTATCAAAACAAACTCAATATAACCAACATTTGATCCATATGGAGCATTGGTTGCTTGCATACTATATTGATATTCCCCTTTAGACTCTCCTTGATGGAGAGTAACTTGTTCTGGCCCTGTAAAGGACAAAGCAGGGGCATCATCAAAATTAAATATAACATCAAAAACCTGATCTTTATCTGCATTAGATCTAGTTAATGATACACTTCCTTGTGTGTTACCATTGGGCTGAAGTGATACTCCATACTCTGCAGGCGATACACCAAGAGAACTTATAGCTTGCCCAGACATGGGAAGTAGCAACGTAACAAGACAAAATAGTATAGAATATATTATTTTCATTTAGTATTTTATATTTATAAATCAATCACCAGACCTATCGTCATATAGCCGTAAGCACCATCGTACCAGTACATAGTTCAGGTGGTTTATCGTTCCCAATGCTAATTCCCGTATACAAAGGTTTACTAGACGCTGAACCCGTGGATTTAGGAACATCAATAAACACATCTACACCTGCGGATGTAGCCTGTGTACCACCAGAAGAATAAGTAAATGGATTTAGGTCATATTTCAATCTACTAGCCAGCAATGTTGTAGTTGGACAACTCATTGACTTATTATCACCAGGAGTATCGCCATAAACACTTAATTGCAAATCAAGCTGAGTATTTCCAGTATTCTTAATACTAAGGGTTGGATGAAATGTACCAGTATCCTCACCTGGCCCTAATGTACCAAAATTTATTGAAGCAGTTGGACTAAATGCTAGTAGAGTAGCTACTTCAACATCATCATCCCCAAAATTACCTGAACCAGCAGCATCAAATGGATAAGCCCTGGCTCGCCAAAAATCTGCAGCATAAACTCCTGTATCCGTAGGTTCTGCATAATACTGCATATCCACATCACACGAATAAGTACTAGTAGTATCAGGTGAGGCCCCGCAACTGCCCGAGTCCGTACAAGAAGCAAGATAGCAATTATTATCATCAAGAGTACATGTTTGACCTAGAGATTGCCTAAAAAGCCTAAAATAAACATGATCAATATCAGAGCACCCATCTGGATCTGTTACCTCTAAAACAGTTTCGACGGTATAAGTGCTATTTTCAGTTAAATATATCGGATCTCTACCTAAATCTGCATAAATCTGTGTTACGGTTGGTGGTATATTCGTATTAAAAGCTACCGGATCGGACCAATCCGAAGTTCCTCCAGCATTTGTATAACGCACACAGGCTTTATAATCTGTAGATGCACCTAATGAGGTTTGTCCGGATAAAGAATTCAGAAATGTACCGGTTGTTGAGTTAACTGTAATAGCAGTTTTATTAACAGTTTCAGTACCACTATTCCATACCACATTGCTACCAGCATCAGTGCATACACTAGCGGCACTCTCTAAAATAGTCCATTGACTACTAGTATGTGTTCTAGCGCCAGAATATGTGCTACTACCCAAAGTTGGATTGCGATTTGCATCTGGCGCAGATGTAACTGTTGGTTTATCCGGAGCTGAGATAAATTTATACGTATATATAAGATTTGAATTCATTTGTGCAACCGTACTAGATCCACCACTAATGCCAGCGCACAGACGGTAATTCTGATCGACTGTACTATCTATGGCTGTTTGTTGATTATAAAATTCTATATATGAATTATATCCTGCTAAGGGACTTACATAAAATTTAGTAGGACAAGTTGGAGTAACTGTTGGATGAGAATCTGAATCCAGATACATAGTAGTTGTTGGCATAGTACCTTGAATATTGGATATGGTAAGAGCATTTTTTGTAACTGCTTTAATCATAGTAGCAGTACCATTGCCAGACATGTAAATATTAGGCCCTGGATTAGTAGTTATAGTAGTTGATGTTCCAGTTTGATTTATACCCCTTAGCATAATGCTTTGTTGATATTCAGTATCATCGGTATAGGTATATGTAATCATTAACTCGCCAGATACTCCTCCAAAGTCTACTACAGATGGTTTAACATATGCATAAACATACTCATAAGAATCTGCTGTTGCATTGTCTAATGTCGTGTATTCCGAACTTGGAATAATATAAATATTCTTTAACGTTGCATTCGGCACTGTATTAGCGCCATCAAGCGCATAAGATATTACAGGTGTGGCAGAATTAGCGCCCACCTTGGCATTGACATCTATAGTCGCTGCCACTCCAGTGTCATAATCCGTATAAATCCTAAACCAAGCTGATTTAATATTTACTCCGGACTCTGGAAAATATACAGTTGATACTTTTGAGTATGTGGATGAACCATTCGCATCATTTGCTATTTCGCCCATCGGATAACGGACAGTTTTAGTTTTTGTACCCGCACTCCTAGCCGCAGTATATGTTTGATTAATTTCTCCACCTTGCATATATAAATCTGCGTTAGTTCCCGCTGAATAATGATACCACTCCATGTATTGACCAGAATTTTGCGTAACACCTGTTAGATCTTGAACCTGATATTCAAAAGTATTACCTTGCCCTGTGCCTAAAGCTGCTTCATGTACGTGAATACTTGAATCGACATCGACACCATATATATTAATGTCATGAGCTATATCGTTAGAAGCATTAAGATCATTAACTGCTGATAACTCAAACCAATTTTGAAGTGAACTACCTGTAGTAATTTCCGGTACTGTAATATTATAACTAAATAAAGGACAATTAGCGTTTTTTGTGCAATTTTTTGATCTGACAGTACGAGAAGAACCAGATGATGATATATAGTTAACATTTAACGGATACACCACGTGGTTTGTAAAATTCGTGGATGTATCATCATAAGTATATGTAACAACCAATTTAGCGTAGGCATTAGATAATGAATTATATGTAGTAGAGGCAGATTTTACTTGATAAGAAGATTGAAATCTCAAATTTGTACCCCCACCAGTATAAGCAGCCAAAGCATCTTCGGCGGTAACATTTAAAATTAATTTCTGACGATTAGATTCCGTTTCGTTATATGCAATCGTACTTGAATTATTCCATACAACTGCACCAGTACCAGATATCGGATCTGGGTTACATGATCCCGAGCAAGCATCAAATCCTAAGACATGCCCTGTAGAAGCCTGGCCAGAATCTGTATAAGCTTCATATATAACATCTACTTCTAAATATGCATCTACAATATCAACCCCAGTTTCGGCTAATTTAAAATCAAAATTTGTAAGCGTAGATGCCGGAAACTGATACGAAGTATTTGTAAGGCGCCCGGTTGATCCGTTACCACTATATGTTCCAGCATAAAACTCTACAGTATTGACTCTCGTGTTTGCTGAAGCAGATGTTGGTAAAACTAGAAATACTGTAAAAAAAACAGCAGTAAAAAAGTAAAAAAACTTTATTGCACTGTTAAATTTTTTAGAATTAATATGATGATTTTTCATGGATAACAAATACGACTTTATCGCAAATGTATTATGCCATATTTTGATTTTTTTATCCAGATAAATAATAAAACAACTCATGTAAAAAAGTACTAGCAAAATTTTGACATCCCTAGCTGAGAAAAGTATACTCACGGAGCATAATTTAGTGCGTAGAAACGCAACTGGAGAGATGGCCGAGTGGCTTAAGGCGCATGCTTGGAAAGCATGTGGGCCCGTAAGGGCCTCGGGGGTTCGAATCCCCCTTTCTCCGCCAAAATT
>JAUYKW010000013.1 GCA_030698395.1 bacterium
AAAGTTCGCAAGATTTTCTGAGTTTGCATCAATCGTGTCATCAATGTTAATTCCAGTTCCAGTTTCATTTCCGGTATTAATCAAAGTAGTTGTATACGTAACGGTTTGTCCTGGTAAAACAGAATTATCTACATCATCATCTGTCTTAGTTGATGTAGAAAGCTCCGGCGCACTAATAACCGTAACATTGGTTGTATCATCATTGCCAGTAATGCCATCATTACAATTATCAACACTTGCTGTTGTACAATCAATAGTATCGTCCACGCCAGGATCATCAGAATACCTTATGTTAGGTAACTCATGTGTGGTAGTAGTGGATTGATTTACAAATGTACCACTAGTAGCGTAAATAGTTTGAAACTTGATTACAATATCATCATAAAGAGGAGTAACTGATCCTTTCGCATAAAGAAAATCATTACTGAAGTTGACAGTACTACCGGTTAAGTCAGCTTTACATTTAGTAGCAGTTGAGCAACCACCTGTGTCTTGAGAATCAACTGCGTTACTCATATTATAGGTATTCGTCCCCAGTGTAACCTGAATGCCAGACCCCGCACCATATGCATTTGGCACAAAAGTTGAACCAACAGGTAATACATCTGTAAACACAATATCACTTAAACTACCTGCAAGATTAGTCAGCGTAGCAGTATATTCAACTACATCTCCAGGAACCAGTGACCCTCCGTTCACATCCACTGCAGTTTTTGTAACTTGATATTCTGGTGGATCGAAAATAATCGGATCTGAATATGTTCCTAATCCTAATTTAAAATCTTTCTGATCTGGATCATTTACATTTTGCGATGTCATTACATTTGCCAAAGTAACCACACCACTACAAAGCACTTGGGCACCAAGGTTATCATCAAAATCTGTAACTGGAACCTGTAAATCAATAAAGTACTGAGCAGAATCACCTACTATCCCATTATCTGGTGTAGCAAATGCCCTAGCAAAACCATTGTTAATTGGATTAAGATGACTATGTACTACTGGTTCTCCGGTAGGATCATTATCAGCGGTTGTCTCGTATAATATTTCGAATGTTTCAGATGCTTTATCACCATTACCATTTAGACGCAGATAAAAATCAGTATCGCCATCTGCATCTGCATCAATTAATACAAAGTAAATAACATTATTAAATCCATTAACAGCTTGGGCCTGATAAGGATCACCGGCAAGCCGTATACGAAAGAATACATAATCATCTGAAATATTTATACAGCTATTAGAATCATTATTTTGATCCTCGTAGTAATTACCAAAAGTAAAAGTATTTTGATGAGTAGCACCAGGCTGGCCATTATTTCCTGGATTATAATGGGGAGCTGGACCAGAACAATCAGCTTGTGATGCCAAATCAATTGAACCTGATACTGCCGCGTTCCTAGTTGAATCTAGACAACTTGCCTGTTCTTCCTCATCCGCGATTACCGATCCGTTACTAGTTACAAGTGTCCACTGTGAATCTGTTGGCCAAGCACCAGGTGCTGCCAGTGATTCTGAGTATATATATGACACAGTAAAAGTAACAACACCCACAACTAAAAAAAACAGTGATAATCCTCTGATAAATGAAGATTCAGTTTTTACCTTAATTTTCATCATCTAATAGAAAGTGTATTATGTCTAAATGCACTATGACATATATATAAGAAAAATGCAAGATTAAAACAATATTAAATTTGCTCGCAATTAAATAATACCTTTGAGGTATTTATCCCGTTCGTTTTTAGGAAATTTTTCAATAGCGTATCGCAACATTGTACGAGGCATTTTCTTGTAATGCTTCCTTAAAAATTTCTCCTCAACTTTTTTATCTCTATTTCCCACCTCTCGTAGCATCCAACCCACAGCTTTATGAATCAAGTCATGTTCATCCTGTAACAGAATTTCTGCAAGTTTTAATGAATCATCAAAATCATCATGCTGGATAAATTTAAAAGTCGAAATAATTGCGATTCTCTTTTCCCACAAGTCCTTAGATTTTGCCAATTTATATAATGGCTCTCTAGATTTATCTCTCAAATATTCACCCACAACAAAATGAGCAGATGAATCTACTAAATCCCAATTATTAATATTATTTATATTCTTTAAATACAATTTATAAATTTTATTTCTATCTACTTCGCTAGCTTTCTTAAATTTGTAATTCAAAATAATAAGCGCCGTTAATCTATGCTCATGAATTTTACTATTTAATAACTCCTGAATTTCTTGCAACGACAAATGATAATAATCTTTCGCAACTTTTCTTTGGGCTGGCACTCTTACGCCGATAAATAAATCATTCTCACCGTACTCCCCTGGTTTAGTTTTAAAGAATCTTTGATAGTCTGCAATTCTGTCAGGTTCGGATACTTTTTTTAAATCTTGCTTTAAATTGTTAAAGCTTTTCATTTAATTTTGTAAATAACATTTTTACGTTCAACAACAATTTGCCATTTATTTCGCTGAGCAATTTTATATAATTCTTGATTTGGATTAAAACAGATTGGATTATCTACCTTACGTAAAAAACTACTGTCACTTTCTGTATCCCCCACTCCGATAGAACCTCGCAGACTTAATCCTTCCTTTTCTATCGCCCGCTGAAGAATTTTTGATTTTTCTAAAATTAAATTTCTATATAAAGTCTTTCCACTGTATTTATTATTCTGCACTTCATAAATTTGTCCGTATACTTTATCAAATCCCAGCTCCTCACAAAACTCATCTAAAATATCTTTTGGAGAATGAGAAATTGCCAGCATGAAGTATTTCTTCTTTTTAAGATCTTTCACTAAGTCTCTGGTGTATCGATAGATTCTGTGATGTTGTTTAGATACTACTTGCTCTGCAACTTTCAAAAATTCCTTCTGAGAAACACCTTTAATATTTTTTACAAATGCCTTAATAACAGCATCAATATAATCCTCATATGGCCCTTCTCTGTCTAGCCATTGTTTATGCGCCAACTCATATTTATGCTTAATCTTTTTTGGCATGATACCTTTTTCTACTAAACCATCCGTTACTTGTATTAAAAGGCTAGATCTAAAAATTGTGCCATCGATATCAAAAATTGCAACTTTTTGTGATTTCATACAGTTATTCTACATGTTTTATCCAAAATAAAACAGCCCTTACATAATTATTCTAAGTGGTATTTTCTGTTATCTTATGGTAACTTGAATTCATTATGAGTGAAAATAATAATGCAAAATCCATCGCTGTTATTGGTGCAGGTATAGCTGGCTTAGCTAGCGCATATGAATTACAAAAAGCCGGATTTAATGTAGAAGTTTTTGAAAAAAATAATTATGCCGGAGGACGCATGGCAAGCCGAGCAAAAGACGGTATGTTATTTGATATTGGTGCCAATTTTCTGGTAGATAATTATGCTGGCATTAAAGCTTACTGCAAGGAACTGGACATTATGGATCAATTTCAACCAATGGAGTGTGGTAACCATTACGTTGTTAAAGCTGGACAATTACATATCATTTCATCTATCCCGGCAAAAATGCTAAAGGAAATGACAGCTTTATCTTTTGTTTCGCGATTACGTTTAATTTGGTTATTTTTTCGTGATAGCAAAAAAGCTAAAGGTTTAAACTTCTATAACCTTTCAGAAACTACTGAATATGATATTGAAAATGCTTATAACCATGCCGTAAAACTTGGTGGCAAAGAAGTTGCTAATTATGTAATTGATGCGTTCACATCTACATATCAATTTCACAGGGCAGACGAAATTAGTTTAGCTGGCATGTTAGCATTATTGGGATTAATGGCTGGTAATCCAGAGGATTTTGAAATGCACCATACGCTAGGTGAAATGAGTTCCCTACCTGATGCACTTGCTAGCAAACTCAATCTTCATCTATCTACTGGGGTAGAAAATGTAAGACACAAAGAAAACGGCAAGATAGCCATTAAGACAAATGGCGAAGAAAAAATATTCGATGCAGCGATACTTGCTACAACGGCAAATATCACCGAAAAAATATATTCAAATGCGACTAACAAGCAAAAACAGTTTCTTAGTACCGTTAAGTACGCCGCAACAATTGTTGTATGTTTTCGCATACCAGAAAATGCCCTAGGTGACATGTCTGTAACCATGGTTCCTTATGTAGAAGGCGGTAAAATATCTGAATACACAAATGAACAAATGAAAGATCAGATAAAAGACGGCCGAACTCTTGTTAATATAGGTTTACACGAAGGTTACGCCAATCAAATAATGAATTTATCTGATGCAGAGATATTTGCGGAAGTAAAAAAGGAATTCTTGAAAGTCTGCCCTTTACTAAAAGATGCACCCAATGAAGTAGAAAATTATGATTTACAAAGATGGCCAGAAGCAATGCCAAAATTTGCACATGGCTATTTAACAACTGTAAAAAACTTTTTAGCTGATGGCCAAGGTGAACAAAATGTTTACTTTGCAGGAGATTACCTAAATAGCCCCTGGACAGAGGGTGCTTTAGGTTGCGGACAACGAGTTGCCGCTAAAATAGTAGAACGTTTAAAATAAATATTTATTTAGATCCAAGCCGTTTATGTACATCGGCAATCAACTCATCATCAGTTGGTCCTTTTGATGAATCGTAAAACACATCACCCGTTAAATCCATATAAAGTTGCATGCCCGTATGAACTGTTCCATACACTCCTGCATAACCACTAGAAGCATTACACCAGAAAAAGTTATCCCAAGGAGTAAATGCTTTTAATCTTTTCATGCCCATTTGTTCTGGATTCATATGCGAACCATATGCATTACCACGCGTCGCTAAACAAAACTCTTCATTGGTTGTAGTTGTACCAACGACTCTGGTATTAATATGCTCACGTAGATTTGGAATATGATATTTTTCTACTAGATCTATCAAATGATCTGCTAGCTCTCGTTTTTTCTTACGATACTCTCGCTTATCTTTCTTTGCTAGTTCATCGAAAGAATCAAAATCTGTCAGTGTAGCAATTTCCAATATTTCATGACCCTCAGGAGCTGTGCCAGGTTCTTTTGAGTGTAAGGTGGGTGTAGACATAAAAAACCATGGTTGAGTAAAATTTCCAGCCAATTGTTCCTGCCACATCTTGTTCATATCCCATTGTAATAAATGCCAAGTATTGTGCTTACCCATGCCATAATCTTCTAGCTTGATATCCTTCAAGCCAAGATACAACACCATTCCTGATGGAGAATATTCATACTCCAATGGTTTTTTAAAATCTGCTGGAAATTTATCCCAACCAATCATCTTGGCAGCTACCTGTGGATCCATGTTACAAATTATCTTATCGGCAGTGAACACTTTACCATCTTCGGTTTCTACTGAAGTAACTTTTTCAGCTTCAGTATTAATCTTTATAACTCGTGACTCATAATAAATATGACAGCCTTCATGATCGGTAATAAATTTTACTAATCTATCAACATAATATTTAAAATGCTTCTTTGGATAATACGCTCCAGTATTATAACCACCAAACAATCCAGCATATGAAAATATGGATAATTCCTCAGGAGGCGCCATCATATCTCCAGCGTTTGCTATTAATACAGCTTGTGCCTCTTTGGATAAACCACATTTATCAAACACATCCTGCATTGTGGATTTTCGAAAACGAATTAGATATGGAAATTGCCACGCTTTGATCGGATATTCCCACCACTTCGGTTTGGAACTAGGAAATTTTCCTAACTCACGTCTCACGCCATCCATTATTTGTACAAATTTCTCCATTGGAGCTCGCTGTCCTGGATATGCATCTTCCACGCTCTCTACTAACTTATCCCAACCATATGGAATCTTCACTCTCTTGCCATCAGGCATTATCATATGATCATAACCTTCTGGATCATACAATTCCCATTCAATGTCCTTCTCTAATCCAAGTTTTTCTAGGAATGAATAAATCTTTCCTTCCGGACCACATCCCCAGGTATAATGGACTTGGGCACAAAAATGATAATCGCCGAATTTGAAAGATTGCATATATCCTCCTGCAATATCATGTGCTTCTAAAATACAAACTTTCTTACCAGCATTTGCAAGTAAGGATGCAACTGTTAATGATGAACTTCCACTACCAATGATAACGTAATCATATTCATGGTTTTGCGCATAACGTTCATCCTGCGCTTTGATTTGTTCGTCTGTTAATTTACCAGTACTTGGTCGTAAAGCCATAAAAAATATTATACGTGAATGCTTTTATAACGTCAAAGACCCACCGAAGAATAAATTCTATATGGTGGGCCTAGTCATGCTCGTGCTGCCGAACATGACTCCTCCTGTGCATCCGAGAAAGCTCGGAATTTCGCATATGTACAAACTACCTAGACAAGCAGAATGTAAGGATAGGTATCTGTGTCCGTCTCGTCGAACGGCCGATCTGACGTGTACACCAGGATCGAACACTTGGCGATACGGAACAGATGCGCAGTAAAAGCACAAGCTCAGCAGGACGACCCAGACATACCGTGAACAGCGGTGGCTCAACAGGAGGAATGCGAGTACCCTACACCAAGAGTACTCGCACCAAGCCATGTGTTCAAAAAGTTGAAAACATAGCTTGAAATATTAGAATTATAAAAAATAGAGGCTCACTGTAGAGCCTCTATTATATTTAATTTTATAACTGTCTATTCAGTACTCTGTAAAGTTAATGATACTTGATTGGAATATTCTCCACATGATCCACCAAGATACTCACATACTCTTACATAATATGTACCAGCACCATCAAATGCATATAGTGATGATGATGTAGCTCCAGGATCACTGAAGTATTTATATTTATCACCATCTCTAAGTGGGTATGTTGGATTTTCATTCTTAGACCACACAACTTTAAATCCATTAACTGAATAACCTGTAACACCCCATGTTACTTTTTCACTACCAGCTGTAGCCGTAATAGATGTCACATCAGATGCTTGTTCACCTAATTGTACTGTAACTTGATTTGAATACGTTCCACATTCCCCACCAAGATACTCACATACTCTTACATAATATGTACCAGCACCATCAAATGCAGTTAATATAGCGCTATTAGCTGAAGAATCACTTAAATACTGATACTTGTCACCCGATCTTGTTGGATACTCAGGATTTGAATTTTTTGACCAAACAACTTTATAGCCCATTGCAGAAGTACCATCTGTACTCCAATTTACTTTACCATTCGAAGCAGCTAATAAAGATATGACATTCACTGTAGAGGCTGACCCTTCTAATGCCACTTCAATTTCATTTGAATAGATACCACACTCACCATTAGCTAAATATTCACATACTCTTACAAAATATGTTCCGTCTCCACTAAAAGCAGTTAAAGCAGTTGAGGTTGTTTCTGTACCACTGATATATTTGTATTTATCGCCTACTGCCGTTGGATACGTTGGATGTTCATTTAAAGACCAAACAACTTTAACACCGTTTGGAGTATCACCTTCTACAACCCAACTTACATTTGCATCACCTTCATCTGTTACTGTTAGCTTAGTAGCTTCTCCTGGATTAGTTGTTTTAACAGTCCTCTTCTTTGAATACTTTCCGTAATTACCATTATCTTGTGCTCTTACTTTAAAGTCGTAATTACGATATGGTTTTAAACCTTTTAAGGCAGCTTTGTTGTCATCAACTTTTTTCTTGCCAATAAGTTTCTTATTGGTACTTCTTACAACTCGTACTTGATACTTATCCGCACCAGCTACGTTTCTCCAGTTAATTTTTACTTTCTTAGCAGCTCTATGCCTAACCTTTAAACGGGTCACCTGATCGATTGTTGGATCAAAATGAGGCATCCGAGAATTATCAGTACTTGCTTGTGCAACTCCTACTTGCGCAATTAACGCTACCCCTATTATTAGAGATATTATTGATAGTAATTTCTTCATTTATAATATGTTAATAATTTTATATATTATAGCTACTATTAATGATGCTGTAAAATACAATATAAATTAAAATTTCATCTTAAAACTTATATCTTTTGGTTGCCTTTTTTTAATTTGTAAATAATCAGTACCGAAAGCCAGTAACCCCCCAATAATAAAAGCTACAATGTCATATAGATCTAAGGTAGAAGCAGCTACCACTTCAGTTGCGGGAGAAATAATCTGTGTAATAATCGGAGTTAGTTGAAGCATTTCAAATCCAATTGTTATAGCAACTGCAAACGCAAGTTTTATTACAGGCAAAACACGCCAAAAAATACCTAGTAATAAATAGATAAACATTACCGCCACAACATCACTTAAAAAGCCATTAATCACAATATAACCTGGTCCAGCATAAAAGAAAATAAAGGCGCCAAACATTATGCACACTAGTGCTAATATAATATTGTTACGACTAACTAGCCTCATTTTGATTACGTTTCTTACTTTTCTTATCTTTTTCTTGGCTGGATTCACTAGATATATTCTTCTTTGATTTATGTTGCTTGAAAGTTTTTGAACTAACTTTGTGTTCACTCTTTTTTTGATCTGGCGTCATTTTATTTACCGATATTAATTTCTTCATTGATGACTGTTTTATTGCTGAAGAAGATGTTGAAGTTCCTTTACTCACGTCGTTCATGTGATATTTCAATTCTTAAATGATAATTCCAGACTTTAACTTGAAGGTAATACAGAGTACAACATTTATAGTTACGAATCAAGCAACGTAATTACTGTAATTCTATGTCTTGCTGTAGAATCCACCCAATAACAGTAATGTCATCCACAACTTGAATTTTGTAATATTGCTCTCCGTTAACCTCCACCATTGAAATAACTTGAACTTTAGTTCCTGCATCCAAGTATGATATAGGTTCTTGCAAATCAAAGTCATTTAGATTTTCCCAAACTGGCACAATTTTTTTAGCAACTAGCAAAACTTCGGCATACTCCAAATTTTTAGATTTTTCTGAATCATTATTAAGCATGTCAAACACAGTACTTTTTACGATATCACTTTTTTTATAAACATCATCAACATCAGTTTGGTGTATAAATTTTATCTGTTCTTCCATGACATTATCTCCCTGCACAGCAGAAATTAAATAAATGACCATCAGCACAATACTTAAAAAACCAATGAGCACAAGAAATATATAAAAAAATGGCATTATTTTACTACTAGTATCCTGCATTTTCATAAACTTTAGTTTTGTGATCTATAAAGAATAAAATTTCCGCCTAAGAATCGAAGGGTCCATATTAGGTTATTTCTTTGTCTTAACATGATTCTATTATAACAAAAATGATCAGAATGCTGTAATGAAGTTTTCTCATTGTCCTACCATACAACTAGTGAAGAATAGGAAAATCTTCTATACTAATTAGTAGTAATTTAAATAATTTATCTAATAAATCAATATCAAAGTATGAAATATATCGTCACAACTTTAACAATTAGTGCTCTACTCCTAATAGGAGCTAGTTGTACTGGCACAGATAAAACCGATACAAATACAGCTACTAAAACGAAGACTGATACTACCGTTACTCCAACTATGACGGATGAGGCAGATACAAATTCTGCCGATATCGATGCAGAAGTAGAAGTAGAAGCAACCACTTCCGGAACAATTATTCCATTTTCAGAAGTAGGTGACAACATGTTAGATGCTGCCAGCTCGGACATGTATTCCGAATTCGAATTTGTTAATGGAACCGGTACTTGCGTTGATCAAGGTTTACCTGAATTTAGCTATATTGATGATCCTGATCTTGGATACTTTATTGTAGAAAGTAAAGATAAAACATACCAAGAAACATGGGCATCACTTTCCTTCACAGGTTACTTATCATTTAGTGAGGTTCCACTAACTGATGGTCCTGCAGATTGTACAGCTATATCTGAATTTGAAAAAGATGAAGCAACGGTAACATGCTCTATTGAAGAAGAGGATATTTGCGAAGCAACCTTCGAAGTCAACGCTATTACAATATAATTAAAACAATCAATAAAATTAAACACCTCCTATAATCGGGAGGTGTTTTTTTGCTAAAAGATAATTGATTATCCTATTATGATTTTTTTTGTATCTGCCATAAATGATAACCCATTCCACCTATACCCCACATCATAGCCAGTAATTTTACTATCATTCCAAAAAATGGAATTACCAACAGAATGAACAATAAAAAATATCCAAGCAAAAATGGTCCATATAACTTTCTATCTTTTTTATTCTTACTCTTCAAAACAAGTAATCCAAATACAATTCCTACGAATATCTTAGCAATACACAATGCCACCATGTATATTGCAGTTAAAATAGCTGCCAATGGAATACCTATTATCGTTACAAAAGAACCTAGAATTACAAGTGGCATAATAAACATAGTTGCCATACCACACAATAATGTTGCACCCGGCTTATCTTTCATAGTTTCAGCAACAGCTAATGTATATTTAGGAAATATAGCAACTAGAATTAAACCTACTAATACATAAGCAAAAAATAAATACACTTTCCAAGCAAAATGAAAAGACAATGGGATAAAAAAAAGTTCTATGCCAGCATCATTGTTTTTAGAAGCTACATTATTATACTTTCCTTCACCGTCGTATTTTTTATATTCATAAGTTACTGAATCATTAGCACTCATAGCCTCTGTTACTTGTGGTTCATTTGGTCCGATAACTTTAACCCTAGCACCTAAAGACGCTGTTTCATTAAAAGCTACAGTATCAGCTTCAATAACAGCCGGCCCAAACAAAGTGCCACCTATATAAACTAATCCACTACCAATATGAGAAGATTCACCAACGGCTCCATCAACTGTTAATGATGCACCATATACATTGATACTTCCCCGGATTACAGCATCTTTTGTTATCTCAATTGTATTACCAGCTGCAAATAACTTTTTCTTAATTATTAATAATTACTTAGTTTTCAATACCTTTTAAGTTATTTGATTCTTTTATCATCATACTATAATAATTACATTATTTAAAGAATAATAACCATGTTTATACGCATAGTAATTGACAAGACTAGCATCGTCAGCTATATTTCTCTAGTTATACACTAAACATATTGATAAATGGACATTCGTAATATCGCAATTATTGCCCACGTTGATCATGGTAAAACTACTTTAGTTGATGCAATGTTTCAGCAATCAGGAACTTTCTCGGAAAGAGAGGTGGTAGAAGATCGAGTTCTTGATAGTAACGATCTAGAAAAAGAACGAGGCATCACAATATACGCTAAAAATGCGGCTATTAAAATTGGTGATACAAAAATTAATATAGTAGATACACCTGGTCACGCTGACTTTGGATCTGAGGTAGAACGTGTATTACGCATGGTGGATTCAGTGCTAATACTAGTAGATGCCTATGAAGGCCCAATGCCACAAACAAAATTTGTGCTCCGTAAATCGTTAGAACTAGGACTCAAGCCGATTGTAGTAATAAATAAAATCGATAAACCCTCTGCTCGTCCTGATGAAGTTTTAAATATGATTTTCGATTTATTCGTAGAATTAGGAGCTACAGATGAACAATTAGATTTTTTACATATCTACACCGTAGCTCGCGATGGAATTGCCAAGATGGAAATTGAAGATGAAAGCAAAGATCTTCAACCTCTGTTCGACTTAATCTTAAAGACTGTACCACCGGCAGAAAGTAATATCTCTATGCCATTACGTATGCAACCAGCGAATTTGGCTTACGATAATTTCGTTGGTCGGTTAGCACTTGGTCGTATTTATGAAGGAACAGTTAAAGTTGGAATGCCCGTTACTGTAATCAAGCTAGATGGCACTAGAGAAAAACATAAAATTATTAAAATTTTTACATCTAAAGGCCTAACCAAAACTGAAGTTCAAGAAGCATATGCAGGTGATATAGTTTCTATCGCAGGTATACCAAAAATCACCGTAGGTGAAACAATTGCCGAAAACCCTGATGCTGAAATGTTACCAGCAATAGAAATTGACCCTCCCACACTAACAATGAATTTTCTAATTAATAATTCTCCATTTGCAGGTAAAGAAGGCTCTTTAATTACATCGCGCCAAATTAGAGAAAGATTAGAACGAGAATTAGAAACCAATGTTGGATTACAAATTGAATTTCCAGAAAAATCCGACGTCTTTAGAGTTAGTGGTAGAGGAGAAATGCATCTTTCTGTACTTGTAGAAACTATGCGCAGAGAAGGTTATGAAATTCAAGTTAGTCAGCCTCAAGTAATATTCAATGAGGAAGATGGTAAAAAACAAGAACCGTATGAAAGTGTGATAATTGATGTACCAGATGATTTAACCGGAACAGTCATTGAAGCATTAGGAAATCGCAAAGGAGAATTAACAAACATGAAAAGCGAAAACGGATCCACTCGTATTGAATATACAATTCCTACTCGCGGTCTATTAGGATATAGAATGGAATTTGCCACTGCTACGAGAGGTGAAGGAACATTATCTCACATCTTTTCACACTACGGACCATATCAAGGAATAATTGAAAAGCGATCCACTGGTTCACTTATATCTGGATTCATGGGATCAACTACAGCCTTTGCAATCGATAATATTCAAAAAAGAGGTACATTGTTTATTGGTCCAGGAGTAGAAGTATACGAAGGCATGGTAATAGGTGCTAGCATGAAAGAATCTCTAGTTGTAAATCCTACCAAGAAAAAGAATCTCACAAATATGAGAGCAAGTAGTGCAGATGATTCTATCATTCTTACACCTCCAATCGAAATGACAGTTGAACGTGCTTTAGAATATATCGTAGAAGATGAATACGCTGAAGTTACTCCAAAATCTATTATAATACGAAAAAAATTCCTGACCGAACACGACAGAAAGAAAAATAAACCTGCCTAATTTGAGATTTTCTTATTTTCTTTTGATTCCTCTTAATCCCAAAAAGATTAACACCACAATAAAAATCTTCAACAAGTAATGACCGTGCAAATCTATAAAGTCTGCCGTCATTGGTGTTATGTTTCCAACTAACACATGAACTAAAATACCAATTGGTAATCCTAAAATTACCCAATTTTTTATCGGGACTTTAAATCCTATTTTTTTACATAACCATGTTAACAGTGGTGCCACTAGCAACATACCAAGGAATGTCACAGCGAAATCAAAAATAGCATATTCACCAAGTCTAAATTGTCTGAGATATTCAATCATATTATTATTTTAATTTAGTAAATGCTCTAATTCCTTTATCAACTAATCTATCTGGTAATAATTTCACTAGCCAAATAAAAACGCTATTAATTTTTGGTGCTACGTATCGCGCTCGTGGTTTTTTAGCTTCTACTGCATCAACTATTGCTTTAACTACAGAATCTGTAGTTGCTCCGCCCGTCCAAAATTCTTTATCTACAAATTTCATGCGTTCAATCTTGTCAGAAAATGCAGAAGATTGATCTAACCACTCATGCTTAGTTGCAGCCATACGTTGGTTGAAACCTGTATCTATTTTTCCTGGCTCAATCAGTGATACAAATATTCCTCTAGGTTCTAGTTCCAATCTCAATCCATCAGCAGCAGCTTCTAATGCAAATTTTGTCATGTGATACGCACCCATGAATGGGATTACAACTTTTCCCGCAGTGGATCCAACTATTATTATCCTACCTACATTTTTTTTCAACATCGATACTGCTGCTAATTGTGATCCTCTAATCACACCATAAACATTAGTTTCAATACTTTGTTTTACCCGTTCCATAGGAATTTCCGATAACGGACCGGATTCGCCAATAGCAGCATTATTGATTAACACATCTGGTTCTGTTTCTGCTATAAATTGTAATTCTTCTTCCTTTGTAACATCCAATTGAACGAATTCTATTTGCAAATTATGTTCTCTAATATATTCTTGAAATTCAATAAAATCTCCAGATCTTTTAGCTGTAGCTATTACATTATGACCAAGCTTTGCTAAGGTTATTGCCGAATCTCTACCTATTCCAGTTGCAGCTCCAGTGATTAATATTTTACTCATATGTGTTCAATCCTCAGCTTTTAACTAATTACAAATAGCTTACCTGATAACACAATTCCTGCAAAGCCTTATTATTTTAGATAGACACAACACTTTCACCAGCTAATCTACCTGTTGCCCAAGCAGATTGAAGATTAAAGCCACCGGTAATACCATCAATATTTAATATTTCTCCTGCAAAATATAATCCCGGACAAATCTTTGATTCCATTGTACTCGGATTCACCTCTGCTGTATCAACGCCACCCGCTGTAACAAATTCGCTACCAGATCCTCTACCAATTACACTCAGAGAACAACTTTTCATCCAATCAACTATTCTTATTCTATCTTGCTTGCTCACACTAGCATTTGCCTGATCTTCAGGAATCTGTAGATTATTTAATTGCTGTTTAACCATAGATTTTGGCAACCAACTATGTAACGTTTTTTGGATTTGCTGTTTTGGATTTAATAATAAAATCTGGTTGATTGATTTTACTAATTCTTGCTTAGAAATATGCGGTACAAAATCTACCTCGATCAGTAAAGGATTATCCTTCTTATAATCTTCAAATGCCACTTGCGAAGACAAAGCAAACACAGCAGGACCACTAATTCCATTATGCGTGCAAACAATAGGACCACGCGCTGAGTATTTAGTATTTAGTACCTGCAAAGAAACATTTTCAAAAGATACACCACTTAATTCCTTAATCCAATCTTCCTGAATATTAAATGAATTAAGACTAGCTGCCAAAGATGTAATGGTATGCCCTAACGTTTCGGCAAACTTATATCCATCACCAGTAGACCCGGTGTGTCTATAGGCTTCTCCGCCAGTTGTTAATATTAATTTATCAGAATAAATTTCTTTGCCAGAACCTAGCTTGATAAAAAATTTATCATCTTTCTTTTGGACTGATGCAACTGCATTACGTAATATTACTTCAACGCCATGCTCTTGAAATATTTGCTCAAATACTCCAACTACATCTTGGCCTTGATTAGATTGCGGAAAAACACGCATATCATCCTCAATTTTTAATGGCACTCCCTTATCTTCAAACCATTCATAAACATCTGCTGGCGGGAAATTATACATAGCACTGGTTAAAAACTTTTCACCTCTAGCGTATTTTGTTAGTACTTGCCGAACATCTTGTACTCCAGTCGTAAGATTGCATCTACCACCGCCGGATATTAATACTTTTCTTCCCAACAATGAATTTTTCTCAATTAAAATTACCTTCACATCAGGATTATTTTCTTTAATTGCGACAACAGCCATCATTCCTGCTGCGCCTCCGCCAATAATTGTTACTGTCATTAATTTTTTTTCTTTTGCTTTATCAATTCCAACTTATCTACCCGAGACATTTTCTTTATTACCGCCTCACGTTTTAAGGCATCTCCTCTTGTACCAATCTGTTCTTGATATGCAATTTTTTTTACTTTATGTGATCGCGTATAATGGCTCGCCTTGCCTGCTTTGTGTTGTTCGAACCTTCTTTGGACATCACTGGTCATGCCAGTATACAAACTACCATCAGCGCAGAGTAAAATATAAACTGAATACATTAATAATTTTCCTCAATAGCACAATCAGCTCCTATGGTAATTGGTCCAGATGCGCTAACTTCTCCAACTACTCCCGGCATTACAAAGCTAACGTCCATTGAATTCTCAGTTAAATGTCCAGTAACAGGCGTATCACCCATTAAGAAGTTGAATGTTCCAGTATCATCTCCAATAAATTGGACATCTTCATCCACTGCTTCTACATTTTCTCCTCCAGACCCGTAAACCGTCCAAGTCCAATCCCATACTCCATCCCAGATTGTATATATGTCATCATTGCAAGTTGATGCCTTGAAACTGAATTCATGTTTAGCATCAAACTCGCCGCCACCAACATTAGGATATGTTTTTTCATCCCTTAAATCTACTGAGAATCCTCTGCATGATCCCTCAGTCCATGATTCTCCTAACTTTTGTTCACATACAAGTTCGGTAGTATCTTCGCCAAAAGGTTGGCAACATCCTATTGAACATTCAGCAATATCTGCACACGATCCAGCTTGCGGTGTGCCTAATCGCTGTTCACATTCCACTGTAGACATTTCATCACATTGTGGTGTACAACACTCTACCTCACATTCATCTACAGTTTCACATGATCCAGATTCTGGTGTGCCTGCTTGCTGTTCACAAAGAACACTGGTCGTTTGACTGCAAAATGGCACGCAACATACCGATTCACACTCTGATGCTTCGGCGCAACTTTCTGTCGTCCAAGTACCACCATGATCTTCAACACATTTTTTTTCACCTGTATTTGAGCAAAATGGAATACAGCAGCCATGCTCGTCACCTGATCCACCATCTCCATCACCACTAAAATCACGTTCCGAATCATCGCTTTTGTCTCCATCTACAGATATTTCTGAGGGAGAAATCTGTGGTGGTTGGTTCATTTTCTGCACAACATACATCAAAAATAAAAAGCACCTACAACTCCCAAAATTGATATAAGTATTGTTAAAAGCGTTTTTCTAGCCATATTTATATTAAATAAATACTAAAAGTAATATGATAAGTATACCACATAGAAAATACACTAATTAATTTGCGAAAAAATTACTCTAAATCGCTAGATTGTTTCTGAAAAAGAATATCTTGTTCCTTTAACAACGGCTCCACCGATAAAGCTTGCTGATTTGCTCCAGTAATAAACAAACCATTGAGCGTACTAACTCTAGACAATGCTACATATCCCATTCCCGCAACAAATGATTTAGACAGATCAATTTCCGCAGCATCCAATGTCATTCCCTGACTCTTGTGAACAGTTATCGCCCACGCTAACCTCAAAGGGAATTGCCTTATTTCTGCCTCTTTACCAGTAGCACTATCCAATATCCATGATTCAAACTCAACGACAATTCGTTTGCCTTCTAAAGTTTCAACTATTGGGGAGCCAAACTCAAAATCTATCACTGTACCTAATGTACCATTCACATATCCAGATTGAAAATTGTTCTTTACAAACATCACCTGAGCACTAATTTTTAATTCTAAAACTTCTGGTGCTAAACAATTCTTCACCAATGTATCAACATCTGCTTTTTTTCCATATGAAGTCATCCGGAATTTTTGTGATTCCCCAGGTAATTTAGTCAACTCATCAGCATTTAAACGATCTACATCTACATTATGAGTATATAACCTAGTCACAGGAGTATCCTCTGGAGCTGATTCTTCTGTTCTTTCTTGCAACTTGAACATACTATCTTCGCTTAATTCCCCTGCTCTCAATTCTTCTAAAATTATTAATAATGGATCCTCATCTTGCCGAAATACTCTATCTAAATAACAAACACTCAAATCAAGCTGTTTCCATACCTCAGCTTCGAATGCGAAATTCTTTGAACTCGAATAACCCCGATTTATTGGTGGTAGCTGAAAATAATCTCCAGATAATACAACTTGCAACCCACCAAAAGGCTCATCATTATTCCTAATTTTCTTCAATACCTTATCAACCATATCTAAACGATAAGAATGTAGCATGGAAACCTCATCAATAATCAATACGTCAGTCTCATGAAATCTTTTATATAAATGCTGTTTTTGAGACAATGCATCTAGATCATACTCGGATAATGAATCTTTAATACCAATAGCAGACCAAGAATGAATAGTTTGACCTCCAATATGAGTAGCCGCAATCCCGGTTGATGCAGTAATTGCTACATTAATATTTTCTTTGCGCAACCAATCAATATATTCATTTAGCAGGTATGTTTTTCCAGAGCCTGCGGGTCCTGTAATGAACACATTGTGGCCCTCCTTTAAATAACTCAAAGCTTTTTCCTGTTTCATAGACGATTAGTATAGCACTTTAAAAAAATATCGCATTATTTATTATGAGATGTGTAAAATTAAGAAACATGATACAATTAATGTACTTAAGATACTTTATATAAATGAGTAAAAATACCGAAATTCGCATTATTTTCATCCTCCTCGTATCTGGTATTGTATTATCACTAACTGCTTTGGTAGTTCAAAGCTATATACATGAAGAAGATTCAGACATTACGTCATTTTTTACAGCTGCTTGCCCACGCATAGTGGAGCCAGTTGCTATCACCGAAGATACTTTTTATCCTGAAGAACTAAAGACTTTTATTGAAGCTAGTTATTTTAATACCGATACCAATCACGATAACTTTATCGATAAAGCTGAAATGCAAAAACAAATAATCTTAGATTTTAATACTGCTGACATCGATAAAGATGGCCTAATTACATTAAAAGATATTTACAGTCCCTCTACCAATCTACCATCTGGTACCGAACAAATTAAAGACATTAACCATCACATGCCTGGGTACGACTTAAATTCTGATATGCAAATAGATTTACCTGAATATGTTATTAATGTAACTTCTAGATATAGCCACATGGACGCAAATCAAGACGGTTACATAACTCTCGATGAGGCGCATAATTTTCATAAGCAATAATACTGTAATGAACAAACTAATAAGAAAAATTTATACCCTAATCCTAATCAGCTCATTCGGATTATTCTGTTCTGTACAAGTTGCTTCTGCAGGAATTTTCTCTAATCAACTCGATGCTTACGACATCTATGAAGTACATTGGACTGTATATAATTTACTAGAAAAAATTGATGATGCCTCTGGTGTTTTTGAAGGAAACAAAAACGTAACTTTTGATTTTGATTGTGGTTTATTTTGTGGTAATACCTACGATTTAGAACCAGGAGAACACGCAATATATCCAGGAACAGCCGGAATGACAACTACTATTGCGCCATTACTAAGCATCACAAATAAAGAAGAAACTTCTGTCCCCTGTATTGGATCTGGAATAACTACGAGTAATGGATCAGTGTATCTGCAATCAGGTGATAAACAAGAAAAATATAGCGCCAAGGAAGTTCTCATGCTTTTTCAAGATAACTCTAACACAAACATTAACACGCAAACTTCTTTTACTGCGTGTTAATAAAATAACGAACCTACTTTTTTACAGCTTCGTCTTTCACAAGTAATTGACCGCAAGCAGCGTCAATGTCCAATCCTTTAGAATATCTAATCATTGTAACAATGCCACCCTCTTCAGTGATGGCTTTAAATTCTCGTAATCTCTCTTCAGATGAACTGCGTAAATTTGCATCAGTATGATTCCAAGGGATTAAATTCAACTTAACTCCAGAACCAAACCGAGCAAAATTATTCACAAAAGCTTCAGCTTCAGATGGCATATCATTAATATCATGCAACATCACATATTCAAAAGTTAAAAAATGCCTTCTATTTCCACGAATCCTTAAATACTGATCTGTCCAATCAACAATCTTTTGCATCGAAGTCATGCGATGTGATGGAACAATGCTTGATCTTGTTGCGTCGGTTCCCGCATGCAAAGAAAATGCTACTCGGACTGATGGCAAAACATTATCATCCAAAATACGTTGTAACCCCACAGGTATACCAACAGTCGATAAAGTAATTCTAGTAGGACCAATTTCCATTTCATCAATAAATATATTCGCAGCTCTCTTTACAGAATCATAGTTAGCCATTGGTTCACCCATGCCCATGAATACGATATTTGTTATCAGCTCTGGCTCATTCATTCTCCAAAATCTCACTTGATCTACAATTTCATCTGCTGATAAATTTCTCTTCATGCCCATTGTACCAGTAGCACAAAATGTACAAGCCATTGCACAACCGATTTGAGAAGAGATACAAACTGTTTTTGTATCTCTAGCATTATCCATAAAAACAGTTTCTATTTTCTGGCCATCCTCTAATGTTAGTAAAGCTTTTTTTGTATCGTCATTTTTTGAGGTATATACTTTTGATGAAACAATAGAAGACCAAGGAAAATTATCAGCTAAACTATCCTTAAGATTCTTGGATAGAGTTGAAATTTCATCCCAGCCTTTTTCTGTATACCAAGCATCCCGAACTTGATTAATTCGAAAGTTCTTCTCGCCCTGTTGTTCGAGTTCATTTTTAATTTTATCCAGTTGCATATCCATGTCTGGCACCCTATCATAGCTTTTCCTGATAGTCTAGATATCATTATAAATTAGCGATTTATTTGGATATCTGATATAATCACTTCATGAAATCCTCAAAAAAGTTAATCACAACTTACTGTTTAAAAGGAGTAAATCTTAGCAAAACATCTGCTTATGAAATTTGGTGGCAAGATGGCTATGATGTTGCCTTAGGTGAAACGTACATTTGGACTAGCACACGTGACAATAATCGTCGCAGTTCTATTCAGTGAAAAACGTACTAATTTTCAATCAATTTCTAAGACTTCATACTCTGCACGGTGCCATTTGGATTTGTTCTGGTGGTAATTTCCTCTTAAGGTAATTATGATATTACTAATAACTGATTACTTAATCTATACTCCAATCTCAATACTATTAATCATAGCATCCAAAAGATCTTCATATTTATCGTAATCACGAACATTGCTATATATAAATATACTATATACGGTTTTATCCTTTTTAAGATGTACAACCAAATTAGCTATTTGATTTTCTTGCGTATATCTTTTTAATCCAGTAACTCCATTTATCTTAATATCCTCAAAGTACACGCTTTCCTGATCCATTCCCTCTACAGAAATAGCATAATCAAGTAAACTCTCTTTCTTCTTTAAAGTATCAGTAATAATCTCAACTTTTATTCCAGGAGGTTCTGGTCCATCAAAATATGTATTCAAATTAAATGTCGCAATCTGAATCATCGTCCCCTTTTTAGATGGATTAATACCATACTGAAAAATATCCGGATATTCCAAACTTACACCAATATTATCATTCTTTAATATTGTCGTATTATTTTTTGGCTTTTCAGGGACTACAACTGGAATCACCTCTTTCTTCTTTGTATTCACAGTATCATCTTTATCAGTTGCTACATCAACAACTTCTTCACTAATTTCAGTATCCCCAAGTTCAATGACATACTCATCAAAAAATGCATCATTAATAACAAAGGGGTCTTCTGCAGTAACATATGGTTCGGAAACTTGTTTCATGCCATGTATGTAGAAAAAAAATATCCAAGCTACCGTAGCTAAAGCAATAATAACAATCAGAATAATTAATTCTTTCTTGCTTTTTGCTTCCTGTTGTTTCATATTTATTTTAATCACAACCAAAATTTGCTAAACGATAAGGTTCCGCTCCATAATAACCATGTAAACCACCCGCTAGTGGCCACTGCCTGACATCAGTCAAATTATCACACATATATTTATTTGCAGCCTCAAAACTAGGAAATGATTGTTCAACAAACAGGTCATGTTTCATTATTTTCTCCGGATCAATTCCGCCACCAGAATAATTACTTGCAAGTTCATCAGTCTCAAAACGTGTTTTAGTTGTAATAGCAAGTCCTGCATTAGTGTTTGTTGAAATCCAAATCACATATTCTTCTTCAGGCACTACTGGCTCAACTCCCGATGCAACTTCTGCTATCTCATCACTAAATACACCGTTCGGTATAGAAATACACGAATCATTTTCATAAAAAGAACGAATTCTATTAAGATCAATTCCAAATCCAGTATAACTTTGAAATGAAGATAAGTCTGATGGTAAAGATTCAAAACTATTAAATGATCCTTCTCGATATGCCTTCTCGATGCTTTGCCACATTTGGCGTAATACCTCGACAGATTTTTTATTTTCTACAGCTCGTTCAAAAATCTTTAGCCTTTCTAAAACCGGCAACATGGCTTCCATGTATTCCGTATGTCGTTCATTACGTGCAGTCCAAGATTCTCCACCAAATAATGCTCGGATAGAGCGCCGGTCACCATTCTGTACTTCCATATGATGTGCAAGTTCATGCCATAACGTAACTGGAAAATTACTACCAGCCTTACTTACTAACTCATCCGCAGGTGCAGAAACATAAATAACACCAGCTTGATAGGCCGCCAACGCGCCCTTAGTTTTTTCAGGATCAATAACAACTGGTGTCTCATTAAAGGCTGTCATATATTTGTTCCGATCACCAATAGAAGAAACTCTTCCAAAACAATATGTACCTGCCGGATATCGACTCAACATACCAGAAAGTTGTTCCTGTAATTTACCTTTATCTTCAACAGAAATCTGATTTTTTACTGCCTCATTATAATCAATTGAATCGCTAGCAGCCGTAACTCCTCCTACAACAAGTGGTGTAATTAATGCAATTGTGCCTAATGCAATCAAAGCCTCAATGCCAGTTAAGCCATGTTCATTTTGCTTAATTTTGTATAATAGTTTTCTAAACATAAATAGCATACAAATATTACTCAATAGTATATCATAATACAGCCGAATAAATATAATGAGAAAGAAAAAATAAACTTACAAATGCAAAAAATAATACTATAAACATTGACAAAAGTACTTTTTTTGATATTATTAAGCAACTATGAATCGTGAAATACAACAACCACCAAGACCAAAATATGGTGACAAACCTCCAACTAGATTTGACCGTCCTAAACCTGCAACAGAAAGGCGCATACCATCCCCACAACAGAAAGGTCGAAACACCGAAGGTGATACTCAAATAATTCAGCTCCGACGCAGAACAACAACTGAACGATCTCAACAACCTGGGTTAGATGCTGAAGGAAATACACAAATATTTGAATTACCCCACCGCGTAGCTGATCAAGGTGAACCTAATGATCAAGGTGAAGTCGTTGAACTAAATGCTCAAACAACATTAACCGAACAGCAAGCTGATTTCAGCAAAGAAGCCTTGGCGCGCAGAGATGCTTCACTAGACGAATTGCATAACATGGCTAATGGAAAAATTAATATTAAATATTGGCCACAACATTTAGCCGAAGTAATGCGTCATCGGCCAACATTATCTGCAGCTGCGATAATGGAAATTGGTACAAATATTAAAAAGATAATGGATCTCCAACAAGAACTACCAAAAAAGGAACAAGCACAAATTGAAGCAGGAATTTCACAAAGTGATTGGGAGGCATGGAAACAATTTACAAGTGCTGTGGAATTATCAAGACAGCAACTTTATGGAGAAGCTCCAGCTGCCAAGAGAGCTATTAATGAATAGTTAAACTTATTATAAAAATAAAAGCCCTCGTTTTGCGAGGACTTTTTTTGTTTACTCAGCTATTATTCCACCGATACTAACACTGCGGTTTTTTTGCCTACTCTATATTTTGCTTTTACACTTTTTTTATATTGAACTTTGATATTCTTGTTCTTTTTTCTTAATTTAAAATTAGAGAATTTTTTTCTAGCTTTATTAAGTAATAGTTTCTTTGTTGAACGTTTTTTTAACAATCCAGTATTAGTATTTAAAGTAAGTGAGACCAAAATATATTTTTTATGATTAGTCTTAATCAATGCCATTACTTCGTTTCTCTTTTTCTTTTCTGTGTAATAATCATAAGTTTTAAACTTTACATTCACGTTGGATTTTTTACGTAATTTGGCTCCACTAATTTTTTCACCAGAATAAACATATTGATTAAAAGTAATAACCAAATCCGTAGTCACGGCAATGTCCGTACTACCATTAACTGGCAAAAATACAGATGCCATTGATGCTTTAGTTAATACAGCTGTATTTCCCCACACATCTTCAACTGTAATTTTTTGATAATCTGTTAAATCATTAAATTCAAACTCAATACCATAATCTATGCCTGCAGTATATGTTGCTGAGATAAAAGCATCTGGATTTACTGTCACATTATCAGCTGTTGTTTGTTCATCTAAATTTGTTGTTGTACTAGCGTCAAATCCTGTTCGTTCATTTAACTTTAAATCATATGATTCTTCTAATGATCCAATAATACTCACGCCATTAAATCAATACTTGTTTCAGGTACTGTTGAACGAACAGTTAAAGGACTAAAAAGATTCTACAGATACAGTCGGCGCTATTACATCAGATGCAAACAGATGTTCAATTGGATTCATATGAGGATCTTCGCCAGTTGCAGAGGTAGGACAACCTCCTCCGTTTTGAGACTCCAGTGAACATGATGTTAATTCACGCAACTCAAAATGAAGATGATCAAAAGTGGTATCTCCCGATTGACCCATTGTACCAATAACATCTCCAGCATTAACTGGATCATCCTTTGCTACAGCCATAGTTTTTAAGTGCATATATACGGAATAATATCTGTCCGCATTATCATCATAGTGCCTCACCCTAATTACATTGCCTCCATCCGGATACTGTGGACTACCCTCAGTATAAACACCATCCACTGTCCCATCGGCTATTGAATATATATTTTCTCCATTCGTCCCGCCAATATCAATGCCCTGATGCCAATCAAAACGATCTGCGTCAGATACTTTTAATCTCGGACCAAAAGGTGATGTTGTTAAAGTAGATACTGCTGGCCAAGTGAGCGGAGCTATTGCCGGTGGATCTGCCTTTACTTCATGAGTTGGCACTATAAATAACCCTGATACAAAAACCAGAATTATTACATTACGTAATTAGCGTGTCCAATTATGCATTTTGCTTCATTTGTATTCCCGAAATAAACAATATATTAATGTGGGCTAAATATTTCACCTTGAATAAAGAATATCACAAATAATCCAAATAAAACAGATAAAAAAACTAAAATTGATCTGTCTTTCTCTTTAATAATACTTACAATTCCCACAATCGCTGATAAAGAACCGCTAATAGCAGCTGCCAAAATTGGAATTGTTAGTTGAGGATTAGAAAAGAAAGTATCGCCTCCAGTCATACCAGAAGCAACAAACATATAAAAAATCCAAAGGAACACAAAAAAAGCAACAATTAATCCTACTGATATTTTAGCCAATTTTTTCTGAGGTAAAAATGAAATCTTCATATATATATTATACACTATATTAAAATTAAAGCAGATTTCGTCCTGATCAAATAATCCCATTAATTGGGTCACTTAATCAATTTCGTTACTATTAACTAACAATAATTTATTCCTTAATGTAAAGCCTTTGACTGTCTTCATCCTCATATCTCCTCATTACCTGCGTATACCCTGCATCACTGGGATCGAATAGTACCGAATGATGACTAAAAAATAAACCATCGCCTGGTTTTGCTAAACGTATAATTTCTTTTTTTAAAGCAGCTACATACTCAGTACTTGCTGATCCAGAATCCGGTTCTATTCCAGAAATAAACACAAATAACCCATTAGCCTGTTTTATTTTGGACACAAATCCTAAAATATCATCTTGAGTCCATGTTAATGAAAAATCACCTTTTTTTGAATTCAAACGCGGTCCCATTCTGTCTGGAAATTGATACACACCCTGTTGAATTACATCTTCCACGACATCCGTATTTCCTGATTGTTCTAACATTCCTGGATGATATTTATCTACTCCGATATATCTGCTTGCCCCATGGGCTTCAGCAACTAAACGTGGCAGTATTGATTGATCGTATGATCCGCATCCAAAATCTAAAAAAACTCGTCCTGATATTGCATCTCGCAATGCAGTTCCATACTCAGTTAGCTCGCCCCTTAGCATGCGCACTATGTCACTATCTTGATGAACTGATAAATCATCCCGAGAAAACCTCTCTTTATTTCCTAAATCTATATATGTTGAATATGGAGTTCTCATATCTATAAATCGAATATCAGCAATAAGAGACCGATATTCAGTTGGCACTTCACGACCAAACTCTAATCTCTCAACTTTTGGTAATTCTGTTCTTTCTGTACTTATCATCTTTTATATTTTATAAATGTACCGTTCTAATTATCTACGTATTCAAGCTTTTATGCAAGTATTAGTGCATGTGGAGACGAAAGATTTTTAGAAAAACTTACTGAGCCTTAGTTGAAAACAATTTATTCTTAGAATATTTTCCTTGATTAGCAGAGTTAAAAACAGCCTTTATTTTTATTTTGTAATTGGTTGATGGATTTAAGCCACAATGCTGGAGAGTATTTTCCGTGGTTTCTTCATATGCTACCGGAAAATTATCATCATCCAAAAAACGAATATAATAATGCAATTTTTTGTAATTCCCAACATGTCTCCATTTTAAAGAAACACAATCATCAGAATAATCTGTAATTTGAACATTTTTTACTTTTCCAGGTAATGTCCGAAACACTTTCCATTCTGAAAATGCTGTACAGTATAAACCACTGATACAAGCTTTTACTCGAAATTTATATGCCCTATTCGATTGAAGATATTTTTCTTCTACTTGCTTTAGGTTTTTTATAACTGCTTTATATACTTTTATCCTTCTTGGTTCTTAACTGCACCTTATAATATTCAACATCAGTCACATTACTCCACCATAACTTCACGGTTTTAGCTTCTCTCCATTTATCTGGAACTTGTAACGCTCCTGGAGTACGCAATGCTTGTGCTGGTGCCGCTGCCGAAAATAAGAACAGCATTATAGCTAAGAGGAAAAATTTTTTCATAAGAAATTATTTTTAAGTATTCAAATCTCTTTTATTAAATACAAAATATGTAAAACTAAACATAAAAATAATAATGCCTATAGAAAGTACAATAAACGTAGGATTAAGCGCATTGTCTTTTACTATGGTTTCTCCATCGAAATAATGAAACGGCGTAAAATATTGTAGCCATTCATAATCCCCTTTTATTTTTATATACATTGAGAGGAAAAATGTCGATAACATAAAGCCAGTTGCTATAGGTGAGACTAACTTCGGTTTTTTTACGACTGCAGCTGAAGCCATGCCAATAGATAGAAAAATTATCTGTACAAAGAATAAACCAATCATCATCAAGAAAATTTGATTTGTTACAGAATCACCGTCATTAAAAGCCTCTACGATAAGCAAAGAAGAAACTAACGTGACTAAATTTAAAACTACTAAATTAGTTACTCCAGCAAGTAGTTTAGCCGTGATAATATCAGTTCTTGAAATAGGATTAACATACAAAAACTCACAAGTATTATCCCGCTCCTCTTTTGCTATCAATTCTGCACCTAACATTGCTGAGTGAATCGCCCCCATTATTAATAGATACAAAAAAATTAATGCATAAAACCAAACTGCCTGCGTAAGATCTAATTGACCACCGCCAAAAACTGCTAATACTCCTTCAGGCATTCCAGCCATAAAATCATTTACAGATTCCCCAGCTTGCTTATAACCTTGGTATTTTGACATACCACCTGCAACCATCAAAATCATTCCGATACTCCAACCAATCAACCCCTTTTTATGAGCTGTTAGTTCTTGTAAATATAAATTTGTGTAAAATTTCATATCAGACGTCTTTTTTTACATAAAAAATATAGCTTGTAACCAAAGCAACAACTATAAAAACGGCACCTGTTATAAGGTAACTTAACTCATAGAAATTGTGTTCAATAATATATTCAAAGTCAAAATATTTAAAAGGGGTTATATAACTCACTGCCGTATCACCAATAACGTTGTCTAATATACTAATAAAATAAAAAGCAAATACCACCGGCAAAGAAACCGCTATGACGGATTTTATCTTCGGACGCACCGTTGCAACTAAAAAACCCAAAGCCAGAAAGAATAATTGAAGAAAAAACATAGTTAACATTATCATAAACATTGTCTGTGAAACGATTTCTTGTTCAGAAAATAAACTCATGATTAAAAACGTAGAACTAATGTAAATGGCGTTAGTTAATATCAATAAAGTTATTGCTGCTAGCAACTTTGAAGAAAGAATTGTTGTTCGGCTAACAGGTTTAGCTATTAGAAAATCCGATGTTTGATCACGACTTTCTTTTGAAACAATAGCTGTGCCAAGATGCATTGCTTGAACACCCCCTGCAACCAATATAAACATAAATATTAAGGAAAAAAAACTTTCCAGTGATGTAAACGCCATATTAGAAAATCCAATAATTTCTTTAAAGGCAGGTGGAAAATTTTCAATAATTTCACGAGTAGCCTCAGCTGCACTTTCAAAAGTTGGCCATATAGAAATGTATACCACGGACATCAAAACTAAAACTGCTACCCAAATTGCGGTAGAAATTCTGTACTGTTTTAATTCATGTACATAAATATTAAGCATCGGCATCTTCGTCTCTATAATAATGCATGAATATTTCCTCTAAATCTGGTTCTACTATTCTTAAACTAATCAAATCAAGCTCACTAACCTTACTGATAATAACGTTGATATCGCCTTTAAATAGAAAAGTGGTTGTGCCCTTTTTACTTACAAAATTATTAATACTCTCACCATTAAAATCCTCTTGTTTAAGATCTGTCTTAGTTTCTATGCGAAACTTTGTATAACTATTACGCATCAAATCAGCTACTTTTTCTACTTTAATTATTTTTCCATCTTTGATTATTGCAACTCGATCACAAAGTTTTTGAACCTCTCCTAAAATATGCGATGAAAAAAATATAGTTGCACCCTTTTGATTCTCTTCTTCAATTAAATTAAAGAAATTCTGCTGCATCAATGGATCTAAACCACTAGTAGGCTCATCCAAAATAATTAACTTAGGTTCGTGCAGCAAACCTTGGACAATTCCAACTTTTTTCTTATTTCCTAATGAAAGATCACTAATTTTTCTGTTTACATCTAAATCCATAATTTTAACCAATTGCTCCATTCTTTTTGTACAATCTTTATCATAAAAGCTCGCGGAGTAGTTCAGTAAGCTCTTCACTTTCATACTGTCATAATAATGAACATCAGCAGGTAAATAACCAATGTTTTGTTTAATCTCTGGTCCATGTTCAATGACGTCTTTACCAAAAATAGTAGCAGAGCCACTAGTTGGATAAATTAGTGATAACAATGTACGAATTGTTGTTGATTTACCAGCACCATTTGGGCCAACAAAACCAAAAACCTCACCCTCTTCAACGCTCAAGTCCACATCGACAATACCTCTATCTTTGCCGTAATATTTAGTTAATTTCTTCGTCTCAATTATGTTCATATGATAAACGTTACTAATTTCACCTATAAGTTAAGAATACTCTTTAAAAATTACTCTGACAACTGAAATGTCATGTTAAAACAAAAACACACCGATACCAGAATCGATGTGTTTCTTGTAGCTAACTATTACTTACTCTTATATCGAACGCGCTTCGTATTTAGCAACGAAATCTCCATTTATGCTGGAATATGTATCATCAGCGGTAATGCTACCACAAACAAAATCATCGCCAAAGTATGTAATCTCTACCTCTGCAGTATCATCAAATACTCCTCCAGCTAAATCAGCAGTAGAAATATTTAACTCACCCACTTGAGTTAATGCTTCTTTAACTTTTGAATATGTTCCCACGTCAACCATTGTATCAGCTTCTGTGTTCTCTAAATACACAACAGCTAACATACGTTCACCAGTAATGTTAGAATAAATATCAGTTGGATCAACTACATAATCTGCAAACACTAATTGCAATTCATCTTCACTACCAGTCCATTGTATTGCATAAGAATTTTCAGCTAACGGTGTTTCTGTGCCAGCTTCAGTAGACTGAATTGTTAATGTGTTTTCGACAACGCATCCCTCTGGCATACCTGCAACAGCCACAGTATTAACATCATTACTAGTTGCATCATCTGTTGAAGTACATCCTGCACCAATTAACGTTAATGTGGCAAAAACTCCGATTGCCACTGCATACATTTTTTTATTAATCATGTATTTATATTGCTTACTAATTATTGCTTAGATATTAAGCATACCATTTATGGTAATACTAATCAAAAATTAACAACAAAAACTTTGCATCTTTTTAATAGATGAATTTAGACAATTCAGCTCTAATTAAACCTCTTCTCTAAATCTAATGTTTGATTTATATTGAGTTGATCTACAAACTCTTCATCATGACTCACGACAATTATGGCTCCAGCAAAGTCATTCAGTGCTTTGGCGATTACAGGCAAATGACGAAAGTTAATATGATTAGTTGGTTCATCTAAAATAAGTAAAGCTGGCTGTTGCATCATAAATCTTGCATAGGACAACAATCCTTTCTGACCCTCAGACAAAGACCCAATTGGATTCTGCAATAAATCACCAGTGAGCAAAAAATGTGCAGCCGCTTCATAAATTTCCTGTTCGCCACCCTTTAATTTTATCTCTTCTAAAGCTTTGAATGGAGTTTGCTCATAGTTAAGACCAGAAAAATCTTGACGATAATAACCAACACGCAAATCTTTTTTAATTGTCATCCCATCATGTGCGTCAGATGCCAATGCCTCTAACATAGTAGTTTTACCAATACCGTTAGGACCTGTCATCAACAGCATATCTCCTTTATGAATTTCAATATCAACTTCTTTACTAATAGGTCCACCATCTCTAATGATGGTAATTTCATCCAAATGAGCAACGGAGCCACTAAACTCCTGAACTGGAATTTTGAACGGACGAATTGTTTTATCTTCTTTACGCACAGATACCATATCCTCTTCATCTTCAGCAATCTCATCTTTTAGTTTACTAGCTAACCTACGCATTTTTCCACCTTTATGTGAAAACTGATTTACTTTTTCTTTACGATCTATAATATTTTTTTTTAATTGGGCGTTTTGACGTTGTTCACGTAAAATCTGAGCCTGAATTTCGTCTACTACATCATAATAATCCCCTACATACTGTTGTACTTGATTGGTAAACACATCAAGATGCAATACACCATGAGTAAATAAATTCAAAAAAGCTGCATCATGCGAAATAACAATGACCGTTTTTTCATAACCTAATAAAAATGTAATCAAATGATCAATTCCCTGCGTATCTAAATTATTAGTAGGTTCATCAAGTAATAGAATATCTGGTTCATGAATTATAGCCTGCGCTAACAACATCCGCGCTTGTTGTCCACCAGATAAATCTCCTATCTTCCAATGTGATGGCACAGATAAATTCACTAATTCAAGAACTCGTTTGATATCACGATCAATATCATATTTTTTATCTTTAAAAGCACTTTCAAAAAATTCTTTTACCGTTAATTCCATTGATGCTCGTGGCATTACCTGTGATGCAATTCCAATTGTCGCATCTCTTCTAACATTCACACTACCTTTATTTGGCTTTAACTCTCCAGAAATCAACTTAAAAATAGTAGATTTTCCAGCACCATTTTGCCCCATGATAGTAATTTTGGCATTCTCTCGAACCGAAAAATTTACCTCTTTTAATATAGGCTTGTTTCTATTGTATGCAAAAGATACCTCGCTAAAACTTATAATTACATCTCCATGATCCATAGTTACATTGTTATTCAACCAAATAAAGAACCCGGCACATACCAGGCAACCCGAGTAGTATACTGAAACATCCAAAAGAGGTCAAGAGATGCATTTATAAAGAAAATTGTGCCCAAATAAAAAACACTCTTTATCGGAGTGCTTTCTATATTATCGTTACAAAACCTTAATTTTTTTTCTTAGCTTTCTTTGTAGCCAACATCGCTGATTTAATTGCTAAACGCTTTTTTGTCTTGCGTGGAGATGAAACAACATTGTTGCTACTAATTGATCCGCGTCGTTTTGCCATAAAAGTAGTTATAAGTAATTATTAGTTCCCAAAATATTGAAAGAGTAACGACTCAAAAGATACATCATCTTAGCCATTCAGTCAACCATGTGTCATTTTTTATATAGAATAACCATTGAAACAAATTATGATAATTATGTTATCAATAAACTTAAAAAGATTATATATATACACATCATGGAGGAAAAATTCCGCATTTCTCAAAAAAATGCTAGTCAACAGTAATAAGACACAAATTACCACTGCAGTTCAAGACTTGAATTCAAATAAAAAATAGCTGATTCAAGTAAGAGCAAGACATAAAGCTGGCGGTACCTACTACAAAGGTAATTGGAGTAAAACCATTAAATTCACAACTAACTAATACGTCATTAGCTAAGACTTGTTAACCTTACTTAATTTTCAAAATATAGTTGCAATGAAAATTGCATTGATTACATGATGATTTTGTGACATGATTAGATTATGAATGATAAAGTAATTCTCAAATATCTACATAAAGCCTTGCGCGATGAAAAATCCCGTTTGTTTTGGATTGTCAATGATATCTTGGCTGTACTTATTTTAATATCTGTTATATCGATTTTTATTGAATCTCTCGAACTTGCCCCAGAAAATTGGCAACCTTTATTGAATATCTTTGAAATAATAATTATAGTTATCTTTACTGTTGAATATATAGCTGAAATTATTATATCCAAACCGAAAGCTAAATATATATTTAGCTTTTTTGGAATCATTGACTTACTATCAATATTGCCAAGTTATCTGTTAATGTTTGATTTTCGCTTTATAAAAGTATTACGTATTGTTCGTATTTTACGTTTCTTACGACTACTACGTCTTGCAAAACTGACTAAACTTGCTACATCCCATGGCTCTAAACGTCTAAAAACAGCCAAACAAATTATTACATTAAATCTTATCATCTACTTTACATCGATGGGCGTATTGGTAACTATCATGGGTACTATACTCTATGAGCTAGAAGGTAATGTTCCAGGCACAACAATTCATAGTGTATTAGACGGAATGTGGTTAGCGATTTCTACAATAACGACTGTAACGTTTGGTGATGTTTTCCCAATCACCGCAGGTGGTAAAAGTGTGGTCGTATTTGGAATGTTAGCAGAAATTGCCCTTCTTGGATTGATGATTGTTATTGTTGGTCATACTGTTGAAAAACTACTCTTTGGAACAGTAGCAGATTTTGAAACTGAAGTTGAAATACTCAAACAAGCACACAAGGATAACATCGATAATTAAAAAACTACAACAAAAGACCCGTTTTTCTCAATTGCATTAAAGATGCAACCAAATAAGACTCGCATAGAATAATTTTTTACTTAACTGGTTTATTTGTAAATTTTAGTTTTAATGTAACCAACCAATGTACAAACAATAATAATCAAAATAAATGCCAACTAGAACCACAATAAGAAAAATAACTAACAAAAACATCCAAGCCACCTTCATGTGGTACAAAAGCGACAACATCCCCAACAAAGCCCATTGCAGAAAGTGTTAATCCAAAATACAATCCACCTTTTATAAAAGATATCTTTCCTGATGATCGTAGAAACCACCACGCTCCAAGCATACTTATTAATATTGTAAAAATTATCGTCGTTATCAACATTGTTAAAGGAATAGTTGCTGGATTAGTAAATTCCAACTCAATTGCAAAAATCTTGGATTCTATAATGATAACAACCAAAACAGCAACACAAACAAAAAATGCTATTCCTTTCAAGCGTTTTACATTTATATACATAAATTGATTATAACTATTTGATCTATTACACTTTTAAATCATAATCAAGCGCTACGAAAATAGCTTGCATCTCTGAAATGAATTGTTCAACTCCCTGTTGATATTCCCCTAACCTATTTTGATCAAGTTTACCTTTTAACACCTCACTAAAAGATAACCTGCTCCCAAGTCGATCTACTACATATCCAGCATGAACATATATAAATACACGATTTTGCAAGCTCTCCATGTTTAAGACATATGGTATTTTATTTTTTATATCAATCAAATCGCTCATTGTATCAGGATCAAAAAAATAATAAGGCGCCTTAGGATCTGAAGAATAAACATTAAAAAGTTTATTAAATTCTGTAGATTCAAGTTACCTATCTTCATTACGCGGTGGTTGAAACTCATCATTTACTCCATATAGACGCACCGAGTGATGTTCTTGTTTGGTAGTAAACTCACAACCAATATACTGTATAGTTACTGTATAATTACTGTATTTTTTCCAGCTCTTTTGGTTTGTGTAAATCTAACAAGCTTGAAGGGATATTTATCCAATCTTGGAAGATAGACATTGTCTATTTTAGTATGAAAGTTCTGACTAAGAGCATAATCATCTAATACAGTATTATCTGATATTTCTTTAAAACCAATTTCTTCAAGAACTGTATCCTGTAACTTTCTGTTCATATTATTATGCAATAGTAAGTACATCCCAATAATAGGAGTAATTATAAATAGTATGCTCTGTATAAAATTACCTTAACAAATACCGAAATTATTTCTTACGTAGAAAAAGCTTTAAAAGCGAGACTGCTATTATAACGATAATCGCCAAGACTGCTGTCCAAAGAATTATAGTAGTATCAGCAAATTTCATAGCTATGCCAATAATGGCCCACACCATAACTCCTGCAAAAACATAATCTCTTCGTTTCAATAGCATTGTAACAGTCAATGCTGTTGCAACTACCAGCATAATAGCAGACCATGTTTGTGGTTCAATCCCCCACGCACTCCATTCATGTACATACAAAGCTCCGGCAATATTTGCGATAGTAGCGACACTTATCCATCCCAGATATAAACTAAACGGAAAATGAGTTAATAAATACTTTTTTGCACCAACGCGTTCCCTACCTATATCTAATTTCACATATATCAAAATGAGAGTTACCAAAATCACCAACATTGCCAAAACACTAGTTGCAACATATTCATAGTGCCATAAAAAAATCCACATGCTATTAGCCAGTGCATTAATAACAAATAACCATGCAATACTATGTAATTTTTTATTTCCTTTCACCTTTGGTAAAATCTGATAAATAGCATATGCAATTAAGGCAAGGTAAATAAGTGACCAAATGCTAAATACATAACCTTCTGGAACAAAATATGTTGGGATGGCATCAGATAACTCTTTGGTTGATTTATTATTTAAGGGTAATAGAACTGCTAAAGCATTAACTATCAACATGATAACTAATCCAATTAACACACTTATTTTTTTAAACATAAACAGCTTATTTAAAAAATATTTATTTGACTATATTATATTAAAATAAAGGGATTTTATGAACAACTTAATATTATGAATTTCAATAAAATTTACTCGCTAATCTGTCCATTAAAATCACCACCCTCTTCAATGGCAATTTGTTTTGTTGCGCGCACTATCCCATCTTGATGATGTGGAGGAGAATATAAAGTGTATAGTTTTAATGCAGTACTATCAGACATGTTTATTACGTTATGCTGGGCACCAGCAGGCACTACAACGCTATCTCCATCTTTTACATCATATTCAGTTTCATTAATCACAACTTTGCCCTCACCTTGTTCAAAGCGAAAAAATTGGTCCCCATCTGCATGAACTTCTAAGCCAATGTCCTCTCCTGGATTCAATGACATTAAAACTAATTGACTATATTGCGCTGTATATAGTACTTTTCTAAAATTTTCGTTAGCTAGCGTAGCTTGCTCTATATTATCTTTATATCCTTTTTTCATAGTAATAAATTATGGAAATTATTATATTTTAAGAATAGCACATTACTTAACAATGCTCGAGTTCAATATAATGCAATATTGATCGAATGGGAGAATCTAGAAAAACTCCGGAATAATCCAGATGAGGGCAGAAGAGTTCATCGGACTGTTAATTCAGGGTAACTATTTTTTGAATGATGTTACGCATTAACTGTTTTACTTGGATTTCGTCTTTCTTATTAAACCAAGTTAAACCTGGAGTAATATTTCCTTCAATGAAATACAAATTACCTGTATTACTTTTAATAAAGTCTAGTGCATAAAATCCATCTTGTTCAGATAACATTGCATTAATCGACTTTGACATTTTTACTACGTCTTTAGGTATTTCTTTTACTGGAATATATGCGACATTCCCGCCACGACTTGCATTTGCTCTGAACTCACCAGACTTTGCAATTCGAATATAACAATCTGTAATAATTCCATCGCAAACAATGACTCTTAAATCAATGTAACCTTTGTAGTTCACAAAGCTAAACCCTGTTGCTAAAATTAGAGGTTGCAGAATATATGAAATTTTCTGATCATTTTTTCCAATCTTTAAAACTTCCTCAACCGATTTAACTTTAAACACATTGAGTCCGCCAGAACCATATTGATCCTTCAGAACGAACAATTCAGTGAAATCAGCTGTGTTTGTATGTTTTTGAATTTGCGCGTTTAATATTTTTTTTGCAGACGCTATTGTGAAGCTCGAATGAACATTTATTTTTGCTGTAGGTATAGAAAATTTTGAAAAAGTATTGTACGTTTTAATCTTGTTATCAAACAACGACCGAATTGCTGGATGATGAAAATATGTAATACCATGAATATTATTTTTCAGCTTTGTATCATACTTGGCGTTATATGTATCAAAATTTGAAAATTTATCAAACACGATTTTTGCTTCTACTATCTCATGAAGACGTTGCCATTTCTTATTAAAAATCCAAACAGCTTTAAATAAACCGTACTCATTAATATCAACAGTGCTAGCAAATGCAGCTTTCAAACCTAGTTTGGAACAATATAATAAGAAGTATTCATAGCTTTTATTATAATCAAAATAATCTCCTGTGCGAGAAAATGGTGTACGTCCTCGATACGATTTATCACTTGCCCCTTCGGCAATAAGTCCATCATACACAATAATAACATCAAATAGTGGTTCCAGTTCTTTTTTCATAAATTAAAATGTAATAACATACATCCCCAGAGCAATATTGTTACATAAATAACAAAAAAACTTTGGGAGACAAATGTGGTTCACCAGTTTGGCAATTCTTAAATTGTACCTATGCAGAAATGATTACCTGCAACTCGGAAGTACAATACGCATTCACAAGCAGTATGCTCCATTTATGGTAAAAAGTCAATTGTGTGCAATATACTACTTCAGAATGCAAGTAAACATCGAACTAATTCTTTATCTCAAAAAATTGCATAGTTTTACTACTCTAGCTTTATATCAAACCTCTCTAACAACCCAATCACATCAGGAAGGGAAAACTTCGCACCAAGCACAGTATTTATGACTGGACTAATTGAATAGCCTGTAGCGCCTATAAAGCTTGCCTTTGTTAAATCGCACTCATGGAATAGACACTTATCAAACGTAGTATCACTAAAATCTGCTTGTTTCAAAGCCATTTTAATAAAGTGGACTTCTTTGAACGAAGATTTAGCAAATGATGTTTTTGAAAAATCTAAGTCACTGATACTTGATAATATAATTGTACACTCATCAAATTTTAATGAGTAAAATTTATTGTCAATAATCCAAAAATCTATTCCAACAATTTTACATTTTTTAAAAATAACGTTCAGCAATTTAGTTCCTTTAAAGTTAGTATTGGATATATTACAATCAATGAAAGTGGAATCTACAATATCGGACTTAAAAAAGTTTGTTTGTGTAAAATTACAATTCTTAAAAGTAACACCCTCTATTTGACTGCCCGATAAATCATGGCCAGTATAGTCTTCTTTTACAATTTCTTCTCTGGATATATTCATTACATATAGTCTAGCAAAAACTCCTACCTTGCGACAGATACGGGTTACTTAATAATCATTTACTAGGTGCAGTGTTAGTATCTCTTCCATGACATGTTAATAAACAATACTACTTAAAGACTTTACAAATAATCCGGCATCATGCTAATATCTAATTACAACTTAAGCAACTATCGGCGTCCACTGATCATTTAACTGATTTTGGACGTTATTTATTTATATAACCATATGAAACAAAATATTATCACAATCTTATTCCTATCTTCACTCCTTCTTTTGGCTGGCTGCACGATAGCTCTGCCAGCGGATGTAGATGAAACTACAGTAGAAGCAAATACAAATGAAACCTCTAATGACAACATTTTAGAAATTACAGACAAAACAGATGCAGTAGAGAATTTAAACGTAAATGAAGAAGTTGATGAAGTAGATGCCGAAGAACATGTTCTGAACAAAAACGAAGATTGGCAAACTTATACTAATGAAGAATATGGATTCAGTTTTGAATATCCAGATCACTTTTATTCAAATTACTCATCTCAAGATAAATTGCCATTAAATAGAATTACAATTTCAGATGCACCAAAAGAGAGGGCGGAAGATGAGATAATAAAATATATATATTCAGAATTAGTAAATGAAAGGGCAGAAATAGAATCAGCACAAGTAGACAACAATATTTACAAGGCACTAAATATCGATGCAATCGCTAAAGAAACTATAAATGTTGAAGGAGGAGGAGGGATAGTAAATAAATACACTTGGTATGATGATGATTATAAATATAGTCTATCATTTGTTTTTCCACCTAATGAGAGTATAGAAAAGAGTTTTCGATCGGAATATTCTAATTCAACTAAGATCGATAAATTCATTGAAGATGTTAAACAGGGCACAGCACCTACCGAGTATCAATTATGGTTTGATGAATTTGACACTATAATGCAAACACTACAATCAATTTAATCTCGATCTGGTAAAGGCCATTTCATGTTCAAGTATGGAATGGTCTCACTAGTTCGGGAATCTTCCTGCTCTAGACTGTACATTAACAAACAAGACGAGGTAATACATGGAGCGGTACATCCACCTTCTTCTGCAGATCATTTTCCTGATGTTCTGTTCGACTAGTACTTCACAGGCCGAGCAGTTTCTTAACTATCCGTTCAGCACAAACAAAGATAGCATCATCACTAATACCTTTGAAGGGCACGACTACTGCGAAGCTACTAACTGTCGTGGTGTTGACTATGGAGTTTCGCATGGCACTGCGCTGTACGCTAGTATGTCTGGTACAGTGACGGTTGTAGATATTTACCCTGACCAGGGTGATGCTCAAGGCTGCGACGATAGCAACATCAACTACGGCAACTACGTCAAAATTACTAATGGTTCATGGGAGGTCATCTACGGACATATGGCTAATGGACAAATGCAGGTATCAAGCGGATCTACGGTCGAAGCAGGAGATCTCCTGGGTTATTCTAGTAATTCAGGTTACACATGTGGAAGTGGACCGAATGGATCAGCATATCATCTTCACCTAGAACTTGAGTACAACAACATTGATAAGGATCCGTACGCTGAAGACTACTTCATCATCGACTACGATGGATCATATCACTATCCAATCGAAGAAGCGCCAGAAGTGTGTACGACTACTGTCTACGAAACGCGTGCTATTCTCACGGATGGGAACAGTGGCGACAAGTACTACTACTCCGAGTTCTCAGAAGCAGACGCCGCACTGATTCGGCATGGCTCCATCACCTACACAGGTAGTGGCACCGTGAATAACTGGTTCGTAGGAGATGTCAACGGAGATGGCTACGACGATGTCATCATGGCAGTGAACACTGCGGACAACACCGAACGCAGGTACATTGTCTACACATCGGACTGGGACGGTACCTTCACCAACGAAGGATCTTGGCTTACGTTGGCTCGTGTAGATGTCGACAAGACTTTCATTGCCGATTTCAACAATGATGGAGCAAAAGACATCATCATCGGCAAGGAAAAGAATGACGGCAGCTGGCGTTGGAAAGTTTGGTCCAGTACCGGAAATGCATTCACATCTGAACAGACATGGGCGGAAGACTACGGAAAGTGGCACGACATCTTCGTGATCACAGACCTGACTAGAGACGGTACTGCAGACCTCCTGCGTGGTCGTGAAGCTGACGGCTCCACCCAGGGTGGAGATGGAAACTGTAGTAGCAAGCTCATTTGGAAGCGCCTGAAGGCCAACGGCGATACGTCAACGGTCGTGGGAAATGATGACTTGTGGGGCTACAGTGCCGCACAGTACATGGCTGGAAACATCGACTACAACGGCGACGGCAAGGAAGACATCCTGCAGATTCAAATGTGTTCAAATGACAACGACGTAGAAGCCTACGTACGACATTTCAATTCATCTTCGGGGAAACTCGAATCCGGAGTGTCTAACACGAACACCACTGCTAAATTGGCCAATGATGTTGGTGGAACAGATGGGCTCTATGCCCTGGCAGACCTGAACAACGATAACTACCCTGATCTCATTCGCTGGAGCAGCACTAACCTCAAGTGGATGCAGAATATTAGTGGAACTAGTTTTCAGGAAGGAGCAAACGCAGATACCTTGATCGCAGACGCTGGCTACACAAGTGGCACTCAGCGGCTGCTGCTTGGCTACTTCGGAGAATACGAAGTGGAATCATGCAGGTCGCCAAATGGTATCGACAGTCCAGAAAACATCGACCTCCACGATCTTGTCCACGCTCACTTGATGGACACGATTTCCAGCCCGTTCATCACCTACAGCGAGATTAATCAACGGTTCTGGGCTTACTACCAAGACGTCGATGGAGACATCTACGAGTTCGGTAGCCCAAACGGTGTTAATTGGTCAGGCACGAACTTGTCAGACCATATTGGGTTCTACGAAACAGCATCCAGTGGAACGACACCTGTTCTTGCCATCAACGAAACCACAGAACACAGCTACCTCGTGTATATGGGCAGTGATGACCGCATCAAAGTTATGGATTCCGACTCCACTAGCTGGACGGCATTCGATCTCTTTGATCTGGTTCGCACTGGTTGGGCAGACGCATCCACATCACCGTGGGCATACGTCAGTCCAATTACCAATAACACTCACATCGTCTACACCGGAAGTGATCAACGACTCTACGAAATCACACACAACGGCTCAAGCTGGACCTCGGAGTACATCAGCGACATCGTTCGCCATGATTACATCCAAGCAGGCACCAGCCCACATGCTGTCACTGACCCCATTTCTGGTGACCGGTACATTGCCTTCACAGGCTATTCTGGAAACACCAACCTGCTCAAGCATAACTATGTTACCGAAACCTGGTCCCGCTGGAGCCTCACCGACGAAGGAGCACCCACTACAGACCTGACTACCTCACCATATCTGTACGTCGATGATGTCGACGGCAGCTTGTACATCCTGCTCACCGATAACAGTGGTCGTCTCAACCAAGTGCACTTCGATGGCTTCACCTGGACTACTGTCGATCTAATGGATTACATCGCGGTTGATACGGTAGCACAATACACACGTTCCACTAGCTTTGTGGATCCGAACACTGGAACACACTACATCTCCTACACCGGGGACAACAGTGAGCTCTACCAGTTCATGATTCAATCCAACGGAACCATCTCTGGAGGACAAATCAACACAGACACCAGCATCGCAACAGAAACTAGCGTGTGGAGCCTGGCAGACACCTATACCAACCTGCACTACACCGTGTACACCGGGTCGGATGGGCGATTCCAGCTCTATGTGTTCTAGTCATAGTTCTTTCAATGGCCTCACAGAGGCTAAGCGTCCAACCCTTTAGGGGGGTTACCTCTACGCTCAGTCATCTCTTCTCTACCTGCGGGTGGAAAAATGGTGACTGAGTGTAGGGGTTCTTACTTTCGTTAAGTCCATCATGCTTCTGAATAAATAAAATAATATCCAGCCCCAAGGGCTGAATTTTTTTACAATGGTCGCACCCCTTCGGGGCACAAGCAGGATTCGATGCCCTGGGTTAGAAATGAGTTATTTTTTTCTCTTAGCTAATTTCTTGAGTTTTAATTCACGATTCATTGCTTCTTTTCTCGTGTCATACTCTTCTTAATAAACTAACTTAAAATCTGACTTATTTACTTTTATAAATTTGGCTCCATTAACAGAGTGATGACGCTTTAAACGTTTCTTGACATTATTCGTCTGACCTATATAAATATCACTTTGAGAGTTTATTAAAATGTATACAGTATATTTAGTTTTCATAGTATAAAAATAAAAAAAGCGCAGGACGCCTTTTGTATTTCATTATTATTAAATTGTTAATGGATTGCCTCTCGACTTTATTCGCTTCGCTCATTTCGCTGGAAGCTCTTCTCCTTTTTTTAGCTATCATTCATAAAAAGGCTACAGCCCTGAGCGAGCTACGAACGCAGTGAGTTTGCGAGTCGAAGGGCAGGGGTTACTGGATGAGTTCAGAACTTTGAATTGGACATCTATACTCAAAAATTACGAAGCGTTTTTTGAATAATAACTCTAATATTATTTTTGTAGCAACAAGATAACTAACCCAACCATCTTATCTTTATCTTTCCTGTTCCCTTCGGCTATAAGTAATGTTAGTGCTGTTAAGGCTTTAGGTGTAAAGCTAGAACGTAATAATCTACCCTTTTGCAAAAACCATATGAACGCAAATGCACCGTTACGTTTATTCCCATCAACAAAAGGATGATTTTTTACCATAAAATATAAAAGATGTGCGGCTTTTTCTTCGATACTTGGATAGAGGTCTTTTCCTCCAAAACTTTGTAATACGTTACCGACTATCCCTTTAACTGATCCTCGATTCTTTTCTTGACCAAAAATTGCAGTTGCTTGTTTCTTTTTAACTAATTCCATTTTGAACGTACTCAGTACTTCTTGTAATTCTTCAGCCTCAATGACAAATTCTTGTTGAGTAACATTTTTAGTGTGAAAATTTTGAGAATCATAAGCATCTAATGAAAACCATGTGCTTGCAAACATATTTACGAGTTCTAACACATCTTGCTGACTCACTTCACTATTTTCTGGTAATAGAGCCTTAATATCCGTCACCGCTTGAATAAACTGTTCGTAGTTCCGAGCTATCTGTTTCTTATTGAATGTATAACCTTGAACTAAATGTTGTTTTAATGTTTTTGTAGCCCAAATACGAAATTGTGTGGCTTGCTTGGAATCTACTCGATAACCGATAGATAAAATCATATCTAGATTATAGTAGTCTACTCGGTAGACTTTTCCATCAGTGGCAGTTGTTGCAATTTTTGCAACAACTGAATTCTGCTCTAATTCTTCAGATTTAAAAATATTTTTAATATGTCGTGAAATAACTGATTTATCACGTCCAAATAATTCACTAATTTGCTTTAGGTTACCCCAAATTGTGTCCCTATCAAAATCACCACGGAATTCAATTTTTCCACTTTTTGCTTGATAAATGACCAATTGTTTTTGACTGTTCATTTTTGCCTCTTTATTGGTACGCATGAACTAATAGTACTGCATAGGGATGCATATTACAATCTGTTCTGAAGTGCAGGGGTAGCACCCACTCGAAGCATAAACAGGCTCTCTACGCTTTTTTAAATGTAACAGTCGCTCGATAAAACTCGTTATTTTCAGGGTTATAATATGTACAGTTGGGTGCATTTCCTTTAAACGCATTGCATACGTTATCAGCTAAAGATTTTACAAGGTTCTTTTCGCGCATGGAACAGATAATTGTATCGGCAGATTTATCATGCTCTATGTTTATTTCATCATCCGGATTACCGTTTTTATCGATGTGATTTTTAAGTAAGTTCATCAAATCATCTTGGTTTGGTAATAGGCTTACACCCTCAACGGTAAGATAGCTTGCATTGATAAATTGATCTTCTGCTTGTTTGTTTGTAGTATCTTGGTTCGCTTCGTCTGCTGACTGTTTTTGACGTGCGTTACTAATAACTTGTGAGCGAATATTATTCATAAGAAATACGTATGTTAAAAGTCTTTACGATTAGTATTAGTGTAGCATATTAAATCACCATAAACTAATGGCTACAACATTTTCATATGCAGTCCTGTTTGCCAAAACTTTGTACTAGTTGGCAGTCCTTGTCGGACGAAATTCGAGGATTTTTCGAGAAAAATCCATTTAATAATTAGTTCATTTGGAGCGCCCCGTTGGGGCGCGAGCGGGCAAAAAGGAAGGGGGTTGGGGGGAAGGAATTTTTGCCCGCTCTCTTCTTCTCTCTTTTTTTGGTTCGGATGGGCTCGGGCTGCAGCCTTTTCCCTGTATTGTATTATATAACAATGCTGTGAAATAGCTTTTTTGGTTACGAATTAGAACGCCGCAATACCATTAAGCCTAACTGACGAAACAAGTCGTTGATAGACCTCATCAAGATCTGACGAAGTTTCGCTATCCGGTTTATAGGCAGCGCCTACTTTTTTTGTGACTGTGATGTTTGCCAAAGGATGTGGTTGTAGAAAAAAAGCAGCGGTGCGTGCATAACCATTTTCAGAATAGACATTAATGTTGTCGTGCTTGGTAGCTGTATATTGATTTTCGACATTACCTCCCCATGCCAGTTCATTATCTCCTTGTTCTGCGCTGTAGGAAACTAAGTAGCTACTATCATTGTAGATAAATTTCGACAGGCCTGGGACGCCATTCATATTTTCGGTCACCGTTACATCGCTTGGTACGTCGAATATCACTCCCGTATCGCCTGCTGTAAATTGTTTGTAGGTGATGGCACTTGTTACATCGACTGCATTTAGCTTCAATGTTGGTTCAACCACTTTTTTTACTTCGTCGCACCCAACCGACAGCCCTGATCCATCATCAAATCCTGATCCACATGAACCTGTAAAGAGGAGCCAATCGTTGTTGAGCATTTTAGGATACGCCTCTCCACCAGCAGCGCATACGTCAAAATCCTTTGAGAACTGGTCGAACATACTAATGTACTCGGGTTTGTTAGGAATCACAGTCACTACAAACGTATCGGATGACTGGCTGGCACCTTCGTATTTGAAACTGTAGATTGTTTTGGTTGTACCACTAAATTTTGATATTAATTCATCCAGATAGCCATCTTCTTGTTCAGTACCACATTCATCTGCATCTGCTTGTAACTGTTCGGCTGTATAGTCGAATGGCGCTGTCGTTTTTGAAACCGCAACATCGACGCCAGTGGTTGAATAAGATAGTGGTTCAGTTGATTTCTAGCTGACCTCAAAGGTTTCAATGATTCCTTTTACCTCATTTTGGATCTCCAAATCAGACTCTTCTGATCCGGGCATCCCAACACAGCAACCGGCTCCTGTATAATAATAACTGTAGATTGCATTTTCGGTTATGTATTTATGCGAATAGTCTACCACGGCAGGGGCATTCTTATCTTCAATTTTTACGACGTTGATTTTAATATAGCGCCCGTTGCTCGTTGAATCTAGGATAATTGAAGCAACAAATTTTGAACCATCTGCTGTAGTATCGTCTGAACCTTTTCTTACACTTTCTGTCATAATCCCCCAGCTTGCAGGAAATACCATGGAAAATCCATAGGTTGAGTTTTCATAAGTATTTTCTGATTGAACTGGAGTCGTGTTAGTGACAGTTGACGCTGTATCCACCTCCAAGCGAAAGAGCCCGGCGTCTACTGCTGCAAGCACGTCTGTCGGATCCAATTCATTTTCGTCTTCTCCACCATAATGCTGAATTTCTCCATTCAAGAAGGTTGTCTTCCCACTGGTCAAATCCTGGTCTGGGATATCGGCCGCTATGTCTTTTCGGTATATTTCTGGTCTCCAGACAACATATACAACACGATATGAACCCGCCGCTGGGGCTTCTTCCGAGTAGTCCAACCCACCATAGTGCTTGAGTGTAGCTGGTTCCCAATCATACGATGTTTGTCCGGCTTCAATCTTGCCAATGAGTCCCGCGAAGGTTCCGTCCTCCCGTACCAAGAACAGTTCATGACTCACTCCTGTTTGCGCATTTGCAAAAATGCCCGCAGTACGCAATCCAATCTGTATCGTGTCTTGCAGCGAAAATACATTTCCCTCAACTTGTTCCATCAACACTTCTAACATACCAGCTGAGCCAATGCGTTTAAAGCTATTGTAGAATTCATCGAACGAATCATTTTCAATTGCGCCATTCGTGATGAAGAAAACACGTTCCTCCTGTTCAATGAGGACTGCCTCGTACACCCAACTTGGATTCGATGGCGTGGTGATGACAGCTTTAATCGCAGGA
>JAUYKW010000014.1 GCA_030698395.1 bacterium
GGTGCTGACATTAAAGGAGCAGGCACTAGTGAAATTATCATTAATGGTGTAAAATTGCTTTCTGCAGGAGAATGTCAGATAATACCTGATCGTATTGAGGCATTATCATTTATTTCCCTGGCTTTAGCTACAAAGAGTAAATTGGAAATAACACATATAGATTTAAAACATATTGAGACACCATTGCAGTTGTTACGCGAAAGTGGAGCTAAGTTTGATGAAGATGAGGATACATTAACTATTCATCCCTGGAAGACTTTAAAACCATTACAAATAACAACTAAGGAGTATCCAGGATTTCCAACCGATGGACAGTCACCATTGACAGTGTTGCTTACACAAATTGAGGGTGACAGTGAAGTTATGGAAACAATTTATACAGATCGTCTTTTTTATACAGATATGCTTAATCGTATGGGGGCAAAAATTGTCATGCATACACCTCAACATATTACGATTCATGGTCCAACGCCTCTCAGAGCTAAAGCAGTTGAGAGTCCTGATCTTCGTGCTGGCATTGCCATGGTTATTGCAGCTGTTGTAGCAGAAGGAGAGAGTACGATTGAAAATATTTATCAAATTGATAGAGGATATGAATCAATCGATAAACGATTACAGTCAATTGGGGTAAAAATAAAGCGAATTTTAGAATAATTATAAAAAATAGTCTTGACATAGGGCTTTATAATAAGTACACTTCTTTTCGTATGTATCGTCAAAAAAAGCCAATAAAACTTATATCATGGCTATCTTCTGTATTAGTAGTTGCAGTGCTGTTTTTTGGCCTTGGATATAGCGTTCGTATTGTTCAGGAGGCAATTTCAACTCCAACAGATGTTAAAGAGCAAATTGTGGAATCTGATACAGCTTTAGAAATTGAGAACAACAATACAGATATAGATTTTCAACTTTTTTGGGATGTATGGAACTTAGTACAAGAGGAATATATTGATCAACCAATTGATGATAGTACACTTTTTTATGGAGCAATTACTGGCATAGCTGCAGCTGTAGGGGATCCTCATACGGTATATTTTAATCCTGAATTATCAGAAAAATTCGTTGCAGATATCAATGGCGAGTTTGAAGGCATCGGCGCTGAGGTTGGCATAAAGGATGCTCAACTCGTAGTAATAGCACCATTGGCAAATAGTCCCGCAGAAATTGCAGGCTTAAAATCAAATGATGCAATTATTAAAATTGATGAAGTTGATACAATTGGAATAACAATTGATAAGGCTGTAGATTTGATCAGAGGTGAAAAAGGCACAGATGTAGTTTTGACTGTATATAGATCCGGAGCCGAAGATTTTCAAGATATTTCAATTACCAGGGATGTTATTGATGTTCCTAGTATGGAGTATGAAATAATTGAACAGGATGAAAAGAAAATAGCATTTGTGAAGCTCACTCACTTTATTGAAGGAACTAGTGTTGAATTTGCAGAAATTGCCAATGAAATTATTCTTGATTCTCCAGATGGCCTGATTTTAGACTTAAGAAATAATCCTGGTGGCATTTTACAAGAAAGTATTGAGGTAGCTTCTCAATTTGTTCCTGATGGCGTCATTGTGTATGAGAAGAATAGTGATGGTACAGAGGATGGCTTTGATAGTACTGGTTCAGGATTACTTGCAGGTATTAGCCCGGTAGTAATATTGATCAATGGCGGCAGCGCTTCTGCATCTGAAATAGTTGCGGGTGCCTTACATGACCATGAAAAAGCTTTATTAGTTGGTACAAAATCATTTGGCAAAGGATCGGTTCAGGATTATAAAGTTTTTGAAGATAAATCAAGCATTAAAATAACTATTGCTCATTGGTTAACACCTAACAAGGTTGATATTAATAAAGAAGGGATAGCTCCAGATGTGGAAATTGATATATCAATCGAAGATTATAAAAACGATCAAGACCCACAATTAGATAAAGCAATAGAAGAGATTTTAAAATAATGTTATACTAATGTCTATGAAAGTAATTTTACAAAAAACAGGGGAAATCAAAGAAGTTACCACAGGCTATGCAAGAAATTTTTTGTTTCCACAAAAGCTTGCAACTCCGGCGACGAAAGAAGCAATTGAAAATACAGAGATTCAACGTGAAGCCAATGTAGCTGCGAAAAAGAAGCAGGAAGATTTATTAACGACACTATCTGATAGCTTAAAAGGCATTACTGTAGAAATATCTGTATCAGCAAATGAAACAGGAACAGTATTTGGTAGTATTGGTCCAGCGCAGATAAATAGTGAGTTGAAAAATAAACATGGAATAACCATTGCTGAAGAGTATATTAAGGCTGATCACTTGAAAAAAATAGGTGAACATGAAGTTGTGGTGTTAATACCTGGAGCACAACAAGCAAAACTAAAAGTTATTATTAAAGCCGAATAGAATAAATGGCTAAACATAAGCCAAAATTTATCTTTGTAGTAGGTGGGGTAATGTCTAGCGTTGGTAAGGGCGTTACTAGTGCTAGTATCGGTAGAATTATGTTAGCAAAGGGGCTGTCAGCTACAGCAATAAAGGCTGATCCTTATATTAATCTTGACGCTGGAACAATGAATCCTACAGAACATGGTGAAGTTTTTGTTACTGAAGATAAAGATGAGACGGACCAAGATATTGGAAATTATGAGAGATTCTTAAATACTGATATTTTATCAGTTAATTATATGACTACAGGTCGAGTTTATGATTCTGTTATTCGTAAAGAACGTAATTTAGAATATAATGGTGAGTGTGTTGAGGTGGTGCCACATATTCCTGAGGAAATTATTCGACGTATAAAAAAGGCACAAAGAACTGCAAAGGCTGATGTAACAATAATAGAAATTGGTGGCACAGTAGGTGAGTACCAAAATATTCTTTTTCTGGAAGCTGCTAGAATGATGCATTTAAAAAATCCTGAGGATGTAGCATTTGTATTGGTGAGTTATTTACCAATACCAGCTCGAGTCGGCGAAATGAAAACTAAACCAACACAATCGGCTGCGCGAACATTGAATTCTGCAGGTATCAGTGCTGATTTCATTATAGCTAGAGCCACGCGTCCATTGGATAAGAAACGACGTCAAAAGTTAGCTACCTTTTGCGGTATTACAGAACAAAATGCAATATCTGCTCCAGATATAGACGTAATATACAAAATTCCACAGATTCTAGAAAAGCAAAAATTGGGTGATAAATTGTTAGAACAGTTGCATATGCGTCCACGAAAAACCAATATGGAAAATTGGAATAAGATGGTTCGAAAAATTACTTCATCGGAACAGGAGTTAAAAATTGGCGTTGTTGGAAAATATTTTGGCACTGGTGACTTTACCCTAGCAGACTCATATATATCCGTTATTGAGGCTATAAGGCATGCTTCATGGGCATCTAATAGAAAGCCTGTATTGACTTGGATCGATTCAGAGGCATATCAGAAAAATCCAGCCAAACTTAAAGAACTAGCTAAATTTGATGGAGTAATTGTGCCTGGCGGATTTGGTACTAGAGGTGTTGAAGGTATAATAAAAGCTATCCAATATGTAAGAGAAAACAAAATACCATATTTGGGCTTATGCTATGGAATGCAGCTTGCAATGATTGAAATTGCCAGAAACAAAGCAGGATTAGTGAATGCAAATACTGTTGAGATGGATCCGGATTCAGCAGATCCAATTATTCATATTAATCCATTTCAAGCAACAAATGTTCGTGAGAATCGTTATGGTGGAACAATGAGATTAGGAGCTTATGATTGTAAAATAAAGCCTGGCACATTAGCACATAAAGCGTATAACAAATTAACTATCTCTGAACGTCATAGACATCGTTATGAGTTTAACAACAAGTATCGGGAAATATTAGAACAATCCGGAGTTGTTTTTTCAGGAGTAAATCCTGAACAAGATCTTGTAGAAATAGCTGAAGTATCAGATCATCCATGGTTTGTTGGAACTCAATTTCACCCTGAATTTAAATCAAGACCTCTCGATCCGCATCCTTTATACTTAGATTTCGTTAAGGCTTGCATAAAACATTCCAAATAAAAAAATAGTACCCTTTTAATAGTACTATTTTTTTATTTAATTTATTCGGTGGAAATATTGACGAATTTACGATTGACTAGTTTTCCTGTAAAGCTCTTTACTTTCTTTACAGAAAATTTTACAACACCATTCATAGTTGCGTATAAAGTATCATCTTCGCCTCGCTTAACATTTTCTCCTGGATGAAACTTGGTGCCTCTTTGTCTAATTAAAATATCACCAGACTTTACGCTTTGTCCGCCATATCGTTTTACACCCAACCTTTTGGAGATTGAATCTCTTCCAAGGTGAGTTGAACCACCTGCTTTAGTATGTGCCATACCAGAGAATGTTATCAATCTTACTATCTTGTGTCAAGACATGTATATTTCTGCTTATTTTAGCCGAAATTTTACTAATATTTTAATGTTAAACAAATGAAGAAATGCTAAAATAAGTACTATTAATCACATTTATATTGTGTTATACTCATACAATGCAAAATAATGTCATGGAAAAGCTTGTTTCCTTATGCAAGCGTAGAGGTTTTATATTTCCTGGTTCTGAAATATACGGTGGATTAGCTAATTCTTGGGATTATGGACCTCTTGGTGTCCAAATGAAAATAAATATTAAAAATGATTGGTGGAAAAAAGTGGTAGAAGAACGTGATGATATGGTCGGATTAGATGGTGCCATTTTAATGAATCCGAAAGTTTGGGAAGCATCGGGTCATGTTGAAACCTTTAATGATCCACTTGTGGAGGATAAAAAGACGCATAAGCGATATCGGGCTGACCATTTAATACAGGATATAACCGGCATGGATGTAGATGGAAAATCCCTTGATGAACTTGCGGCGATTATTAAAGAAAAGGATATAAAAAGCCCTGATGGCAACGAATTAACTTCCCCAAGACAATTTAGTGGAATGTTTGAAACAACCGCAGGCGCAGCAGGAGAGGGAAAGCAAGTTATTTATTTGCGCCCAGAAACTGCACAAGCGATGTTTGTGAATTTTAAAAATGTTTTAGATACTTCACGTAAACGGATACCATTTGGAATTGCCCAAATTGGCAAAGCTTTTAGGAATGAAATTACCCCAGGAAATTTTATATTTCGTACTCTTGAGTTTGAACAAATGGAAATAGAATTTTTTATTGAGGAATCTGATTGGGAAAAACAATTTGAGCTTTGGAATAAATGGAGACTTAATTGGGCTAAATCTATTGGAATTAATGAGAAACTACTCAGTTTTGAGGAGCATGCTCCAGAAAAATTATCACATTATTCCAAAAAAACAACTGATGTGATGTTTAAATTTCCCTTTGGGGTACAAGAACTCTGGGGATTAGCATATAGAACAGATTATGATTTATCTCAACATGAGAAATTTTCTGGTCAGAATCTTACTTATACAGACCCGAACGATAATTCGCGAAAATTTATTCCTCACGTTATTGAACCAACGTTTGGAGTTGATCGGACGTTATTAGCTATTTTGGTGAGTGCATATGATGAAGAGGAAGTGAATGGTGAGACGCGTGTAGTAATGCGTTTTAAAAATAATATTGCTCCTTATCAAATTGCTATATTACCTTTATCGAAGAAAGAGCAATTATCTACTTTAGGAAAAGAGGTATTCAACAATTTAAACAAGGATTATCGTTGTGAATATGATGAAACACAAAGTATTGGAAAACGTTATCGCAGACAAGATGAAATAGGAACACCATTTTGTATAACAGTTGACTTTGAATCGCTTGAAGATGGTATGGTAACAGTAAGGGATCGAGATAGTATGGAGCAAACTAGAATAGCGATAGATAAATTAAATTCATTTATTCAAGATAAGATTCAGTAAAATATACTAATGATAAAAGCAAATAAACTAAAAAATGGTTTAACAGTAGTTTCTGTTCCAAAACCAGACACACAAGCAGTTACGGTCATGCTATTAGTTCCAGTTGGTTCTCGTTTTGAAACACCGTCAATTAATGGAATATCGCATTTTTTAGAACACCTCATGTTTAAAGGAACGAAAAAAAGACCTAGCACTTTAGAAATAACTAAACTTCTGGATGGTGTTGGTGCCGAATACAATGCCTACACCGGAAAAGATCATACTGCTTACTACATAAAGGTTGCTGCTGATCATTTTGAACTGACGTTAGATTTATTTTCAGATATGTTATTTAATTCTTTGTTTGATAAGCAGGAAATAGATCGAGAACGGGGAGTAATAGTCGAGGAATTAAACATGTACAATGATAATCCAATGTTTTTAGTAGAAACATTAATGGAAACAAGTGTTTTTCATAAAGATCATCCTCTTGGATATGATATTGGAGGTATCAAAAAAAATATCAGAGCAATTCCAAGATCATCCTTTATTAGTTTTAAAAAGAATTACTACTTTCCTGGTAACATGCATTTAGTAGTTGCTGGAAAATTACCTGCAAACAAGAATAGATTAATCAATAAATATTTCGGACAATACTCAGAAAAACATAAGAAAAAATCTTATAAAAAATTTAATGATTATCAAACAGGCATACAGTTATTTCATAAATATAAAGATACTGAACAAACTCAAGTTTCTATTGGTTTTTTGGGTTTACCGTACAATCACAAGGACATGCCCGCGCTATCTGTATTAGCGGTGATTTTAGGTGGTAATATGAGTTCTAGACTGTTTATTAATATCAGAGAACGTGAAGGCTTGTGTTATGTTATCAGAGCTGATATCAGCCCTTATCACGATACTGGGGTTTTTTCAGTGCATGCTGGTCTAGATAAAACCAGACTTGATTCTGCTATTGTTGCAATTATCAAAGAATTAAAATTGATTAAAGATGAACCAGTGTCCGATGATGAGTTAAGTAATGCTAAGGAGTATCTGAAAGGACAAACAGCGCTAAAATTGGAAGATTCTTCCGCATTAGCTTCTTGGTATGGTAAACAATCAGTATTGACTGGAAAATTAATTACTCCTGAGGTAAAATTAAAACAAATAGAGAACGTTACTAAACGTGATGTAACGAGAGTTGCAAATAAAATATTTCGGAAAACACACATAAACATTGCTAGCATTGGTCCTTACAAATCGACCACACATCTTAAACGATTAATAGATTTATAAGTTCATGAAATCTAATCAACCCCCAGTTCACGTAAATATATCATCACTTACAATTATAAAAGTGATGCTTGTGTTCTTGGGATTGGCTTTTCTGTGGGCAATCAGAGACATTATCGCGATAGTATTTGTTGCTTGGGTATTAGCATCCGCCTTAGATCCGTTAGTTGATAGAATGAATAGGTATAAAGTTCCACGTGCACTTGGTATTTTTTCAGTTTACATGATGGCTGCAATTTTTATCGCAGTTGTTTTAGCACTTTTAGTTCCATCTGTTACAACAGAAATATCCGGAATCGCACGTGATTTTCCGCATTATTACGAACCTATCAGAGATAGCTTGTCTGGTATTAGACAAACAGGCGATGAATTAGGTGTCCTAGCGTCTATTCAGGAAGGCTTGGATAGTACGGTTAAAAGTCTTACTAATTTAAGTTCTGGATTATACGGAGCAGTTGCATCCTTCTTCGGTGGCATCATTACTGTAATAGGTATATTAGTTATCGCATTCTATATGACAGTAGAAGAAGAAGGTATTAAAATGTTTATTCAATCAGTTGCACCCGCTAATTATCAACCGTATGTTATAAGAAAAATTAATCAAATTCAGAAAAAGTTAAGTTCTTGGCTTTGGGGACAGATGATATTAATGCTGTTTGTGGGATTATTGTCTGGAGTATCATTATGGATATTAGGAGTAAAATACGCTCTAGTTTTAGGATTATTAGCTGGCCTTACTGAATTTATTCCAATTGTCGGACCATTAATCGCAGCAGTACCTGCGATCTTCTTCGCATTAACTGACGTAGGAACTGCGCCATATAAGCCGCTCTTGGTAATACTGATATTTGTAGTAATTCAACAAGTTGAAAATCAATTATTGGTTCCTAGAGTAATGAAAAAAGCTGTAGGTTTAAATCCAATTATTGTAATAATTACACTGTTAATTGGTGCCAAATTAGGTGGCCTAGTAGGAGTAATATTAGCCGTTCCATTAGTGACTATTTTAGGAATATTTTTAGAAGATTTTTTTGAAGATCGCAAGAACGAACAGAATAAAATAGAAACATAAGATATGCAAAAGAAAAAATTTTACTTAACCACAGCGATTCCATATGTGAATGCTAGCCCTCATATTGGACATGCATTAGAGTTAGTGCAGGCTGATGTAGTAGCAAGGTACAATCGTATTATTGGAAATGATACATTTTTTTTGAGTGGAGTAGACGAAAATAGTTTAAAAAATGTTAGGGCAGCAGAAGAGGCTGATTTAGAAACACAGGATTTATGCAACAAAAATGCAGACATCTTTAAAGAATTAAATGTTGCACTACAAGTTTCATTAGATGACTTTGTAAGAACTTCAAGTGAAGCTCATCATATAGGTTCCCAAGCTCTTTGGAGTGCATGTAACCCTGATGATATTTATAAAAAAATATACGAAGGTTTGTACTGTGTAGGTTGTGAGGCTTTTTATAATGAAGCTGAACTTATTGATGAAAAATGTCCAGAACATAAAATAGAGCCAGAAAAAATTAAGGAAGAGAATTATTTTTTTCGATTATCGAATTATCAGGATATTCTAAAAAAATTAATCAATTCTGGTGAAATTCAAATTGTTCCAAAGTTTAGAAAGAATGAAGTAATGTCATTTATTGAAATGGGCTTAGAAGATTTTTCGATATCACGATCACGTGAGAGAGCAAAAAATTGGGGAGTGTCTGTTCCAGGAGATGATAGCCAGGTAATGTATGTTTGGTTTGATGCATTGAGTAACTACATCACAGCTCTTGGTTATGGGAGCCAGGATACTGAGAAATTTGATACTTATTGGCCAGCAGATGTTCATATGATTGGAAAAGGGATATCGCGTTTTCATGCGATATATTGGCCAGCAATGCTTCTTTCTGCTGGTGTGCTAGTACCAAAATCTGTTTTTATTCATGGTTATATTTCTGTTGATGGTCATAAAATGAGCAAATCGCTGGGTAATGTAGTGGATCCATTTGAACTTATTCATAGTTATGGATCAGATGCTGTGCGATATTACTTGTTGCGTGAAATTCCACCTGTTGATGATGGTGATTTTTCAGAAGATAAATTCGTTAATAGATATAATGCAGATTTGGCAAACGATCTTGGTAATTTAGTAAGTCGAGTTTCGAACATGGTTGAAAGATATGTAGATGGCAGTGTATCTGATGTTGAAGTTGAAGATATGGATTATGACCTTGGGGATATTCAAAGTTTAATATCACAATATAAATTCAATGAAGCACTCGAACAAATTTGGAATATTATAAGATTAGCAAATAAAATCGTTGAGGATGAAAAGCCATGGGAACTTCATGCAGTAAGCAATATTGATAAACTGAAACGAATACTAGCTAAATTGGTGGTCATGGTACAAGATATTGGACTAGCTTTAGAACCTTTTTTACCAAGCACGTCAAACACTATCCAGGAGCATTTTAACAAGGAAGTAATCACTAAAATACAACCGTTATTTCCTAGAATATTGTAAAATAAGTATTAATGAATATTTTAGATTGGATAATTATTACATGGCTAGCTATTTCATTTATAATAGGTGTTAGAACAGGTTTTATTTACCACCTTGGGACTTTTGTTGGTTTAATTCTTGGTTCTTATATTGCTGGTCAAAATTATCAAATGTTAGTTGATAATTTTGGCGAAAATCCGTGGGGTCCATTTGTTTTGTTTACGGTAATTATTATTGTAATTGGGATCATTGCTGGTATTTTTTCATTAGTGTTAGACAAAATATTCAAATTTGTTTCCTGGCTACCATTCTTAAAATCAGTCAATAAGATTCTTGGTGGATTAGTAGCAGTAATTACTAGCATTTTTTTGTTAGGCATATTAATGTTTTTTCTGTCCCGGGTTGAAATTAGCCATATGTTAACACAAACTATAGCTGAATCTTCATTTGCCATGATATTAGTTCTCATTGGACAAGTGATGTCATTTATTTTGCCTGAATCAATATCAGAACTGTCAAAAATATATTAAATATGCTATTTGATTCCCATACACATGTTAATTTTCAACCATTTAGTGAGAATTATAAAGAAGTAATTCAGCGTGCTTTAGACAATGATGTGTTAATAAATAATGTTGGTTCACAGTGGGAATCATCAGTTAGATCTGTAGAAATTGCAGAGGAATTTAATTATGGGGTATGGGCCTCAATTGGTGTTCATCCGATACATCTTTTTTCGGATGTAACAGAGGAGCAAGAGATAGAAGGGACTGTTCAAAAAATTAGAACAAGAGCAGAGGTGTTTGACTATGAAAAATATAAAAAGTTAGCACAATCCTCAGACAAGGTCATTGCAATAGGTGAGTGTGGTTTAGATTACTATCATTTTATGCGTTCTGGATTAGAGGATAAAAGAGTGCAACTAATTAAGCAACAACTAGAAACACTCTCACAGCATTTTGATTTGGCTATTGAATTAGATCTACCAGTTGTGATTCATTGCAGAGATGCAGCCACACATGATGAAAATAGCATTCAAGCTTTTGAAGATTTATTATCTTTACTGCAAAATTACAATGGTAAAGTTAAAGGCGTGATTCATTGTTATACCGGTATACCAAAATATATTCCAGCTTTTTTGGATCTAGGGTTGTACATAGGTTTCACTGGCATAGTTACTTTTCCAAATTCCATCGCTGTTCAACAATCTTTAGAGCTAGTTCCAATTGACCGCGTCTTGATAGAAACTGATGCTCCTTATTTAACACCAGTTCCATTCAGGGGAAAACGAAATGAGCCCCTATATGTAAAGCATGTAGCTGAAAAAATTGCTGAAATCAAGCAAATATCACTGACTGAGGTGAGCGAAAAAACAACTGCAAATGCGTTTGAGTTATTCAAGCTTTCTTGATAGACTTCATCAATGGATTTATATATCATAATCGGCGTAATACTAACTTCATTCATTGTTTTTTATTTTGTTTTTGATAAAAAAATAAAAGAGGTAGGTGCGAATAATAAGGACGATCAATCATTGTCTTTATTGAATCAAAACATTCAAGGTATGCAAGAAAGACTTGATAATGTGGGGCATGGAATTAATGATAGATTAGATAATGCTGCTAGAATAATAGCTAATGTTAGCAAAGAACTAGGACAAGTTCAAGAGATGAACAGGGGAATGCAAGACTTACAAAACTTCCTTAAATCACCAAAATTACGAGGTAATATCGGGGAGCAGGTATTACAAGACTTACTTAGTCAACATTTTCCAAAATCTTTTTACAAAATTCAGTATAAGTTTAAAGATGGGAACATGGTTGATGCAATATTAAATACTGATAACGGTAAATTAGCGATAGATGCTAAGTTTCCTTTGGAAAACTTTGATAAAATGGTTGACGCTAACGGTGAAGATGAACTTCGTTATAGAAAGCTATTCGCACGTGATGTAAAGAAGCACATCAAAGATATATCAAACAAATACATTTTACCCGAAGAAGAAACATTAAATTTTGCGGTAATGTATATTCCTTCAGAGGCTGTATATTACGAAATTATTAGAGATAAAGAGAACTTAGATGAGTTTGCTGGTGAGAATAATGTATTGGTAGTTTCGCCTAATAGCTTTCTCTACTTTTTAAAAGCAATATTAATTGGGATGCAGGGAAAACAAATTGAAGAACAAGCAAAAAGAATTTTAGTTACAATGGATGCAATCCTGAAAGATTCTAAAAGCTTTGGTGAGACACTTGGCGTATTGAATACTCATATTTCAAATGCTAAAGGTGCTTTAGATAGAGTGAATAGTGATTATGGAAAGCTGGCTGGAAAGATCGAACAAATTAAACTACTGAAATAACTTATATGATTTTAAAAACAGATGACTTACTAGATCTAAAACAAACTGATTATGCAGTATTATTCGATGAAATTGAGGATATTTGGGAAGCAATTCCAAAGATCAAACCTTTTGTGGCAGATAGTGTAAAAGGCGATAAGAAGGGAATTATTCATCCTACAGCGGTTGTTGATGACAATGTAGACATCGGTACAGGTACAGTTGTTGGTCCACACGCGGTTATTCAAGGACCAACCATAATTGGAGAAAATTGTCAGATAAGAGTAGGTGCTTACATCAGGGGAAATGTTCTAATTGGTGATAATGTTGTGATAGGTAATAGCACTGAAATTAAGAATGCACTATTATTCAATAATGTTTGCGTGCCTCATTTTAACTATGTTGGTGATAGTATATTAGGTCACAAGGTTCATTTAGGCGGAGGAGCTGTAATTTCAAATTACAAAAGCGATGGATCTGATATTAAAACTATAATTGATAAAGAAACTTATAATACTGGTTTACGAAAATTTGGCGCTATTTTGGGCGATAATGCAGAAATTGGTAGTTCCGCATTATTAAATCCAGGAACAATTATCGGTAGAAATTCAGTAGTATACGCTGGTGCCGTAGTACGTGGATATATTCCATCAAATCATATTCTTAAAGTTAGACAGGAACAGGAATTAGTCCAAAAAAATAAGCCCGCGTAAACGGGCTTATATAAAATCATCTTTTTTAAGCAGCTTGCAAAGCAGATTGTTCTTGCTTTTCGATAATGTCCTTCACCTTCATTAAGGTTACAATCGTACCACGTTCTTGCTCATTTAATTTTGCTTGAATGTACTTAATTGTTTCTTGTTGTTGGGGGATAAACACATACTCTAGAGCATTTACACGTCTTCTTGTTTTTTCAATTTCTTCTGCTAATAATTTAGCAGAATGTTCAATTTCAGAAAGTTTTATCATGTCTTTTAGCGCATCGTTGAACGTTTCTAGAGATGAATCTAAATCTGATGCAGTAGATCCTAAGGAATAAGATAGAAAATCACCTTCCTCTTGATATGAGAATACTGGAATATTTACACTCATTACATTCTTTGTTTCACTTTGAAGTGTAATTTTCTTTGCAGGCATACTCAACGCTTCTTCCATAGATTTGTAATCCATGTCTGCAGATGCAAATACGAAATTCTGAAATGCTTCGCCAAGAGTTTTTTCCATTTGCTTTCTCAACTGTTTTGCTTCTCTAATAATAGTCATGAATTGCTTCATAAGACCATCTCTTTTTTCCTTCAAGAGCTTATGACCGCGTACGGCCATGTGATTCTGCCGTTTCAGACGTAAAAGTTCTTGTCGGGTAGGATTAACGTTCAATCGTGCCATACTTTTCGATGAATTCTTCTTTAACACGTTTAAGTTCAGATTTAGGTAAGATGCTAAGTAGTTTCCAACCGATAGTTAATGTATCGACTAAAGATCTATCTTCATCTTTGCTTTGAGCCATGAATTCTGTTTCAAATCGGTTAGCAAATTCAACATATTTCTTGTCAGTATCAGATAATGCTGCTTCACCTAGAATAATAGCTAATTCACGAGCTTCTTTACCTTGAGCATAAGCTGCAAACATTTGATCTTTTACATTTGCATGATCTTCACGGGTAATTTTTCCGGCCACACCTTGCATTAAACGAGATAGTGATGGCAACACATCAATTGCAGGATAAAGATTTTTCTTATGAAGTTCCCGAGATACCATAATCTGACCCTCAGTAATATATCCAGTAAGATCGGGAATTGGATGAGTTTTATCATCCTCAGGCATGGTTAAAATAGGAATTTGAGTAACAGAACCTTCTTTACCCTTAATTCTTCCAGCACGTTCATATAAGGTAGCCAAATCAGTATATAGGTATCCAGGATATCCACGTCTTCCAGGAATTTCTTTTCTAGCTGCAGACACTTCACGAAGAGCTTCGCAATAGTTAGTCATATCAGTAAGAATAACTAATACATGCATTCCTTTTTCAAATGCTAAGTATTCTGCTGTTGTTAGAGCAATTCTTGGTAATGTAATACGTTCTACTACTGGGTCATTTGCTAGATTTAAGTACATTACTGCTTTTTCGATTGCACCAGTTTCTTTAAATTCATTAATGAAGAATTCTGCTTCTTCAAAAGTAATTCCCATTGCTCCAAATACTACAGCAAATTTTGAATCACTTTCATGTAAGTTACCGTCATCGTCGAATGATACTACTTTAGATTGACGTGCAATCTGTGCAGTTAATTCGTTATGCGGTAATCCAGCTCCTGAGAAAACTGGTAGTTTTTGACCACGAACCAATGTGTTCATGCCATCAATTGAGGATATTCCAGTCTGAATGAAATCAGTAGGGAAATCTCTAGAGAATGGATTAATCGGTGCTCCATTAATATCTAATTTCTTTTCTGGAATGATATCAGGTCCATCATCTTTTGGTTCTCCTGCTCCATTAAAAATTCTTCCAAGCATTTCGGGTGACACTCCAACTTCCATTGTTTTACCTAAGAAAGTTGCTGTTGAGCCCTCTAAGTTCATATCACGAGTGTCCTCGAACATTTGAACTACCGCATGCTTATCTGTTATTTCAAGAACGCGTCCACGTTTAAGCGCACCGTTCTGCATTTTTACATCAACCAACTCTTCGTATTTAACGCCTGCTACGTTTTCAACGACAACAATTGGTCCGGAAGCTTCAGTAATTGTTTTATATTGCTTTTCCATAATAATGCTCGCGTTCTTAATTATTCTATAGGTTGTAACTCATCTAGTGTTGATACTATTTCATCAACTAATGCTTCTAGATCACTCAAATTTTCTTCTTGTACAGTTTTAGCTTTCGCAATTTTGTTTGAAATTGGTGATTCACGAAGTTGATTGATTGTAACATTTCGTTTTAATGCCTCTTTTCCATGATGATAATAGGTCAAGATAGATTTAAGCATCAGATACATTTTTTTCAGTGATGTAAATGCATCAATGTCATCAAAAGCATTTTGTTGTAAATAATCTTCTCGTAATGATTTAGAAGTTTCCAGCAATAATTGTTCATTGTGAGAAAGTGCATCTAAACCTACTAATCTAACAATTTCTTGTAATCCCGCTTCTTCTTGAAGAATCTTCATTGCTTCGTTTCTATATTCTGTCCATCCTGGTCCAGCATTTTTTTCCATGAAATCATCTGTTTTGTCGATGTTCAATGAATAACTATTCAACCAGTTAATTGCTGGATAATGTCGTCTGTATGCCAGTGCAGCATCAAGAGCCCAGAAAACTTTAGTAACACGTAATGTATTTTGCGTTACTGGTTCAGACAAATCACCACCTGGAGGAGATACTGTACCAATTGCAGTTAAAGAGCCTTCTCTAATCTCTTTATCTTTGCTACCTAGACATTGAACATAACCAGCTCTTTCGTAAAAAGCAGCAGTTCTAGAACCAAGATATGCAGGATATCCTTCTTCACCAGGCATTTCTTCTAAACGTCCAGAAATTTCACGCATAGCTTCAGCCCAGCGAGATGTAGAGTCAGCCATTAAAGCAACCTTATAGCCCATATCACGATAGTATTCTGCAATTGTGATACCTGTATAAACAGATGCTTCACGTGCAGCCACAGGCATATTAGAAGTATTTGCAATTAAAATTGTACGTTTCATTATTGGTTCACCACTCTTTGGATCCTTCAATTCTGGAAATTCAACTAATACATCAGTCATTTCATTTCCACGTTCACCACATCCAATGAATAGAATTACTTCAGCATCAGACCATTTTGCAATTTGATGTTGAGTAACAGTTTTACCAGAACCAAATGGTCCTGGAGAACAACCAGCACCTCCCTTTAGGATCGGAAAGAAACTATCAATTACTCTAGTACCTGTAATAAGAGGTTCGGCAGATAATAACTTTTTGTTAATTGGTCTTGGTTCACGAATTGACCAACGTTGTAACATTCTAACTTCTTCACCATCTTCTAAGGTAGCCACAACATCTTCTAAGGTAAACTCACCAGACTTAATGTCTTTAATAGTACCAGACATTTTTGGTGGAACCATAATCTTATGGTTAATTAAAGTTGTCTCTTGAACTTCACCAATAATATCACCACCTACAACTTTATCTCCACTTTTTACAGTAGGGGAGAACTTCCATTTTCTTGTTCGATTTAAACCAGGAGCTTCAACACCACGAGTGATAAATGGTCCAACCTGTTCTTCAAGTGCTGCCAATGGCCTTTGGATACCATCGTAAATAGATTCTAGTAGTCCGGGTCCTAACTCTACTGAAAGTGATTCACCGGTAAGAAAAACTGGTTCTCCGGGTCCAATTCCTGATGTTTCCTCATACACCTGAATCGATGCTTTATCACCACGTAGCTCGATAACTTCTCCAATAAGTTTTTCATCTGAAATCTTAACCACCTCATACATCTTTGCATCTTGCATTCCTTCTGCAACTACGAGAGGTCCAGATACTTTTGTGATAATTCCTTGTTTCATATTTGATTAGCGATTTATTAATTTAGCCTATAATGTCCGATCCAACAGCTTGCTCTACTATTTTGGATAAATTTCGTGATCCTTCTCCTGTTGCACCCTTTTGTGAAGGTATTGGTAATACCGCAGGCAGAGCTTGACCGCGAAATTTATCCAATTGATCCTCTAATTTAGCTGCCCAATCTTCCGTTATAAATAGAACGGCATGTTTGCCAGATTCCATAATTATCTTTAATGACTCAACTCCTTCTTCTTGTGTAGTTACACCAAAAACATCAAGTCCTAAACCCTTGAAACCAAGCACTGAATCTGGTGTGCCGAGAATTGCAATATCGTACTCTTTCATATTTATTAGTATAAATCTCTTACTCTTTCTTTAATTTTTTCTACTGCTATTTCATTTTGCTTGGCAGTAAGTATCAATCTTACATTTCTTACTGCATTTTTTTTACCATAGAAGTATCCAACAATAGGTTCGGGTCCATCAGTTTTATACTTTGCATCTTTAATTACAGATAATTCTGCTTCCTCTAAATCTTTTTCCAACTTCCATAACAATTTATGTTCAAGGTATGCTTTACAAGCAATTCTAATTTTTTGATGCACATTGAATTTTTCAATTGCTTCAACTTCTTCCAGCTCATAATGTCTTAAAAAATCTTCTGGTAATATTTTAGCTACATCTTCAG
>JAUYKW010000018.1 GCA_030698395.1 bacterium
TTTGGGCATTGGAAGCATATGGAGCTGCTCATACCTTACAAGAAATTCTAACGATTAAGTCAGATGATGTACCAGGTAGATCTAAAGCATATGAAGCTGTTATCAAAGGTGAAAAGATTAGAAAAGTGAATGTACCAGAATCCTTTAATGTATTAGTACGTGAATTAAAAGGATTAGGATTAGCAGTAGAACTGTTTAAAGACAGTGTAATCATCGGTCAAGAAGTTGGTCCTGAAGAGATTGATGCTTAATTATAATATCGAATAATAATACTACTATGGCAGAATTACAAGTAACAAGAACTCACGATTTCGATGCAATTAGATTACGTATTGCATCACCTCAAGAAATCTTAGAATGGTCACATGGTGAAATCACTAGACCAGAAACAATTAATTATCGTACTCAAAAACCAGAAAAAGACGGACTCTTTTGTGAAAGAACATTTGGTCCATCAAAGGATTGGGAATGTTATTGTGGAAAGTATAAAAAAATTCGTTACAAAGGAATCGTTTGTGATAAATGTGGAGTAGAAGTTACGCGTTCTATTGTAAGACGTGAACGTATGGGGCATATTAGTTTAGCAGCTCCAGTATCACATATTTGGTTTTTGCGAGGCGTACCATCTAAGATTGGTTTACTTCTAGATATGTCAGTTCAATCTTTGGAAAAGGTTATCTACTTTGCAAACTTTATTGTAAACGAAGTGAATGATGATTTAAAACAGCAAACCATTGATCAGATTGAAATTGAGGCAACTCAGAAGAAAAAAGCAATAATTGCTGAAGGTAATAGATTAATTGGTGAGATCAAACAAAAGCATGAGCAACTTGTAGAAGGAATCGGTGGAAAAAAGAGAGAAAAACTTGATGCTAAGTTTGAAGAGGAGTTGATTAATGCATCTATTTTAAAAGATGAAAAATTAAAGGATCTTCAAGATGCAGTAGATTTAGCAAAAAAGGAATTGAAGGATTTGAAGCCAATGGAAATCATCTCCGAAACCAAATATCAAGATTTATCACTTAAGTATGGTCATTTATTTGACGCGAGTATTGGAGCAGAAGCTATTAAAGATCTGTTATCTGAAATTGATCTTGATAAGATGATTGCTGAATTTGAAGAGGCAATTGAAGGAGCTAGTAAAAATCAGCGTAGTCGATTAATTCGCAGATTAAAATTAGCAAAAAATCTCAAACGAAATGGTACTAAACCAGAATGGATGATTATTGATGCTGTGCCAGTAATTCCACCAGATTTGAGACCAATGGTACAGTTAGATGGCGGTAGATTTGCTGCATCAGATCTTAATGATTTATATCGGCGCGTGATTAATCGAAATAATCGATTAAAGAGATTAAAAGAATTGAATGCGCCTGAGGTAATTCAACGAAATGAAAAACGCATGTTACAAGAAGCAGTTGATGCTTTGATTGATAATGGAGCACGTCATGGAAAAACAGTTACAGCGTCTACTGGTCAGAAGCGTCAATTGAAATCTTTAGCAGACATGTTAAAAGGTAAACAAGGACGGTTCCGACAGAATTTATTAGGTAAACGTGTAGATTATTCTGGTCGTTCCGTAATTGTAGTTGGTCCACATTTGAAATTGAATCAATGTGGTTTACCAAAAAAGATGGCCTTAGAATTATTTAGACCATTTGTTATTTCAAAATTAATTGAGCGGGAGTTAGTTTATAACGTGCGAAGTGCAAATAGATTTATCGAAGCTGGTCGTTCGGAAGTTTGGGATATTCTAGAAGAGGTTATTAAAGATGCATTCGTGCTCTTAAATCGTGCTCCTACCTTGCATCGTCTTGGTATTCAGGCATTCCAACCCATCTTAATTGAAGGTAAAGCTATTCAGATTCATCCATTAGTTTGTCCGGCATTTAATGCTGATTTTGATGGAGATCAAATGGCAGTACACGTACCTTTAACTGAGGAAGCAAGAGCCGAAGCAAGAGATTTGATGTTAGCATCAAAAAATCTGCTTAAACCTGCAACTGGTGAACCAGTAGTTACACCATCACAAGATATTGTATTGGGTTGTTACTATATGACTTTGTTAAAAGAACCAAATGAAGGCAGAGTTTTCTACTTTACTGATAAGGAGGAAGCTATGTTGGCTTACAAAACTGGTCGCATGGAATTGCAAACTAAAGTTAAGGTAAGAATTAGTGATGAATTGATAGAAACTTCTATTGGACGCATTATCTTTAATGAATTATTACCAGAAGATCAACAGTTTACAAATCTTCTAGTTGATAAAAAGGAATTGAAGAATATTATTGCGAAATGTTTCACAGCTTATGGTGTTGATAGAACAGTAATATTGATTGATGATATTAAAGATTATGCTATTGAGTACGTAACACAATCTGGATTGAGTTGGGGAATTGATGACACTCCTGTTTTAGAGAAGAAACCAGAAGTCATGGCTCGAGCGCAGAAAGAGGTTGATGAAATACAATCTCATTATGAGCTTGGTTTACTCACTGATGATGAGCGAAGAGTCCGAGTAATTGAAGTTTGGACAAAAACTAAAACTGAGATTACAGGCTTAGTTCAGAATGCTCTAGATGAATCTAGTTCAGCTTTTGCGATGATTGATTCTGGTGCTCGTGGATCTTGGGGTCAATTAACTCAGATGATGGGTATGAAAGGATTGGTTATTAGTTCTGCTGGTGAAACTATTGAATTACCTATCAAGGCGTCATTCCGAGAAGGTTTTGATGTATTGGAGTATTTCATTTCTACTCATGGTGCTCGAAAGGGTCTTACCGATACAGCTTTACGTACTGCTAATGCAGGTTACTTAACTCGTCGCTTGATTGATGTAGCACAAGATATTATCACTACGGAAGTAGATTGTGGTACTAATGAAGGTAGAGTTATTACTGATGAAAATAGTGGATTGATTGGACAAAGCTTAGTTAGTAGAGCTGTTGGTAGAGTTGCTTGTGAGGATGTTAAGTCTGGCAAGAAAACAATTATTAAACAGGGTGAATTAATAACTGAAGAACATATTAAGGTTTTAGAAGATGCTAAGCTTTCTGAAATCAAGGTTAGGTCTGTATTGCATTGCGTAACTATTCGTGGAACATGTCAAAGGTGTTATGGATACGACTTAGGTCATAACTCATTGGTAGACATGGGAACGGCCGTTGGAATTATCGCAGCTCAATCAATTGGTGAACCAGGAACTCAGTTAACAATGAGAACCTTTCATACTGGTGGTGTAGCTGGAGCTGATATTACTCAAGGTTTACCTCGTGTTGAAGAATTATTTGAAGCCCGGCCAATTAAGAAAAAGGCTTTGTTAGCAGCTGTGGATGGTAAGGTAGTAGAAATTGATGATTCTGGTCCGCAAAGAGTAATTAAAGTTGGTGTAAAGAAAAATACTAAAGAAGTTCATCGTATTACCAAAACCATGAAGGTCAATGTAAAAGATGGTGACAAGGTAAAGATCGGAGACATTATTGGTCAAAAAGCTAGCAAACCAGTAGAAGCAAGCTCAGATGGAAAAGTTTCTTTAACAGAAAAAGAAATAGAAATATTTGGAGAAGCAGAAATAGTTGAAGAATATGCAGTGCCCGTTGGTTATAGCATTTGGGTAGAAGCTGGTGAGCTTGTAGTCTCAGGTCAACAGTTGAGTGAAGGTAGTATGGATTTACATGATTTATTGGAATTACGTGGTAAAAAGGCTGTAGAGGATTACATTTTAGATGAAATTCATTACATCTATTCTTCACAAGGACAGAAGCTGAATGATAAACATGTAGAAATTATTGTTCGAGCTATGTTTGCTAGATATCGTATAACCGAATCTGGTGATACTGAATTAACAGCTGGTGATATTGTAACAAGCAATGTACTAATGGAAGCGCAAAAACAAGCCAAGGAAGAAAAACAAACACCTCCTGAGGGAGAACAAATTCTACTTGGTATTACAAAAGCTTCTTTGACTACTGATAGCTTTTTATCAGCAGCATCGTTCCAGGAGACAGCTCGTGTGTTAATTGATGCAGCAGTTTCTGGTAGAGTTGATCATTTGAGAGGATTAAAAGAAAATGTGATCATAGGTAAATTAATTCCAGTTGGAACTGGCTATGGCGTTGATATTGCTGAGTTATTAGCTGCAGAAGAGGAGCAAGTTGCAGCCGATAAAGTTAAAGCAGCAACAGAAGCGGCACGAGCCAGAGCGGAACGATAAAACTGATTGTACAGTGATTTGAAAGGGGCAATGATATTGTCCCTTTCTTTGTTGTTGCGTGTTATAATAATTACATGCCAACACACCAGCCAAGATATTCAAAAGAAGAAAAAAACAATGTTAAAACTGTTTTAATTAAAGATGGTTCGTATATCCTTACAACTGATGAAAATGATGAAGTAGCAGTTTCGCGAGCAAAGTCTATCCTAATTAAGGATGGAATAATTCAAAAAATTATGCCGGCTGGTGAAGAACAATCTTTAATCAAAGATGTTGATTTAGTTTATGATGCTGGTTTAAGAGGTGGTATAGTTTTAACTCCTGGTTTTATTAATGCTCATGCTCACCCACCGATGTATCTCTTGCGTTCGGCAACTTTATTAAGAAATGAATTCTCTACTACCGAAGAGTCATTAGTGGTAGCTCGAAAGATTGAACAAGCTATGTCTACTGAGGATCAAACAACTGCAGCATTGGGAGATTTCACTGAGCAGCAAAAAATGGGAACTACTTTTGTCTTGTCGCATTATCATACGCCAGCAGCAACTAGGGCAGCGGCGCGGGAAGCAAAAATTCGGTTAGTTGATGCAGTTAGTATCGCTAGTAAAACAGATCCAAACGCCAGCCTAGAAAAAGCAGTCCAAACTTTTAGTGATGTTGATGAACTGATTTCTCCTGGACTAACAATACATACCATGGAGAGAGCTTCAGTGGCAGAATTGAAATCTGTGAAACAGGTGATGGAAAAATATCAGAATGTAATATTAACAATTCATTGTGGAGAGACTGTAGCGGAAGTGGAAAGTTCTATTAAAAAGCATGGCAAACGTCCGATCGAAGTATTAGCTGAAGCGGGTTTACTTAATGAACGTTTAGTCTTATCTCATGCAGTTCATTTTACATCTGACGAGATTAAGTTATTAGTTGAACATAATGTAGGAGTTGTACATTTGCCAACTTCAAATCGGATTCACAAATCTGGTGAATTTAAATATGCAGAATTTTTCGCTCATAATGGAACAAAAAAAATCGCACTTGGGACAGATAGTGTAATTTCGAAAAGTAAGCTAGATATAGTTTCTGAAGCATTTCAAAGTAAGATGTTGCATCAGAATTCAACATACCCAGTAAGTTACGGAACTCTCTTTAAGATGATGACCATTAATGGTGCGCGCGTTTTAAATCAGGATGCAACAGTAGGAAAAATATTGCCTGGATATAAAGCAGATATATCATTCTGGAAATTAAAGGATAGGGCATTTATACCGTATGATTTTGAGAATCCAGAAACCTTAATAGGTAATTTAATTTCTCATGCAGGAAATACAGTTAGAGACTTAATGATTAATGGACAGTTTGTAATATCAAATCGGAAGCATGCTTTAATAAACGAAAGCAAACTCTTGGAAGAGTTACAACAACGTCATATCCAATTAAGAGATCGGATAGGTTGATTTTAATTTAATGTGTAATTCGGAGCGTCTTTAATTTCCGCTAAAGAATGCGGATGACTTTCGATAACTCCGGCGCTGGTTAAGCGAACAAATTTTGCTTTTGTATGAAGTTCATCAAGAGTGGCTGTTCCACAGTATCCCATGCCAGCTCGTAATCCTCCTAAAAGTTGATAGATTACTTCGTCTGCTGGTCCTTTATATTTTATTTTTCCAACAATTCCTTCTGGTACAAGTTTTTTAGTTTCTGTAATTGATTCTTGAAGATATCTATCTTTGCTACCACGTTGCATTGCTTCTAGAGAACCCATGCCACGGTAAGCTTTATATTTTTCTCCATTTTCTTCAATAATTTCTCCAGGTGCCTCCTCTGTTCCTGCGAGAACACCACCCATCATGACAGCGTTTGCACCAGCTGCTAATGCTTTAACAATATCTCCAGAGTAGCGTACGCCACCATCAGCAATTATTGGTACATTATGTTTTTTGGCTTCTTTAGCACAGTTCATGATTGCGGTTAATTGTGGTACACCAACGCCAGCTACGATTCTTGTAGTACAGATAGATCCAGGTCCTATTCCTACTTTTATTGCATCAGCCCCGGCTTTGATGAGGTCGCGAGTTGCTTCTGCTGTTGCTACATTACCACCAACAATACTAATGTTTGGAAATTTTACTTTTAATGCTGCTACCATATCAAGTACTCCTTTGGAATGACCATGAGCACTATCAACAATAATTACATCCACTCTAGCTTCTACTAATGCTTCTGCACTCCGCATTGCTTTTTCGCCTACGCTTACAGCGGCAGCAACTTGTACGCCTGCTTGCTTAGTTTTTTCCACTTCAACTAGTTGATCTTCAGGACTTAAGTTTTTATGAATTACACCTAAACCACCTTGTTTACCCATTGCAATGGCCATGTTTGCTTCAGTTACTGTATCCATTGGAGATGAAATAAGGGGAATTTCTAGATAGATTTTTTTAGTTAATTGTGTGCGCAAAGAAACATCTCGAGGCATAACCTCTGATTTTTGTGGTAATAGCAAAACATCGTCAAATGTTAAAGCCTCTGGAATGATTGTTTCACGCATATATTAACGAGAAGCATATCAAAATATACTCATACTGTCAAGAGTAGTAATTTTTTTGCATTTTCCACACCTACAGGGAGTCATCATCCTGGCCGCAATGCTTTCGCATAGCGATGCGGGCGGGGATCGATCGTGGCGCAAGGACAGGTTGCGACCTGTCCATACTGACCGTCGATGATTCCTCCATGCAGATGTGGAAAAAATGTTGTAAAGAACAAGTGCAAAGTGTATTTGGTGTAGAGGTGGGTCGCGATTTGTTTTTACATCTATCACTTCACATATCTCGAGTGCGAGCACGACCATTAGGTGTGATCCCGCACCAGAGGTATGTAAAGTGATATTCAGCCGGCGCGGACGATGCAGATTAGTCAGAGGTGTATATAAATATGTGCCCCGCTAGATTTGCATCGTACCGCTGCTGATTGGCATCAGGGAGATCGAACAAAATATATTAATATGGGTTCGTCTCAGCCTGATGCTAATCAATAGCCGTATGCTACCTACCAGTATCTATCATTTTGCTGATAGATACTGGTAGGTCGAGGATGGAACCTGGGATCGGTACGTCGCTTGCGCGTCGTTCCGATCACCGTGGTTCCATCCTCTCGCCCAACTCGTCGTCGCTACCCCTGGGGTGCGTTGCTCGAGCCTCGCCGCTTCTTCGGCTTGGGCTCGGTCTCGGCCTCCGTCTCCTGCTTCGCCTTCTTGGCGATCGACGCGGGCCGGGAGTCATGCACCTTGCGGACTGCCTTCCACCGAATGTGGAGCTGGCCCGAATCCTGGTGGGCCTTGGCGTAGCGATCGGCCACCAGAGCGGAGTCTGGGAACCGGTCGTGGTATCCGGCCGGCAGATGCTCGCGCACCTGATCAGCGATGATCACGCGTCGGCTCTCCCAAGGGAGAGTGGGATCGCGGTAGGCCGTGAAGACCTCGACGACCACTTCGCACTCTTCCCACTGCTCCAGGCAGACCACGAGTGAGGCTGCTGTCTGCTCGGGTCCGATCAGCTGGGTATCGTTGTAGTTGGAGATCACTACGCGGTGGGCGCAGCCGGACACGAGGAGGAGAAAGAGAGTGGCGATCAGGGTCTTGAGAGTTTCGAGTGTCATTGCAGTATCCTCCGAAAGGGGGCTTGTTGTTGGGCGATTTAGAGGTGTAGCCGTAGTGCTACACCTCCGCTATTCTCAACGGTGCGGTTCAGAGCACCTGGTAGGTGGAGCATTCAGTCAGGGTATGTAAGTGATTTCTTACCCTCGAATGTTCCTCCTACCAGATGCTAGAGCACGCACAGCCTTGAGAATGTTGTAAAGAGCGGTTGTAGAAACTTATCTTGTGAGATTCATTCCTACGAGTAGGAGTCCAGAGAGGTCGTAATTATTATTTCGAGGCCTTCTGGGGCTCCTGTTCGTAGTAATGAACCATTTATTATTCTCTTAATTTTGGTTCTATACTATGGTTGATTAGTGCATAAATATTTATATATTTGTTGCTTAAATCAACTAATAATTATCCTCCCTAATATCTTTATGCTCAATATTGTTGCAGTTAATATGTTTTTCATATGAATTTGTTAATAATTAACCATTAATTATATATCTAATGCACTTACTTAATTAGAGTGAAATAGTGCATAGTTCACTAATTTGTTATCTCAAAAAGATAACCATTAAGTTTACGGATAATTCCGCTTTCTCTCAATAATCAAACAGTGCATATCTAAAAAAATTAGGCTATGATTAGCCAAATACAGTAAACTTTACAATAATTAGTGGTATGTTATAGTGAAACAGGATACCCATCCCCGTTTTACGGGGATTTATTTATCTCTCAGGTTTATTTATTAGGGATATTTTCAAGACATAATAATGCCAACGGTAGTAGACGGACACACAATTGCCCAGGGAATCTATAAAAAGCTTGTTAAACAAGTGCCAGTTTTAAAGGAAAAAAATATTGTTCCGAAGTTAGGTGTTATCTTAGTAGGGGCACATAAACCCTCTCAAACCTATGTAAAAAGAAAAGGAGAAGCTGCGAAAAAAATCGGAGTTGGTTTTAAATTGCGTAAATTATCCTCTAAAATTAGCACTTTAGCCTTAATTCAAGAAATTAAAAAGATGCAACAGCCTAGTGTTGGTTTAACTGGGCTGATCGTACAATTACCATTACCGAAGCATATTAATACTGGTAAGGTTCTGGAAGCTATTTCACCTCAATTGGACGTAGATTGTTTAACCCAAACAAATCTTGGTAAGTTAGTAACGGGCAGCTATTGGATAGAACCACCAACACCTGGGGCAATTCTACAAATTTTAAAATATCACAAAGTACTATTAAAAGGTAAAAAGATAGCAATAATTGGAGCTGGTGCACTTGTAGGTAAACCGTTGTCCAATATGTTGATGCATGAAGAAGCAACTATTTCTATTTTAAATCAATATACTCCAGATTTATCAGAATATACAAAAAATGCAGATATCGTAATTACCGGTGTAGGTAAACACAATTTATTAACTGGCGACATGATTAAAGAAGGTGCAATTGTTATTGATGCTGGCGTATCTTTTGTTGGAAAAAAGATGTATGGTGATATTGATTTGAAAAGTGTTCGAAGTAAAGCTGCTATTGTAACGCCAACTCCGGGCGGTGTAGGCCCATTAACCGTAGCAAAATTAATTGAAAACACAGTAAAATGTGCTCAAAAAAAATTGAAAAAATAAGTAATATATAAATATGTTTGGAAAAAATCGAACCGCAATGGTTATTGGTGCCCAATGGGGCGACGAAGGTAAAGGTAAGGTAATTGATTATCTTACACCCGATGCAGATTATGTAGTCCGCTTTCAGGGTGGAAACAATGCTGGTCATACATTAGTAGTAGATGGCGTAGTTCATAAGTTACATTTGATTCCTTCAGGAGTTCTTTATAAAGGTAAGCGAGTCGTGTTAGGAAATGGCATGGTCATCGATCCTGAGGTTTTGATTTCAGAAATGGATAATTTTGAGAGCAAGGGTATTAAATTGAATATGTTAATTTCCGAACGAGCTCATGTTATTCTACCTTTTCATATAATTATGGATGGCATGATTGATGAATATAAGGGTAAGCTTGGCGCTGGCACTACTCGGCGTGGAATTGGACCTGCATATGCAGATAAGGCAGAACGTTCCGGTATTAGAATGATTGATTTGATGGATACGAAGATATTTAGAGAAAAATATGATCAACTGTTTGATTTAAAGAAAAAGACGCTAAAATGTTTATACAAAGAAAATATTAAGTTAAACAAAGAGGAAATTTTTAGATCATATGTCAACTTTGCCAAACGTTTAAAGCCATATGTGGGTGATGTTTCATTAGAAGTTAATACTGCAATTGATAATGGCAAGAAAATTTTATTTGAAGGTGCGCAGGGTACTATGTTAGATAATGATCATGGGGCATATCCTCATACTACTTCTTCCAACACTATTGCTGGAGCAGTTTGTACTGGAGTGGGAGTTGGACCAACTAAAATTGATTCTATAGTTGGTGTAGTTAAAGCTTATTTATCTAGAGTAGGAACTGGACCTGTTCCAACAGAAGCAAAAAATAGACTCGGTGATCATCTGCGTGAACGTGGCCAAGAATATGGTACAACAACTGGCAGACCACGTCGTTGTGGTTGGGTAGATCTAGTTCAATTACGATATGCATGTAGAGTAAATGGATTGACTAGTTTAGCAATAACTAAAGTTGATGTTTTGGGCGGATTAAAGAAAATTCCAATCGCAACAAAATATAAGTATAAGAGTTCATATATTACAGAGTTGCCAGCAGATTTAAATCTTCAACGACAATGTAAACCAGTTTATAAAGAATTGGATGGTTGGAAAGATATTTCTGATGAAGAGTTTAAGAAAATTATTACTGGCGGATACAAAGAGTTACCAAAGAAAATGCGTACATATCTTAAATTTATTGAGGATCAAACAAATACACCAATTAGTTTGGTTTCAGTAGGAGCTGAACGTACTTCTACTATTGAAGTTAAAGAATAATTTAATTTTTCGAAGGGATATGCCCGAGCAAACTTTTGAATTTTCAAAATTAACCGATAAAGAGGTAAAAAATATACTTGAACAGTATAAAATTGATCTTACGGTTGAAGAAGCCAGAAGAGTTGAGACAGAAATTTTAGGGCGTCCGGTTACATTAACAGAAGCGATTGGGTTTGGTATTGAAGGTAGTGAACACACATCATATCGTTCTAGTAAGGAGTATTTAAAACTATTTCATACTGCCGGCCCACACGTAGTGGTGCCACCGGGTGAAGATGCGGGTGCTGTTTGGATTGATAAAATTGATGGTGAAAATTACTGTTTAGTTGTTGCTCATGAATCTCATAATCATCCATCGCAGGTAGTTCCTTATGAAGGCGCTGCAACAGGTGTGGGTGGTATTGTAAGAGATGTAGTTTGCATGGGTGCAAAGGTTATTGCAGTAGCAGACCCGCTAAGATTTGGTGATATTAAATTAAACAAAACTAAATGGTTAACTGATGGAGTGGCTGATGGAATAGGTGGTTATGGCAATCCAATTGGTGTGCCCACTTTAGCTGGCGACGTTTCTTATAACGAATCATTCAATAATAATTGTTTAGTTAATGTAATGGCGCTAGGTATAGTGCCCATGGCAGATATTATTCATTCACGAGCACCAAAGAATGCAGAAGGATATAATCTAATATTAGTGGGTAAACCAACAGATAATAGTGGATTTGGTGGTACATCATTTGCATCTGGAGAATTAGCAGAAGAAGATGCTGAAGCAAATAAGAGCGCTGTGCAAGAACCAAATTCATTTTTAGAGAGGCATATTATGTCTTCAACTTACGATTTGATTGATACTTTAAAAAATCAAGGGTTAATGGGAGAAGTTGGCTTTAAAGATTTAGGAGCAGGTGGAATATTATGTGCTAGCGTAGAGTTAGCTGAAGCTGGTGGATATGGCGCGCGGGTTGATGTTGAAAAAATTCATGTTGGCATGGAAAATTTACCGCCAGCTGTGATATTGGCATCTGAAACTCAGGAGAGATTCATGTGGGTAGCATCACCGCGAGCAACGGATGTAATTATGAAACACTATAATGAGGTATGGGATTTTCCAAATGTATCTGAAGGCGCACAAGCAAGTATTGTCGGAACGGTGCAGACTGGTAATTATGTGGTATATAATAATGGTGAAAAAATTGTAGATGCAAAACCTGAAGATGTAACTGCTGGATTATCGTACAATCGTAAATTAAAGAAAAAAGAGTATCAAGGAAAAGAGCCAAAATTTAATGATGTTGAAAATCTGGAAAAAAGTATTTTTGATGTTTTAGCACATCCTGATATTGCAAATAAAAAACCAATTTATGAACGGTATGATAAAAATGTCCAAGGCTTAGTTGTGATCGAAGCCGGCATGGCAGATGCAGGAGTAATGATTCCACTATTAGATGAAGGTTCTAAAGTTGGAGTGGCTCTTAGTGTGGATGGTAATTCTCGATATGGAAAAATTTCACCATATTGGCAGGGAGCAAACGCTGTTGTGGAATCGATGCGAAATGTTGCAGCAGTTGGTGCTGTACCTTGGTGTTTAACGGATTGTTTAAATTATGGAAATCCAGAAAAGCCGGAACAAATGTGGGAATTTGTAGAAGGCGTAAAGGGTGTATCCGAAGCAGCTAAGGCAATTCATGTAAAAGGATATGAAAATGCACCAGTGCCTGTTGTTTCAGGAAATGTATCTCTATACAATCAATCAACAAAGGGAGCTATTAATCCATCGGCTATCATTGGTTGTATTGGAAGATTAGAAGATGCTAGCACAGCTATTACTATGGATTTTATCCAGCCCGGTAGTGCAATTTTCATGGTTGGAGACAGAAAAAATGAATTAGGCGGGTCTGTTCTTTATGATTTATTTGGTGAATATGGAGCTAATGTACCAAAACCAGATTTTGCGCAGGTAGAAAAAGAAATTCTATTTATTACAGATGTAATTGAGCAGGGCTTAGTACCTACATGTCATGACATTGGTGATGGTGGATTGATTACTACTTTGGCAGAAATGTGTTTTGGTGGTAGAGGAGAGTTAAGAACTGGAATTGATATTAATTTGGATGCTGTAGTGGGAGATAAATTGACTATTACTCAGAAATTATTTTCTGAAACAGGTGGATTTGTATTTGAAGTTCCAATCGAGAATTTAACTAAGGTTCTGGAATACGCTCAGACCAGAGATTTAAATATCTATGAAATTGGAAAAATTCGAGCGGATGAAGCCTTTGTTATTAAATCTGGGGATGAGCAAATAATTAATCTTACGATAGGTGCTATTGCCGAGGTGTGGATTGATGGATTACGATCAAAACTAAAATAATTATGTTAACAAAAAGAGGCAATACATTATCACTTACTGGATCTCCTACTCGGAGTGAGTTGATTGATGCGATTGTTGAGATGTATCGAGTTGCAGTAACTGAATTACCGCAAGATGTAGTACACGCGTTACAGAAAAGCCTTAAAAAAGAAACAGGACCACGGGCAAAAAATGTATTAGAAACGATGTTGCGTAATATCGAATTAGCTGATACAGAAACTAAACCATTGTGTCAGGATACCGGAATACCGTTGATTTATGTGCAATATCAGAGTGATAAGTATAAACAACATGAGCTGAAACGGATACTTAAAGATGCTACCAAGCGAGCAACTAAAGAGGTGCCATTACGTTCTAATGCTTATGATGTTTTACAAGGAAAAATAATCGGTAACTATCCAATTATATATTTTAAAGAAACAAAAGATAAAACAGTTATTCAACTTCTATTAAAAGGAGGTGGTTCAGAAAATGTATCACGATTGTATCAACTACCAGATTTAAGTATCGATGCGCAACGAGATTTTGATGGAATTGAAAAATGTATTATCGATGCTGTTGTAAAAGCACAGGGCAGGGGTTGTCCACCATATATTATTGGAGCAGCTGTTTGTGGAAATATGGAAGAAGCTAGTTATCGCGCAAAAAATAGACATTTACAATTGATAACTTCAAAAAATAAGGAACCTAAGTTAGCAAAAATTGAGCGCAGTTCATTGAAGAAAATTAACCAACTAGGAATTGGGCCAATGGGTGTAGGTGGAAATACTACTGCGTTAGGAGTTAAATTAACAACTCGTTACGTTCATCCGGCATCGTGGTTTGTAGGAGTATCAGTTGGATGTTGGAGTATGCGTCGAACAACACTAAAATTACCATAATGGCCGAACGATATATTAATATTCCATTTGATTATAAAGAGGTAAAAAGCGTTCGTGCTGGGGACGAAGTATTTTTTTCTGGTCGAATAATTACAGCGCGAGATCAAGCTCATCACTGGCTATTAGAAAATGATTTTAAACCATTACATAATGCTGTATTGTATCATTGTGGTCCTATGTATAAGGAAGAGAAAAAAGGAATTGAAATAATTGCAGCAGGGCCTACAACTAGCGCAAGGTTTAATCAGTACACCCCAGACTTAATAGAAAAATATTCTGTTAAAGCAATTATTGGTAAAGGTGGGATGGATAAAGGTGTGAGTGATGCATTACGAAATCGTGGAATATATTGTGCAGCTATTGGTGGTGCTGCAGTTTATTATGCCCATTGCATTACGAAAGTATATAAAGTGTATAAGAAAGAGTTTGGCATGACAGATGCAATTTGGGAGCTAGAAGTGAAAAATTTTCCAGTAGTTTGTATGATTGATTCTCAGGGAAAGAGTTTATATGATCAAGTTGAAAAAGCATCTTTAAAGAAGCTGAAAACTTTATGAAAAAAGCAGCATTAGAATATCATTCAAAATTACCAGCAGGTAAGTTATCTACTGAACCAACAAAGAGTTGTCGTACTCAGCGGGATTTATCTTTAGCTTATACTCCGGGAGTTGCGGAGCCGGCATTGGCAATAGCTCAAGATTCAGCGAACGTTTATAAATATACCAACAAAGGAAACTTAGTAGGAGTAATTAGTAATGGTACAGCTGTATTAGGATTAGGAGATGTTGGCCCAGCTGCTAGCAAGCCAGTTATGGAAGGAAAATGTGTATTGTTTAAGAGATTCGCTGGCCTAGATGCATTTGATTTAGAAATATCAAGTCGTGATGCGGATCAGATAATTGCCAGCGTAGCAGCGCTTGAACCAACTTTTGGCGCGATCAATTTAGAGGATTTTTCAGCACCTGATTGTTTTTATATAGAGGACCAATTAAGAAAAAAAATGGACATCCCAGTATTTCATGATGATCAACATGGTACTGCAATAATTTCTGGTGCAGCATTACTTAATGCCTTGGAAGTTGTTGGGAAGAAAATATCCGAAGTGAAGATAGTAGTTAACGGAGCAGGCGCCGCTGGTATTAGATGTGCCGAGCATTATATTCGTTTAGGTGCTAGCAAGAAAAATTTATATTTAGTAGATAGTAAAGGAGTATTAAACAAAGAAAGAACCAATTTGTCAACTCAAAAAAAGAAATTTGTAAGAGCTTGTGTGGAGCGGACCCTAGATGAAGTAGTTGTAAACGCAGATGTTTTTCTAGGAGTTTCAGTGAAGGATGTTCTAACACCAGAAATGTTGTTAACCATGGCTGTAAATCCGATAGTTTTTGCATTAGCTAATCCAGATCCAGAAATATCATATTCTTTAGCTCAACAAACTAGGCGTGATATACTTGTGGCGACTGGCCGGAGTGATTTTCCGAACCAGATAAACAATGTTTTGGGATTCCCTTTTATCTTACGTGGAGCTTTAGATGTCCGAGCAACTGATATCACGGATAACATGAAGGTGGCAGCTACTAAAGCATTGGCAGAATTAGCTCAACGTTCAGTTCCACAACACGTATTAAAAGCTTACCGTTTAAAGCGATTAAGCTTTGGGCCTGATTATATTGTGCCAAAACCTTTTGATCAGAGAGTGTTAGTGGAGGTGTCAGCTGCTGTTGCGAAAGCGGCAATCACTGATGGTGTTGCTAAAATAAAAATAACAGATAAAAGTTACAAAAATAATTTATCAAAATTAGCTAACTCACTGAATAAACATTATGGCTACAACATATAAAGACTCTGGCGTTGATGTTGCCAAAGGTAAGGAAGCAGTAGAGCGGATTTCAAAAGTAGTTCGTTCAACATTTAATAAAAGAGTACTAACAGGTTTGGGATTATTTGGATCACTTTATGATATTTCAGATATTGTTAGAGATTATAAAGAACCAGTGTTAGTACAAAGTATTGATGGTGTTGGAACAAAAATAGAAGTGGCTGCAATAATGAATACATATAGCCAAGTTGGCAAGGATATTGTGGCTCATAGTTGTAATGATGTGTTATGCCAAGGGGCAATTCCTCTTACTTTTCTAGATTATGTTGCAACAGATAAATTAGATGCAGATGTGCTTGAACAAATTGTTCAAGGAATGGCTGATGCTTGCGCGGGTTATGGATTATCACTTGTTGGTGGTGAAACTGCAGAAATGCCTGGCACTTACGAAACTGATCATTGGGACATTGCGGGAGCAGTTTTAGGGGTAGTTGAGAAATCTAAAATTATTGATGGCTCTGCAATTAAGAAGGGAGATGTAATTATTGGCTTAGCTTCTGAAGGTTTACACACTAATGGTTATTCTTTAGCAAGAAAAGTTCTGTTAGAGGATAAGGGATTTACTGTACGGGATGTAATGGCGGAGTTGCCTCGTTCTGTTGGCGCAGAGTTAATGCGACCACATAAAAATTATACTAACCATGTAAAACCATTGTTAGATAAATATAATATTCATGGGATTGCACACATTACTGGTGGCGGGTTAATTGAAAATATTCCAAGAATTTTACCTGCTGGTTTTGATGCAGAATTGCAAAAGGATTCTTGGGAAGTACTACCAATATTTGAAGCTATACAACAATTTGGTGAAGTACCGGAAGATGATATGTATACAACATTTAATATGGGAATAGGTTTAACATTAGTAGTTCCTGAAGAAGAACATAAAGCAATTATGGCTGATTTAGAGAAGCAAGATGATGCAAAGGCTACAGTGATAGGTAAAATAATTAAAGGTAAGAAAAAAGTATGTTTCGTGTAGCTATTCTACAATTTCCAGGAACAAACTGTGAGTACGAAACAAGACGCTCAATTAATAATGCGGGGCTAATTGGAGAATTTGTGCGTTGGAACGAAAGAGAGAAACTTGCTGCTTATGATGCTTATGTATTACCCGGCGGATTTTCATACCAAGATAGAAGTAGAGCAGGAATCATTGCAACTCAGGATCCAGTGATGAAGATTATAAAGGAGCAAGCTAATTTAGGTAAGCCAGTGATTGGGATATGTAATGGTTGTCAGATTTTAATTGAATCCGGATTGGTTCCTGGAATTAATAATAATTCTTTAGCTGGAGCTGTAGCTATGAATACGCGAGTTAAGGATGGTGAAATTATTGGCACAGGATTTTATCATGATACTGTCCATATCAAAAATGTAGCACCAGCAAATCGAAGTGCGATTACCATGAATATGGATGAAGGAACTATTATTCCAGCATCAGTTGCTAATGCAGAAGGAAGATTTATTTTTCAGGGTGATCTTTTGATGAAACTAGAGAATAATAATCAAATCATTCTTAAATATTGTACAGATGATGGAATGGTTTTAAATGAATTTCCTACAAATCCAAATGGAGCATTATGGGGTATCGCTGGCGTGTGTAATAAAAGAGGGAATGTAGTGGCTTACATGCCACATCCTGAACGAATGGATACTGGAGTACCAATATTTGCCTCATTGCTTTCGTATTTAGAAAGACCACCTGTATATAGCGAGTATAAAGTGGATTGGCAACCACCAGCAAGTAAGGTTGATGTGTATGCATCTCCTAAGGAATGTATTCAAATGTATGTTGATTTAATCATTACCGATAACGAAGCTAAATCTGTTGAACTAGCCTTGCACCAGCAAGGATATAAAGTAAAAGTTTCACGTAAAGTACATTGGGAAATTTGGCATTCAAATAATCAAGATTCAAAAGATGAATTTGTAACGAAGCTAGTACAAAGTGGGGAGATTCTAAATACAAATAAAGAAAAATTTAGTTTAGAACATCAAAAGAAAGCTGGTACTGTTTCTTTTTTGGTGCGGTATGGAGATGATTATGAAGGTAAAGCAGTTACAAATACATTAAGAGATAGATTTGATATGCATGCTGTAGAAAATGTTCGCAAAGCAATAGTTTGGGAGCTTGAAATTGAAGCACTAGATGATAAAGTTAGAATGGATATTGCAACAAAAATATTACAAACGTATATTCTTTATAATCCTTATTCTCAAGAGTGTAAATTGATTAAATAATACTAAAAAATTATGATCAACAAGGAAATTATCGAAAAAAATCTAGAAAATTGCCTTATAGAAACTAATTTTGATCAATTGGGCAAAAAGTATAATGGTAAAGTTCGTGATACTTATGAGATGGATGGTAAGCTTGTATTAATCACAACAGATCGGCAATCAGCTTTTGATAGAGTACTTGCAGCTATTCCTTTTAAGGGCCAGGTTTTAAATCAGGTGTCTCAATTTTGGTTTGAGCAGACTAAAGACATCGTGCAAAATCATGTTTTGAGTATACCAGATCCGAATGTAACTATTGGTAAGAAGAGTGAAGTATTTCCAGTAGAATTTGTAATGCGGGGATACTTAACTGGTGTAACTAGTACAGCAGTTTGGACAGCTTACGAAAAAGGTGAGCGAGATTTTTGTGGAAATATTTTACCAGAAGGAATGGTGAAGAACCAAGCATTTGATAAACCAATTATTACACCAACTACTAAGAGTGACGAACATGATGAAAAAATTTCTCCGGAAGAAATTGTTCAGCGAGGTTTGATGTCACAAGAAGATTGGGATAAATGTGCAGACATTGCAATGCAATTATTTGTGCGTGGTCAGGAGATTGCCAAAAAGAATGGTATGATTTTAGTAGATACCAAATATGAAATGGGCAAAGATAAAAATGGAGAAATCATTCTAGTTGATGAAATTCATACGCCTGATTCATCTCGTTATTGGGTAGCTGATTCATTTGAAGCAAAATTGGCAGCTGGCAAAGAACCAGATAACATCGATAAAGAATTTTTAAGATTGTGGTTTACAGAAAATTGTGATCCTTATAATGATGAAACTTTACCAGAAGCTCCGAAAGAATTAGTTGTAGAATTATCCGCAAGATATATTCAATTATACGAAGCTATTACCGGCCAAGAGTTTCAATATCCAGATATTTCTAAGCCAGTGATTGATAGAATCACAGAAAATCTAAAACAGGAATTTCCGGAATTGTAAAAAAACACTAGTATAAATTAAGTGTACAATCAGTATATAAACTCAATGTCCTTAGGCTTTTTTAACTTGACTTTTAGGTGTTCTTTTGCTAAAATAATAATCTAATATTGATAATACTTTTATTAAATATATGGAAGGATCACAAGAATTATCCAAAAGAGCAGATGAAGAATGGTCATCGGCTGATCAAGAGCGTAGAGTTAGACGAATCTTAGATGATGGTGGAGTATCTTTAGATTATAATGATAATGAAGTGGCTGTTATGTTTGGACCTGATGTCGTAGGAAAACAAGATACTGTTAAAACCAAGCGAGGGGAACATTTAAGAGGTGGTATGAGGCTGACTGAAAATTCAGGAAAAATTAAAATTGAAGAATCATCAAATAAAGATCTTAATCAACAAGTATTTAATTTAGATTTGAGTGATGCGCCAGCAGAACTACGAGAAGCAGTGATTGCGAGATTTGAATTTTTAAGAAATGATGTTGAGCAGTTTATTGGTGAAAATCCTACACAGGAACAAATTGATGCTTTGCCTCAAGAGCTACAAATGAGATATCAACAATTTTTACATTTACAACCAATTGTAGAAGCGATTGATAATTCAATCAGACGACGCGAAGCTGAGAGATTAGTAGAAGAGGCACCAACCGAACCAACTGAAAAGTTTCATGAATCAACTGAAGGATTTCGTGAACCAAGACAAAGTAGACCGCCAGTAGAAACAGGTACAGAAAATGTAGTTGTTCTCTATGAAGCGTTGCAAGCAAAACAAAAAGCTGGTGAAAAATTAAGCGCAGCTGAGCAACAGCAAATGCGGCAACTTCGTCCTGGCTATTTATTGGCTGTTGGTAGTGAGGCAAAAGCTGGTCAAGCTGCTAGATGGGAGAGATCAGGAGAATTATATGGAATAATCCCTAGAGAGGCTTCCAAGGTAGTTGATAAGCCAGGAGGATTTTTAGTGCCTTCTAGTGAGACAGGAAAAAGAAAAAGAGCTGGGGTAATATCAGTTGAGCCGGTTTTTGGTGATACTGATAATCCAAGCGAACAAACGGGTTGGCAAGTTACTGAAGCTGTAAATACGAACATTGCATCAGTTGGACAAGAATTGAGTTTTGGGTTAACTGGTGAGAATGAGAGAGATGTTTTACGAGCCGTAATGCAGTATGATCAATATGCAACAAAGCTAGCTGATTCAGGAGTTTCAGCTGGAAAATATATAACAATGATTGCAGAAGCAAATCGTTCTAGAGCGAAAGCAGGTCGTAGAAAACGTCGTGGGAAAGAATAATTTTATAGCTAAATAAACATGAATAAAGTAGTAATCATTTCCGGATCAACGTCCGATAAAGAGTTTGTAGAAAAAATACAAACAAAGTTAGATGAGCTTAATATCCAACATGAATGGGAGGCCTGTTCTGCGCATAAGGAGACAGAACGTTTATTAGGATTAATTAAAGCTTGGGAAGCATCAGAAGATAACATCGTTTATATTACAGTTGCTGGCAGGTCTAATGCTTTATCCGGAGTAGTTGCCTGCAATACTAAACAACCAGTCTTTGCAGTGCCACCGTTCAGTGATAAGGACGACTTTATGGTTAATATCAATTCTACATTACAAATGCCTTCTAACACTCCTGTTATGACGGTTTTGGATCCTGGGAATGCTGCTCAGGCCGTACAAAGGATTTTTGATTTAATCGGATAGACATAAAAAAATCTATAAAAAAGGCATGGGAGACCGGGTCTTTTTTTGTAGTTTATTCACATGAAATTGGTAATTTTTAGATTTGATTTTAAAAAAAATCGTGTTATACTATAGCCTCAAATGAGCAATGAAATTCACCCATTACAAGCAATTTCTCCAGTCGATGGTCGCTATCGTGCGGAATTGGCAGAATTAGCAGAATATTTTTCTGAACAAGCATTAATGCGCTATCGAATTAAGATAGAAGCTTTATATTTTATTGCGCTTTCTGATGAGCCGAAGATTAAGCAAGTTCGTAGATTCACTAAAGCTGAGCGAGTAAAGATTCATAGCTTATACGAAAATTTTTCATTAAAAAATGCTGAACGAGTAAAGGAGATCGAGAAAACTACTAATCATGATGTTAAGTCTGTAGAGTATTATATTAAAGAAAAATTGCAGCGTACTAGTTTGAAATCAGTTTTAGAGTTTGTTCATTTTGGACTAACCAGCGAAGACATAAATAACATTGCATTTACTTCTATGTTGCGGGATTCTGTTTTGGATGTTTATGTTCCAGAAGTTAAGAGTTTAGTTAATAATTTGCAGCGCCATGCTCGTCGCTACAAAAAATTATCAATGCTAAGCCTTACCCATGGTCAACCAGCTACACCAACGACCCTGGGTAAGGAGTATGCGGTGGTATTACATCGGTTAAAGCAACAACTAGTTAGTTTGCAAGATATAAAATATAACGGTAAGTTTGGTGGTGCTACTGGTAATTGGGCAGCGCAATATGTAGCTTATCCGCAAGTGAACTGGATGGCTTTTGCTAAGAAATTTATTACATCTTTAGGGCTAGAACCAAATTTAACTACAACTCAAATTGAGCCACATGATAAAATCGCAGAGGCATACCATGCAGTAGCGAGAATTAATACTATTATTAAAGATTTTGATCAGGACATGTGGCACTACATTTCTCGTGGTATTTTCATTCAGCAAAATAAAGCAGGCGAAGTTGGATCTTCTGCTATGCCACACAAGATTAATCCAATTTATTTTGAAAATAGTGAGGGTAACGTTGGATTGGCTAATGCTTTGTTAATTCATTTAGCAGATAAACTTCCTATTTCTAGAATGCAAAGAGATTTAACAGATAGTACAGTTTTGCGAAATCAAGGTGTAGTAATTGCTCATTCTGTATTGGCTGTAAGAAATATTGCAAAGGCATTACAGCGGGTACATCCTAATAATGAGCAAATGAAAACAGAATTGAATAATCATTGGGAAGTGCTAGCAGAGCCAATTCAAACAGTGATGCGTAGATTGGGAAAAAATACACCTTATGAACAATTAAAAAAACTTACTCGTGGTCAGCAGTTGAATAAAGAAACTCTACATGCATTTATTGATGGTTTAGATATTCCCGTTCAAGAAAAAACAAAATTAAAAGAACTAACCCCAGCCAATTACATCGGCCTATCTGAAAAGATAGCAATTTTATAGAAATTTAATAATCTAAACTAATTATACAATGTGCGGAATATTTAGCGTTTATGGGAAAGATAACAGAAACGTAGCTTCCGATGTATATGATGGTTTGATTTCTTTACAGCATCGAGGACACGATGCTTGTGGAATGGTTACACATAATCATCAAGGTTTTCATTTAGAGAAGGGTCTTGGATTTGTCCGGGATGTTTTTCCGGCCCATAAATTAGTGCAGCTGACCGGTAATATGGGTATTGGCCATGTTCGGTATTCAACTGTTGGTAGTGGTGGTGCAAAAGATGCTCAACCTTTTTATGTTCATGCACCTTATGGGATAACCATGGCACATAATGGTAATTTATCTAACTATAAAGAATTAAGGAAAGAATTATTACAGGATGATTTATGGCAGGTAAATTCAGGTTGCGATGTTGAAGTAATTCTAGCTGTGTTTGCAGAAGAATTAATGAAGCAAGCAAACGGTAAGAATAAAAAAAGTATTCAACAGCAAGTATTTAATGCCGTGCAAAGGGTATTCAAGCGTTGCAAAGGTGCTTATTCGGTTATTGGAATCATAGCTGGTAAGGGTATGTTTGCTTTTCGAGATCCACATGGTATTAGGCCGCTAATTTTTGGTAAAAGGGGCAGTGGAAAAAATATTGAATATATGTTTGCATCAGAATCTACTATGTTTAACATGATGGAGGTTGATTATATTAAGGATGTAGGTGCTGGTGAATGTATTTTTATCGATACGAAGCGTAAGGTTCATACTAAGCAAGTGGCTGAGCCAAAATTGAGACCATGTATTTTTGAATATGTATATTTTTCTCGCCCAGATTCTTTAGAAAATAATATCTCTGTTTATAAAGCTAGGTTACGAATGGGACAGGCTTTAGCTAAAAGATTAAAACCGCTACAAAAAGAATTGAAGATAGATGTCGTAATTCCAGCACCTTCAACGTCCAACACTGCAGCCTTGGCTTTGGCACATGATCTAGGAGTAAAATATCGCGAGGGATTAGTAAAGAATCATTTTATTGGTAGAACATTTATTATGCCTGGTCAGGCGGAAAGGATTAAATCTGTAAAGAGAAAGTTAAATCCTCAACCGTTAGAGATAAAAAGAAAGAATGTATTGCTAGTTGACGATAGTATCGTTCGTGGAACTACTGGAAAAGAAATTGTCCAAATGTTAAAAGATGCTGGAGCTAGAAAAGTATATTTTGTATCTGCATCTCCACCAGTAGTGAGCCCTTGCTTATACGGAGTAGATATTCCTACTCGCAAGGAATTAATTGCATCTTCCAAAGATACTGAAGCTATTAAAAAATATATGGGTGTAGATTTCTTGATGTATCAAACTTTACCTGATTTGGTAAAAGCTGTTGGTACAGATAAGGCATTATCAAAAAAATTCTGCACAGGTTGTTTTTCCAAGGAATATCCAACCAAAGATATTACTGAGTCTGTAATTAGAGCTAATGAACAAATGAGATTACAAGATAAAGCTTGTTAGTATGAATATCTTAGTACTGGGTAGTGGCGCTAGGGAGCATGTAATAACTTGGAAACTTGCACAAAATAAAAGTGCTCAATTATATAACTTTGGCCCCACTTCAAATCCAGGTATTGCAGAACTGGTAAAGGAAGTAGAATTAGGAGATGTTACCGATGTAGCAGCGGTTGTTGATTGGGCAAAACAGAAAAAAATTGATGTTGTTTGGGTGGGTCCTGAAGCACCGTTGGCTGTAGGTATTGTAGATGCATTGGAAGGCATGGGTGTGTCTTGTATTGGACCAACTCAAAAATTAGCTGAGTTAGAATCATCTAAATCATTTACTCGTAATTTAGTAGAAAAATATAATATTAATGCTTCGCCAATTTTTCGTACTTTTACATCAGATATCGAAATTGAGGATTTTATTAAATCTTTAGATGGTAATGTTGTAATAAAACCAGATGGTCTTACTGGTGGTAAAGGCGTAAAAGTAATGGGAGATCATTTTCAGACTGCGGACGAGGCATTACAGTATTGTAAAGATTTGTTTGCAGCTGGAGATATGAAAGTTTTAGTAGAAGAAAAATTAATCGGTCAGGAATTTTCTTTAATGAGTTTTACTGATGGAAAACACATAGTACACATGCCCGTTGTGCAGGATCATAAACGAGCATATGTTAATGATGAGGGACCTAATACAGGTGGTATGGGTTCATATACAGACGCTGATCACTCATTGCCATTCTTAAATAATAATGATGTAAAACAAGCTGAACAAATAAACGAAGCTGTACTAGAGGCATTAGAACAAGAATTTGAGCAGGCATATATAGGCATACTTTATGGTGGCTTTATTGCTGTACACGATGGCGTGCGGTTGATTGAGTACAACGTAAGATTTGGAGATCCTGAAGTCATGAACTTACTATCGTTATTAGAGACAGACTTAATTAGGATTACAGATGCAATGGTAAATGGAACTTTGAATACTTTGAAAGTTGAATTTTCTCGGCGAGCATCGGTTTGTAAATATTTAGTTCCAGACGGATATCCAGTTGATCCGATAAAAGATCAACCAATAGATGTAAGTGTTGTTGATACTAATAAGGTGAATTTATTTTTTGGTTCAGTTGATCAGAAAGATGGAGAATTAATAGAAAAAGGATCACGAACTGTGGCTGTAGTTGGAATTGCTGACACGTTACGTGAAGCTGAGCAGAAAGTTGAGACTGAAATAAAAAAAATAACTGGTCCATTATTTCATCGGGAGGATATTGGAACAAATGAGCTAATTCAGAAACGGATAGAATCGATGAATGAGTTACGACATGAACAATAAAAAACCAGTGCGCATTGCAGTGCTGGGATCTACTAGAGGAACAGACTTGGTTGCCCTGATAAATGCTCAGCAAGCAGGACAATTGAAAGGTGCAGAAATTGTAACGGTTATTTCAAATAATCCAAAAGCATACATATTGGAGCGGGCTCAACAAGCCAATCTGGAAGCAGTAGCCATTCCATCAAAGGGTAAGAGTCGTTATGAATTTGAGATAGAATTACTTCGGGTTCTACAAACCCGAAAGATAGATTTAATATTGTTAATTGGTTTTATGCGCATTTTAACGGAAACGATTATTAATGCGTATCCAAATAAAATCTTGAATATTCATCCATCATTATTGCCAAAATATTCTGGTGGCATGAATATGGATGTGCATGCTGAGGTTTTGAAAAATGGGGATGCTAAAACCGGATGCACTTTGCATTATGTAAGTGCCGAGGTAGATGCTGGTCCTATTTTGCTTCAAGAGGAAGTAGTGGTGTTACCGGATGATACTCCAGAAACACTAAAGGAGCGTGTGCAGATAGCAGAGCAAGTAGCCTTACTTAAGGGAATTGAACAATTTGTGAAGTCACAATAGAATTTAATTAATTTATCACGCCGAAAAGTATTAATTTACAAAGTTTACCTCATTAAGTAATATAATGAACGTATGATAAAAAGAGCACTGGTAAGTGTATCCAATAAAGAAGGCATTGAGGAATTGAGTCGTCAATTAGCCGAATTAGATATTGAGATCGTTTCTACTGGAGGAACTGCAAGTCGTTTAGAATCTTCTGGAATTAAAGTTCGTTCTATTTCTGATTTAACTGGATTTCCAGAAATCATGAATGGACGAGTTAAAACTTTACATCCTAAAGTTCACGGAGGAATACTAGCAGTTCGAGATAATGAGGAGCATCAGCGGGCAATGAAAGAAAATAATATTCAGCCAATTGATTTGGTAGTTGTTAATTTATATCCATTCGAAGAGACTGTATTGTTGGGGGCTGAACATGCAGAAGTGATTGAAAATATAGATATTGGTGGACCTTCTATGGTAAGATCCGCAGCCAAGAATTATAAACACGTAATCGTAGTGGTTGATCCAATGGATTATGCGCAAGTTGTATCTGAGTTAAAAGATACTAGTGATATTTCCCAGGAGTTTAGATATTATCTAATGCAAAAGGCGTTTGCTCATACTGCGTATTACGATTCTATGATTGCTAAATATATGAATCGGACTAATGCGTTTAATGATGAGTTATCATTTGGCTTCAAGAAAATAGCAGACATGCGTTATGGAGAAAATCCTCATCAGGCTGCAGCGTTCTATAAAGAACCATTTGTAGAGGAAACTAACATTACTAATGCTGAAATTATTCAAGGTAAACAACTATCCTATAATAACATCATGGATGCTGATGCTGCTTTACGTATGGTAAAGGAATTTACAGAACCAACAGCTGTAGTAGTGAAACACGCTAATCCAGCTGGCATCGCAGTTGATGAATCTATCTCAGTTGCTTTTAAGCGAGCCTTTGAAGCTGATGCAAAATCTGCTTTTGGAGGAATTGTTGCTTTAAATAGAAATTGTACAAAAGAAATTGCCGAATATCTTTCTAAAGTATTTATAGAAATCGTTTTAGCACCAGATTTTGAGGATGAGGCCTTAGATTTGTTTGCTAAAAAGAAAAATGTTCGAGTATTAAGAATGGGAGAAATTAAGACAGTGGATCAGTTATGGGACACAAAAAAAGTAGTTGGTGGTATCTTAGTACAAGATATGAATAAGTATCAGTTGCAATCGGATGATATTAAAGTGGTAACAAAAACTAAACCTACAGATGAACAAATGAGAGATTTATTATTTGCTTGGAAAGTTTGTAAACATGTGAAATCAAACGCTATCGTTTTAGCGGATAATAATACAACAATTGGTGTAGGTGCCGGCCAGATGTCACGGATTGATGCTACAAAGATGGCTCTTTGGAAAGCGGGAGATCAAGCAGGTGGATCTGTACTAGCTTCGGATGCATATTTTCCATTCCGTGATACTATAGACGCAGTGGCCCCAGAAGGAATAAAAGCAATTATTCAGCCTGGTGGCTCAATTAGAGACAGTGAAGTTATAGACGCTGCTGATGAGCATGGAATAGCCATGATATTTACTGAACATAGATCATTTTTACACTAAAAAACATGGATCAGCATGAATACATAGCAGTTATCGATTTCGGATCTCAGTTCGCTCATTTAATAGCGCGCCGAATTAGGCAACACAATGTATTAGCTAAAATTTTTACACCAGATACACCAGTACATGAATATAAGGACGCTAAAGGTGTAATTTTATCTGGTGGTCCGCGTAGTACTATTGATGAGAGTGCGATTAATTATGATCGTGGTGTATTTAAATTAGGTGTTCCAATTTTGGGTTTATGCTATGGTCATCAATTAATCGCTCAACATTTTGGGGGTACTGTAGAAAAAGGAAAAACTAAAGAGTATGGTCAGGCAACACTGCACATTAATGACAAATCAGATATTTTTCAAGATCTTAGTAATGAAGAACGAGTTTGGATGAGCCATTGGGATGTTGTAGGCACAGCACCAGCAGATTTTGAGGTGATTGGTAGTACGAAGGATTGTGAGGTAGCAGCTATGAGAAATGTTACAGAAAATATTTGGTCTTTTCAGTACCACTTAGAAGTTCATCATACAGAACATGGCATGAAAATGTTGGAGAATTTTTTATTCAATATTTGTCAGGTAAGTGCAGATTGGAGCATTGCTGCGATTGAAGACGAAATAATTAAGGAAATTCAGGATGTAGTAGGAGCAAAGAAACATGTTTTCTTATTAGTTTCTGGAGGAGTAGATTCTACAGTTGCATTCGCATTATTAGAAAAAGCTTTAGGAAAATCTCGTGTCTATGGTTTACATGTTGATAATGGTTTCATGCGTCATCGAGAAACTACTAAAGTTGCAGTAGCTCTCAAAAAGGCTGGCTTCACTAACTTGCATGTAGTTGATACTGGAGCTAGATTTTTACGCGCAGTACAAGGTGTAATAGATCCAGAAGAAAAACGGAAGATTATTGGAGAGTTATTTGTTGAAATCGCGAATGAAGAGATGACGAAGATAGATTTGGATAAATATTTATTGGGTCAGGGCACTATTTATCCTGATACAATTGAATCAGGTGGCACTCAACATGCGGATAAAATTAAAACTCATCATAATCGAGTGGATTTAATTCAAGAAATGATTAATCAAGGTAAGGTAATAGAGCCGTTGAAGGATTTGTATAAGGATGAAGTACGTGAGATTGGTAAACGGTTTAAGATAGCACCAAGTTTATTGAATAGACATCCATTTCCAGGACCAGGACTGGCAATTAGAACTTTATGCTCAGACGGAGATAATGAAATTGAAGATAGAGATGCTATTAACGCTAAATTAGCAGAGATAATATTGGATAGTGGATTAGATTTAAAAGCAGCAGTATTACCAATGAAGAGTGTTGGTGTTCAAGGCGATGAACGATCATACAAACATCCAGTAGTTATTGCTGGAAAAGCTACATGGAAGCAATTAAATGATCTCTCAGTTCGGATTACAAATGAAGTCTTTATGGTGAATAGAGTTTTATGGTTAATTGATCCTAAAACTATCAGTGCTGATGCTCATATGCATGAACGTTATCTTACTAAGGATCGTTTAGATTTATTACGAGTAGCTGATGATATTGTGATGACCAAAATAAAGGAGCATGAAGTGTTTGCGGATATCTGGCAATTTCCTGTTGTGTTAGTTCCATTTGGAGATCCAAAAACTAATGGTGAGTCGATAGTGTTACGACCAATTCAATCCCAAGAAGCTATGACAGTTAACTATTATAATATGCCACGGCCAGTATTAACAGATATTAAGAGAGAATTAAAAAAAGTTGCTTTTATAGATTATATTTTCTATGATATAACACATAAACCGCCAGCTACAATTGAATGGGAATAATTATGAATTTTAAAGATTTAGAACCTAACGATTATATTCACGATAGTGACGGTAAAGATTATCGGATTGTTGATGTGTTTAATAAAAATACCCCTGCGCAGCAAGTTTTGCTTGCAGATGATTATTATCCGATATTGATTTCTGAATTAGTAAAATTAGGATACGGAATAGGACGAAAGGCTAAAAAATAAAGGTGTTTTAGTTATTCTTCTTGACGTGATTTAAGGCATGATGTATTATGCCTATACGCGCCCCAAAAAGGCGCTTTTTTTGTTGGCTAGCCCTTTGACAATATGGTATAGTACATTGGAATTATGGGAAAAAAATCAAGTAAAAAAAGAAAAAAACTCATTCCTTCATTTTCCGGTTTTGATATCGATCCTGATACTCAGCGTGGTATCTTGGCGGTAGTTTTATTGGTGTGCGGACTTTTAACAGCATTGAGTTTATTTGGAGTTGCAGGTGAAATTGGTAATTTAGTAGCAACAGTATTAACTAAGCTAGTTGGATTAGGTAGATATGTTGTACCAATAATATTTTTTATTGTTGTATATTCATTGCTTTATCCTCAGGACTATGAAATCAGGCCAATCTATTTAGTTGGTTTAATATTGTTTGGAATTGGTGTAGTTGGACTTTTAGATGTAATGAATCCGGGTTTAAGCGGATATGTAGGTATCGCTAGTACTTATTTATTTAGAGAATTTGCTAGTACGGTTGTAGCATTTGTAGTGTTTATGGCATGTTTCGTTATCTCGATACTAATTATTTTTAACACATCTTTAGATCGTATAGCACAGCATATTCCAGCTACTAGTATAATGGGCAAGTTTTTACGTTTTATCGTAACTATCTTTTCTAGTGCTCGGGATCGGATTGCTGTTGCTAGAGAGCAGGCATTATCAGAAGTGGAAGAGCAGTATTATGATGATGAATATAGTAATGAGGCTGAAGATGAAGGTGGGGCTTCTGAATTTTCTCGGAAAAGTATATCCAGTACAGATGATGATGAAGATACCGAAGGAGATGATATAGACGAAGAAGGTCAGATGGAGTTAATCCATTTATCAAAACAACATAGAGCAATCGATTTACCGTTGAGCTTGTTATCTAAGAAACGTTCCAAACCAACTAGTGGAGATATTGAGAATAATAGAGAAATTATTCATCAGACATTACAGAACTTTAATATCGATGTGGATATGGGTGATATAAGTGTTGGACCTACAGTTACTCAGTATACTTTTAAGCCTGCCAGAGGAGTGAAGGTATCACAAATTATGTCGTTACAGAATGATATTGCATTAGCTTTAGCTGCTCATCCAATTAGAGTAGAAGCGCCTATTCCTGGTAAATCCTTAGTGGGAATAGAGGTTCCAAATATTACAGCAGCACGAGTGAGTTTGCGGGAGTTACTAGAGTCTGATGAATTCAAAAATCGTAAGAGTAATTTATCAGTAATGCTAGGTAAAGATGTATCCGGAAAAGCTTATAGCGCTGATGTTGCATCCATGCCACATTTACTAATTGCTGGAGCTACTGGATCTGGTAAATCAGTTTGTTTGAATGTTGTGTTGTTGAGTTTACTATTTCAGAATGGGCCAGATGATTTAAAAATAATCATGGTGGATCCAAAACGGGTTGAATTCACTATGTACAACGAAATACCACATCTACTTACTCCAGTTATCACTGATGTCCAAAAAACTATTAATGCATTGAAATGGTGCGTTAATGAAATGGATCGTAGATATGAAGTGCTTTCACAAGCTAAAAAACGTGATATCGCATCCTATAATAGTGCGCATCCAGATGCAACCATGCCATTTATAGTATTCGTTGTAGATGAGTTAGCAGACTTAATGGCAACTGCTCCAAGGGAAGTTGAGGCAGCAGTAGTTCGGTTAGCTCAAATGGCTCGTGCGGTTGGTATTCATTTAATACTCGCAACGCAACGACCATCAGTTGATGTGATTACAGGATTGATTAAAGCAAATATTACTTCTCGTTGTGCTTTCAATACCGCATCTTTAGTGGATTCTCGAACGATTCTTGATTCATCAGGTGCAGAAAAATTATTAGGTAAAGGTGATATGTTATATGTAAATGCTGAATCCTCTAAACCAAAGCGTATTCAAGGAGTGTATGTTTCTGATGATGAAGTAACCCGGGTAGTTGCATATCTTAAATCAAAAGCAAAGGCAGATTATGATGACGAAGTTATTGATAGGCAGAAATCATCTAGTTTACCTGAGGCATTTAATGATGCATCTGATGAAGATGATTTATTACCAGATGCTAAAGAGGTAATCATTAAATCAAAGAAAGCATCAGCTTCATTACTACAGCGTCGTTTACGTGTAGGATATGCAAGAGCTGCTAGATTGTTAGATATCTTAGAAGAGCAAGGATTTATTGGTCCAGCGAATGGTGCCAAACCTAGAGAGCTTTTAATGTCAGATGAAGAGTTAGAGCAGTATGATCAACCACAAGTTGATGAATCAATTGATGATGACGATGATGATGACAATGACGACGATGACGAAGGGGAGATTACCACAAGTGATTATGAGGAGGAAGATAATTATGATGAGGACACAACAGAGAGAATGAATGATTACACAGAGAAAGATGAATAGTTATGACATCATTTCAACAGAGATCAATTAGTAATACAAAAACATTAGGAGATAGATTACGCCAAGTTAGAATTGATAGTAATTTGAGTATAGAAAGAGTTGCTAATGATTTACAGATTCGTAAAGATTATATTCAAGCTATTGAAGACAGTAATTATAAGGCATTGCCAAGCACACTATTTGTCAAGAACTATGTTCGTAAGTATGCTAAATATCTTAAAATCGGTAATCATGCTACGGAGCAACTTCTAGAGGAAGAACTAAAGGTATATGAGACTCAACCAAATATACCTACTATGAAAAGACATCTTACAAAACAACCTCTAAAAGTTTTTCATATCATCCTAGGTTTATCAGTTATCTTTATAGCTGTACTGGTTGCAGCATACTTTATCTTTGAGATTCAAAATATTGCGCAACCGCCAGTAGTGGAATTACAGGAAATACCAAGCACGGTAGAATTTGATCAGCGTTTTGTAGACATTAATGGACAAACTGTTTCTGAGGCAATAGTAACGATTAATGATCAGCCAGTTGCTGTGAAGGAAGATGGTTCCTTTAATCAAAGCGTAACCCTTCAGGAAGGTGTTAATGTTTTTAAGATAGTTGTAAAAACAAAAAGGAGTAAGGAGTTTGTAGAATATCGTCAAATAATAATGAAAGAGAAAAAATAAATAAGTAAGTCAGCCTATGATAGGCAGATAATAAATATAATTATGACAAAAAAAGAACAAACAGAAAAACCAGAGGATACAAAAAAAGAACAAACACCAACAAAAGCTGAGAAAAGAGAAATGGTAAAAGATGATAGATCAAAAGCTGCAGACGCTGCTATAGCACAAATTAAGCAAAGATTTGGTCAAAATGCAATCATGAAATTGGGTGAGGCTTCTGCCATGGAAGTTGAAGCTATTCCAACCGGATGTATTTCACTTGATTTAGCACTGGGAATTGGTGGTGTGCCTCGAGGTAGAGTTGTAGAAATTTATGGGCCAGAATCTTCAGGAAAAACTACCTTGGCACAACATATAGTTGCAGAGGCTCAAAAATTAGGTGGTTTGGCAGCGTTTGTTGATGCGGAACATGCTTTGGATCCAGATTATGCTAGAAAGATTGGTGTTAACGTAGAAGAATTATTAATTTCACAACCAGATACCGGTGAACAGGCATTAGATATTACTGAAACTTTAGTTCGGTCCGGTGGCGTTGATGTTATTATAATTGATTCAGTAGCGGCATTAACTCCGAAGGCTGAGATTGAGGGTGAAATGGGAGATATGCAAATGGGATTACAAGCTAGGTTAATGAGTAAGGCATTGCGTAAGCTAACACCGTTGGTTGGTAAGAGTAATACTACTGTAATTTTCATTAATCAAATTAGACAAAAGATAGGTGTGGTATTTGGTAATCCAGAAACCACTCCAGGTGGTAATGCACTAAAATTCTATTCTTCAGTTAGAATTGAAGTAAGGCGAGCAGCTCAGATTAAACAAGGAGATAGAGTAGTCGGAAACAGAATGAAAGCAAAGATTGTGAAGAATAAAGTAGCAGCTCCATTTAGAAATACAGAATTTGATATCATGTATAACGAAGGTATTTCTTTAGCAGGAGATTTATTAGAGACTGGCGTACAATTTGGTGTAATTGATAAGAGTGGAAATACTTATGCTTATAAAGAAGATAAGCTTGGTGTTGGTAGACAAGCAGCTAAGCAGAGTATTCGAGAGAATGAAAAATTAATGGAAAAGATCAAGAAAGATGTAGTGATTGCAGTAAAAGATAAAGAGAACGAGGAATAGAAAAATAGCTGGGATTTAAAAAGTAGGTATATGCCCTGGCATGTACCTACTTTTATTTATTCTATAACAAGCTAGATTTTGAATTTTTTGCTCATGTCGTAAGCTCCAGGAATTTTCCAATATTGTCCTTGAAGTGTTTTGATAATAGCGATAATTTCAACTACTAGTAACACCATGGCCCACAACCAACCTATAAATGGAATTGCACCGAATAGCATGGCAATAAACATTACTACTCCTTGCTTGGCATGTGCTTGGGCAAATTTACTATCCTTCTTTGCTAGGAGAGGAATGAATACTAGGATACCTAGATAACTTAAGGCAGCAATTACTTTATTTTCATCAATGTCCTTTTGGTCGAACTTCAAATCGTCTTGTTCTGGTTGTTTTGGTGCTTGTTGGTCCATATTATTATATTAAGTTAATTATTTAACCAGTAATTAGTATATCATGTTTATTTTTATTACAAAAGCCGACTATGAAGGGCATAGTCGGCTATGTTTTGGGTAAGTTTTATGACGTAATTTACATCATTCCACCCATACCGCCCATTCCACCCATACCGCCTGGTGGCATTGGAGGCATATCATTGTCCTTTGATGGCAGGTCTGTAATTACTGCTTCAGTAGTTAATAGCATAGAAGCTGCAGATGCAGCGTTTTCTAAAGCATATCGAGTTACTTTCGTAGGGTCGATAATACCTTCTTGTACCATATCTACATATTCGTTCGTGTTTGCATTAAATCCTACATTTCCAGATCTTTTCTTTATTTCTTCTGCCACAACAGATCCTTCATATCCAGCATTTATTGCAATTTGTCTTACTGGTTCTTCCATTGCTCTACGTAAGATATTAATACCAATTTGTTCTTCACCGTCTAACTCTAAACCATCTAATGCAACTACAGCTCTAATCAGAGCTGTACCACCACCGGCAACTATACCTTCTTCAACGGCAGCTTTGGTTGCAGCTAACGCATCTTCGATACGATGTTTCTTTTCTTCCATTTCGGTTTCAGTAGCAGCACCAACTTTCAGTACAGCAACACCACCTGATAGTTTAGCTAATCGTTCACTTAGCTTTTCTTTATCAAAATCAGAATCAGATTGCTCAATTAACTGTTTAACATTGGCAATTCTATTATCTAATTCTGCTTTATCTCCTTTACCTTCGATAATTGTAGTGTCTTCTTTGGTAGCTTTAATTTTTCCAGCTTGTCCTAAATCTGCTAATTCAACATTTTCTAGCTTTAGTCCAATATCTTCAGAAATTACTCGGCCACCGGTAAGAATTGCAATATCTTGAAGCATTTCTTTTCTACGATCACCAAATCCAGGAGCTTTAACAGCTAATGTATTGAATGTACCACGTAGTTTATTTACAACTAATGTTGCTAGAGCTTCTCCATCAATATCATCTGCAATAATAACTAATTCCTTTTTACCAGATTGAGCAACTTTTTCTAATAGTGGAACAATATCATTGATAGATGAAATTTTCTTGTCTGTAATTAGGAACAATGCATCTTTGTATTCAGCAATCATGGTATCTGGGTTAGTTACCATGTATGGAGAAACATAACCTTTATCAAATTGCATTCCTTCAACTTTTTCTTTTTCAAGACCAAAGCTTTGGCCTTCTTCAACAGTAACTACACCATCATCTCCAACTTCATCCATAGCGTCAGCGATGATTTCTCCAATTTCTTTATCATTAGCAGAAATAGAAGCAACCTGAGCTTTTTCTTCTTTAGAGGAAATTTCTTTGCTAAGATTGTTTCTAATATAATCAATCACAGCAGCTACACCTTTATCAATTCCGCGTTTGATACTTAATGGATTTGCACCTGCAGAAACATTTTTCAAACCTTCGTTGACGATTGCTTGTGCTAGAACTGTTGCAGTAGTTGTTCCATCACCAGCAACATCGTTAGTATTAGAAGCAACTTCCTTAATAATTTCCGCTCCAACGTTTTCGATTTTGTCTTCTAGTTCAATTTCTTTAGCAACTGTTACTCCATCTTTAGTGATAGTTGGTGAACCGTATCCTTTATCGATTACGACGTTTCTTCCTCTGGGCCCTAGAGTTACTTTAACTGCATTGGCCAATTTGTTTACACCATTTTTAAGACCTTCGCGTGAGATCTCATCAAATTGAATATCTTTTGCCATAAATGTTATCTATATCTTTTAATTATTTATTTAACAACTGCTAAAATTTCATCAAATTTTAGAAATTTAAGATCTTCATCGTTGTATTCGACGTCATCTCCAGCATATTTTCCAAATAGTACTTTACTACCAACTTCTAGGTTAAGTTTCTTTACATCTTCACCATCACCGATAGCAATGATTTCACCTTCAGCTTTTTTTTCTCGGTCTACAGTGTCTGGCAAAACAATGCCGGATGCTGTGACTTCTTCTTCGCTCATTGGTCGAACGAGAATTCTATCTCCAACTGGTTGTAAATTCATATTCTGTTATTTATTTTAAAGTTTATTAGATATGAAATTTGCATTTTTTTAGCACTCTCATAAAAAGAGTGCTAAATTATATTAGCGGACATAGTGCTTACTGTCAAGTAATTAAATTAGCCTAATTTTAGCCAAATAATATTCATTATTCACCGATTATCCATAGTCAATTATATCTGAAGGGCATATAATTCATAGTTACTTTTGTTTTCTTTTTAAAAGTGACAATATGCACAGTTTTATCATTAAATATTTATTGAAAACAGAGGATAATTAAATAAAATAGCCCTCCGTATTTAGCAAGAAATAAACGGTTGTACACTATTTTTCTCTATCTAAATTAGTAAATGTATATATAATAATTTGTTATTTATTGCGAATATTGCTCGGTAAATTATGCTCTATTTAACCCTAACTTCATTAAATAATCGCTTATACAATTAACAGTTAATTATTAAAAAAACTATATGAAAAATATATTAACAGCAACATTATTGAGCATAAAAATATTAGGGAGGATACTAAATGGTTGATCATTGCGATCAGGAGTCACAGAAGGCCTCGAAATAATAATCACGACCTCTCTGGACTCCTAATCGTAGAGATGAATCCCAATAATTCTCTCTATAACAGTTTTTTACAGCTCACCCTACTCTTTCCACATTTGCGTGGAGGAATCATCGACGGCTAGTATGGACAGGTCGCGACCTGTCCTTGCACTACGTTCGATCCCCGCCTGTATCGCTATGCGAAAGCATTGCGGGCAGGATGATGACTCCCCGCAGGTGTGAATTAATTTACTTATTGTTTTTAAGTTAATTTACTTTCTCGTAGTTGAAGTCCTATTATAATCATCCAAAGCATGAACATACTTGGCAAAGTCCAGAAGTAGTGATCCATTATTCCAGCTAACAAGATTGCACCTAGCATGAGCGTTATTCCTTGGGAATAGCGACTTTTTTTATTTACTTTAAAAAGCATCCAACCATTCCAATAGAAAAAAACCAGAGCTGCTATTACACCTAGTTCGGAAGCAACTAATAAATATATATTATGGATTGGCTGCGGTTCTTCATTTTTTAAAGCTACTGTATAAGCGCCAATACCAACGCCTTGCGGCCAACGTTTTTTTAATACTGCACCAGCCTCTGCAAATTGATCTCCTCTTTGATCCATAGAATAAGTTTCTACGAACTGCTGTCCTAATACACGACTCTGTACTTGAGGAAGATATATTATCATGGCAACACTAATGCTAAGCAAGGAAGCTACTAATAATGATTGCTGTTTGTAATGTAAGAACACTGTAATAGCAAGAATTGCTAACCAAACTAATACAGCAGTGCGGGAGAAAGTAAGTAATAAACCAAATGAGCAGATAGAAACTACTAAGAGCAGAGCATAGCGTTCGATGTTTTCTTTGCTATATTGCCAAATGATAATAGCGCTAACTAAGCTAATTAAAATAAGACCACCTGCAATATTTGGATGAGGTAAGGTACCAAAAGCTCTTAAGAATCGGCCGGTATCTGTAACTACAACAGCTGTGCCAGATAGCTCTCCAATTTGCTCAGACATACCAAGCCATTTGCTAGCATAAACATGTTGGCTAGCATTTTGCCAAAGTATAAAAATGCTCTGGACTAATCCATTGAGTAATAATACATACAGTAATTTTTTAATTGGTATTTTACTAGCAGAAATAATGGCAGCAGCTAGCAAAGCTTCTATGAAACGTATCCAGAAATGAAAACTAATTTCACGATCTACAGACCAATAAGCCGAGATGCCGGTAAAAACTACCAAAGCAAAACATATTGAGATAACAGACCAATTTAATTTAGTTTCTTTTTGTCGATACCACCAAAAAATAAATACTGCTAACAAAATAATAAATATAATATCGAACCCGTATAAGCCTAAGGTTGTAAATTGATTTTCTCCCTCATTAAATATGTATCTAGTCTGAAAAGGCAATGTAAAGATAAATATCAGAACCAGGGTGTGTAATAAATTTGTGAGAGATAATCCTATTTTTGGCATACAAGTTGTAAAGCGTTAGGAACGAGAGAGATTTCTATATTTGTTGCTTCAAAAACGTCACCATCCACCTCATATGAAATTGGTTTCTTACTCGTAAAGGACACAGATTTTGAAGTGAATAATCTCACCGGTGGTGTAGTGGAAGTTTTTCGCCAAAACATATACCAAGCTAGTCTAGTGGCGTTCATTGGAGTTATGTCATCGGCAATTAATACATCCACAATTCCAGGATGAGGTCTTAGTCTTAGAAAAGGATGGTGCTTAACTAAAGTTTTGATATTAAATGCTACAAAGGTGCTGCTGTTTAACTCTTCTGTGCCTTGATCTGTCTTTAAAGTACCTTTAATTTTGTCGTGATTAAATATTTTAGACATAGCTATCAGAGGATAAGACAATGGACCAAGCCAGTGCTTAGTTCCCCTACCAGTTGCTGCTAAAAATTGAGCATCGTATCCAGCACCGCATGCAATGAAAAAATATTTTTCATTATTTACTACACCAACATCAAAGGAAGCTGATTCATGTTTTAATGCATAGCGGAGGGCACGTTTTAAAGTTAGAGGCATATTTAAACTCATGGCAATTACATTCATGGTACCAATCGGTACAATAGCAAGCGGGGTTGGATTTTGTTGTTTGATTAAATGTTCAGCAACTTCTCGAACTGTGCCATCTCCACCACAAACTAGTATCCTTTTATATTTCTTATTTGATATTGAATCGAAAATTTCTGGTGTATTATCTGTATTTGTATCAATCCAATCAAAATCAATATTCTCCTTTTTTAGGTAAAGCTGGATGAACTTTTTTGTGTTGGGCACTACTACATTTATCTGCTTTTGTTCTCTTTGTGTGAGCATTGAGCCAGCCACCGGATTGTATACAATAAGTACCATAATATACATTGTATGCGCCTTATAGTAGTTTGACAATAATCAGGTATTTCTGTAATATAGGAATCCGCTAATCATAGCTTATCGCGGGGTGGAGCAGTGGCAGCTCGGGTGGCTCATAACCATCAGGTCGCAGGTTCGAATCCTGTCCCCGCAACATGAAAGAAATCTCTCCCGTTTGGGAGAGATTTTTTAAACTGTGAGATTCATATTATATTGTGAGGAATGTTATAAACAAGAAATGTACTAGATTAGCGTGTTAGAAGTTGTTGCTGGATAGCTGTATTTATTGTCTAATATAGGCTATAATGTTGTGTGATGAAAGGTAAACAAATTGCATCTAAAAATCCACTCAGTGAGTCAGATATTTTATCTGGAAAAAATGCTGATATAAACAAGGCATTTATTGAACTTTATCAGCTTTATGCAGCTGACATTTATCGATATTGTTATGCTGGTTTGTATCATCATACTCGTTTGGCAGAACAAACAGTAGAAGCTATATTTGCTAAATCTTTTAAGTATTTTCATTCTTTTGAAGACGGTGGAGCTAGTTATCGCTCGTATTTATTTTCTTTAGCTGTTAGTCAGGTTGTAAAACAGAGGTCTGACATGCAGGAACATCATCATGACAAATTGAACTTTAGTAATCGAAAGTTTAACGATGTTGATATGCATTTATGGAGAGCGATTCAAAGTTTAGATCCTACAACTTTTAGTATTTACGAGTTAATGCATGGTGAACAGTTAACGTTTAAAGAAATTGCCTTAGCAGTGAGATTTGATGAAGCTGAAGTAAGACGTAGACATCACAATACCCATAGTAAATTTCAGCAGATTATTCAAGATTTCGATGAAGTGTTAATGAATTTTTATTTGAAACGAGATAGAATTTTAACTTTTTCTACTGCGCAAGAGAGTCGAATTTTGCACAGCGTAATGAAGACTATAAAAAAATCACCAAGCTTTGTGAAACAATCTTGGTTTTCAAATTTGCTTAAACCCTTACCACTTACTATAGCTACAAGTGTTCCGTTAGTTGCAGCGGTATTCTTTTTAGTGACAAATATTCCAGCTGAGGTTCCAGTTGAAGATAGTGTTAAAATGGCAAGTCCAGCCTTAGCAGAACCTAGCATTCAACAAAGACCACGTGAAATAATTGAAGGAAAATCTTTGCCAGCTATTAAAGAAAGTACCAGATCATTAACTGCTGTTGAAGGCTTATTATATGGATCTGATTATGTGGTGAAACGAGAAATGGCACTAGAAGATGAAGAAGAGTTACGGCCCACAATAAATATCAATTTACCAGTAAATGAATTTCGTAGTGTTCCTGAGGCGGATATTTATGGCGTTCCAGAATCACTTGATAAAGATCATCTGCAATTAAGTGCGTTTAATCACTTTTCTTCATTACCATTAAATCAGTTTGTCTATGTTAATGGTACTTATTATATTGAAGAATCAGAGACAGAATATCGTCCATTATTTATTGCCTTCAATAACGATGGATCGATAGAGTTTCAAATGCGCCAGGCTGCAATTTGTGGTTTGGAAAAACTTACGGAAGATATTGATGAGGAAACTGCACGTAATAATGCATATGATTTTTTGGCATCACATAATTTTATCTACGTACCGATGGAGGAATTAGTAGTTGAACGAATGACTGATGAAGAATCAACTATCACTAAGGGTGCGGTGTGTAATAACAATGATGAAGCTACTGTTAAAGATCGAGAGTTTGTATTTTATCCTCCGCATAATTTAATTCGCTATGGTTTAGGACCTGATGATAACTTGCCGATTCGTTTGCGGGGTATTGCTGTGCATATGCACGGAGATACAGTTACGAATGTTAGAGTTGATCGTCTACATAATTTACAAGATCAGATTGTAAAAACTGAAACTAGTGAATTAATATCAATTGAAGATGCTATTTCTAAGTTAGAAGACTTTTATTATCCAGCTTCGCAAGATGAAGAAGATTACCAAAGATTTGTTAGTACTTTTGTACAGTGGAATCATAGACATGGTAAAAGTAGATTACAAGAAATTAACATTAACCAAGTTCGGTTAGAGTATGTATTTGATCCGTTGAATTTAGCTATTGAACCATACTATGTTTTTTCTGGAACGGGCATTGATAGTTCAGAAAGCGTGGACATCAGAATGTATGTAGTAGCTTCTAATAAAGAAACAGAATTAAGAGGCCCTTACCGAGAGTAGTAGGTTAGCTGATTGAGGGAAGATTTTGTTTAATCTTTTCTTCCCATTGTTTCGTCCATTCAGGACGAGGATCATTAATATGGAATTTTAATAGTAAATCAGATAAAACTACGACAGATGATTCTACTGGTCCACTAAGTTTTTTTAATTGTTCTGGTAAAATTGCTAGTTGAATTTTTTTTAATATTTTTTCTGGTGTAAATATACCAAGCATATTTTGAATTAAGCTGTGCCAAATTGTGTGTTTAATAATTCTATGAGGATGTTGCAATACTCTTTTAGCATTTGGCAGGTATGGTTCTACCCATTGATTTGATTCAAATATTTTTTTTGCATAGTTATTTGGATCATATATCGGCAATAGCTGACGTAACCAGTAGATTTCATATACATCATCACTACTATTCATTAAATCGTGCATCGCTAAAGCAGATGCATCTAAATAAAAGCTTAAGCATAGTGTATCTTTGGTATAGTTTGGTTTAGGTCTGATGCCGAGTAACTTGGCTACTGTGGTTGTAAAAAATCTGGTAGACCAAATTTTTCCAGATTTACTTATGATAAGTAAATCAACATCGCTTTCATTTTTTGCGTTTTGATACGCTAAGCTATTAACTATGAAAATTGCTTCTACATGCGGTAGGTATGTAAGCAATTTTATAAAAGGCATTCTTTTTTTGAATTTTCGTTCGCTTTCTAAGTACCGTTCTTTCCTGATTTTGATGAGATTTTCTCTACCTTGAAAAAAAATTAAACCTTGCTGGAATTTAACGGTAGGTAGTAAGTTGATTTCTCTTTTGAGCTCACTCATCGTTACAACTGGTGCTTTCCATAGGTATCTATGTAACTCACTGAGTGTAAGAGGATAATTGAAAATATCAAAATAAGCTATTGTACTAACTATTGATCGCGGAAGAGAATGCATGATTTGAGTATATCCTTATTTAAGGATTTTTTTCAAGAACATTCCTGTGTGTGAATTTTTTACTTTTACAATATCTTTTGGAGTACCTATGGCGATGATTTCACCGCCAGCATCACCACCATCGGGTCCTAAATCGATAATCCAATCTGCAGATTTTATTACATCTAAGTTGTGTTCGATTATAATTACGCTATTGCCTTTATCAACTAGTTTTCCTAAAACAAGTAATAGTCTTTTAACATCTGCAAAATGTAATCCAGTAGTTGGCTCATCTAAAATGTAGAGAGTTTTGCCAGTAGCTCTACGTGATAGTTCTGAAGCTAATTTTATTCTTTGAGCTTCTCCGCCAGATAGAGTTGTGGCATTTTGTCCTAGTTGAATATAACCCAAGCCAACATCAAATAAAGTTTGTAATTTTGTACTGATAGCAGGTACGTGTTCAAAGAATCCAAGTGCTTCTTCAACAGTCATTGCTAAAACATCAGATATTGTTTTACCTTTATAATGTATTTCAAGAGCTTGTTTATTATAACGTTTACCATGACACTCATCACAATTAACATAAACGTCTGGTAATAGATGCATTTCGATACGTTGTACTCCATCACCCTGACAAGCTTCACAACGACCACCTTTGACATTAAATGAGAATCTGCCAGCCTTATAACCTCGAATCTTTGCTTCTGGCACCATAGTGAATAAATCACGTATATGTGTGAATACCCCAGTGTAGGTTGCGGGGTTAGAACGAGGTGTTCTACCGATTGGTGATTGATCTATGTGAATTACCTTGTTTAAATGATCTAGGCCGATAATTTCTTTGTGTTTTCCAGGCGCATTTTTTGAATTATGAAATTGCTGACTTAATGCCTTAGCAAGAATATCGATTAACAAAGTTGATTTTCCCGATCCAGATACACCAGTGATACATACAAATTTTCCTAGAGGAATACTGGCATTTACATTTTTTAAGTTGAATTCGCTAGCACCAATAATATCTATGCTTTTACCATTTCCTTTGCGCTGTTTTTTTGGCGTGGTAATTTCTTCTTTGCCAGATAGATATTTTCCAGTTAGTGAATTTTTATTTTTTTTAATTTCCGTAGGTGTGCCAACTGCAACAATTTCTCCGCCATGATGACCAGCTCCTGGTCCAATATCTATTACATAGTCTGCAGCTTCGATGGTGTCGGCATCATGCTCAACAACTATTACTGTATTGCCAAGATCTCGGAGTGCTTTCAATGTACCGATTAGTCGTTCGTTATCTCGCTGATGTAATCCAATTGAAGGTTCGTCTAATATATAAATTACACCAGTAAGAGAGGATCCAATCTGAGTTGCTAATCTAATTCGTTGTGCTTCACCGCCAGATAGAGTAGCAGTACGACGACTTAGTGTTAAATATGATAAACCAACATTTAGTAAAAAGTGGAGTCGTTCTTGTACTTCTTTTAATACTTGATTGGCAATTTTCTTTTCGCGATCACTTAGAACAATATCTTTGAAATATTTTTCTGCATCCTCAATACTTAATGATGTAATTTCAGAGATATTCTTATCATTTAAAGTTACAGCTAAAGCTTGGGGATTTAGTCTCTTGCCGTCACAGCTAGGGCAATCAGATATTCTCATGTATCGTTCAATTTCAGCGCGCATGTATTCAGATTCGGTTTCTCGATAACGACGTTCTAAGTTTGGGATTACACCTTCATACTCAGTTAAGAATTCTCTAATTTTGCGGTTTGCAAAAGGATTATTTACATCGTATTGTTGTTTGCCGGTTCCGTATAAAATTATACTTAATGATTTTTCAGATAAATCTTTAACTGGGTCATTTATTGAAAAACCATTTGCTTGAGCAACTGCATCAAGAATACGCATCATCCAAGTTTGGTTTGATGATGTTCGAGACCATGGCCTAATTGCTCCTTCAGCAATAGAAAGTTTACGATTAGGAATTACTAAATTTTCTTCAACTTCTAATTTTGTACCAATACCAGTACATTCACTACAGGCACCGTGTGGGCTATTAAAAGAAAAATTTCTTGGCTCTAGTTCTTCTAGGTTTAATTGACACTTTGCACAAGAAAAATGTTCAGAGAACAACTTGTCAGTTTCATTTTTTGAATCATGTACTATCACTAAACCATTTGATAGTTCTAAAGCAGTTTCAAAAGATTCTGAGAGACGTTCTTTATCTAAGTTTGGCCCTAGTGTAAGACGATCAATAACAATATCAATATTATGTTTTTTCTTTTTATCTAATTCCATATCCTCAGCTTCTTCAACTGGTATCATGGCTCCGTCAATTCTTAAGCGGACATATCCAGCTTTTCTAGCTTCTTCAATTACAGTTCTATGTTCACCCTTCTTATCTCGAATTACAGGAGCAATAATGAGAATTTTAGTATCTTTAGATAGTTTTAAAGTAGTGCTAATTATTTGAGCTATAGTTTGTCTTTTTACTAATTCTCCATCATTTGGACAATGTGGTACACCAATTCTAGCGTATAACAATCTTAGGTAATCGTAAATTTCGGTTACAGTACCAACAGTGGAACGAGGATTATGAGTAGTTGTTTTTTGATCTATAGAGATAGCAGGAGATAGTCCATCGATTCTGTCTACATCTGGTTTATCCATTAAACCTAAAAATTGACGCGCATATGCTGATAAACTTTCTACATATCTACGTTGTCCTTCAGCATAAATTGTATCGAAAGCCAATGAAGATTTACCAGAACCTGATAAACCTGTAATTACAACTAATTTGTTTCGCGGAATGTCTATTGAGACATTTTTTAAGTTATGAACTCTCGCGTTTTTTATTGAAATCGCATCTTCCATGATTTAGAAAAACATGTTTAACTAATTTGAACTCGAGTAGTATATATGAATATTTAATCTACGTCAAGGTGGTATACTAAGAGGAGCTTATGACTAGCAAGGTAAAAAAACAATTAGCAACATTACCACAAAAGCCAGGAATTTATTTGTTTAAAAATTCTATTGGTAATGTACTTTATGTAGGTAAAGCGAAGTCTTTAAGTAGCCGAGTTCGATCATACTTTAGACAGCATAATGATTTGAATGAAGCTAAACAAATTATGGTACGGCAAATTGTTGATGTAGATTGGATAGAAACAAAAACTGAATCTGATGCCATAATTTTAGAAGATAAGTTGATCAAAGATTATCAACCTAGATTTAATGTATTAGCAAAGGATGATAAAAGTTTTTTGTATATTCATATAACGGATGAGAAGTTTCCTCAGGTACTAGCAGTACGGAGACCAAATCTTCGTAAAGCTGGAATATTTTATGGACCATATCCATTTGCTCGTAGTATTAGAGAAGTTCTAAAATTATTACATAACATTTTTCCATATCGGACTTGTAAAAATTTACCAAAAAAGGCTTGTTTAGAATATTACATTTATAAATGTAAAGCACCGTGCATTAATAAGATTTCAGAATCAGATTATCAAGCATTGATATATGATGTGTTAGCTTTTTTTGAAGGTAGAAATACTTTAGAGCTAGAATCAAGATTGGAAGAAATGATGCAGGTAGCTTCTGAAGATAAAAAGTTCGAAGATGCAGCAAAGTATCGTGATCAGTTAAAAGCAATAAAAAAGCTGCGTTCATTTCAAAAAACTCCACGTGAGTATTTAACTGATTATTACCAATTTAAGGCTATCGATCCTGATTTAGGCCTTCAACAGCTACAGGATGCTCTGGTTTTGCCAGCTCAGCCAAAGAGGGTAGAAGTTTATGATATTTCAAATATCCAAGGAACATATGCGGTTGGATCGATGGTGGTGTTTATTGATGGATTGCCAGCTAGGAGTGAATATCGGAGATTTAAAATTAAAACTGTCCAAGGTGCAGATGATTATAAAAGTTTGCAAGAAGTGGTTAGACGGCGATTAAAAAGAGATTGGCCAAAACCAGATTTAGCTATCATGGATGGAGGTAAGGGGCAATTAAATGCTGTAAAACATTTTTGGCAAGATCATGACGTATCAGTTGTTGCTTTAGCCAAGAAAAGAGAAGAGCTATTTCTACCTGATCAAGCGATACCAATTACAATGGAAGCTGGTAGTCAGGGATTATTTCTAATTCAAAGAATGCGTGATGAAGCGCATCGTTTTGCCATCACTTATTATCGTAAATTGCACTCTAAATCAATGCGAGCTAATACCACTAAAAGCTAGGGGGAGTAGCTGGTGGAGTACCACTTGGTGTTGATGGAATTATTTCCGGAGAATTTGTTGGAGTAGGAGGAATTGGACCTGATGGGGGAATTCCCTGAGTAGGTGCTTGTGGTTGTTGTGGCAGTGTAGGTTCTAATATTTCAGGGGTAGTAGGAGGATTATCTTGAGTTGGTGGTATAGGTTGTTGAATTGTAGCTGTTTCATCAGCTAGAGTATTTGCAATCGATGGTTCAGCTTCGAAGGCTGGTGCCATTTCTAAGGAAGCTAAGTCGGTTGCATTAATACCGGTTTGGATTAGTTCAGCATCTGAAATATGAATTGCATCTATACCAATTCCAATAACTATGCCATTTTTATCTTGAGAACGATATATTTTTGCATCCGAAGCTAACGAGGCGTTTAATTCTGGTTGTTCTAGAGTTTTTAATTTGTCTGTAATTGATGAGGGCTCAGTGGTGAGTGTAGATTTAACAGCTGGAGATTCAGTTTTTTGCGGTAGCATGTGCAAGTCTTCTGTTGTGATGTCAGCATCAGTTACTTCTGTCGGAGAAAAATGTACAGATCCAGTAGCATGTTCAATTAGTAATCCCATTTCGGGTGTGGCATATACTTGAGCACCGGAAACGACAGTGTTTGCAACTGCCGGATTAGTATCGGAGAATTTTTTATTAAGAATTTCTATAATTTGCTCTGGCGTTAATGACTCTCGCTCTTTCTCGAGTGGAGTAACAGGCGATTCGGGTGCTTCTTCAATTGGTGAAATAGCTGGTGTGTTCGAAGTTGCTGGAGGAATGGAACCAGATTTATCAATGGTAGGAGTTGGTTGTTCATCTGTTGAGTTGACTTCAACAGGATGAGGTTTAATAAATTCTAAATCTTTAAAGATGTCTTCACTTTTTTCTGGATCGGTTTTAATTTGTGTTCGAGCTTCTTGAATTTTCTTTATTTGGTTATTTAGTTTACCCTCATTACTTTCCATGAAGCCGGTTTGTTCAATGAGCTTCTTTAGTTTATCAATTAAGCCGGTTTGTTCAGAATTAATACTTTCTAATTCAGAGATTAGTTTTTCTTCTGCACTATCCAATTTAGCCAAATAATCGACAGTCGTATCGGATGGTACATCTTGAAGGGGTATTACTTGTGGTTTTAGAGATTCTCCAGGATTTTCTACTGGTGTCGATGTTGTCATGGGTTCAGGAGATGTTGTATCAGATTCTGAAGTAGGTGTTACTGGATTAGTTGTAGCTGAAGCAGTATTCACAAAAGGAAGTGTGATAGCTGGTCCAGACGTTGGAGTAGTTGAATTATCGTTGGGTGTACCCATTGGTTGAGGAGGTACTGGATTTGAGGTTGATTCATTCATAATTAATATAATAATAGCATTTTTTTTAAGAAAAATCAAGTTGAAATATTTTAGAAATACAAAAAAGTGGAGCGTTAAACCCCACTTTTATAATTTGATTTAGTTATTTATTATTTTTTAATGCTTTAAACTGTAGCATTTGCATCAGGATGTTTAAGAGTTGGCAGTTCAGCTGATATTCTATCAACATTCTTTTCAGCTTCAGCATCTCTTGAGGCCTGAGCTATATCTCCGATTTTTCCAAAAGACATATATTCAGTAGGAAGTTCATCGTTTGCTACTGATTGCAGACCCTCTAAGGCTGTTTGGATATTTAACTGACCTGCATCTGCTAATGCCTCGGATAGTTGTGGTAAATTGATATATTCAACCCCTGCATAATTACCTGGTTCGCCAGATAATATGTAAACACCCTGAGCATTTTGTGCAGTTGTGCCTTCTGGTAATCGAATATCAATTAATCTTCCTTGTGCTGGCAAATCTACAAGCATGCGACGCAGATTGTCATTACTAGTTGCGAACTTTTTAGCTAAAGCATTTTTAATTTCGCTTACATTATGTTCTCTCGTTTTTACTGCTTCAGTTTTTTCCGTTCCAGCTTCTGCATACGCTTTTTCTTCTGCTGCTTCAATCTGTTCAGACATGCGGGAATACTTATTGTCTACACTTGGTGTTTGAACTGTTTCATTTCTGGCCGCTATGGAATCTTGAACGGATTTTGGTAAAGGTATACCAGATAAAGTAGCTTCTAGTTCCCAGGCATTTTCCATATTAGCATTTGCTTCATTACTAGCTTTTGTGGCTATTGATATTTTTTTATCAAGCGTAGCTAAAGCTTTGCGTAGTGCTCTGCCTTTTAGCGTTTCTGATTTTTCTAAGTTTGCTCTTTCAACAATTAAGTTACTTTCTATTTGTGAAGCTTTAATAAATGTGTTGGCAGCTTCCATAGATGCTTGAGATGCTTGTTCTATTGCTGCATTATCGGCATCTTCATTTGTTCTTGATAGTGTTTCAACGAGTTCTTGAGAGCCAGCAACATTGGCTTCAGCTTCTTTAATACCAGCCTGAGTATCACGACTAATTTTTTCAAATAACTTGGCTCTTCCTTTTTCATCTGTTTTTCCTGCAAGGAAACGTTGATTTACTTCCCCAATCTTATCTGATCGTGCATCAAGTAAAGTTTTTAACTTCGCTTGTGCTTGTTCTAAACTTTGTTGAGCAGGCTCTAGAGCAGCGGATTTTTCTGCAGGCGTCATTTGTTCCATTGGACGCATTGGTGTAATCATATCTTTAGCCAAAGCAGGGCTGTTTATTGTTACATCATATACGCTTTTGTCTGTTGTGAATCTAAAATCTTGTTTTTGTCTTGGCGAAAGTTTCGATGCACCTAGTGCTGTTTGTTCATATTCATCACGGAGTGCTCTCTGTTCATGTATATCCGATGGTGTTAGAGGATTCATTGCCTCTCCATATTTAACTGGAGCTAGACCTTCTCCTTGTTTAAAAAATTCTTGTTCAACATCGTCACCAGCAAGTTCGCTAATGGCTTTTTCTGTTTGTTTATCTTCTACTTTTTGAATTTCAACTCCAAAATCACCTAAGTTAATAACTAGGCCACGAGCTCCATCAATTCTGCCATCATATTCTTCATTTATTTTTGCAATTGCCCGTTTAATCTCAGCGTCATTTAGTTTATCTGTATCAATTTCTGCAATTGCGATTGCCTTAGCATCCATAATTTGTTTGAGTTCTTCTTGAGCATTAGCAAGAGCTTTGGTTTTTTCTGCAGGTGTCATTTCTGGTTTATTAAAGTCCATGCGAGTTCTTGCTCCAGTACCGGATTCACCAACTTTTATACTATACGGGCTAGCTTGGCTTGATGTTGCAGTCTCTGTTCGTTGTAACTTAATACCACCACTAGCTGTGCGCATATAGAATTCATCTGCCATGTCATTGACAATACTGGTCATGCCTGAATCTTGCATATGAGACATCTTCCACATGCTTTGGAATAACTTATTTTGATGTTCTGGGTCAGTAGAGGTTGCAATAGCTTCTCTTAATTTTCCTACAGCTTCTTGAATACGTTGTAGTTTAGTTTCTTGTCTGGTAAATAAACCAACACGTTCTGCTAGGCGTGTTACTTGAGCTCTTAGTACACTACGTTGCTCATCCATGGCTTCGTGTCGATTGCTAACAATCGTTTCTAATATTTTTAAGCTGTTAACCATGTGCTCTGCGCTAAGTAATCCTTCTGGTTTTTCAGCTGTAGCTTCTGCATCTTCATTAGGCAAATCTGAATAATCAACATCACTCATAGGTGTTTGGTAATTTCTAGCTTCAGGAATTCTATTATAAGTTACCACTCCTTGGTCTTCTGGTTCTCCAATGTGTTGATCTAAATCTAACATTATGTCATCACTTGGGTCGTGGGAAATGTTTGGTAGTTGAGTTCTATCTATTGGTGTTGTGGGGGCATTGTTATCTATATTGTCATCACCTGTATCTTCAAAACGTTCTGCGCCAGATAAAGGTAAGCCAGCATTATTTTCTATTTTTTTGGCTGGTAGATCTCTTTTATTTATTGGGTCTGTTCTTTCTCTTGCAACCATATATTTGATAGTTAAAGAATAGTGATTTTATTTGAATTTTTTATTTTTGATTAATATAAGTATAGCAGAAATTTGAATTTTGTCAAGTAAAATAAGGCTTTTTGTATTATTTTTTATGGATTTTAAATGCTTATTACTTATATCAATTATTAGTAACATATTTGTATGATGATTAGACCTTGACAAATTGTAATATATCGGTGATAATGTTCTGTCCTCTTCGTTATGGAGGGGTCTGGTTCTTACGGCACTCTATGTCGTTGGCGCCACGCTCTTTTTTACTAGACCGGTTTAGGATAATGCCCTATTCCAAATCGTCGTGCTTTTTCGACAAATCCTTAACTCACCACAAGGGAGATAACATGACTGCGCAAGTCATTCCTTTCCCTAGCGGTGGAAGCCGGTCAGGGAAACAAGATATCTATGCTGAGATTCGGCCAAGCCAATCTCGGCTACAACAACATCGTCAAACCACAATGCAGGTAATTACGGGGACTGAGTGGACGGAACAATACCTCCACCCCCAGAACGTACGCGTGGAGCTGCCCCAACGTGGGGATGCAGAGCTCTTCGTGACAGTACACGTTCACATCCCGGCAATTCGTGGCCGGCTCCAGATTGGAGCGCAGGCGCTTGAACCGGGTAGACGACCCAGTGGTTGGGTGATGGCACAGGTAGAGGTGAGCGATCTTCGGCACCACCTCGTGTATGGACCAAGATACAAGAAGGTTCAGTATACGGTGCGACATGCCTTGGATGGCACTCACATGACCTTCCGGGTCAAGGTGGATCAATTCCCCTTCGGTCAGGCACAGGTGGTGCTTTGGTGGGTAGGCAAGAACGCCAACACCGATGGCATTTTCGTGCAGGCCAGGGAGATACCAGCTCTGACCTTGTCGACGAACGACCCTACAAGAACGATCACGCCTACGGGAGCGGTCGATCGAACGGGAAAGGTCGTCGATAGCAACGTTGTAGTCGAGACCCACAGGTACGCATCCGGGTTTTTAACCGACTTCATCATCAACCTCCCGCACATGGATGGACAACAACATCCTGGTGTACCGCGGGTTCTCCCACGGCTGGACAAGGTGAACGTGCAAAAGGTGAACGTGCAAGACGGCACGTTGACGGTGATTGACCAACTCACTGGCTCTGCCAAGGTGTACGACCATATCGTCTTTACGTGCGAGCGTTCAGACGAGGCTACACACCTCCGGTTCAGAGTCGAGGGGATGGACGCAATTCCTGTCGGGTCCGAAGAGCTGGTCCTAGAATGGAGATCGACGTCTCTGGGTGGTTACTACATCCAGGTGATCGTTGATCGCTGAAATGTCCAGCATGGAAGTGAGAGGTACTGCGTACAACGCAGGACTTGAAACGTCGTCGCACATCAACTGCTGACTACCTCTCCATCTTCCCCTTAATCTTATAAATTATGTTTTAGACTTTTTTGTTTGTAAGTAACACAAAAGTTGAAAGCAGAATTTGTTTCTTTTAGAATCGCTAACTAAGTTATTTTTAAGAGCATTACGAATTGCTCGAATGCAGAAAAATATTTCTTCGGACGTAATGTTGTATTTTGGTATTCCAACATTACTTCTATCATATAATCATCATGTGTAAACAGAACTACTCGTGATGGAGAGCTGGTTGTTGTTTCTAACATTAATCCATTTCGTTGGGAGATTTCTGGAATTGATTCAAGAATGTTAGCATTAATATATTCTGGTCTGTATTTTTTAATCCAATCAAGTGTTGTAACAGTGTCATTTTCTGCTAGTGATATTGTAAGGCTAGCACTTTCTCGATCCTTTGTTTGTAATTTTATTTTGTCTGGACCGACTGTATTTACTTCAAAATAGTCTTCATACTCAATCGATAACTCTCCAGCATTAGTATTGAATTGTCTTTCTTGCATTGCTACCGGGTGAGTTATTTTTCCGTAGGATATATTTTCATCATATGCAGACACCATATTAATATGAGAGCTATATACAACAACTAATACCATAAAACCAATTACAACTAACGCGCAAGCGCTAAAGAAATGTTCGCCAAAACTTAACTTATTAATTTTAGATTTTTCTTCAATAGTTATTACAGGTGTTTCATTGTCACTCTCAATAGATTCAATGGGTGCAACAGAATCGATACTTTCTATCGGTGAAATTGGTTCTAATTCTAATTTTTCAACTATGGACTGTTTTTCTGGAACTGGTTTTGATTTCTTTTGTACTTTTTTCTTAGCAACAGGTTTCTTAACAACAGTCTTTTTTGTAGTAATTTTTTTAGGTGCTTTTTTAACGGCAATGCTTTTCTTCTTTTTATTAGCTGTAACCTTTGTTACTTTAGTCGGGGCTTTGGCTTTATTCTCTTTTGCCTTGCTGACTTTAGTATTTTTTGGTTTGCTTATTTTTTTTGTTATTTTTGCCATGGTTTAATATTATATTCCTCCAAATAAAAATATATTATAGCGAAGCTACATTTTTTCTACAAGTTTTTCTGGAATATCTGCAATAAATCTAGAAGCACTTACAATTTTTGTAGTACCAAACACAGTTCGCTGATTAGCATAAATAAGATATGCTCGTTCACGGGCGCGGGTTAATGCCACATAGCATAGACGACGCTCTTCCTCCATTTCTAGTGGTTGGAATAAACTTCTGGCATGTGGAAATAGCCCTTCTTCCATACCTGCAACGAATACGTTATTGAATTCTAAACCTTTAGCAGCGTGTACAGTCATCATAGTGACTGCATTGGTGCTTTCGTCAACATCATCTTGATCTGAAATGAGAGCAACTTCTTCTAAGAAAGAGTTGATGCCAGCTTGACCAGGTAAATGATCGAATTTTTTGGTAACTGATTTTAATTCTTCAATATTTTCTATGCGACGTTGATCTTCTGATAGCTTTGGTGAGAATTGATCAGTGTAGCCGGTTTTGTCTGCAATCATAGTTAGTAAATCAGACGGAGTTTTTTCTGGAGCTGCCGCAATAATTTCTTGCATGGTTTTTTGAAAATTTAAAAAAGCTAGCCTTTGCTTTTCTCTTAAGGGTGGTAATTTGGTTTCAGATAATTCAACAAAGGTTGCTTCATTATCTCTGCAGGCTTGTTCTATTTTTAGCCAGCTATTTCTGCCTAATGATCTGGCAGGTATATTATAAATTCGTTCTAAACTTACCCAGTCAGCCGGATTAGCTACTACTTTCATATAAGCGATGAAATCCTTAATTTCTTTGCGCTCGTAAAATTTAATACCACCGATTAAACGATAAGGGATATTGTATTTCATGAAAGTTTCTTCTAGAGCACGTGATTGAGCATTGGTTCTATATAAAATCACATACTCAGCAAGGTTGATATCTCGTTTTTGCCTTTTAATAACTTCTTCTAGAGCTAGATCCACTTTGTAATCTTTGAAAGTTTGACTTTTCATAATTTTATCCAAAATGGACTCATCGGCTTCTGCTATTTGAATAGGGGTATATGAAATATCGTCATTGTCTTTTGGTTCGTTATTGTCCGAAAAATCAAATATCTCTCTGATAATGAATTCTCCTTCGAGTTGTTCGTTTTCTACCTCTTTTACGACAATTTTATGTCCCCTGTCATTATCCGTCCAAAGAACCTTTTCCTTTTGAGAGGTATTATATTTAATAACTTCGTTGGCTGCTTCTAAAATACGTTTGGTGGATCGATAATTTTGTTCTAGTAGCACAACAACTGCATCTGGGTAATCATCTTCGAAGTCTAGAATATTTTGTAAATTAGCTCCTCGCCATGAGTAGATGGACTGAAAGTCATCTCCTACTACACAGATATTATGATGCTTATCAGCTAATTGGTGGACTAATGTATATTGAGCATGATTAGTATCTTGATACTCATCAACCAAGATGTATTTAAATGCTGCTTGGTATTTTTTTAATACTTCTGGATGTTCCTGAAAAAGTTTTACTGTTAATTGAATCAAATCATCAAAATCAAGTGCATTATTTCGTTGTAATTCCCCTTGATATTTACTATAAACATGAGCAGCAGTTTTTTCGATAGTTTCACTTGCCTCAGCTTCGTATGCACTAACATCCTTTAAATCATTTTTTGCACTCGATATCATGTATTTAATTATTTTAGGTGCGATTACTTTAGTATCGTATCCTAAATCTTTCATACATTTTTTAATCAAGGAATCACTATCCGATGCATCGTAGATGACATAATTAGTATCGTATCCTAAGATTTCAATTTCTCGTCTTAAAATTTGTACACAAATTGAATGGAATGTACCTACTACCGGTAATTTTTTTACTTTGCCTTTAAGTAACTTTTGTAAGCGATCTTTAATTTCTCCAGCAGCTTTGTTTGTGAATGTTACTGCTAAAATATTCCATGGCTTAACATCTTCCGTTGCAATAATGTAAGCAATCCGATGAATTAAGGTTTTGGTTTTTCCAGAACCAGCTCCAGCTAAAATTAAAAGGGGTCCATTAGTTTGTTGGACCGCTTTGCGTTGTCTATCGTTTAGAGGGGCTAGTAATATATGCATAGCGGATGATAGAATACCACATTTTTTGCAGTGATACAATTTTTCTATATTTTACTAAATTTGTAACCAAGTTGTATTTTTGTGGTAACATTATTCTATGCAAGACTTTATAATAAAAACTTCAACCGGAGACGAAATTGAGGTTTATGCTGAACAGTTAGTTAAAAAAAGCAATCAAGGAACAATCGTTGCCGGTAAACATTTAGGAACCAATGAAGATGTGGTAGTAAAAATATCTCATCCTTTTTCTTTGATTAATGATACAGATCATACAGCTGGTGATAAGACTCATGTATTAAGAGAATTAGAGATTTTACCACAGCTGTCTGGAGTTGATGGTATTCCAAAATTCATCGCATCTCATAAGCTGGTTGAGCCAGGAAAAAATGAACGATATATTTTTGCAATGTCAAAAGTTAATGGGATTGATTTTGAAGAACGGCGGAAGCAAGATACGGAGCGAAGATTAACATGTGCGGAGGCGACAGATTTATTAAAGCAAGTTGGATTAATTTTACAGCAAGCACATGAGCGGGATATTATTCATCGTGATTTAAAATTGAGTAACTTTATGATTTCACCGGATGGTAAGATTTCGATAGTGGATTGGGGTACAGCTAAACATATTAGTCAGCCAAAAGATTCTTTTAGCGGTAGTACGCCAGATCATACTGTTATAGGAACGGTGCAATTTGTTTCTTACGAACAGATAACTGGTCAGAAGCTAGATCAACGAACAGACATTTATTCACTTGGAGCAGTTACAGCATTGTTACGTTATGGGCCAAAAATTAGTCAACGTTACGTGATTGATGAACAAGGTACGGTAACACAGCGCGAGAAAGGAAAGATAGCGAAAGCAGTTGCCGCTCGCGAAACTTTAAAATATGAACTGTTTCCTAAGCCTGAAGATGACTGTGAACGTACTTTGCAGGCTGTACTTAAAAAAATGACAGATCCGGATAAGGAGAAGCGTTTTCAGTCAATGAGAGCAATGATTGAGGCAATTTCTTGATATATGTTGACGATGATAAAAGTGCATAATTTTAGACGTTGACAATATATAACTAATATTGTAGTATCACTACGTTCAATTTATGGATCTTAATATCGTAATTTTAATAGCACAGATCATAGTTTCCATTTTAATGGTTGTTGTGATATTGATGCAACAAAAAGGTGCAGGCTTGGGCTCGGCTTTTGGTGGTGGTGATGCAGTGTACACAACTCGGAGAGGACCAGAAAAGTTTATTTTCAATTCAACTATAATTTTAGCAGTATTATTCCTTGGTCTAAGTATAGTAGCCTTTTTTCTGCAGTAAAGTAATTTATGCCAAATAAGAATCGACGAGAGCGGGCAAGCCGACTTGTTGTGGGAGTATCTAAAAAGAAGATGCCTTCACTAGGACAGCTCCGCTACATTAATAATTTATTATCAGGTAAAGAAAGAATAATCATTGGATTGAGTTTTTTATTTTTTTTCCTGTCTATTATTTTTATTGGGTCTTATCGTTATTTATCAACTACAGAAGTGCAACCAAAGATTGGTGGAGAATACATAGAAGCAGTGGTTGGACATCCGCAATATATTAATCCAGTATTATCACAGACCAATGACGTTGATTTGGATATTTCTAAATTATTGTATTCTGGATTATTTATTCGGACCAAGGTTCAGCGTCTAGAACCTGATTTAGTGAGCGATTATGAAATTTCAGAAGATCAACTAACATATACATTTTATTTACGAAGAGATGCATATTGGCATGATGGTGAGGCGTTAACTGCTAATGACGTAATTTTTACAATACAATCAATTCAAGATCCAAATTATCAGAGTCCTTTAGAACCAAGTTTGCGTGGTGTAGAGGTAGTTAAAGTTGATGACTATACATTAACTTTAACATTGAAAGAACCATTTGCTCCTTTCTTATCTAGCTTAACATTCGGTATTTTGCCGGAACATATTTGGTTTAATGCCTATAAAGGATCGGTACAAAATATTACATTGTCAGAATATAATGTGAAACCTATTGGATCCGGACCCTTCGTGTTTGATAAATTAGTAAAAGATAGTGCTGGAGTACTAAAATCTTATACAGTAGTGCCATTTGAAAAATATTATGGAAAACATCCATATCTAGAAAGCGTTACTTTTGTTTTTACACCAGACTTAATAAGTGCTACAGAGTTATTGCGTCGGAAGGAAGTTGATGCTGTAGCTTTTATCTCACCAGATCAAAAGTTAGAGCTACAAAAACAACATAAACAATTACAATATTACAATTTGAAATTGCCTCAGTATACAGCCTTATTTTTTAATCAGGAACATTCCGATATATTAGCTAGAGATGAGGTAAGACAAGCAATTGTGTGGGGTGTAGATCGTGATTCAATGATAGAACAGGCATTGCAAGGAGATGGAGAGCCAATTTTCACACCAATTTTAAAAGGGTACATTGGACATAATGATGATATTGAAAAATATGGCTTTGATATTGCTAAGGGAATAGAAATATTGGAAGAAGGTGGCTGGATACTGGAGGATGGTACTGAATTTAGAACTCGTAAGGACGAAACTTTAGAATTTGGAATTGCTACGGTGAATCAAGATGAATTCTTAAAAACTTTAGAGATTTTAAAAGAGAATTGGACAAAAATGGGCATAAAGGTTACTGTAGATGTGTATGAGCCGGAGGATATTCATGAGCAAATCATAAAGCCACGTAAATACGAAGCATTACTATTTGGAGAGATTGTTGGTGTTGATCCAGATCCATACGCATTCTGGCATTCAACTCAAATGGAGCATCCTGGGTTAGCATTATCTATTTTTTATCAAAAAAATATTGATGATTTGCTAGAAACTGCACGTAAAGAAAGTGATGAAGAAGAACGACGATTAAAATACTTACATTTCCAGAATATTTTAGCTGAAGAGTTACCGGCAATTTTCCTTTATAATCCATACTATACTTATGCAATCCATCGAGATGTGCAGGGTGTAGATCCACAATATATTACTACTCCGGCTGATAGATTTGCTGATATATCCAACTGGTATAGAAAAACTGAACGGGTAAAGAATACGGACTCCTAATAAATATAAAATATAACTTTGATAGCAGAGGGACTTCGCTAATGTCTCTGCTGTCGTAATTAATAAAGTACTAACAAATAATTGTTAGTTTAAGAATAAATATGATAAAAAAATCAGACAAAACATACAGATCAAATGAAGCAGATACAAGGAAGCGAAAAGCGCGAACACTGCAAAGAACGGTAAGTAAAAGATCCGGTGGTAGAAAAACATTAAGTATTAATGGTTACCAAGGACCAACAAATAAACGTTCAAAATTACGTGTTGCCATTGTAGGTGGCGCAGAAGAAGTAGGAAGAAACATGACCATGGTTGAATACGGTAATGATATCGTATTGATTGATTGTGGTTTACAGTTTCCAGAAGAAGATCAACCGGGTATTGATTACATCATCCCAAATGTTTCTTATCTAAAGGGACGAGAAAAAGATGTAAAGGGTATTATAATTACTCACGGTCATTATGATCACATTGGTGGTATTCCACATATTTCACCAGTTCTTCACCATCCTCCAATTTATGGTACGAAATTAACTAATGGAATAATTAACAAGCGTCAGGATGATTTTCCTGATAAGGGTAAATTAGATTTACGGGAAATTGATCCTGAGAAATCTATTCAACTTGGTATTTTTAACATCGAATTTTTTCGAGTGAATCATAACATCCCTGATTGCGTTGGTATTATTGTACATACACCCGAAGGTACATTAGTTCATACTGGAGATTTTAAATTTGACCTTCAACCAATCATGGATGAAGTTACTGATTTTGCAAAGATTGCAAATATTGGTAAGCAAGGTGTATTAGCTTTGTTGTCCGATTCTACAAATGCTCCTTCACCAGGACATCAGTTATCTGAAAGTAAAATTGGCTTAACACTTGATGAAATATTTAGTAAGTCTACTGGACGAATTATAGTTGGAACATTTGCTTCGTTGTTAAATCGTTTACAGCAAGTAATCTGGATTTCTGAAAAATACGGTCGTAAAGTAGTTGTAGAAGGATATAGCATGAAGAGTAATATTGAAATATCTCATAAGTTGGGATATTTGAAAGTTAATCCAAAAACATTAATTTCACCAAAAGAAGCTTTGAAGTTACCAGATGATAAGGTAACTATCATGTGTACTGGTGCTCAAGGAGAGAGTAATGCTGCTTTGATGCGGATTGCAAATCGTGAGCATAGATTTTTCAAGATTGCTCAAGGAGATACAATAATCTTTTCTTCTTCAGTTATTCCTGGAAACGAAAGAACAGTACAGCGATTGAAAGATACTCTTTTAAAGGAAGGTGCACATGTAATTCATTATGAAATGATGGATGTTCATGCTGGTGGTCATGCTAAAGCTGAAGATTTGAAATTACTATTCAGATTGTTAAATCCAAAATACATTATCCCTGTGGAAGGAAATAGATTCTTATTAGAAGCTTCAAAAGGTATAGCGAAAGAGTTGGGTTGGACAGATGAGACCGCCTTAGTAACAACTAACGGACAAATCATTCAATTTTCTGGTGGCGAAGGTAAGTTACTGAAAGAAAAAATTCCAACTGATTATGTAATGGTTGATGGATTAGGTGTTGGAGATGTACAAGAAATTGTATTACGTGATCGACAGTTAATGAGTGAGGACGGAATGTTTGTGATTATCGTTACTATTAAGAAACAAACTGGAGAATTAATCGGTAGTCCAGATATTATTTCTCGTGGTTTCGTGTACATGAAAGATGCAAAGCATTTAATTGAGGATGCTCGTAGTCAAGTAAAGAAAATATGTGCTAAGAATAATCCAGAGAATGCATCAAATCCTATGTGGTTGAAGAATAAGTTGCGAGATGATATGGGTCAGTTCTTATTTCAAAGAATTCAAAGACGACCAATGATTCTGCCAGTTGTGGTAGAAGTTTAAGATCCTTTCCTGTCTGTAAAAATGTAGGGTCAGTATTTGAAAAGTAGAAACGTAGCATGCTACGTTTCTACTTTTTTATTTATGCTATAATACAAATATGAAAAAACGTATATTATCAGGAGTACAACCAACTGGAGCATTACATTTAGGTAATTATATTGGTGCTTTAAGACAATGGGTTGATCTACAGCATGAAACAGATGCATATTTTTGTATCGTTGATTATCATGCTATTACCGTGAAACAGGATACTCAGGAATTGTATGATAATATTCATTCATTAGCAGCCATGTATGTGGCAGTAGGTTTAGATCCATCAAAAGTTACTTTATTCAAGCAATCTGATGTGTCGGCTCATACTGAGTTGGCATGGATTTTGAATAATTTCACTCACATGGGAGAGCTACAGCGTATGACGCAGTATAAGGATAAAGCAAAGGGAAACGGTAAACAAACTGTTGGCCTGTTTACATATCCAGTATTAATGGCAGCAGATATTTTGTTGTACCAACCGCACATGGTTCCAGTGGGTGAAGATCAAAAGCAACATGTTGAATTGACTAGGAATATAGCTCAGAGATTTAATAATAGATTTAGCGAAACTTTTCGTGTACCAGATGTAATGCATCCAAAAGACGGAGCAAGAATTATGAGTTTGGATGATCCTAATACCAAGATGAGCAAAACGGGATCTTCTCAGTGGGGATACATTGCTCTAAGTGATGCTCCAGATGTAGTGATGAAAAAAATTAAGAAGGCAGTAACTGATTCAGGTAGTACGATAGAAGCATCTGCTGATAAACCAGCATTAACAAATTTATTAGTTATATATTCAGCAGTTTCCGGAAAAACAGTTGGTGAGTTAGAAGAATTGTATCATGGTCAGGGTTATGGAAAATTTAAGAAAGAATTAGGTGAAGCTATAGTTACTTGGTTAGAGCCGATTCAAGAACGATATCACGAGTTAATACAGAATTATGATGAGTTACAGGCAATTCTTAAACAAGGTCAGGAACGAGCCTCAGTTGTAGCGCAGGTCACCTTGGATGATGTAAAAACAAAGATCGGAGTTATTTAGTATGATTTTAATTTTGGGATTAGGTAGCTATCCCCAAGGCAGTGGCACATCAGCTGCATTATTTTTAGCTAAACAAGGGCATGAACTTGTAGTGACTGACTTAAAAACAGCTAATCAACTTCATCAACCAACTTTACGTAAGTTGAAAGCATTTTCTAATGTTACATTAGTATTAAGAAAACATCGCAAGCAGGACATTAAGCGAGCAAAATTAATTGTCAGAAATCCTGGTGTACCAGATTGGTCACCTTTTATTGAATATGCTCATCAATTAAAGAAGCCTATTACAAATGATGTGGGATTATTCCTGGATGCTTTACGAGAAAGGTACTCACATGCAGAGGTTCCTGTAATTGGTATAACTGGTACCAGAGGCAAGAGTACAACTACTGCGATTATGGGTGATGTGTTTAAAACTCATTTTGGAGAGCAGACTATTCATGTTGGTGGAAATATTGGAAAATCCCCATTAACTTTTTTGCATCATATTAAGTCTAGACATATTGTGATATTAGAATTATCTAGTTGGCTTTTACATGATTTGCACAAACCTAGATTTACGGTAACAGTGATGACAAATCTTTTGCGTGATCATATGAATTATTATCCATCCATGACTTTGTATCGCAAAGATAAAGAAAGAATTTTTTTAGGCCAAACTGCTGATGAATATGCGATTGTTAATCAGGATGACGTGATAGTACAAAAAATGGCCAAGCATACTAAAGCATCAGTAATAAGTTTTCAAAAGGAGCGAGTGGCTGGCATGAAGTTATTGGGAGAGCATAATCAATATAATATTGGCGCTGCAATTGAAGTAGCGAAACTATTTAATATTCCAACAACTACAATTGAGAGAGTTATTAAGAATTTTTCTGGAATAGCTAATCGGTTAGAACAAATCAGAGTATATAAAAAACGAGAATTCTATAATGATACGACTGCAACTACTCCAGATGCAACTATAGCGGCATTAAGATCGTTCAAGAAAAAGGTTATTCTAATTGCGGGCGGTAACACCAAACGATTATCCTTGAAAGATTTAAATAAGGAGATCGTTGGCGGAGTAAAGAGTTTAATTTTACTTCCAGGAAATGCAACAAATCAATTTCCAGCTGGTATTGAGGTAGCAACTATGAAACAAGCTGTACATACTGCGTGGAATTTATCAAAACAAGGAGATATTATTTTATTATCTCCGGGTGTAACTTGGTTACCAAAAATGAACGAGTTTGAGCGTGGCAAGCTATTCGTTCGTGAGGTTAAAAGATTAAAATAATTTAGGCAACTGGTAGATGAGTGTGTTTTTCTACTTCACGTAGAAAAGATTTCTTATCGCCACTACATTCAAAAATGTATTTTGGTTCTGTTTGAGGATCTTCAAGTTTTTCTTTGCGCATTATTCGTAGTACATGCCTAGTCACAGCTTCATTGGAATCAAGAATGATGACGTCTGGTCCAAATTTATTTTGCAATTTTCCTTTTATTAAAGTGTAATGCGTGCAACCAAGAATTAATACATCTGCTGTTTTGGCATCTATAGTACATTTATTTAACAATTCATCTTGTTTCGCATCATCTCCGTACTCAACGGCGTCAGCTAAGCCACTGCAAGAAACTTTTATAATTTCGCAGTTTCCTGCAAAGCGACCAATTAGTTCTGAAATATATTTAGCTGATACTGTTGATGTTGTTGCTAGTAAAGCAATTTTTTTGGTTTGAGAAATATGAGCTGCTGTTTTAATAACTGGAACAACCGCGATAATTGGTATTTTAATATTTTCGCGATAATACGCTAGATCATTTACCGAAGCAGTATTACAAGCGATCACTAGTAAGGAACATTTCTTTTCTAATTTTTTTAAACCAGCTAGAGTGATTTTTCTAATTTCTTCCATGCTACGATCACCGAATGGAAAATATTTAGTATCACCAAAATAGAAGATACTTTCTTGAGGAAGTACTTGAATAATGGTATTAAATATACCTAGTCCGCCAATACCTGAATCGTAAATTCCTATCATGTGTTTATTATTAGGGCACGCGATTGAATAAAATAGCTGATATTGTAATCAGTACTACGGAGAATATTACCAGAATTCCTATATCTATCAATACTGTTGGATATATATTGAATACAGAGAACGATAATTTATTAATGGCATCTATGGGAATGTCTTGATTTATCAGTACTATTCTGCGCATGCCATCAACTGCATAACTAGCAGGATTTAGCTTTACTAGCGGATTCATCCAAGCTGGAACTTGTCCTAATGGAAAAAGTGCGCCGGATAAGAAGAACATGGGCATGTTTACGAAGTTTACTACATATTGAAAAGCTTCTTGATTATCGAAGAATGAAACCATTACCATACCAATTGATGTGAGAGCGAATGCTACTAGCCAAATCATCGGAATTAGCAGGACAACCATCGTAAGAGTAAGGTGAACGCCAATAAAGGGAGCAAGGATTAGAATTAGCGTACCTTGAATTGCTGAAGTTGAGGCTGCACCTAATGCTCTGCCAATTACTATTGTAGAACGGGGGACTGGAGCTACTAAAATTTCTTTTAGAAAACCAAATTCTTTATCTTTAACGGTGCTCAGGGCAGAAAAAATTGCATTGAAAATTAAACTCATAGCGATAACTCCAGGGAAGATGAATTGTATATAATCAACGCCACTACCATTTGTCATGCTTTGGCTAGATCCACTTAATGACGATGCCATGCCACCACCAAAAATGAACAGCCATAGCATGGGCATAGTTAAACCTACTAACGCTCTAATTCTATTACGCCAATAATGTAACAAATCTCTTTTCCAAAGAATTAGCGCTACGTTGGTATATTTTTTAACAGTATTCATCATATTTTTTAGTGTGCAGGACCAGTTGGTCTTTGAGATCGTTGGCGGTTTTCTCCACTTAACTCATCATCTCGGATACCATGGCCGGTTGCTTCTAGAAACACCTGATTCATTGTTGGTACATTATATTTATCTTTTAGTTTAGCAGGAGTATCAAGATCAATTATTTTCCCTGAATCAATAATGGCAATGCGATCGCAATTTTCAACTTCATCAAGATAGTGAGTTGTAAGAAAAATTGTCATTTTATGTTCCCGCCGAACTTTATTAATATACTGCCAGATGTGTTCACGTGTTTGCGGATCTAGACCTAGAGTTGGTTCATCAAGAAATAACACTTCCGGAAAATGCATTAAACCGCGAGCGATCTCCAAGCGACGTTTCATACCTCCAGAAAATTGTTCAACAACAGAATGCGCCCTATCATCTAATTCAACCATTTTGAGTAAGTGCGTTATTTGTTCTTTTCTTTGTTCTTTCGACATGCCATATAAAGTTCCGTGAAAATTCAAGTTTTCATATGCAGTGAGTTTTATATCTAATGTAGTATCTTGAAAAATGATACCAACCTTTTTTCTTACTTCATCTCTTTCTTTTATAATGTCATGGCCAGCAACTTTAGCACTTCCACCTGTAGGATTTAGCAAAGTTGTTAGCATCGAAATAGTTACACTTTTTCCAGCTCCGTTTGGACCAAGAAAGCCAAATAGTTCTCCAGGATTTACAGAAAATGAGATACCATCTACTGCTTTTAGTATTTTGGCATTTTTCCCTTTAATCTTAAAAGTACGAGATAAATTCTCAACTTGTATAGTAGACACGATACTATTGTTTATCAGTGATAATTAAATTTTTCCCAGTCATTTCTACTGGTGGTTCTTCTCCTAACAGATAAAGTATAGTTGATGCACAATCTTGGAGTGTTCCATTGTCGCGTAATTTTGAATGTCTATTTTCTTCGTCTACCAAAATGAATGGAACAAACGAATCTGTATGGAAGGTATGTGGGCAATCCCATTCTTCATCCCACATAAGTTCGGCATCACCATGATCTGCTGTAATGATAATGACACCATTATGTTTGCGAATTTCAGTATATATTTCTGCTAGTGCCATATCAATTGCTTGTACGCCAAGGATAGCTGCATCTTTGTTTCCAGTATGTCCTAACATATCAGCATTTGGGAAGTTCATAAAGTAAGTATCAAAAGCCTGTGCTTGTAAATGCTTCACTGCTTCCTTCGCAATGTTAGCTGCTTGCATTTCTGGCTTTAAATCGTAAGTAGCAACTTTGTCGGATGGAATTAATATTCGTTCTTCACCAGCAAATGGATTTTCTCGCATAACATTGAATATTTTTGTCATGTATACCCACTTTTCTGTTTCGGTTAATCTTAATTGACTGTATTTACGATCACTTAACACTTCTCCCAAAATATTTTTTACTTCTAGTTCAGTTCTTTCTAAGGCAGTAGGTGTTTTCATGTCTGCATAATATTTACTCATGCCAACATAATGTATCTTTGGCCAGTTGCGTCGTTCAAAATGTTCAAAATCATCTTCAATGAGAGCTTTGGTTATCTCAATTTCTCTATCAACACGAAAATTAAAATTAATAACTACATCATTTTCTTGAATTGTGCCAGCTGGATCAATTAGTGTTGGTTGGATGAACTCATCAGTTTCACCTCGGCTATATGCATCGCTAATACCCATGTGAATATTTTGAGCTTCTTGCAATCCTTCACCTAAGACCAGTAGTTTGTAGGCAGCTTCTATTCTTTCCCAACGATTATCACGATCCATTACCCACCAACGTCCTTGGAGGGAAGCGATGGTACCTACACCGGCTGTAGCTATTTTATTTTCTAGCTTGTGAGCAAATTTTGAAACTGATTTTGGTGGTACATCTCTACCATCACTAATTACATGTACAAAGACATTTGCGATATCATATTCCTTCGCGATGTCTAATAATTCATGACAAGCTCTATCATACGTGTGCACGCCACCATCCGATAATAATCCCATTAGATGTAAACGGCCATTACCTTGAGAGGCTTTGGTCATAGCTTCTACGATTGCTGTATTTTTACGCAGACCTCCGCTTTCAATTGCACTCAATAGTTGCATTTGAGGTAATAGTAAATTTCGTCCAGCACCCATAATGAGGTGTCCCATTTCAGTTGAGCCCGGATGTCCATTTGGTAATCCAATATGTGGACCAGCTGCACCAATTGGTTTATTAGGATAGTTTGCGAGGAAGAAATCAATTTGCGGTGTATCTGCTAAAAAAATTGCATTATGTGCATCATCAGTACCAATGCCCCAGCCATCTAGGACAATAAACATTATTGGTCGCTTTGCTTTCATGAATCTTTTCTAATGATTGCTAAAATTTCATCTGTTTTAGCTCGCATGGTTTCTTCGTTGATAGATTCTAAATTTAGTCGTAATACAGATTCGGTGTTAGATGGTCTAACGTTGAACCAATAATCTTCATATTCAACCGTGATGCCATCTAGTTTAGATATACTTTTGGCATCTGCTTCATAAATTTCTAAAAGTTTATTCATTATGCCCTCTTTATCTTTAACTGCAGAATTAATCTCTCCAGAATGAGCATATTTTCTGTATGGTCGAACCTGATCTGCTACTGATTCTTCTTTACGGCTAAAGAATTTAAGAAGCATCATTGCTACAATAACAGGTGTTTCAAATACACCGAGTTCTGTACGCATAAAAAAGTGTCCAGATGATTCGCCAGCAAATGCAGCCCCTTCTTTAATGGCTTGATCTTTAATAAAAGAATGACCAACCTTTGTAACAGATGGCTTTCCTCCGGCTGCTTCTATCATATCGCGAGTGATACGACCGGGTCGGATATCATAACAAATAGTAGAATTTGGTTCGCGTTCTAGCACTAGTTTTGCAACCAATCCTCGAATGATAGCTGGTTCAATCATATTCCCTTCATTATCGATAAAGAATATTCTATCACCGTCTCCATCTGTTGCAATTCCTAAATCTGCACCTTCCTCAACTACACGTTTCATTAAGTCTTGATTATTTTCTTCTTTGAATGGATCTGCTTCATGCGCCGGCATATTACCATCGAGCTCAAAATTCATTTCAATAAGTTCACATGGTAGGTGAGAGAACATGGCTCGAACATATGTACTTCCCATTGCATTTGCACAATCAGCAACAATCTTAAATGGGCGAATTCCTTCAGTACCAACCCAATCAACTTCGAATTTTGTATGTTCTTCTACAATGCCACTTTGTTCTTCAACGTTGCCACCAGCAGTTGGTGCAGCGAAGTTATCAGCAATTACTGTATCTCTGATCTCAGCAATACCATTTTCCATGCTTACAGGCTTTACTCCGGCACGCACAAATTTTAAACCATTAAATTCTTTTGGATTATGTGATGCAGTTACCATGATGCCACCATCGTAGGCATACTTTGCCACAGCATAATAAAAAGCTGGCGTAGATACGATGCCAACGTGCATAACGTGTAAGCCCTCATCAGTAAGCCCAGCTATTACTTGATCTTTAAGTGACGGTGATGACAAACGCATATCTTCACCTACTGCAACTGTAAGTAGTTTACCTGCGTTTTCTTTTTTTAAAAGCTGCGCATATGCTCGAGCAGTTTTATATGTAACTTCTTCGGTTAGTTCAGATCCGTAAATTCCACGAATGTCGTATGCTTTATAAATGTTACTTGCTACTTCCATATTTTGATTTTAAAAATAAGACGATTGCTCCCGTAGCCCAAATAATGCCAAGTGCATTAACAAAAGTGCCAATAAAATTGTAAGGAAACGGAATGCTACCAAGAATTGTAGTTATTAAATAAAAAATAGTTATACCTACAACCATGGATAAATAAATATTTTTTTGCTTTGGTAATATTATTTTTCCAATAGCTAATCCAACATAAATTTTTGCTAGAAATACTGTTGTTCCAAATATCAATACGCCAAGAATACTGAGGGGAATTCCAATTAAGGAAAAAAGCAACATAGCAATTATTAAAGGAACTATAACCACGTAACCAAAGCCCCAGGCAAAACAGATTCCAGCTTTAGATAGCATTAGTTTTTTTACGGCTAGTGATTTTTCTTTCAGTACTACTAAAACAACTACACCTAACATTATGTAACCGAGCAAGCTAATTATTTTCCTAAGAAAAAACCACACGGTAAAACGAGATTTTTGTTCTTTCGGTTCTACTAAGGGAGGTGAATATGATTCTGTACCATTTATATGTGCCGCCGGATCAATTGTTGCATGGTTTGCAGATGAATAAAGTACGTCCCCACTAATTTTTGCAGTTTCATTTATTATTAGATTGTTTACACTTTGAAAATATACATCGTTACCAATAGTACCGTTGATAGTTGCATTACCTATACTGCCCGATAGCTTTCCATTAATAACTCCATTTAATGTTAAGTCTCCAGCTTGTATTATGGCATCACGACTAATAACTGCACCTTTTTTTAGGGTGACTTTTCCTGCAGCCACAGTAAGGCTTCTATTTATATCTTCATTGATAATTACATTGTTACCACCAACTCTAAGATCCCCATCTACTGGAGCATTGATAGTTACGTTGGCTCCAACAGCCATTAAATCTCCATCAACTATTCCATTAATGGTTACATTGTTGCCGATTACAATTACGTCACTTTTAAAATGACCAGTAACATCGATTGTTTCGCTAGCTACAAAATAAACGTCTTCATATATCTTTAAAGTAGATATATTTGGTGTTTCATCTAAAAATGATGTAGTGTCAATATTTTTCTCTAGTTCTGGAAATCCTGAATTAATAACTTCTTCCGAGGCAGGCTTGGCAAGTTGTGCAGCTAGTTGACCAGTAGCAGTTTCTTGGTCTGCGGAAAAATCATCTGTCAGTAGCGCTGCATCAGCTTTAGAGAACGAAAAAAACAGTACGCTTACAACGAGTACTGCTCCAAAGGTGAATAATAATGGGAGTGCTTCTCGAAACTCTTTCATTTTCATAACCGGTATACTATACAGAATTTGTTCGATTTTGGCAAGCACTAATAAGGCCATTTTTAGGGCTAAAAAAGCACCAATTCTAGCAATAAAATATGGTTATTTTTTCGCGATAGTGATGATGTTTCTACCTAACTTTTGATCAGTTTTTTCGTTATTTGTAGAGTAGAAGTTGTCAGCATTTTTCCATGATGCATCATCTAGCAGTTCATTTAGTTCAGGAATTGTGAAACCATGATAATAACGTTCTGCTAACACTTCTCCTTGTTCGTTTTTCCAAGGAACGATTGCATCACCATTTTCGAATTCATTTGGAACATTCGTAAAGTAGTCAGGTAATGCTGGTTGATATAAATTCCAGTTCATCATAAATAAAGAACCTCCCGGTTTAGTAACTCGGGACATTTCCTGTAAAGCTTGAAGACGATATTTTTTCGATGGAATGTGCTGTAAGCTTGCAATCGCGATAGTGACATTGAACTCCTCATTGGCAAAAGGAAGTTCCAGCATGGATCCTTGAACTAGTTTAATATCAGGGTATAATTTCTTACCTTCCGTGATTAGTTTTTTTGAGACATCAAGGCCAGTATAGTAACCCTTGATTTTTTCTATAATTTCCGCTAGTCTGCCATTGCCACAACCAACGTCCAATACTTGATCTTCCGGTTTTACTAACTTATGAAGTAGTTGAAATTCCGGCCAATCATGTTGACGAGTTTGAGAAAAGTGTGGCGCAATTAAATTATAATCACTTTCAACTTTTTTTATCAATTTTTGAGCAAATGAATCAAGCATTACGGGACATTATTAATAAATCTATAAATCGTAGCGTAAGTGACGTTTTAAGTTTGCGGAGTGTAAAAGCAGAGGTGGCAAAAGAGTATGGCATCCATATGCCTACTAATGCTAACATATTGTCCGAATACAAAACAATGATAGAGCAGGGCGATGCAGAGGAGGATATGATATTTATGCAGGTATTGCAAGTGAGAAGTATTCGTACTCTTTCTGGAATTGCTCCTATTACAGTACTTACTAAGCCTTATGCGTGCCCAGGTAAATGCATATATTGTCCATCTGAAGCGAATATGCCCAAGAGCTATATTGATACTGAGCCAGGTGCTATGCGGGCGTTGGCTTTAAAATTTGATCCTTATGAACAAGTTAGCAAACGTTTAACTGCCTTAGAAAGAAATGGCCATATTCCAGAAAAGTGTGAGTTGTTAGTTTTGGGTGGCACTTGGTCATCTTATCCGCATGATTATCAAGAGTGGTTCATGAAACGTTGTTATGATGCTTTTAATGAGGAGGAGTCTGAGACTTTGGCAGAAGCGAAAATTAAAAATGAAACTGCTAAATACCGAGTTATCGGATGTACATTAGAAACTCGCCCGGATTTTATTACAGAGGAAGAAGTAAAACGCTTACGATGGTTTGGCGCAACTCGAATGCAGATAGGAGTTCAATCTTTAAATAAACATGTATTAGAGCTGAATCGGAGAGAACAAACGAATGAACAAGTCCAAGTAGCTACGAAGCTTTTAAAAGAGGCAGGAATAAAAATTTCGTATCATATGATGCAAAATTTACCAGGCTCTACTCCAGAAGGTGATTTACAGGATATTAAAACAATTTTTTCTGATCCTGGATATCAGCCTGATCATATAAAAGTGTATCCATGTGTAGTGGTTAAGTCTGCTCCGTTGTATCGACATTGGAAAGCTGGAAGATATAAATCTTATTCCCGAGAAGTGCTTACTGATTTGCTGATCAAGATTAAAAATGAAGTTCCATATTATTGTAGGATTGAGCGTTTAGTACGAGATATTCCAGAAAATTCTATTGAAGGTGGAAATACCGTTACAAATCTACGACAAATGATGCAAGATAAGGGCGCACAGTGTAATTGCATTCGTTGTCGAGAACCGCGCGCTGATACAACAGGAATAGAAGATGCAAAAATGTATGTTGATGAATACGAATCTGCTGACGGTGTTGAATATTTTATTTCATTAGAAAATGATGATCGGACAAAGTTATTTGGCTTCGTGCGATTACGTTTACAAGATCGAGAACAACATTGGCTGGAAGAGTTGCAAGATTGTGCAATTATTCGAGAGTTGCACGTGTATGGTCAGTTGGTTCCAGTGGCAGCAAAAGGTAAGGCAGTTCAACACAAGGGCTTCGGTCGTAAGTTGATGGTTGCCGCAGAAAAGATTGCTCAAGAACAAGGTGCTAAAAAAATAGCAGTAATTGCCGGAGTTGGAGTGAGAAAGTATTATGAAAAATTGGGTTATCAGTTAGATCAGGAATACATGATAAAATCACTTTAGACCAAAAATTCATTAATTTGAGGACTATTATAGTATTTGGTAGGGGTGGAATTGCATAGCTAGTAATAAGATATTTATCTGTGCTACAATAGGGATGAATTAATCATTTATTCATAAATTTTCATGTTAGAACACCTCAAAAAACAGGATCCAGACTTAGCTGGATATATCGAAGGGGAGCTAGAGCGACAGCGAACTAATTTAGAGTTGATTCCTTCGGAAAATTTTGTATCTCCAGCAGTATTAGAAGCTTTAGGTAGTATTTGTACGAATAAATATTCGGAAGGTTATCCAGGAAAGCGTTATTATGGTGGTCAGGAATGGATCGATAAAATTGAACAGTTAGCAATTGATAGAGCAAAGGACATATTTCAAGCCGAACATGTGAACGTTCAGCCGTTATCTGGTGCACCAGCAAATTTGGCTGTATATACAGCGCTATTAGAACAAGGAGATACGGTATTAGGAATGGATCTTTCACATGGTGGTCATCTTACTCATGGTCATCCGGTTACATTCATGGCTAAGGTGTACAATTTTGTTCGTTATAAGACAGGTGCTGATGGCTTGATTGATTTTGATAATTTACGGGAGATGGCTTTAGAGCATAAACCAAAAATGATTCTAGCTGGTTTCTCTGCTTATTCTCGAGATTTAGATTATGCTAAGTTCAAGGAAATTGCTGATGAAGTAGGAGCTCTTACGATGGCTGATATTGCTCATATTTCTGGATTGATCGCTGCTGGAGAATTAAATAATCCAGTGCCACATTTTGATGTTGTATCTACCACCACTCATAAGACTTTGCGTGGTCCTCGGGGTGGCATGATTATGTGCAAAGCAAAACATGCCAAAGCGATTAATAAAGCAGTATTCCCAGGATTGCAGGGTGGCCCACATGAAAATCAGATTGCAGCTTTAGCAGTTGCTTTAGGTGAAGCTCAACAGCCAGAGTTTAAAGATTATGCTGCTCAAATTCGGAAGAATGCAAAAGTATTGTGTAATAAATTGCAAGAAGCTGGATTGAAAATAATGTTTGGAACTACTGATAATCATCTTATTTTGGCAGATGTTACACCGCTTGGAATTACAGGTAAGATCGCGCAGACAGTTTTAGATGAAGCTCGCATGACACTTAATATGAATATGATTCCGGATGATCCACGATCACCAATGGATCCATCTGGTATTAGGTTAGGTACACCCCCTGTCACAACCCGCGGAATGAAAGAACCGGAGATGGAGCAAATTGCTGAGATGATGATCCGTGTTTTAACTAATCATGAAGACGAGTCTGTAAAAGAGGAAGTTCGGCAGGAAGTGAAAGCTTTAACCGATAGATTTCCACTTTATCCAGGCATGTAAAATATAATGGCATTACAGTTAGGAATTGTTGGTCTACCAAATGTTGGAAAATCTACATTATTCAAAGCACTTACCAAGCAACAAGTTGAAGCTAGCAACTATCCTTTTTGTACTATCGATCCAAATGTAGGGTGCGTTTCTGTTCCTGATGAACGTTTAGAAAAATTACGGAATCTTTCTCAATCAGAAAATATTATTCCGGCTGCTATTGAATTTGTGGATATTGCCGGACTAGTTGCAGGCGCACATAAAGGTGAGGGCTTAGGAAATAAGTTTTTAGCAAATATTCGAGAGGTAGATGCAGTTGTGCAAGTAGTGAGAAATTTTACTGATGAAAATGTTACGCATGTACATAACGATGTGAATCCAAAAAATGATATTGAAGTGATTAATTTAGAATTAATCATGGCTGACGTTCAGTTATTGCAAAGCCATTATCAAAAAGTAGAAAAAAAAGCAAAGGGGCAAGATAAAGAAGCGATGCAAGAAAAAGCTGTAATAGAGAAGGTACTACCAATTTTAGAGGGTGGCGTGATGGCAAACACAATTGTATTAGATCCAGAAACTGAAGAACCATTTATTAAACATTTAAATTTACTCACCCGCAAACCATTTCTATATGTAGTGAATGTTGATGAAGGAGAAACTGTTACACCCATTGAAGGGGCAGTGGTAATATCTGCAAAGATTGAAGCCGAGCTTACGGAATTATCAGACACTGAAGCAAAAGAGATGATGGATGCTTTGGGAATGGAATCTACTGGTTTGAATAAACTCATTCAAGCAGGGTATAAACTTCTTAATTTGATATCATATTTCACAACTGGAGAAAAAGAAACCAGAGCTTGGACCGTTGAACGTGGTGCTTTGGCGCCTGAAGCAGCTGGAGTTATTCATTCTGATTTTGAGGAAAAGTTTATTAGAGCGGAGGTTATTGGTTGGGAGAAGTTGTTAGAGGCTGGAAGTTGGAGCTCTGCAAGAGATAAGGGTTGGCTGAGAATGGAAGGCAAGGAATATGAGACTCAGGATGGAGATGTGATGGTATTTCATCATTCTTAAAAAATGAATAAAAAAAAATATCAAGCTAAATTTGATGCTTTCATAAAAAGGCATCCATTATTGTTACCAGTTATTGTTTCAGTTTTATGTGGATTGGTGTTATTAATTATTGCATTAAAATCTAGTGGTTCAGATTGGTTTTTTTCGGAGGTGTTAGCGGAGACAATCTATTCAGCAATTGTCTATCATCATGAGTTTCCATTTTTTTCTTACTTTCTAAATGGTGGAACACCTTTTATTCAAGATCCACAAGGGCCATTATTATCTATTAGTACGTTATGGATTTTGATATTTGGGCCTTGGGGTGGCTTAAGATTTGCCGCATTTTTTTGGGGATTTATCGGTACCTTTTCCTGCTGGGGGTGGCTAAGACCTAAATTAGGAAGTGGGCCAGCGTTAGTTTCTGCTACTGCCTGGATTTTGAGCATGGGTTTCTTTTGGCGTTTAGTAGTTGGTCACGATATGTTCTTGTGGCACTTAGCATTACCATTATTTTTAATAGTTATTGAAAAGTTAATATTTAAACCAACATGGAAGAATAGTATATTACTTGGATTGCTAACTGGATTATTTATCCTCGGACCATCATTACATTCACTTTTATATTTTATTATCCCAGCTGTAGTAATCTGGTACGTGGTGTTGTTGGTTGGTAATCACAAAAGAATAGCTATTAAGAATATATTTCTATTTTCAGCAATGGCTATTGTTATAGCATTAGCAATTGCATCACCAAAAGTTGCTGCATGGTCACGGCTAGATATGGTGAGAGAGACACAGAGTGAAAGTGCAATGTATTTAAAGGATGCTTTAATATCAATTGTTGACACTCAAGTTAGATCTGATCGTGGGTATTTGCTGGACGAGAAGTATGAGCGGGAAAGTTGGGGTATTTGGGAAAGTAATGTTGCCGCAACACCAATAATTCTTACATTAGCAATATTAGCGCTTTTCATAGTAGCTTTCAAAAAAGAAAAACCAAATAGTTTGTTCATTTTTTCTATTACACTGTTTTTTGTAGGATTATTTATTGCGACAAACTCTTGGTTTTGGCAAGTATTTAGAGAATTATCGAATGGTAGTTTTAGGGTATCAGGCAGATTTTTAGGATTAGCTAATTTTTCAATAATTATCTTAGCGGGTATCGCAACAAAGTATTTGACAGGAATTGTCTCAAAAAAAATTCCTCATTTATCTGCAATTTTTATATTATCAACATTTGTTTTTAGTGCATTACTGATCTATCAAGCGAGCGTGACATTATCACCATATGTAAGTTCTGGAGGTAATATCCTTAAGCCAATCACAGCTATCTGGAATCATTCAAAAAAGAAAACTGACTCACCCATGTTAACAGGAGTAAATCATTATTATTATGATCAGGAGATAGAAGCAAATCAAATTAGTTCTGGTAACCTATATTTATTATATGGTCATAAAATAATTGGAGATTCTGTTTCTGAAATACCTCTTGATGATTTTATGAAGATATTACCGAATAAAGATATAGAAATTCCAGTCTCACCAGAATTATCACCAGATCGTTTAGAAGTATTTCATACTAAATTAGTGATTAGTAATTTACAGCCATTGGAAGAAGTAAACATCAGATTAAAGGTTGCACCATTAGGACAGGAAATTATCACAGAACCTAGCGGGGCTAATATCACATTAGAGGAAAATGCAGGCACAATGACATTAATTAATAATGAGAATTACTTAATAGAAAAAATTACGATAAAACCAAAGTCTCCTGTACCAGTAATAGCATGGATAGTGTCAATATTAACGTTAATAGCCTCTATAGGCTATCTAGTGGCCAAATCTGGAATTAGTGCTAGAATAAGGTTTCAAAAAAATAAGGCATAATCTATGGATATAAAAGTATCAGTAATACTTCCAACTTATAATGAAAAGGATAATATTGGAGATTTAGTATTGGCCATTGATAAGGAAGTTCAAGCTAGTAAAGAAATTATTGTGGTTGACGACGATTCTCCAGATGGGACGTCTCAAATAATTCAAAAGATGATCGATCAGCATCAGGTGCTTAATTTAAGATTGATTACAAGAAAACAAGATAAGGGATTAACCAATAGTATTTGGGAAGGAATTCAGCAAGCACATGGTGAGATTGTGCTATGGATGGATTGTGATTTTTCAATGCCTCCAAAAGATATACCTCGTTTATTAAAGAAAATTGATGAAGGTAATGATGTTGCAGTTGGTTCTCGTTTTGTGAAGGGTGGAAGCTTTAAAGAAGATACGTCAGATTCAGAAGATTCTTGGTTGGCAGTTGTGCTTAGTAGATTGATGAATGTATTTATTCGCATGATGTTAGGTAGAGATTTTAAGGATTATACGAGTGGTTTTATTGCTATTAAACGAAGCATCTTTGATAAGATAACTCTTACTGGAGATTATGGAGAATATTTTATAGATTTGATTGTGCGAGCTAAATTATTCAATTTTAAAATTATTGAAATTCCATATACATGCTTACCCCGTGAAAAAGGTGAGTCTAAGACTGGTAGTAATTTATCTGATTATATTAAGCGTGGCAGTAAATACGTTTGGGTGACTTTAAAGCTTTTTAAATTAAGGATGAAGTATAAGTTTTTTAGAATTGTGTAGGACTATGGTTTTACCATTAAAAAAAGAAAGTATTTCAAAAGTAGTAGATCTTCATAAGCAAGTATTGGGACACACTCTAAACGCTAGAATAGGTTCATGGTTTTTAGAGAAATTATATGAAGAGACTATGCTAGCAAAAGAAAATGGTAGGTGCTTTGTCTCGTTTGAGGATGAAAAAGTTGTTGGCTTTGTTAGTATTTGTTTAGATTATGAAGCTCTCAGTTCACGAATTATGAGTTCATTAACATTGGTACAAAAAATTAAGGTAAGCATTTTTATGGGAAGTCATTTTTGGTTAATACCAGATTTTTTCAAGAAGCAATTGTTCTCTAGATACATAAAAGCAAATATGCCACAGCCATATCCTATGGTATTAACAATTGGTGTAGATTCTAACCAACAGGGTAATGGGATTGGTAAACAATTGATGCATGAGGTAAAAACTAGCTTTCGTAAGCATAATTTAACAGAATTTTATCTAGATACAGAAGAAACAAACGAACAGGCTATCGGATTTTATAAGAAAATTGGTTTTGATGAGATTGCCAGGAAATACGGCAACGTAGTTTTGCAATATAAATTGAACTGATGAGCATTGGTAAGAGAGAAATTAAAAAGGAGCATCTTCCGATTATAGTATTGGTTGCATTTAGTATCTTGGTGCAGTTAGCAATCTTGCCAAATTTTGGTTCTTTAGATACTAATGCATTTATTAGAGTTGTTGATACAGTGGAGGCTTTTGGATTAAAACAAGGGTATGCAATTTATAATTTAGTGTATCCGCCACTAAGCTCCATCTTTGCATATGGTATTCATTTGATAATTCCGCTTTATTCTTTTATGCCTAAGCATCTACAGGTATTGGCTATAAAAGTGGGTTTGGCAATATTTCATTATGGTTTCCTAGCTTGTATATTATTGTTTCATAGAAAAAATAAAAAGTTATCTTGGTTCGCAGCAACAAAAGAAACAATTCCTATTTTATTGAACATTGCATTGATTGAGTCTACGTTTATTATAGGATCATTTGATATTCTTTTGGCCATTCCGTTATTTTTTGCTTTTTATTTTGTATATAAGAAAAAGTTTTTTTGGTCTGGTTTTTTTCTCGCCACCGCTTTTTGTACTAAATTATTGCCGATTCTTTTAATTCCAGCTTTTTTAGTTTTCTTTTCATCGAAATTGTCGAAGGAAAAAATTACCCTTAATTGGAGAGCGGTAAATTTATTTTTTCTGGGTATGTTAGTTGTAGTTGTACCTTTAGTGGCGTATTTTGGTTATCCGGAGATTAGAGAAATATTTGTAAAATCATCAGTTCATAGTGATAAGTTGTCAGCGGCTTTTAATTTTAATAGAATAGTTCGTGAATTATTTATGCCGGAGAATATAACTACGCCGGCTATTTACTATTTTGGTCGAGGAGTATTCTTTCTAACCTCAGCATTTTTACTAATAAGATTATGGATGAGTCCAAAGAATATTCAAAATCTACTATATACTAGCATTGGAATAATCATAACTTATTTTACTTTTCTTGCTGGCGTGCATCAGAATCATATTTTTCCGGCACTAATCTTTGCTATCCTCTTGGTGATGTATAACAAAAATAGCATAAATATGTTTATTTATTATTCTATCACTGCAATAGCCTTTATAAATTGGTTCGCACCTTATGGGTTTGGATATTTTGAAACTGTTGAATATACCGGAATTAGATATTTGTGGCAGCTTCCAGTTACTACCATTGGTTTGATATATGCTTTGTTAAGCTTGCTTACTGTTTTCTTTTTTGGGGGATATATGTGGTTGGTGTTACGACCAAAATTCTTCAGGCAGACTGAGAAATAAGTTTCATTTGTTCACAAACATAATCAATCTGTTCATCTGTGATTGCTAGACCAGAAGGTAAATATAGGCCATGTTTTGCTATGTAATCCGTGTTGGGGTAGGATCCAATATCCCCGTAAGTATTTATTAGTACTGGCTGATCTGTTGGCGAGTAAAAGAAATCTCTAGTATCAATATCTACTTCTTTTAGCTGTGTTCGGACTTCGTCTTTAGTTTTGCCAAATTCCTCTTCAATTAAAATTGCATACATCCAAAAAACATTTTTATTTTTCGGAAGTGTGGTTGGCAACTTAATACCTGGAATATCTTTTAGTACGCTATTATACCTTTCTGCCATCTGATTCTTCTTTTCAATATATTCATCAATATGCTGAAGTTCCCCGCATCCTATTGCAGCTTGCATATTAGTCATTCTATAGTTATAGCCAACGTGTTCATGGATGAATCTTGTATCAGAGTGATAGAGATCTTTTAATTTTCTAGCTTTTTCAGCAATTGCATCGTCATTTGTTACTACCATACCGCCTTCTCCAGTAGTGATTATTTTATTTCCATAAAAACTAAAACATGCAATGTCGGACATGCTTCCACAAATTCTTCCTTTGTAGGTTGCACCATGAGCTTCAGCAGCATCTTCAATTACGATCAAATTATGTTTCTGGGCAATTTCTAATATTGGATCCATATCGCAGGAATGGCCATAGATATGAACGGGCATTATTGCTTTGGTATTTTTGGTAATTTTTTCTTCAAGTTTAGCTGGATCTAAATTATATGTTTCTAATTCACAATCTACAAAAACTGGTTTAGCCCCAGTGTACATTACTGCAAATATTGTTGCGATCATTGTAAACGCAGGTACGATTACTTCATCTCCAGGTCCAATATTCATTGTGAGTAAGGCAGTGTGTAATGCTGTTGTTCCATTATTTGTAGTAATGGCGTGCTTAACACCAAGATAAGATGCGAACTTGTTTTCGAATTCTTCTACAAATTTTCCAGCAGATGAGATCCAACCTGTTTCTACTGCTTCTAATATATTTTTTTTTGCTTCTTCTGATATCAGCGGTTCATTAACGGGTACACGCATATATTAATCCATAAATATTTTAGCTTTCTTATCTCCAGGATATGGGCCTTGTTTGATTTCAATGATTCTACATTTACTTAACATTTTAAATGAATGACCGCCAGCAACGAATAGTGCAAAATCTCCTTTATTTAGTTTAACTTTTTTTAGTACGGTCCAATCATTGCGGTAAATAGTAGCTTCAACACTGCCCTTTTCAATGTAGAGAAATTCTTGAGTAGTGGATACATTGTATTTTAAGCTTGGATGTCGATGAGGTTTTACTTTGTGACCTTTAGGATGTTCTAATAGACCAACTTGAAGCGGGTAATTTTGTGGAGTTAAAAAACGCACTCCATCAGCCTTCATGTCTGCGGAATAAATTAAGGCGTAGACTTTTTTCCCCTCTGTAATTTCGTTTACTGCTTTCATTTGATGCAAGTATTAATTGAAAATCAGATTATATTATAGGTTCAAAGTACGGGGGAGTCAATTATTGAAGAATTTCATTATCATTGTTTTTTTTAACCTTTGTCTATATAATAAAGCCTCATTGAAATAATTATGAAACAGTTTATTAGTCAGTTTGTAAAATTTTGTATTACGGGAACAATCAATGCTGGCATTGATTTCTTAGTATATTTAGGGTTAACGCGCTACTTTGATTTTTGGGAAAATCGTTTAGTCATGGCCACCGGAGTTGCGTTTGTGATAGCAAATATCAATAGTTATATCATGAATAAATACTGGACATTTCGAGATCCTAACGGTAGGCACAAAATACAATATCCAAAATTCTTTGCAGTTTCATTGGTTGGTTTAGCAATAAACTTAGCTGTCTTTTATTATCTAGTTCATGTATTAATGATAGACGACATTCTTAGCAAGGTAATAGTTGCAGCAATTGTATTAGTATGGAATTTTTTCGCGAATAAATTTTGGACTTTTATTAAGCCAAAAAAAGATTTATTGGAATCTAAAAGTTAATTAGCCTTGATAGGTTAGAAATAGTATTTTACGTACTACTCGTGCTTCTGGTCGGGAGTAAAAAATTGGTTCATGAAATTGTGAGTAGTTTAGTTTTGTATAATATTTTGCCAGCGGTAATGTCAAAGTATCATCATGTCTGCGCCATGCTGGTACAGCCAATACTATTCTGGCTTGAGGAGCAAGAATATCTGTAAGTGCTAGAAATGTTTCTTCATATAACTTGATCATTTGGCGATGAACTTTATCTGTTTTCTTTGGTCGCAGCGGTCCCAGATATCCTTCAGCGACAACTCTATTTATTGACTCTTTTCCTAAAATATTTTTAATATCCTTAACATCACTAACATGTAATGGAATTTTTGGTAGGTTTAACCATGCCAGATTATCTGTTGTGTCTAAAATACTTTTCTTCGAAATGTCGGAACCTATTACATTTTTGTAGCCTGATAATAGAGCTTCCTGCAATATAGTGCCTGATCCGCAAAAGGGATCTAGAATAGTATCATCTAAATTTGGTTGTGAAATATTTATCATCATTCTAGCGATTTTTGGTGGGAGCATTCCAGAATGATGATCTCTTTGTGGTCTGCCGTAATCTCGTTTTGAAAAATCTCTGAATGGTTGTACTGAGGTGGTGCGAGCTAATAAAATACTCTTATTATAAAGCACTAAACAAAAATCTGTTTGGTTATCTAACAAATGTTCTTTTTGTACAATTACAGAAGACAGCGCTGGTTCTTTACTACTAACATATCTAATTGATTTACCGGTAGCTCTGACTTCTTTTTTCCAGTCTATCCCTATGCGTTCTAATTTTTTTGCGTAATGCTTTACTATATTATCGGTCATGGCATTTTCTCCTGCATAAACACTAAAACCAAACCTAATTTTATTTTCTCCTGTTAAGTATTTTTTAAAAATATCCAAGCCCGCTAAATCACGGGATATTTCATCAACGACTGTACATATTTTTATGGTACCTCCTAAGATATTAATGTCTACATCATTAGAAAGTTCTGCTATATTTCCGCCAGACCATTTTTTCAAAACATTAAGTGATTCTAATTCTAATGCTGAGAGATCTGGTGTAGTACCAAGAATTGCTATTTGTTTCATATACGATTGTTTTGATACCATGAGGCAAATTTATTTAAACCTTCTTCTAGACTTGTAGTTGGTTTAAAGTTTAAAAGTTTTTTTGCTTTATCTATATTAGCGTATGTTTGATGAACGTCACCTGGTTGCATGCCAACCTGTTTAATGATTGCAGTTTTACCAGTAACTTTTTCTACAGTAGCAATGAAATCATTTAACGAGATTGGTTCATTATTTCCTAGGTTGATAATTTCATAAGGAAATGGATTTTCTACGGCAGCTTTTACACCCTGTACTATGTCTGCTATGTAAGTATAATCTCTACTAGTATTTCCATCACCAAATTTTATAATTTCCTTTTCTTTTAGAATTTTTTCTGTAAATAGATATGGAGCCATGTCTGGCCTACCACGTTCACCATATACTGTGAAGAATCGTAGGATGGTAGTTTGAATGTTGTGCAAATGATGATTGGTATAAAGCATTAGTTCAGCTGCTCGTTTTGTAGCTGCATATGGAGAAATCGGCTCATTAACATTTACATCTTCTGAAAAAGGCACTGTCGTAGTATCTCCGTAAACCGCGGAAGTTGATCCGAAGATAAAACGATTTACATTATATTCCATCGCTAACTTTGCTAAATTTGTTGTGCCTAGTAAATTTACTTTCGCATATAAATCTGGTTCTAGCAAAGATGATCGGACACCTGCACGAGCTGCCAAATGAATTATCAGATCAAATTTATGATCTTTAAATATTTCAGTTAGAGCTGTAGAATCTGTAACATCAACTTGATAAAATTTTTCTGGTCGTAATAATGCTAAATTTTCTTTTTTGAATTCTGGATTATAGTAATCATTAATATTATCAATAATTACAACGTTATGATCAGCTTGTAGAGCTTCTACTATATGAGAGCCAATGAAACCAGCGCCTCCGGTTACTAATATATTCATATTAAATTTTTATCCATTACTTCCATATTCTATCACCTTTTCTTAATAACGAGCATCATAATACCAGCTATCATCGATAAAGCAATACTAAACCATGTAAATGCCCATGCAGCAAAAGCTCTTTGGTGAGCTAAAATTTGATCTTCATAATATGGATCTCCTAATAGAGTGGTATCTTGCAAGGTGGCTAAATAGATAATATAAATAGCAGTTAGCGCAATTAGTGCAGTGATTACCCACATAATAGATGAAAAAATCTTATTTTTAAGGTTTGAGGTCATAAATAACGTATGATGTATTTTCGTAAATAACAGGATAATATTCTGATTTGTTTGTACTCCAGATACTTTTATAAACCGGTGAATCTTTACTAATAATGAAGTAACTAATACCTAGCTCAGCAATATTGGATGTATTTCTTTCGTTTTTTGGTTTAGCAATAATAGTATACATTGCATGAAGTCTTTGATAAGTTGGGTTTTCTGGTTGATTGATAATTTCGGAAAATGGAGAAGATGGATTAAGAACATTAAATTTTTGTATATCACGATGATTTAAACTGTACCATGGGTAATAAATAGTATGGCCAGAGTACCATAATGGAGCATGGAGAATTTCTTGATTAGTTGCGCTTTGGACACCTAATAACCTGCCAGTATGATTCGTATCATCTAGCCATTCAAGCGCTTCAGCAAAACCATCATGTGGTCGATAGCGGAAAGACCACCCTTCGATATCATCTTTCATAAACACTACGGCATGAGTTGCTTGTGCACCTACAATTAAAACTGCAAACAAGACAAATACAATAGGTGTAAATTTTAAATACTTTCGTAATTCTACTAAGCCGAAACTTGCAAAAATAGCCAGACTTATCCAAGCAAAAGGAATGAATCTGTTAGGTAGGATGCCAATTCCAAACAATGGTAGGTGGCCTAGAATTATAGGTACTAGCAACATGATTAGAAGTAACCATTTTATTTGTTTAGTTATTTTTGATAAACCAAAAACTAAACCAACTCCTGCTAGCATTGTAATTAAGTATCCCCAAATTGCTGGATGATCCCAAATTGGATGATAAAAACCAGGCAGACTATTATTTATGAAGTAGCCGATCATACCTTTGATAGACACAGGAAATATAGCTAATGTAAAATCAAGCACTAAAACAATAATTCCAGTAGTAATTAGACCAATTTTTATTTTCCATGATTTTATATAAAAAAGAACAAACCATGAGGAAAATACAATTGCCGCAATGCCGAAAGATAAATCATGAACGAGAGCTAGTAGGCTAAATGGTGACAAAGCAAAAGCGATCCATCGATGTTGCTGTTTAGTGATGGCCAAAATAGCAAAAATAATACAAAAAATAATTAGCATATAACCAAATAGATTTTGCGGAGTCAAAACTAATGACCTTATTAGAGCAGGAGACAAAGCAGAAAATAATCCAGCAAATAGAGCAATGGTTGGAGATTTACTTAATAACCAGCCTATTAACCAAACTCCTACAACGCATGCCAAAAAAGCTAGACCACCTGTTAATAATAATAGATGATGACTTTGGATGGGCAATATTTTTAATAATCCTGCATGGATGATTTGTAGAACAGGATAGGTAGATGGTCGCCAACACATTTCATAACTATTTCCGGTTAATGAATAAGTACTGAACTCACCGGTTTCGGCTAATACTTTGGCTCCGCAGGCTAATCCACTAGCATCTGGCGTGATGGCAAAATCATTCCAATATAGTGATATGAAAACTAAAAATATAGCCACTATTGCTACAATACTTAAGCTGAGGGTGATTTTTAATTTTTTATTCATGCGAAACAGACTGTGTTATTTTACGTATATAATTAAGTCTTGAATATTAGCACTATAGCGCACGTTGGTCGATATTGCCTTATATTGTTATCCTTCTATTAGATTTGAGATGATTGAGATCTATAAATATGACAATAATGACAATTAATTATAACATGATCAATTAAGCTGGTTTAGTATAATATAATATCATTATCTCTTGCAAATATTGAGAAAATGTGGTTTTCTTAACGATACATTAGTAAAAATTAAGTAAATTCATGAAATCAATAGCAGTAATACCGGCATATAATGAAGAGATTCATTTACAAGAAGTGTTAGATAAAGTTAGGTCATATGTATCTCAAGTTATTGTGATTGATGATGGTTCATCAGATAGTAGTTTTGAGATCGCAGATAGTATGGGTGGCCAGGTAATCGCTCTTCAGCATGAAATAAATTTAGGAAAGGGAGCAGCTCTAAAGACTGGATGTGACGCTGCCAAAAAGTTGGGTGCAGATTATATAATATGTATGGATGCGGATAATCAGCACAAGCCAGAGAGTATACCAAAATTTCTAGATGCATTAGTAGATGAAGATATTGATATAGTATTCGGAGCAAGACAGTTTAATAAAGATATGCCATTTATGATGTTTATGGGAAATAGAGTTTTATCGGTAATTATTAATAAACTTTTTCATATTTTTGTTCACGACACTCAATCTGGCTATCGGGCGTTTACAGTTGATGCTTATGATAAGTTGAAATGGGAGAGTAGTGGATATGAGGCAGAAACCGAAATGATTGTTCGAGCCAGTGAGTATCATTTAAAATATGCAGAGGTAGATATTGATACTATTTATCATGATGACTATAAAGGGACTACAGCAATAGACGGGATCAAGATATTACTTCAAATAATTAAGTGGAAACTTCTATGACAAATATTCAAATAGTAGCATCAATTTTTGGCTTAGCTATGATATATATGACGTTTTTGCAGTATAAACGAGGAGCGTTCAATAGATATCAATTTGTTATTTGGGTAGTATTATTTCTTAGTTTTGTAATTGTAATTTGGTTGCCGGATAAGTTTAATTTTATAACGGAACGTTTAGGTATTTCACGCGCATTTGATTTATTTTCTATCATTGCTTTTGTTATCATATTGTTTCTTACATTTCATAATTATTTATTAATAACGAGGATAGAAAAGAGATTAGAAACTAAAGTTCGAGAAAAAACTTTAACGAAAGTAGATTCATTTAAGGATAAACAACAATAATAAAATTTTTATGAAAAAAGCATTACTAATTGGAATCACAGGACAAGACGGATCTTACTTAGCAGAACTATTATTAGACAAAGGCTATGAAGTTCATGGTACAATGCGGAGATCTAGCCAATTTAATACTGGACGAATTGATCACTTGTATAAGGATCCACATTTAAATGGAGTAAGACTTTTTTTACATTATAGTGATTTAACTGATGGAAGTAATTTAGCTAGATTAATTAGAGAAATTAAACCAGACGAAATTTATAATTTAGGTGCTCAAAGTCATGTGCGGGTTAGTTTTGATATTCCGGAATATACAGCTATGGTGACTGGATTAGGAACGCTTAAAATTTTAGATGCGATTCGCGATGTAAAAAAGGATACAAAGTTTTATCAAGCATCAAGTTCAGAGATGTTTGGTTTAGTACAGGAAGTACCACAAAAAGAAGATACGCCTTTTTATCCAAGATCACCATATGCAGTGGCTAAAGTTTATTCATACTGGATTACTAGAAATTACCGGGAAGGATATGATCTTTTTGCTAGTAATGGTATTTTGTTTAATCATGAATCACCCCGACGTGGAGAAACATTCGTAACTAGAAAGATAACCAGAGCTTTATCTAAGATAAAATTGGGCATCGATAAAAAATTGTATTTGGGCAACATGGATGCAAAACGTGATTGGGGATATGCTCCTGATTATGTTGAAGCTATGTGGATGATGATGCAACAAGATAAACCAGATGATTATGTAATAGCAACTGGGGAAACTCATTCAGTGCGAGAGTTTGTAGAAGTTGCTGCAAAATGTTTGGATATTGATGTTATTTGGGAGGGTAAGGGAGTTGATGAGAAAGGCTATAATAAAAAAACGGGAGAGGAAATTGTTAATATAGATCCTAAATATTTTCGACCAACTGAGGTTGATTTATTAATTGGTGATTATTCCAAAGCTAAGAAAGATTTAGGTTGGGAACCGAAAGTTACTTTTAAAGAGCTAACTCAAATCATGATAGATGCGGATTACGATTATTATGTACGCGAGAAAGGACATATAAAATAGTATGGATAAAAATGATAAAATATATATTGCTGGACACCGAGGATTAGTTGGTAGTGCGATAGTACGAAAGTTGGAAGCAGAGGGTTTTACTAACATTATTAAGCGTACTAGAAAAGAATTAGATTTAGTAAATCAAGCAGCCGTTACAGAATTTTTTGCTACTGAAAAACCAGATTATGTATTTTTAGCTGCAGCTAAAGTAGGTGGCATTAATGCTAACGATATTTATCCTGGTGATTTTATTTATCAGAATTTACAGATTCAGAATAACATTATTAGTAATGCTAAAGAAGTTGGAGTTAAGAAATTATTGTTTTTAGGCAGTAGCTGTATTTATCCTAAATTGTCTAAGCAGCCAATGAAAGAAGAGTATCTTTTAACAGGAACTTTAGAGCCAACAAATGAACCGTATGCTATAGCAAAGATTGCTGGTATAAAAATGTGTCAATCATACAATAAACAATATGGGACGAATTTTATCTCTGTGATGCCGACAAATTTATTTGGTTTTAATGATAACTTTGATTTAGAAAAATCACATGTACTACCAGCATTATTACGAAAAATTTATGAAGCAAAAAAAAATAATCAATCCACTGTTACGGTTTGGGGAACAGGAAAGCCACGTCGTGAATTTTTGTTTGTTGACGATTTAGCTGATGCAGTTTATTTTTTGATGCAGAACTATGATGAGGATGAAATAGTAAATATTGGCACTGGTGAAGATATTATGATTTCAGAGTTAGCAGAATTGATTAAGAAGGTAATAGGTTTTGAAGGCGAAATTGTATATGACGCAAGTAAACCTGATGGAACTCCGCGAAAATTATTAGATGTAAGTAAATTAAATGGACTTGGTTGGAAAGCAGATACTTCGCTTGAGGACGGTATTAGAAAAACTTTTGAATGGTTTCAGGCTAACTTGCCTTAAATATGAAGGTATCTATAATTACACCTTCATATAATCAGAAAAATTTTATTGCCCAAACAATAGAAAGCGTTATTAATCAGCGTGGTGATTTTGAGTTGGAGTATATTATTATTGATGGTTCATCTACTGATGGATCAATTGATATTATTAAAAAGTATGCAGCAATGGATGCTAGAATAAAATGGCTTTCTGAAGAGGATCGTGGGCAATCACATGCAATCAATAAAGGATTAAAAATGGCTACTGGTGATATAGTTGCTTATTTGAATTCGGATGATGTTTATCTAAAAGATGCTTTAAAAAAATTAGTGGCAGAATTTTCCAAACAGAAAGACTTAAAATGGTTATATGGTGGTTGTAATATCATAGATGAATCTGGAGATGAAACACGAGGCATAATAACAAAATATAAAGAGTGGCTAGGAAAAAAATATTCGTATAACAAACTATTAGTAGTGAATTTTATTAGCCAGCCAGCAGTTTTTTGGCGACGGGATTTATTAGATGAAATTGGATTTATCAATGAAGATGAGCACTTAGTTATGGATTATGAATATTGGTGCAGACTTGGCAAGAAGTACCAACCTTATAAGCTAACAGATAACATAGCTGCGTTTCGTTCGTATACTGATAATAAAAGTAGCCAAGGTTTTGTAAAGCAATTTAAGCGAGAAGCACAAATAGCTAAAAAATATTCCAATAGTTTTATATTAAACATTTTGCATTTGATACACGTAGGAGGAATAATTATGATTTATAAAATAATTTCTTAGATGAAAATTCTTCAGGTTATTCCATATTTTGTGCCGGCCTTTAGTTATGGCGGTCCTATCCAGACATGTTTAGTTATATCTCAGCACATGGTTAATAATGGCCATGAGGTAACTGTTGCTACAACAGATACTCTTGATGGTAAAGAGAGAATATATTTTCTAAATGAGGATATCGATGGAATTAGAGTTGTGAGGTTTCGGAATGTAAGTAATTCAATTGCAAAAAAAACTAATTTATTTTTGCCGATAGGTTTTAGAAAATGGTGTAAAGATAATATAAAACAATTTGATATTATTCATTGTCATGATTTTTTTACGTACCAAAATATTGTAGTTAGGTACTATGCAAAGAAATATCACATTCCTTTCATAATTCAACCACATGGATCTTTAGAGGATGTGCGATTACAGGCTAGGTTTGGTTTTATAAAAAGATTTTTTATTCGAAAAGTTCTTTTTTTATTATTAGAAGCTAAATATGTTATTGCTCTAACTAAAGCAGAACAACTGACAATAAATAAGATTGATTCAAATGCAAATGTTTCAATTGTACCAAATGGCATTAATTTGGATCAGTATTATGATGTTCAAGAAATTAATTTGCATGCGAAATATAATTTACCTGCAGATACAAAGTTAATTTGTTTCTTAGGAAGAGTACAATACATCAAGGGATTAGATCATTCCTTATTAACACTTAAGCATCTAGTTGGTAAGGTGGCATTTCATTTTTTTATTATCGGACCCAACGAAGGTGATGAACAACAACGATTAGAGAATATAATTAAAGAAGATAATTTAGAAAAATTTGTTACTTTTGTAGGATTATTATCTGGAATGGAAAAGAAGCAATTTATTAAATCATGTGATTCATTTTTAATGTTATCACGCAGTGAAGGATTGCCAATATCTATTTTAGAAGCTGCGGCCGTTGGTTTACCGACTATGATTTCATATGAGTGTCATGTTCCAGAATTAGCAGTTTTAAATGCTGGGTACGAAGTTGATAAGATTGATTATGTTAATAATGCAAAAATACTCAAGAATTTTTTTGATTCTTCTGATATTTCAGATAACATGCGGATGCAAGCAAGGGCAGTAGTTGCGGATAAATTTTCCGTCCCAAAGATGGTAACCAAAATAAAGTCTTTATATCAGGATTAGCTATCTGGCGTATTTATTTTTTTGGTACCGTATATTGTACGGTATTTTTTGTGATTGAATTTGTAGAGCATCCATTGTGTTCGGTTGCCAATTCTCTGTTCATCTACTTTGGTAAATGCTAAAGGGTATTTATCTAATACCTTGTAAAATTCTTGGAGATCTTTTTGATTATTACTATTATTTAGGATCCAGTAATAATTAATTCCATTTTTACGTAACTTATTTGTGAGTAGTTCATTTGGTTTGATGGTGAAATATCTTTGTTGGTAATTTGTGTCGAATGTTCTAATAAGGGCTACAGCGTGATTATTACGAATTTGTATATCTGAGGAATAGTATTGAGTTTCATAGAAATGAGCATTACTAGCTATTAAACCATTATTAGATGCATTTTTTAATGAGTCTGTAGCGGTAGGTGCGCCATAATCATATCCGTAAGTTGCTAAGGACAACTTGTTATTAAAATAAAAAGGAGCCATTTTTAAACAGAGTAAGGTAATTATTATTAATCCGAGGATGGGGTATTTCTGTTTGAGTTTTATCTTTGGGAATAATATGACTCCTATTAAGAGAATCACAAAAAGTGCAATAAAAATTATCGGTTTATAAGTTAATAGAGTTGCAAGAAATGAGGCATTTGCTAGTGCACTACCATATACAAGATCTTTGATATCAAACCAATACAAAATTACAAAAAATATAAATACTGATGAAAATATAATTGATTGTCGTTTGGAGAATTTTGTTAGTATTTGGCGAGCGGCGAGAAATGTAAAGTAAATAATACAAACTAATATTGGCAATGTAACTCGGAAACCAATAATGCTTTCAGCCTCATGATAATTCAGATAAACGAATACGAGGAGTAATGTCATCATTACAATGTCTGGTCGTATTTTACTATAATGTTTTTTAAAATTGTTAAATATTCGCTTTGCACTTATCCAAATCCCTAGAGATGTTAAAGGTAAAATAAAAATATTTAAATCTTGCTCGGAAAAATTATAAGAATAAATCAACCAAAGTTTTTGAAAGAAGTTAGCAGGTGCGCGTTGAATTTGAGATTCAACTAATCCTGTTGGAATTTCTCTTGAGTATTCCGCAATAGCAATTTTAGATTGGCTTAATTCACTTATTAGTGGAGTATCAGATGGGCTAAGAGAAAGAATTTGATCCAGCACAGAAAAAATAAGTTTGTTGATGAAAATGTATATATCACCAAATACAAAACGAAGAAGATTTTCATATAAGCGGGGATATGGCAACATGTTAAAATCTAGTAATAGTATCGTTGCAATAAAAGTAGGGAAGGCAATTATTAAAGATTCTTTTATGATATATAATATTTTATATGATATTTCTTTATTTATTTTCCAAGAGTCTAGTATAGTAATTGTAAAAATCATTGGAGCAGCCAGCAACAAATAGTAATCTTTTATCAACATTAGCAACAATAGGCCAAGACCAATTTGATATGCTTTGGCTTTTTTTGCCAGTAAGTAGACTAGGAAAGTAAATGCAAAAGTTGCTGGAATGTCTAGCATTAAACGAACCGAGAATATCCAAAAACCTGGAATTAGTAATAAGATAAAAAGAAACCACTTGCGTCTTTCCTTTTTAATGTCTAAATGATTAGTAAGTAAATAAAGGGATATTATAAATCCAGCAGCGAAGATAAAAATTGGAATTCTATATTCAGTTAGAGTCTGAGGATTTGTGATTAGATTGTATAAAAATGCTACAAACGCCACTAAAAATGTATGCTCTGTATTAATGTTATACCAGGAAATTTCTCCATTAAATGCACCTTTGAAAGCGTTAACAATGTTTGCATAGATATACTCATCAGGTGTGGGCCATATCCAGTTATTTAAAAGGGCAAGAAATATTAAGGAAAATAATAAAAAAAATATCAAGGTAGAATGTTGTTTGAGGAATTTTACTAGTTGTTGTATTATCTTCATTTTATATCTCACTAGAAGCAGGCTTTATTATATAAAAAAGTCTATTATCTCACCAATTTGAACGGGGATAGAATAGCTACTTTTGTAATTTTTATAGCATGAAATCCAATAAGTAGGACAATATGCTTTATTTTGTAGTATTGGTTGGGACAATTCTTTAATAAATATTTAATCATATAAATCATATTGCTGTGTGATTTTATATGAAAGGCATCATCAAAAGCTTGTTTGAGAGTTGGGTTTTTTATCCTAGATTCAATTCCTGATTTAATCCCAGTATCGTGAGAAACAGCATCATAAGATACCACCATTTTAAAACCAGCCCTTTTTACTTGCAGAAAAAAATCATAATCTGATAGATAATGGGGAAAGCGTTTATAATCAAAGGCAACTTTAGAAAAAACTTCTATCGGTAGGAGCGTGAATCTGCCTGTCATTACATCAATCTGTCCATCATAAACACCATTTTCTTGAATTGGTATCAGAGGATATGTTCTGGTTTTCCATTTAGCTACATGCCCGCCACTAATTATTTTTCCCGTGGAATTTTTTATTGCTGCAGCAACGACAGCTCTATTATACTTCAAGCTAGTTTGATAGCAGATTTCTAAAGCATCTTTTTCTGGAAAGTGATCATTGTTAGCAAACAGAATGAAATCTTCCGGTTGAGCTTCTTTTTTTATATACTCAACCCCCATAGCCATGGTTCTTGTCCAGAAAACGTCACCCTTAGTAGATAGTATTTTTACTTTTGGAAAATGTTTTTTTATTGCTTCAACCGAACCATCTGTTGAAGCATCATCAACTACCACAATTTCAAAATCTTGCATTGTTTGGCTATAAATTTTTTCTATAAACTTGAGCGTAGTGTCTCGACGATTATAAATGGCTGTTAATACATAAATCATAATTGATACAATCTATTCAGAAAGTTCTAATAAATTATCAGCAAAGGCTTTGATGGTGAATTTCTGTTGGGAGCGTAGATAGTTACTTTCCAAAATTTTTGTTCGTTCAGTATCATCAAGATTTAAACAGAAAAGTATTTTTTCTATCATGGATTGTTGATTTCCTTGCTGAAAGATAAATCTATCATCTCCTACAACTTCAGGGATTGCTCCATTGTTACTTCCAAGAATTAATGTTTTCGTCATCATAGCTTCAACCAAAACTCTTCCAAATAATTCATAGAAGTCTCTCTTTCCTTTATTAGTAGGCAAAATAAGTAAATCAATTATATTATATAGATATACTAGACGATCGTAATCTTGGGCACCTAACATAAAGCAACGTTTTTCTAATTTATGTTCTGTAATGTATTTTTTACATTTCATAATATATTCTTCATTCCCATCACCAGCCACTACAAATGAAACATGTTCTGGTAAATCAGCTAATGCTTGAATTATATTCAATACTCCTTTTTCAGGAACAACTCGGCCAACAAAGCCGAGAATATATTTTTGATCAAAAATAATTTCCTGCTTTAACTTTTTTACGAGTTTTGCACTTGATAAGTTAAGAGGTTTAAATTGAGCGGGGTCACTACTCCAGTAAACAGTTTTAACTTTATTGCCGATTGGTAAAGCTTTCTTAATTCTTTCTTCTTGGCCATGGTTACGGGCTACAAATCTATGGGCAAATAACTTATTAAATTTTAAAAGTATTCTAACAGGCCATGGTAGGTAGCTGGAATCTTCAAAATATTTTGCCTGACTCCAGGTAACAATACGATATCGTTTAAAGAAGAGTAATTTGTAAAGAACTACAAAGAACGTATCGAATGTAAAGGTTTCATCGGTTACAATTATTATATCTGGATTATGTTGCATGATAGCCAAAGGTAAGGCTGGGAAGTATCCAGATAATAGATACGTTTTTTTTCTGAATAATTTTCCCGGAATGTACTCAACATTATTAATCGTTTTACGTTCCAGAAAATATTGTGGCTGATATCCATTGGTATATTGCACTTCTTTTGGTAAAACTACTTTTACCTCAAATCCAGGTCGATTTCCTATTTCACTAAAAAAATCTTGAAATTGGTGATTTGCCCCGTAATGGCTTAAGAATAGAATTTTTGTGATATCCATAAATTGCCTACTATTTTCATTGTAGCTTTGTGTATGGTAACAGAACAATGATATGAGGACAATATCATGGATACATTATCATTGCCTTGTCACACAGCTATATTTTCAGTATAATATCGACAACTTTATATAACTCCAAATTCAACTGCATGAGCCTCATTTCGCATCTAGCAACAGTTGCAAAGCCAAGTAATGTTTTGGAAAGCATTAAGAGTATCAAGTTATCGTCCCAATATTCGATTAAGGGGGACTATAAACGGATATATCTATATCATATTCGAAAAACTGGTGGAACAAGCTTAAACCACATGTTTTTATCTCTAGGTGGTAGAGATGGCAGAGATGTTTATCGAGAGATGATGCAAAAGCCTAATCATCGAATAATTAGTAGCAATAAGGTATTTGCTGGTTTTAACCACAGTATAATTAAAAGGGGTAATTATTATTATGCTTTTTCTCATGAGCCAATGCATGAAGTTGTGATTCCTGATAAAACCTTTACTGTTACTTGTGTACGAGATCCCTTAGAAAGAGTTGTGTCTCATTATAAAATGTTGATTGAAATGAAACAGGATAATGCAAAACATCCGGGAATGCAAAAACAAAGTAAATGGCTAGGAAATAGTTTTGAAGATTTTTTAAAGAATATTCCAAAAAAGTTTTTATTAAATCAGTTATACATGTTTTCAAAGGAATATAGTATAGACGAAGCTACTACTAATATTGTATCTTGTTCACATTTTTTCTTCACAGAAAATTTTTCGCAAGGTGTTGCTGGGTTATCCGATAAGTTAGGAATTCAACTGCAAGCTCTTCATACTCGTAAGACCCCAAGTAGCATTATGGTTACAGAAAAAGAGCAAGATCAGCTACGAGAAATGTTGGAACCTGAATATATTTTATATAAAAAATTATCACAAATAAAAGAATCAGCTTAATTATGAATGTTTTTAATATACCCTCAGTTATTTGGAAGAGAGTTAATAACAAAGTATATGGTTTACTAGGTAAAGATCCATTAACCAAGGAGAAAATTTATCAAGTTAAGACTGAACGAATCGGTACAAATTATGGTGGCTGGGTGATTCCAGCAAATTATCTAACTAAAGATTCAGTTTGTTATTGTGCAGGCGTTGGTGAAGATGTTAGTTTTGATTTGGGTATAATTAAAAAATATGTTTGTAAAGTTTATGCTTTTGATCCTACGCCACGCGCGCAAGAATACATAGAGAAAAATGTTGAGCCAGATCCAAATTTTGTTTTTGTGGACGTTGGTTTATGGGATGAAGACACCACCATGAAGTTTTATTCTCCAAAAAATCCAGATCATGTCTCACATTCGATTGTGAATCTACAGAAAACTGATACTTATTTTGAAGCAAAGGTAAAAAGATTATCGACTATTATGAGAGAGTTACAGCATGATAAATTATCTTTATTAAAGTTAGACATTGAAGGTGCTGAGTATAAAGTGTTAGATTCTTTAGTAGATGATAAGGTTGATATTGATATATTATGTATCGAATTTGATGAGGGGCATACTAAAATGGACAATGATTATAAATCTCGAATCAAAGGATCGTTAGAAAAACTTTTTGCCATGGGTTACGTGATGATAGATGTTGATCAGAGTTGTAATTACACCTTGATTAAAGAGAATATGTTAAGAGAATTGGCTTAGAGCATGAAAGTTGCACAGTTGAGTACAATGGATATCAAAGGAGGTGGCGGTTCTATGGCCGCCTATCGCTTGCATACTGCTTTGCGTGCTAACAATGTAGATTCTTCACTATTGGTAAAATTCAAATATAGTGATGATAAAAATGTAATCGGTAAACATCCGACTAACGAGTTAGTAAGAAAAATTAGTTCGTTCAGTTCATTTATGGATGAAATTCCTGGTAAATTTTCTAACTCGCCTGATACGGTGTATCGTTCGAGTGCATGGTATCCGGATGGTGTGGCACGAAAGTTAAAAGAGTTGAATCCTGACGTAATAAATCTACATTGGATTAATGGTGGCTTTGTGCGATTGGAATCTCTTGCTAAGTGGCAAGGGTCAATTGTATGGACGATGCATGATATGTGGGCATTTTGTGGCACAGAGCATTACACTAGTGATCAACGTTATCAAGAGGGATATTTAAAAACAAATCGACCAGCTGGAGAATCTGGATTTGATGTAAATCGTTGGACGTGGCAACGAAAACAAAAGGCATGGTCTACACTAACTGATCTAGTTGTAGTAACACCTAGTAAGTGGTTAGCAAGTTGTGTTCGAAAAAGTGTATTGTTCAAGAATTATCGAATTGAAGTAATTCCAAATAGTGTTAACCAAGAAATTTTTAAACCACAAGAAAAGATTGTGTTACGAAAGAAACATAATATAAATCCACAGAGTAAACTTATTTTGTTTGGCGCTGGAAATACTGCTAGTCCAAGAAAGGGAGTGGATTTACTAAAAAAAGCATTAAAAAAATTAAGTGTTAATGCTACACATAATTATATTGAGTTAGTAGTTTTTGGTAAGTATCAGCCAGAGGATTACAGTGATATTAATTTACCAATTAAGCATTTAGGTCATGTTGCTGGAGAGTCTGAGATTGCAGAAATATATTCTATGGCCGATGTATTTGTTGCTCCGTCCCGCCAAGATAATCTACCAAATACAATTGTAGAGGCTTTAGCTTGTGGAACACCATGTGTGGCATTTAATATTGGCGGCATGCCAGATATGATTGATCATCAAAATAATGGGTATTTAGCTAAAGCATTTGATGTGGATGAATTAGCTGCTGGAATTGTTTGGGTATTGGAAGATAAAGAACGATGGCAGAAGCTTTCTAGTCAATCTAGAATTAAGGCTGAAAATAATTATACATATTCAGAGCAAGCAAAAAAATATAGTGAACTTTATCAAAGCATCACTGTTTAAGGAGTTGTCTTTTTATTGACCTGCCTTATATATAGCGTATCGATCAGCTAACCAATTTTGGGGAGATTGTTTTTTTGGTTGGAGTTTAGCTAGCTCGGATAAGATAGATTCAATATTATATCCAAGGAGGGATAATTTTTCTGAGTCTAATGAACGTAGATATTTTTTTGCGTACTGTATACGTAAATTTGTATTGAATGTAGTTTTCCATTTTTCTAATGACTTATTCTGTACCTGTTTTTCTTTAGCTATATAGGGATCTCCCATGGTGCCATGAAGTTTTTCTTTTTGAATATTTTGGATCATATTTGAATTGAATGGTATTTCTAGATAGTTACAAATCTTCTCTGTAACTTCGCTTGATTTTTCTACTAACTCTTCATATTTAATTAATATACTTTTTTCTTTCAGCAATTCATATCCATCACTCAGGAGATGTGGACCTTCATACAGATCTGTATTTGAAGGTTTTACATTTAATTTACCAAAGTTCCATGTTTCAATCACTGAAGCTAATGTTGCCAAAGGATTTCTGCCTAAAAAAATAAATTTTGCCTCAGGAAATAATTTTGCTATTTCTGGAATAATAAAATAGTAACGAGGAGTTTTATCAAGAAAATATTTTTCATTGTCACAAGCTGAACTATATATGTCAGTGACAAATTCTTTTAATGACTTATCATAAGAAAACATTTTTTTTGGAAGTTCTGAAAAAAAATCTTGTAGCGCTTGACGACAAACTTCCTTATCGTAATCTACTGTTAGATCATTTTGTTTTTTTGGATATAGGAGTGGTAACAATATCCATGGTTCAGATACAGAACAAATTTCTGGATGAGACATTAATATTTTCTGCAGTAAAGTTGAACCAGAACGAGGTGTGGAAAAGAGGAAGATTAAATTATCCATTTTTTCTAATTAATTTGCTATAAGCTAGAGCTAACATATCTTGAAGTTGAGTTTTTTTACAAGAAATTATTCTTCGACGTAAATCATTTGGTATTACTTGCTGAATATCATCTTGCTCATTTAATTCTTGTATTTCAGCAACATAATCTTTATTTTTTTCGTAGAGTATATCAGCGTATTCTGTTCTATCAGATAGCTTTGGATTATTATGTTCCTCAGGCCACTTTAAAAGTTGTTCTTGCAATTTAAAATAAAGTTTAACTTTTTCACTAGTTCGTAAACCATTAGTCCCAATTGGATGCCATGGGTGTGCCGTGTATGTGTCTGTAAGTACAGCTCCTTTGCTGTTAGCGGCCATTTCCAATCTGATACTGACATCTTCTCCAATTTTGGATAGAGAAGTACTCCAAAGAGGATTAGTGTCATATCCTTCTATTATATCCCAATACTTTCTTGCCGCGGATATCATTGGTCCAAAATTTCGGCGGGGTGGAAATAATTCAGGTTGTCTATATTTTGTTGGGCAAGTTGCTAGCACAGATGCTAGATCGTTGTTAGCATTTTGCCATTCCTTAAAGGATGCCCCAGCTGGGTATTGAGCCATTCTACGAAACGCATTAAATACTTTGTACTTTCCTTGTTGATGATGCTTTGTTAGCACAGTTAGAAAGTCTTTAGGTAGAAGTTGATCTCCATCCATTACTGAAATTATATCGCCTTGAGATGCCGCTATGCCAGCATTATTACATTTTGATAAGTGATAAGCTTCAGTATTAACATTCTCGTCCAAATAAATTATCTTGATATTCATTTGGTCTTTAACTTCTTTATGGCGATCGAACAGCGATTTTAATCCCTTTTTGTGATTATACTTATCGGCAAATTCACGGCTTCTTTGTTCAACATAAATAAGTTCAAAATTATTCCTAGGGAAATCTTGATTTAGTAGACCATTAATTAGATGAAAAAAATTACGATAACTCGAGTCCCAACTAATGATAGAGTGTAACATATAGTTATTTTATATCAGTCAACCAAGCTCTTACAAGTTTGATTTCGTCGTTGGATACAAATCCATTTTTATGAAGAGCAGTGTAAACAATTTCTAAGTTTTTCAATAAATCTTTACCTAGTTTTATATTTTGAAGTAATTCAATGATTGGTTTAGTGTTTTGATATACTTCAACTTCATCAGCAAAATCTTTCATTAAGTTGTGAGCATTTCTTTCTTGGTAAACAGTTGCCTCAGTAAAACCTAAATGCATGCCATGTAGCCACATAATATGTTGTGCCAGATAACCTCTTAGAATATCAGTAAATCTAAAACTAACAGTTGCGGGGAGATATAATAATGGAAATGCTTTTTTTTGCCAGAAAGTATTTTGCGAATTAAACGGACAGTAACACTTTTTTGGTAAATGAATACTTTTTTTTCGATCGAATTTGGTAGTGTCGTTAAAGACTAAGCGATAAATGGCATCAACATCTGGATCTGTATCAGCTAAACCTTGCCATGCTCCAATACTAGTTAATTTAGAATGTTGTTTTAACTTGCTCTTATTTTTTGTTTGAATGAGGTCTAACGGGTATCCTCGTGGCCAAATTAATTTCTTTGAAAAGTAATTGTATACATTATAATATTTGTCTTTTGTCTCTATACTTCTTTTGCTAGTAAAATCTGGACACTTCCAATGTTTGTATGGCAGATTGTCGTCATCTGTATCATAGATAATATCTGCTCCTTGACGCATTGCATAAATATACCCGATGTTTTTTCTAGTATAGTGGTTATAAGGACTGTAGCGAACAAATTCGTAGCCTAGTTTTTTTTGATCTTGAACTGAAAGGAAGGTTAAGTTTTTTGAACTTTTAATTTGTGGAGTTTTTTTATCTCCAACAAGAACAACGTGCCAATCTGGAATTTTTTCAAAAGCTTTTACCGCTTTAGTTCTGTCGTTAATGCTAGTTATGACTATGAATTTTTTCATGATAGTTGCGTAATTTTATAATCAGTTGGAGGACAAGATCCTAAGACATCTCTGCGCGACACAATAAAAGGATCAATTACACTAGTTGGTTGCATTTCAAAGAATAATAATTGTGGACGGTAAAAAATTCCTGTATCAAGCAGTCCCAGCCCTAAGCTAATGCTGTAATTTCCGGGTGGAAGATTTGTATCTTCAGCAGAAATTTCAAGTTTATGTTTTCCTTTAGGAATGGCATCTATTTTTGCTGTAACTGTCATGATGCGTGCTAACTGACTGTTAAATATTTGGATACCAACTCTAATATTATTGAGTTCTTTATCGGTGTTATTAGTTACTAGCAACTCTGTAATCAGAGGCTTGCTGTACTGCATTTGGGACAATCTAATTTGTTCAATAGTAAAGTTTTTGATTTTTGTATCAAACGGACCAGTTCCTGATTCTTGAGAATTTGTCAGGCGTAGATATTCTTGAACAGCTTTGTCTGTATCTGCGATCGTTACAATTTTTCCTTGATTCAGCACAACGCATGATTTACATAAGCTTTGAATTGCTCCCATATTGTGGCTAACAAAAATGATAGTGCGACCATCTTCTTTTGTTACTTCATCCATTTTGCCAAGGCACTTTTTTTGAAACTGGGTATCACCAACAGCTAGTACTTCATCTACTAAAAGAATCTCTGGTTCTAGATGGGCAGCTACAGCAAATGCTAAACGCACGCGCATCCCACTAGAATATCTTTTTACTGGGGTGTCTAAGAATTTTTCTACTTCTGCGAATTCAACAATTTCATCAAACTTTTTTGAGATTTCTCTTTTTGTCATGCCCAATACAGCTCCATTTAGAAATACATTTTCTCGGCCAGTTAATTCTGGATGAAATCCAGTGCCAACTTCCAATAAGCTAGCAACTCTGCCACGTAAAGTTATTTTACCAGTGGTTGGTGATGTGATGCGGGACAATACTTTTAATAGGGTACTTTTACCAGCTCCGTTACTACCGATTAATCCTATTACTTCACCTTTCTCTATAGAAAAATTTATATCTTTAAGTGCCCAGAATGTTTCTCGATGGGATTCTTTGTTTGTGAACCATTTTTTTGGATTTAAAGATTTAGCAATTACATCACGTAAAGCTACATAGGGTTCCATTTCCCCTAGTTGATATTGTTTTGAAATATTTTCAGCTAGAATTACAGGTTTGGACATAATTTTATACTACATCTGCGAACTTTTGTTCGGTTTTACGGAAATAAAATAAGCCTACAATAAATAACAATATTGAAATACCTATAGACATGGCTAGACTTTCTAGATTAATTGGCGTATTTCCAATAATGATGGCACGAGCGTTTTCAATTACACCAGACATTGGATTAAGATTTAGAATCCATTGGTATTTCTCGCCAGCAATTTTTGCGGGATAAATTACGGGTGTTAAAAAAAGTAGCATTTGAATAAAAAACGGAATAATATATCGGACATCACGATATTTTACATTTACTGCTGATAGAAATAATCCCATACCTAAACTAGTGAAGTAGGTAATGAGAATCAATATTGGAATAAGAAATAGACTAATTGGTTTAGGGACGAATTGATAATAAAACATCATGGCACAGAGGATGGAGCTGGCAATTAAGAAATCAATAAAAGCAACAATTACTGTTGATGATGGTAATATTAATCTTGGAAAATAGATTTTTTTGATCATCTCTTGATCAGATACTAAGCTACCGCTAGCACTTGATAGTGCTTGTGAGAAAAAGAGCCAGAAAACTAAACCAACATAAACAAATATTGGATATGGAGCACCGCTAGAATCTATTTGAGCTAGGTTTCCAAAAAAGACTGTAAAAATTACCATACTTATGATAGGTACAAAAAAAGCCCACAATATTCCAATGGCTGTTTGTTTGTATCTTACTTTTACATCTCTAAGTGCAAGAAAGTAAAAGAGATCTTTATATTGGAGCATTTCCCGGAAGTCTATCCGTAGCCAGCTACGTTTTGGTAGGATAATTGTTTCTTTCATTTACGAAGAATATTTATAATTGAGCAGGCATACTCTACTATTTTTAAGGGTATAAGTCAACAAGTTTTATTAGTCTATGCTTTTTCCAGAAATACAATAAAGCTCTCTCCTTTGCCGGCTTTATCGCGTATCCGCCATGCTGGAATGGTGAAGTAACTATTCAATAATGCTAGAACTCTCAAACTGAATTCTTTGAAACTTAAGTATTTAATATATTCTAATGTATTCATGTTCTTAGGACGCGGTTGCCAGATGGTTTCTTTGTTTCCCAGTGATACTCGTTCTTTTTTATTGGTAAGATATTGTAATGCAACCCAACCCATTGGAGTGGTAGTTTCGGATTTAAGAACTTTGAATCCAGTTTCTTTAGCCAGAACATTTATACTTTTTTGTGAAAAAAAATTTACGTGATATGGAATGTGCCAGTTAATCCATTTTTTTTCGGTTCGCTTTGCATTTGCACTTTCTATATTTGGTGTACTAAGAATTATTTTACCACCAACCTTTAATTTTTTTGATATTTTGATTAAAAAATCTTTAGGATCAGGTATATGTTCTATTAACTGACTCATTGTGATGAAATCAAAGAAATCATCAGGGTAAGGCATTGTGTCTATGTCGCCAAAATGTATTTCTAAATTTAGTTCGTCTGCAATTGGTTTTATATTTTTATCTAGTTCTGTTCCGTATGCATCACCACCAAGTTTAGTAATTTCTAAAAGAGATACTCCGTTTCCGCAACCTATATCCAAAACTTTGCTACCAGCAGTTATATAACTATGACATTTATTTTTTTCTCCTTGTAGATTGTTTTTGTCGCTATTTGGTTTTCTAGAGAAATTATCAGCAGTTGCTTTTACATCATCAGCAGTCATTGCTTTTCTGGGATAATAATCTGTATAAATACTTTCTAATACTTCACTAGATGGAATTGGGTTAATTTCAGCAAAGTTACATGATGAACATTTATTCACTGAGTATTGTTCAGGGTATCCATAACGATCATCATGCATTTCATTGTACAGGAGTGTCGTCGGAGATTTGCATATTTTGCAGTATAATACTGCATTTTCTTCACTTAGCATGCTTTATTGGGTTGAAAAGATTCAATAGTTATCATGTATAGATCGCTTGTAACTAGATTAGTCTACAATTTTCATTATCTAGCGTCAATTGCCAGCTCTTGACTGAAAATATCCTTTTTGTTACTGTTTGTTCACTAAATAAATAATACTTCTACTCTTTAATCCATATTATAGGAGCGAGATCATATCGCGACGCTATAATGGGTAGTTGTTAAGAACAATACAATACAATGATACAACACTATGAACTTATGTTCATTATACCTGGTTCTATTGATGCGGCTGCAGTTAAGCCCGTTCAGGAGCGAGTATTTGAACTAATCAAGCAAGCTAACGCTACTATGTCTAGTCAGTATGACATGGGACGGCGAAAATTAGCATACAAAATTAAACAGCAAACATATGGCCATTACTATGTGTTGCAGTTTGATGCAGAAGCAGAAGTAATAAAAGATTTGGATACTAAATTACGACTCGATCACGAGATTTTGCGTTATATGTTAGTTAAGGGAAAGCCTTTGACTAATGAACAATTGAAAGCGATGATTGAGGAGCCAGAAAAGGAAGAAGTGGAACCGGCAGAGGAAATGAGCGACATATCAGGCGCACTCCCTGCGGAGCCACAGGTGCAAGTACAACCAGTTGTAAAATCTGCAACAGAGGTTAAGGTTGAAGCAGAGCCTGTTACAGAAGTAGCAGAGCCAGAAACTGTAACAACTGAAGTTGTGGAAGAATCTATTGTTACAGAGGTTGCTGAACCAGAAGTAGCGGAATCAACTCCAACTCCAGAATCAGAGGTTATGAAATCAAAATTAACTATGGAAGAACTGGATAAAAAATTGGAAGATATTCTAGGTGATACTGATTTAGAATCACAATTATAACTTAGTAACAAAACATAACTACTAAATTACAAATATATGGATCTTAATAAAGTAATGATAATTGGTAGAATTACCAAAGATCCAGAAGTGCGTACAATTACTTCTGGACAAACTGTTGCATCGTTCTCTATTGCAACAAATCGACAGTGGAAAGACCAATCTGGCCAAAAACAAGAAAAAGCAGAATTTCATAATGTTGTTGCTTGGAGAAAATTGGCTGAGATAATCCAACAATATGTAAAAAAAGGATCAAAAATTTACATAGAAGGTAGATTAGAAACTCGTTCTTGGGATGATCCTCAGGGAGTGAAAAAATATCGTACAGAAATTGTTGCTGATAATATGATCATGCTTGATTCAAAAGGATCAGTAGCCAATACAGGTGGAGGATCTGTTCCTGCACCATCTATTGCCCCAGAGCCAGCTGTTGAAGATCCTGGAGAAGAAATCACAGTTGAGGATATTCCATTCTAGAAATTAATATATATAACAATGAGACCACAAAAAAGAAAAAATAGAAAAAAGCGAGATCCACTAGATATTAGTATCGATGATATTGATTACAAAAATGTTGCAGTACTAAGAAAAGTTGTATCAAATTACTCAAAAATTTTACCAGCAAAACGTACGGGTGCAAGTTCTAAGATGCAACGTAAATTTGCTAAGGAAATTAAGCGAGCTCGCACCATGGGTTTATTGCCATTTATTCCATTCATTAAGAAGTAGGGTATGTTAAACATGAGTGACATCAAAATGGGGAAGGTTGTCGATATGGATGGCGCTCCCTTTCAGGTGATGAATACCGATCATTTGCAAATGGGCCGAGGTAGTGCAGTATTGCGTACAAAATTACGTAATTTAATTGATGGTTCTGTTCGTGAGCATACATTTAAATCTGGAGATAAAATTGAGGAAGCTGATTTATCACGGATGCGAGCGAGCTTTCTTTATCGAGAGGATGATCAATTTCATTTTATGAATAATGAAAATTACGAGCAGTTCGCATTTGATCTTGAACAGATTGGAGAAATCTCTAATTTTGTAAAGGAAGGTGAGGATGTTGATGTAATGAGTTTTAATGGTAATCCAGTAACTATTACAATACCTACAAAGGTAGAGCTTAAAGTAGTTGAATCTCCTCCGGGAATAAAAGGTGATTCTGCAGCTAATGTTACTAAACGAGTAAAGTTAGAAACAGGTTATGAAATTCCAGTACCATTATTTGTAAAACAAGATGATATAATCAGAGTGAATACTGAGACTGGAGAATACGTAGAGCGAGTGTAATTTATATCCGAGCATAGAAAAATATAATAAAGGCGCTAATATTTGCGCCTTTATTACTTTATATTTCATATTATGCTAAAATTATTGATATGAAAAAAACAAAAATTGTCTGTACAATCGGACCAGCATCAGAGAATAAAATAGTATTAGAAAAAATGGCGCGAGCCGGAATGAATGTTGCTCGGCTTAATTTTTCGCACGGTACATATGATAATCATAGACTGTTGATTAAGAATATTCGGGATATGGCAAAAAAAGTTGGGACACCAATTGCAATTATGCAAGATTTGCAAGGGCCTCGCATTAGGGTTGGTGATGTACATAAAGATGGTATTGATATATTAAGAGGAGAAAAAGTAGTATTGGTTCCTGAGAAACTGATTAACTATAAATTATTAGTTACTGGTGATGATAAAATTATTCCGATTGGATATCAAGATTTACATAAGTATGTAAAAGTTGGTGGACACGTTCTAATTAGTGATGGTCTGATAGATATTAAAGTAAATAAGGTTAAAGATGGATTTATTCATGGTAAAGTTATCAAACCTGGTATTATTTTGTCTCATAAAGGAATTAATTTACCAGGTACGTTAATTGAAGCTGAGGTAATCACAGCTAAAGATAAAAAGGATTTAATATTTGGTCTATCACAAGGAATTGATTTTGTTGCCCTTTCATTTGTGAAGGATGCAGCAAACGTAATAGCATTGAGAAAATTATTAGGTAATAAAGATGTTCAAATAATATCAAAGATAGAACGCAAAGAAGCATTGAATAATTTCGATGAAATTTTAGAAGTTACAGATGGTGTGATGGTTGCTCGGGGAGATTTAGGTATTGAGATTCCACCAGCTGATGTACCATTAGCTCAAAAAGATATGATTCAGAGATGTATGCTAGTTGGTAAGCCTGTTATTGTAGCAACACAAATGTTGGAATCAATGATGTTAAATCCACGACCAACCAGAGCTGAAGTTTCAGATGTTGCTAACGCAGTAATTGATCATACAGATGCAGTGATGCTTTCTGGTGAGTCTGCTTATGGTAAATATCCGGTAGAGTCCGTGCAGATGATGGCGGATGTTATTAAAAAAACAGAAGCTTCTAGATTTGACGATTTACCTGGACATTACTTAAAAATTACTCATCCTAATATTCAAGATTCAATATCTATTGTAGCCTATGATTTAGCATTGCAAGAAGATGTGAAAGCTATTGTGGTAAATTCTCTTTCTGGTAGAGCTGCGCGCATGGTTGTTCGGCATCGTCCGGAAACAACTATTGCAGTATTGACTAATAACCAGAGAACTCAAAATAAACTTGCTTTGTCTTGGGGGATTCAAGCATTACTATTACCTAAGTGCAAAACTTTGGATGAGTTGATTCGTAAATCGGTTACTTTAATGAAAAATAGTAAATTAGTTAAAGCGGGAGATAATATTGTATTGGTATCCGGACATCCAGTAGGAACATCTGAAGGGGTTAACATGGTAAAACTTCATTCAATATAAAAAAACAGCTAGAAGCTAGATATTAAAATTCATTATCTATTGGGTGATTTTTTTATGTTCTACGGAGAACAATCAATAATTTATTTATTTTCTGATTAAGGATAAAAAACTACTAAGATTAGTACATAATAGATTCTATCCACCGTTGTTGTGTATATAAGTAGACAATAGTACGCGGTTTTTATATAATACGCCTTAGTGTGTCCATATCGAAAATGGACTTTTATTTATCTCGAATAGTAAACAGAATAAAGATTATGGCAGACAATAAGCAAACAGATTACATTCTATGGTTTAAAGATCTTGGTATTGAAGATGTACCTTTAGTAGGCGGAAAAAATGCATCCTTGGGTGAGATGTATCAAAACATGGCTGAAAAAGGAGTTGCAGTACCAAATGGCTTTGCTATTACTGCATATGCATATGAGCATTTCTTAGAAGAAACAGGTGTGAAACAGCAAATTGTTGATATTTTGGCTACGTTAGATACTGCGGATTTAAGAAACTTGCAGGAGCATGGCCTAAAAGTAAGAGAAGCTATATTACGAGCAGAATTACCAGATGATTTGAAAACAGCAATTGAGAAAGCTTATAAAGAAATGACTGAGTTAGAAGGAAATGGTGAGAATATGGATGTAGCAGTGCGGAGCTCTGCAACAGCAGAAGATATGCCAGATGCTTCATTTGCAGGACAACAAGAAACATTCTTAAATATTCGTGGTGGTTTTGAGGTTATTGAAGCTACAAAAAAATGTATGGCATCACTTTTTACAAATCGAGCAATTTCTTATCGGCATGATAAGGGATATGATCAGTTTAATGTTTCTTTATCTGTTGGTGTACAAAAGATGGTGCGAGCTGATGAAGCTGGTTCTGGTGTAATGTTTACAATTGATACAGAATCTGGTTTTCAAAACGCTGTGTTGATAAATGCATCGTGGGGATTAGGTGAAATGGTTGTACAAGGTAAAGTTGAGCCAGATGAGTACTATGTTTATAAACCAACATTAAAAGAAGGATCTACCAGAAATGATGATGACACGCTAAATTTTAAGTATCGTCCAATAGTTGCGAAGAGCCTTGGTAATAAAGAAGAAAAAATGATTTACAGCTTAGAAGGTAACGATCCTGTGAGAGAGGTGCCAGTAGCAGAGGAAGATAGAAAGAAATTTGTTCTAACTGATGACGAAGTATTGCAATTGGCATACTGGGCATGTTTAATCGAGGATCATTATGGCAAACCAATGGATATTGAGTGGGCCAAGGATGGTATCACTGAAAAGTTATATATCGTACAAGCCAGACCAGAGACTGTACATGCACAGGTTGAAGGAAATATATTGGAAGAGTACGAAATCCATGGTAAAGGTGAAATATTAACTGAAGGTGTATCAGTGGGATCAAAGATTGGTCAAGGTAAAGTACATGTGTTAAAAGATGCATCAGAAATTCATGATTTTAAAGAAGGTGAAGTATTAGTAACAGAAATTACTGATCCGGATTGGGAGCCAATCATGAAAATCGCATCTGCCATTGTTACAAATTCAGGTGGTAGAACTTCTCATGCAGCAATTGTGTCTCGTGAGTTAGGTATTCCAGCAGTTGTAGGAACTAAAGATGCAACCATGGTATTAAAGACTGGCCAAGAAGTAACAGTCTCTTGTGCTGAAGGTGAGAAGGGATTTATTTACGATGGTAATGTTCCTTATGATATAAAGAAAACAGATTTGGGAGATCTAAGGCCACCGAAAACTGACATTATGCAAATTGTGGGAGATCCATCACGGGTGTTTGATTTTTCCATGATTCCAAATCGTGGCGTTGGTTTGGCTCGTTTAGAAATGATTATCCTTAATGCTATTAAAGTTCATCCATTAGCATTACTTAAATTTGATGAGCTAGAAGAGGAAGAAGTAAAAAAAGAAATAACTGAGCTAACTCGTAACTACGAAAAGAAGGAAGATTTCTTTATTGATCAATTAGCATTAGGAGTGGGAAGAATTGCTGCGGCTTATGCTCCACATCAGGTGATTGTGCGTATGTCGGATTTTAAATCTAATGAATATGCAAATTTGATTGGTGGAAAGCAATTTGAACCACATGAAGAAAATCCTATGCTAGGTTGGAGAGGAGCTTCTCGTTATTACTCTGAAGAATATAAAGATGCTTACATCTTAGAGTGTAAAGCGATGAAGATTGTGCGTGAAGAAATGGGATTAACTAACATGAAATTGATGATTCCTTTTGTGCGCACTCCAGAAGAGGGCCAAAAAGTTATTGATATTCTGGCTGAAAATGGTTTGAAGCAAGGAGATGGTGGGCTAGAAATTTACATGATGTGCGAGATACCATCAAATGTACTTTTAGCTGAAGAGTTTATTAAAATCTTTGATGGTTTCTCAATCGGATCAAATGATCTTACTCAACTTACATTAGGCTTAGATCGTGATTCTGGATTAGTAGCTCATATCTATGATGAGCGTAATGAGGCTGTAAAGAAGTTGTTAGGACAAGCTATCGATGTAGTTCACGCTGCTGGTAAGAAGATTGGTATTTGCGGGCAAGCACCATCTGATTTTCCAGAAATTGCTGAGTTTTTAGTTGATAAGGGAATCGATACTATATCTGTCACTCCTGATACTGGATTAAAGACATGGCTTAACGTAGCAGCTTACGAAGAAAAAGTCGGCAAATAAAATTACAAATAACGGATAGAAAAGTAGCGACATGTCATGGCATGTCGCTACTTTGTTATTTTATAAAAAAAGTTATCTCAGAATGTATTTATCAAATACATAACCATTTTTATCAATGGCGCGGATTGTAATTTTCTTTTTCTTTACAGTTAATCCAGTGAAATGATAATCAGCAACATACAAATTAGAATTGGTAGTGTCATGTGTTTGACTGTATAAGGATTTCCCCCCACCACCAGTAACTATGTATAAAACATCATTAATTTTCTTACTACGTTCATATGCATGGTCATGGCCGGCTAATACCAAATTAACATCATTATCTTCAAATAATGGCACTAGAGTATAATGTGTGTCTATTGTATTGCCATGAACACCAGAGCTATAAGGCGGATGATGTAAAATGACAATTTTCCAAAGTTTGTCTTGATTAGCTTGCAAATCGGTTTCTAACCAATTATACATTTCACTACCAATAGAGTAATCAACGTTAGAATTTACAGAGACAATATGAACAAAATCATAATTGAAGGAATAGTAGTCCTCGGTGTTACTATTTGCTTTGGGTATTTCGAATAAATCTTTATATGGTCCAGCTTGATCAGTTGTGTAGTCGTGATTTCCGGGTGTACCGTACGTTGGTATATTTGCAAACACTGATTGGTATACAGGAAAAACGTTATTAGTAAATTCTGCTAATGTGCCAGAGTTGTAGGCAATGTCTCCGGTATGTAAGAGCATTTCTGGATTCCATGCTTGAATTTGCGCAGCAACTTGAAGTGAGTTTGTATTTAGAACGCCGGCATCACCTACAGTTGCAATCTTTAAGGGATTATCTTTATTAATCTCTTTTTCTGTTCTGATGGTGTAAGTTTGAGTTAAACGTTTGTCTCCGATTGATAAATAATAGGAGTAAGTGTGAGCTGGTTGTAACTTAGTTATGCGGTAACGATGTTTTGTTCTAGCTGTGCTATCTGTGATTTTTTTCCATTTTCCAGAATTATTTTGATAATTCAAAGTTACTTGTTTCTCATTATTTGTCCGTATAAGCACGGTGGCTGCTTTTTTTGTAATTCTTTGTACATATGGACCAAAAGTTATACCTGAATCCACGGTTGCCATACTGGGTTGTAAGGGATAGAATAGCGCTATGCTAAATAGTAATAATGTAATAAACTGATATTTCATAACGTTAGTATAGCATTTAATATTGATAATCTATAAAATTTGAAATAATTTTTATATGACAGCAGAAAGAGCCGAATTACATCCGAGAAAAGGATTAGAAATAGATCAGGAGCGAATGGGTACAGAACTTTTTTGGAAAAATGCTAAATTTTTATTACAAGTTCGAGATAGGATGAATAATCCTGAAGCATCAGAGGATGATTTAAAAGGTATGATAATTGAAAATTTGCGTAATTACTGCGGGTTGCCTTCTTGTGAAGAAGATGGATCTGATCCGAAGAAAGATTATGAAACATATGAAGCTTGTATTGCAGCTAGTACTAAAGAGTTAGCAAGTTATGCGGAAGCTATGTTGGTTGGAGATATAGCGCAACGAACAGGATTAACTAATGAATTAACTGGTGTAATGGATCCAGCTGAGCTGACTGATATATTGGTTACTACTGATGATCAAAGAGTAAGATTTGAAGCTAGAAGAGCTTTGCATTTAGGGGCGTTGTTTTTTGAATTTGAAAAACGTTATGGTACAGAGAGAGAAATATTAAAAACATTACAGGCAATTGAAATATATTTAGATGCTATGATATTAACGCCAGGTAAAGAAATTGATGCTATTTTGTATCATAAAATAAAAGATGAACCATCTGGTAGAATAATTCCTTCGTCGATACGGATTCCTGCATTTGGTGGTGGTCAAAATAGAAGAAAGCCTGGAGAAAATAAAGTAATGTTAACATTTCGTGAAGCATTATCGGACGATTCAGCTAAACGTCCAATTCATGTAGTGGAAAAAGAGCGAGTAAAATCTAGATTTTCCGCTCTTTTAAAAGCAATTCGTAGTAAAAGGCCAATTGGCAGTTTAAAAGATGTAATAGCATTAGCTTGTTATGTAGATAATGCCGAAACAGAGTTAGAAGATTTTGTTGCTTTACTTGATACACATTTTACATCTGATCCACAAGATCGTGATAAACATCGTTTATTTGGCGGTGAAGAAGAACATGAAAATGGCCACAGCGCAAAAGAATTTTCAATGGAAAAATTAATTGTAGAGTGGGATACTCAAATGTTATTAGATAACAGGATAGCCGTAGATATGGCTTTGAGTCATTTTTTTGGTACGAAGCGAAATCAAGATGCTTTTTGGCAACGAGCAGAGGAGATGGCAGGAAAAAAAATTCCAATCGAACTCCAAGTTGGAACATTACGGGATTTAGTTGATAATAGCTTGTCTGGTGGCGATGCCAATCATGCAATTTATAAAGCTCGACAAGCCGGTGATGTATTTGAGGGAGATGCTAGAAATGTTTTAGAAATGCTGTTCCCACAAGATTTATATGGCATAAACTTCCGTTCCCAGGTTATTTATGAAGCATTAAAACAAAAACAATTAGCTGGATTAGGTTTGAACAAAGATATTCTCGAACGTTTTATAGAGGACTAATTGTGTTATACTTAGTTCATAATAATTATTTTAAAATTATGCCAAGAAAAACCGTATATTCTATAGGATTCATGCTAGCCAGCGTATTATTGCTAGGTGGTTGCATTAAAATGGACATGCAACAAACCATTAATAAAGATGGTTCTAGTCATGTGAAAATCGTTAACGATTTAACAGCTTTTGGAGAATTTAGTCAGCTAGATGATGCTAGCTTAGGTGCTGCTGGAGATACTGCAGCAGGAGATGAGCTTAGTCAAATTACAGAAAATCTAGATTCCGCTTGTGATGATTTTTATGCTGATACTACAATGGAAAATGCTGTTTGTGTTCGCGATGAATATATTATTACAATGGAGGGAGATTTACAGTTAACTGAAGATATTTTTGATGTGAAAAAATCGCTACCATATATTACATATAGCTATGATGCTACTAATGCATTTGCTCTAATGAATGAAACTGGCGGAGAACAGTCGAAACAGTTAGATGAAACAGCTATTTCAGAGGCAAAAGCTAGTGCAGATTTAATCGGTATGGAGCTTAATTATACTCTTACTATGCCAGCTCCGATTACCAATTCTTCAGTTGGTGTAGTTACCGCCAATCAGGTAGTAATTGATGTATTTGATTTGAGTGGTGAAGAAGCGATCTATATTGAATCCCAAGATTTGAATTGGGCATGGATAATTGGTGGATCAGTAATTTTACTTTTTCTATTGGCTTTAATAATCTTAGTGCTAGTGTTGGTAATCAAACGAAAGATGAGAATTAAGAAAATGACAAAAACTGCTTCGCAGATGAATCAGCCCATGACTGAATTAAAATCAGATAATTCTACTTCAACAACTACGCAAGAGGATAAATTGCCCGCAGAAAAAAATAATAATTAGTGAGCTGTAAAACTAATTTACAGATTTCCTTTGTAGAAGTTTTGGATAAACTGCGATTATTATTGTTGCTGTTAATACAATAATTGAAATTATCCACGTAGCAGGATGAGCCGGTGAATTTGGTTTAATTTCCACCATTTCAATTGCATAATCTTCGTGATTGGTAAGTACTAGTTCATCATCTATGATTTCTAATGTTACATTAGCATTCTCTGGTGTGGTGTGGATTGTTTCTCCCAGGGGTGCGGGGTTAAGTCGGATGTGAGCTATTTCTTCTGGCTGTAGATTGCTTACTGCTATCTTTGTATGATAAACCCTAATTCTTCCATCTGGCACTAATTCTGGAGAGAGATAATTTTCTACACCTCCTTTTTCATTCATGTCAGCATATACTTCAGCTAGAGTTTTTTCTTCCAGGCCACTTCCAACTAATTGGACGTCAAGATATACAATTCTATCATTTAAAATAGCATCAGTGTATTCTGACGCTATCCAGGATCTTTCAAAATTTTTCAAATCAAATAAAGATGCTGCAACTAAAATGTTATCAAATCCATTAAATGTCATGACATATTTGGTAGCTTGTTCAACCCATAAAATTCCAAATATAAAAGTAGATGCTATTAATAATCCAGCGATGAGTTTTTTTAGTTTTAAGAA
>JAUYKW010000024.1 GCA_030698395.1 bacterium
ATCTGTCAATGGCACATGGCATGTATTGGCTACCGTAAAAGAAAAAACGCTAGTGTTTACTATGCGTTCTCCCTTTGATTTGGTACTGCAAACTGCAGATCAACCAGTTATGCAGGGGTAGCAGGATTCGAACCCGCGACGCCTGGTTTTGGAGACCAGCGCTCTGACCAGCTGAGCTATACCCCTATACTAGATAATTGAACAACAATCGCCAGAGCTATGCCAGCTACTTGTCCGTTCAATTTCTATTCAGATAATATCACAAAATTACATGAAGAGAAATTGTCCGGAAGCTATACCCCTATAATAGATAAGGCCTTGCACGTGCAAAACCTCATCTATTTTGGCTAATTCACAGCTTAGTGTCAAGTACTTTGCTGTAATTTAGTTAGATTGTAACAATGTTTATTGCTAACTTCTTCTTAATCGTAAAGAATTAGTAATTACAGAAACAGAACTAAACGCCATGGCCATACCAGCAAAAACTGGATTTAGCATTAATCCAAATATTGGATAAAATAAACCTGCTGCTAACGGAATACCAATCACATTATAAAAGAATGCCCAAAACAAATTCTGTTTGATAATTCTAATCGTTCTTTTTGATATATCCAATGCTTGATATACCTTCCGTAAATCACCGTGCAAAATTGTAATATCAGCTGACTCAATTGCTACATCTGTGCCAGTACTCATAGCAATTCCTACGTCGGACTGCGCTAAAGCAGGAGCATCATTAATACCATCCCCTACCATCGCTACAACTCTACCATTCTTTTGCAACTCTTTAACTTTGGCTGCTTTATCTTCTGGACGTACTTCTGCCATTACTTCTTTGATTCCTAATTCTTTTGCAATAGCATCTGCTGTTACCTGATTATCACCAGTTATCATTACTACTTGAATGCCACGTTTCAAAAGCTGACTAATTCCATCTGCTGACTCCTTTTTAATTACGTCTGCCAAAGCTAATAAGCCAACGTGCTTTTTATTATGAGCAACATGAACTACAGTTTTTCCACCTTTTTGTAATTCTTTAACCTGATTCATCAACTCATCACTTATCTGAATTGACTGCTGCTCAAGCAAACCCAACGCACCTACTATCCATTGCTCGCCATTTATCATTGCGTAAATACCAAGGCCAGCTACTTCGGTTGCATCTTTAACTTCCACGTTCGGGCAACCATTTTCTTGTGCACTGCGAACAATTGCCGCTCCTAGTGGATGAGAAGAGAGTTGTTCTACACCGGCTGCATATTGTAACAATTCCTCGCTAGATAATTTTACATCTGATGCAACAACTCGGTCTGTAACTTTTGGTTTTCCTTGCGTCAATGTTCCTGTTTTATCAAACACTACTGTATCAACTGCATGTGCCCGCTCTAAACTCTCTGCATTCTTCACTAGTAAACCATTCCTAGCTGCTGTTCCAGTTGCAACAATTATTGCTGTAGGAGTTGCTAATCCTAAAGCACAAGGGCAAGCAATTACCAGTACGCCAACTAATGCCGAAACAGCAAAAGGCAACGCTTCTTGAAAGCCCATACTACTACTACCTACAGTTAACCAAATGACTACTGCCAAAGCAGCAATCACCAATACAGCAGGCACAAAATACGCTGATATTACGTCAGCGAACTTTTGAATTGGAGCTTTGGATCCTTGTGCATCCTGAACCATGTCGATAATCTGCGACAATACGCTATCAGCTCCGACTGCTGTAGTTTTAATCGTTAATACAGATTCTGAATTAACTGTTGCACCAATCACAACATCTCCAACTGTACGTTTAACTGGCAAGCTCTCACCAGTAATCATGGATTCATCAATATGAGATGTTCCTTCCAAAACTTCACCGTCTACTGGAATCTTCTCGCCAACTTTAACAACACAGATGTCACCTGGTTGAACTTCTTCTGTTGGCACATCAACCAACTCACCGTCACGCTTTACATGTGCAACTCTTGCCTGTAGCTTCATCAATGCACCAATGGCTTCTCCGGTTTTTAATTTCGAACGCACTTCTAGATACTTACCAAACAATACAAATCCAATAACTACAATCGTGGCATCAAAGTATACTGCTTCAGCCAAACCAAACTTAGTCTGTAATTCAGGAATGATTAATATTGCTGTACTGTATATATAAGCAACTGTTGTGCCAATTCCAACTAACGAATTCATATCCGCCCTGCCATGACGGAAAAATCTCCACATTCCAGCAAAGAATCGGTCTCCCGCAAAAAACAATACAGGAGTAGCAATTGCAAATTGAATCACATGCCATGCTCGCATCGGAATAAAGAATGGTATATCAAACGCAGTTAAAACAATTTCCACAATCATCAAAACAAATATCGCTACAGCTGCCACAAATGCCGGAACAGCTTTTGCTTGTAGTGTCTTTACTTCCTGCTCTCTTTCATTTTGTAATGAAGGAACGTCATCCTTGTTATCACTACTCGTCTTTGATTTCGTTTCGTCTTTCTTTGCTACGGGATGAAATTCGTAACCATGGCCAACTAATACATTATTTACTTGTTCTACTGTTATCTGGCTAGAATCATACTTCAAAACTGCCATTTCAGTAGCAACGTTTACTGTAATAGATTCAACGCCATCAACTTTTCCCAAAGTACGTTCAATTATAGCAGCACAAGATGCACAGGTGATTCCTGTGACCCGAAACTTCTCTGATATAACACTCATACAGTTTCTACGGATTCAACCTTGTATTTATTAGTATCAGCAATTGCTTTTTTAACTAACTCTACTTGATCATCTTCTAACTGTATCTTCATGATTCCGGATTCATTGCTAATGGATTCAGGTGCGGGCAACCCTGCCTCTTCTAAATCCATGGTAATTAAGCTTTCACAAGAATGACATGTCATCCCTGATATTGTAAAATTGTATGTTTTCATATATTTATTCTTTATTAATAACACGTTTGAGCATCACTGTCACACTCTTCGGCATCTTTTACGGTGCCCTTTGCCGTATCTTTTGCTGTGTTTATTTTTGCATCCTTTGCTTGGGCCTCCACTACTTGGAACTCGCCATAAGACATTCCCATGCCACAAGTAAATGGAAGTTTACCAGTTTCCTTTGGTGTAAATTCAATAATTGTATCACCAGATCTAGAAAGCGATTCAAATACTTTTAATGACGGAATAGTTAATATAGATGTACAACCGCTAGCTCCTGAACCATCTACTACCCACTGCACTGGAACGCCCTTCTGAATAGTAATTCTATCAGGAATATAATCTATACCATCAACTGCCATATTTACCACCTGGACTCCATCACTTACTTCAGTCGCTTCAGAAGCAGATTTACTACTTGCTGAACTAAAAATAGATCTAGTATCAATGCCCAGTAATGTCATACTACTTTTCACATTATAAATACCGAGTAACAACACAAGGGAACCAGCAATCAGCATAAACCAACGATAAGCTGCACCACGCGATGTAGTAAAACTAGCCAAAGCACCAATACCTAATAACGCCGGCACAGTTCCTAAAGCAAAAACTAACAATGTTAAACCTCCATCCATGAAGCTTCCGGTAGTTAATGCATACAATTGCATCGATTGAGTAAATCCACAGGGAAGAAAAAATGTTAGTCCACCAAGTGAAAACGGAATCCACCATTCTTCTCTTTCTGCCATATCATGTATCCAATGGCTCCATTTTTTAGGCATGCGCGGTATCCATTTTTTTGATCCAGAGATTCCCAACAAATCAAACGCTAAAACAATCATCACCAAAGCCGCGGATAACGAAATCAATCCCATTATTCTCGGTGACGGAGCTAACGCAGATCCAATCAACGCTACAACTCCTCCCAACACAAAGTACGATATTAACCTGCCACCATTAAAGAACAAATGTGCTCGCATTAATTGCCACTTCGATGCATTAGGATTTGTGCGTTTAACAGTTGCAGTAAAAGTTAAAACCAATCCACCTACAACAGCAATACATGAAGAAACTGATGCCACTAATCCAATGCCAAATATTGCTGGATAACTCAAAGTTTCGCCAATTTGGGCATCAAAAGAAAATATTCCAAATACTGATGCCAACACATAAAGAATCGCCACAGTTATACCTATCTTTACTAAATGTGCCCAATTAAATGATTTCTCAGTAACCTCACTTTCATCAATAAGTTTATATTCTGTATCACCTAAGATCTCAGCAATATCTTTCCTCTGAAATCGTGCGCCAGAAGCAGTTGTAACTTCGCATATACCAGTGCTATTACTAACTTCAACACTAACCACTCCATCTACTTTACTAATTTTGCGCTCGATAATTACCTCACAACTAGTACATGTCATTCCATCAATGTGGAATGTTTGTTTTTGTTTCGCCATACTAAAAAACGTTATTTATTAACTAAGTCCGAACAAATAACGTAAATTACTCAAGAAGCCGCACAGTTTTAAAATGGTAAAAAGGCGGATACCATTCCCTGCGCTGAAAAAACTCAGATGTTAAATTTTTTAGTAAAAGAAATAATAAACCTACAATTAAAGCAAAGCTAACAGCGTAAGTTGTAAAATAAATATCTGGTCTTATAGTTGCGGCAGTAGCTAAACAATGCTCCAAACAATCATAAGTTACACCTGCAGTACAGGCATCACCAACACAATCCTGCATTTGCGTAGCAGACATATCACTAGCATGTTCATTCATGCCAGCATGCATCATTATCGGTACATGTTGAACCGAACTTAACGCACCAAAGCTAATTAAAACTAATAAAAATAAGAAACGCATACAATGAAGATATCATAAATATACTTATTGTAAAGTGAATAAACTAAAAGTTGAGATGTAGCATGCTAGATCTCAACTTTTATGGATTGATTCTATTTAATTTCTTTGTGAACTACGTGTGTGCTACATTTTGGACAATGTTTCTTCAATTCAAGCTTACCAGCTTGTTGTAGCTTCTTTTTATTCTTTTGAGTGTAATAATTAATGCTGTCGCACTCCTTACACTGTAGCTTCGTCATTCTATCTTGAGACATATATTTCCTTACTAATAATCATTCTAAACTTTCTACGTATGCACGATTTAATATGTGCTTACTGGAGCCGGGAACAGGATTTGAACCCGCGACCAATAGTTTACAAAACTACTGCTCTACCACTGAGCTATCCCGGCGTATTTATACTTACTTTTTAGATTTTGCAATAGCAGGTAGCTTTTGCGTGTTTTTTTCAAGCTCTACGAATGTTAGATGCCAAACATTGAAAGTATACGCATTTCTAATACCTTTAATGAATGTCATCACTATCCATAGCACCAAAAGTCCTATCAATACAACAGTAATTACCGGAACCCAACCTGCGGAATTATATGCGATAAATCCAATTATTGCAAATGGTAAGATGATAAACACCGCTATAAGTATAGAAACTATAGCAAATCCGATACCAACTAGCATCATGAATAGAAACATTACAAAACTATCCAAAACATTGTTTTTTAACATTAACCAACCCATTTTTAAGCTATCAATCACCCCCTGCTTCCGTAACGTCATGTATTGAAAAGCATAATTAGTTAAAACGCCAACAGCTGCCATCACTGGAATAGCAAGCACGATTAAGACCAATACTGCTGGAATTACTACAATCAAACCAACTACTGTAAAAGCCAATATTGCCAAGGGAATGGCTATTAACATACCAACGCCACCAAATACAGCGCCGATCAATAGATTTGTTCCTAATACTTTCCAAAAAGTATGTGATCCAGCACGGAACATATCACCAAAAGTAACTTTCTTTTTTAATCGTGCCTGTTCAGCTCCATAATATAAACCACCAATTGCAACATTATGGAGAACTATCATTACGATCATCAATAACAAGAATAAAATTCCAACTATTATTAGAACCCACCAATAACTTTCCATAAACTGAGATGCCGAATTTAAAACCGGATCCATCTCACTTGATTTAAAATCACTAGTATTAAAATTACCTACGTTAGAAAAATTAGCACCACCGCTAGCAACTAACATGCCTAAAAACCACATCGCTTTATGTTTGCGGGCAGATTCGTAAGCTTGTTTTAATATGTTTGTATATTCCATAAATATATCTAATTATCTTACCAGGATAAATCTACAACCTCAGGATACTTTAATCTATATTCATCTGTAAAAGAACATTCATACATACAGCTTGGAAACCAGAAATTATAATCTTCTCCATGCTGTCCGAATAAGAAACCTTCCGAAATACCTCCTGCAAAAATTGCATCCACTGAATATGGTTCACCTATTTGTTCAGGAACTTCTATCATCATACTTACTAGTATATACTCACTATCAGCTTGATAATCAACATACGGATTAATCAATTTAATTTCTAATTGAGCTTTGTCTACCACGCTCAATAATCCATCACGACTATACACTACAACAGGTAGTTCAATGTCTTGATTGGATGCAGTCTCATCAGCTTTAACATCTATAGCTGTGTCTACACTGATGTTATCTTCTAACACCGGATCATCATCAACAACATCAGAAACTATTTCCACTGAAGTTTCTACAGCTGTTGAATTTCCCTCATTGCCAAAGCTAGATTCATCAATAGATGATCCTTCTGGAACAACATCAACCGAAGTAATAATACCAGCTGACGAAACTGATTCAATGTCTAAAATATCTGAAGATTCACTTGGTTGATTATCAACAACAGTACTAGTTTTTGTAACAGCAGTATTTACAACTGGATCTGCATCATCGATACCATTTATATTTACATAAATAATTGAACCAATAACAGTACCTCCAATAATTGCTCCAGCCAAAATCAAGCCTAAAGTGTTTACATTTAGAGTTTCTTTTTCCTTTTTTGCCATAGTTTTTTTTATTTAACAACTACTTTAGTTGCCTCCCCTGAAATATATGTGGGTAGAGAGGGATTCGAACCCCCGTAGACCAAAGGTCGCTTGGTTTACAGCCAAGTGCAATTGACCGCTCTGCCATCTACCCAGTTTTAATAGCCCGTATTAATATAACGAAACTAACTTTTATTAGTAAATATTTGAAATATATACTTCATATGTTATATAACAAAAACTATTACCAGTCAACTTTTTAACCGAGCACAGCCGTTACCTTCCCAATAATATTATCAGCAACTATCCAACCAAAGCTCCTACTATCAGTAGAACTGGATATATTTTCTCCACTTAGAAAATATTTGTCATTATTTTGATTAATTTTAGCTACTTTTTTTACTACCAGAAAATTATCATCTCTTGGATGCACAGCAACAACAACATCTCCTATAGAGAGGTCTCCAATTTTATTGTACGATTTTACCAATACATCCTGATTTTCTCGAAATGTTGGCCACATTGAACTTCCAACAATATTATATCTTTGTCTCTTTCGTATTACCCAGAACAACAATTCTGTAATGGATAATTTATAATTGGTGCTAACTGAATTCTTAAACACTGGCTAAAACCCATTCAACTTTCTTACCTTTTGATTCCCAAAAAATATTATGCACCTGCTCAACGTGTTGCATCAATTCTTCCGCGTGCTCCAAACTCACTTCTTGCTTACAAGATGAACATGCCTTTGTAGCTTGCCAAAACAAATCATGCAGATCTGGATATTTTTCTAAATGTTCTGGTTTAAAATAATCTGTCCATAACACCAAAAGATGATCTTTTGTTTTTTGTGCTTCATCTTCTTTAATTAGAATGTATCTAGTAAGAGTATTCTGATACTTAGCCATAGCAGTAGTATCGTCTGGTGCTGGCATTTCTAAATCCATGATCTTTTTTGTCATAGAAAGCACTGATTCTGCTGCCACCCTAGCTTGAGCTGGATCATAAACTCCACAAGGTCCATCACAATGAGCATGAATTTTTGGAGCTGGATAGTTTTTCTTTATAGTTGAAAGGATTGTGTTCATCATATATATTATTTCTTAATTTGAATTTTTTCTGCTTACTTCTTTCTGCTTACCAACTGCTTTGCTGAAACAAAAGCAAATATCGATACAGCAATAATTACCAATAATGGTATTAAATGTTCCAACTCTACTAATTGATGCAATAAACTCGTACCACTAATCGTAGCATCACCATGCCCTTCGTGTGCCGAAACAATAGATGGAACAACTCCAGCGATAATGATAATTAATAATCTTCGTATCTTCATATTTAGTTATTAGTTATTTAATTAAATCTTTCTTTTTAAAGTTATTTGTGAAACATACATGTCCAGCTGTATGACTCCAATTCTTATCTGGTTCAAAACGTACACCACCTCGTTCATATTCTAATTCATCCTGACTGTTATGTTCAAAAGTTGCACAAAGTTCATATTGATTCTCTCCAACCAAGTTATATTCATACTCCTCATTTGTAATTGGATCTCGCGAAATATTATACGAAGCAGATTTTTCCATAGCACCCAGTGTCGATGGTTTCTCCTGATTTACTACTACATAATCATCGATTGCATAAGTTATTTCTTGTAAATTTTGCACCCTAATTTGATCCATTCTGTATGCCCTAGCTTCTCCTGGAGAACCAATTAAAACAAATGCCCCTATTACAAAACCTCCTACTATTATACTAACAATCCAAGCAACAATTTTACTCTGTGGTGCAGGTGCATCTTTCTTAACGTCCCAAAAGTAATATCCAAATATGGTGCCTGCTACCACGATGAATGACAAAGCTTTTAAGGCAAACCGTATAGATAGCTCACCGTTCAAATAGCTATTTATTATTGCAACCAAATCACCTGTCATGATAATTGCAGCAAGAAACAAAGTAAAATAAATTAACCATTTTCGTAGTCGCAACTGCCGAGTTTCTGGATTCTTTTTATACTCACGATTCAACAACCATGAAACTAAGATAAAACAAGGAAAAATGACAACTAGGCTGGAAATTGCAAATCGCAATGGTCCATAGATATCTGGATAATAACCGTAACTATCATAAAATACTGGATCTGGAATTAAAATATTTACATATTGAAATAACAGGGTAATAAAGCTTCCCGCTACAGTATATAAGAATATTATTGCCAAAAAATGCAAAAATACTAGCTTGGGTGAAATGCGATGTTTCTTCTTTTCTTCCATAACAATTTACTAGTTAATTATTTATAATTAATATTCATCCAAAAATACATCATCTTTAACAGACACAGGCTCATAATCCGTAATCTCTATCTTAGTCGTTTTCAAATCGAATATGGCATCAAAAAATTTATCGGATAATGTAGTAAATCGAACCGTAATTCTTCCACCGCTAGATAGAACTTGTACTTGATGCCATTTAAGCAGTAATCTTTTTTTTATTTCAGGCTCCTCAATTAAAATAGACATTAGGGGTGAGGTAATTTCCTCATCAGATCTTTCAAAAACATTTGCAGTACTATTCATCATTTTACACTCGCCATCATTGTTAAAATAAAAAGTAGATACAACTTTTATTCTATCTGAAAATTCTTTTCCTGCACCGTCTGTATCATAAAATAAGGAATATTCCACATCAAAAGCTAAATCGTAAATAGCAAAATCATTCAGTAAAGCAGTAGATTGTAAAGAAAGTATTTCTATATTCACATACCTTTCACCTAATGCTGGCTGGGTAATAACAGAAAGACCATCAGCACAGTTTACAGCTAACTGATCTGATGATGACTGTAAATTCTGAAAATCTTGATTACTTTGTAATGCTTCTACAATCTTGGATTTTGCAATTTCTGGATGCCCCTTTAGTAAATTATTCCTTAATCTTTCAAAGTTTTCATGCTGTTTATCGATATAGTTGTTTCTAATTTGAAAATATCCATAATAATCACTTTCACCATCTACGCCTGGTATTGTCATACTTACATATAATCCAATAATACCAACGATAACACACGAAATTATGCCAGAAATAATTAATATTATTTTATTACGATAATTCACACCTACCTATGCTAATGGAATTAAGAAATAAAAGGTTGTGCCTTGATTTAATTCTGAATTCACTCCAATAACTCCGCCATGAGCTTCTACAATACCTTTCGATATGGCCAAGCCTAAGCCAGTACCTTTTTTCTTCTTTGATTTTGCGGCACCTACAAACTGTTTAAATTTATTAAATAATTGCGTTTGATCTGTAACCGATATGCCCATTCCAGTATCGGTTATCATTACTACAACTGAATCAACGGCACTTTCCAATAATTTGCTATCTTTAAAGAAACTCTTTATACCTGCTGTGCCTTGTTCTTTCTCAAATGACTCACCTTTTTTATGTGTAAAAGCCTGAATTGACAAAACTCCACCGGGATCTGTAAACTTAATTGCATTAGAAAGTAAATTATCTATAACTTGAGCAATTCTAACAGCATCAAATGGAACTTTCTCAGGTATATTTGCATCCACTTTTGAAGAAACAGATAACTCAGCATCCTCTATTAACGCTTTAAAGAAATTAATTCTTTCTTTAATTATGGATTCAATATTTGCTGAATCCTTTCTAACATAAAACAGATCAGCTTCCAACTTAGCAACATCTAGCAAATCATTCACAATTTCTAACATGCCAGTTGCAGATGATCCAACCATTTTTGTATACTCAGAAAATTCCTCTTTCACTTCATCATAATTACTATCCCCCATCATTTCTGTCATCATATTTATCCGATTCAATGGTGATCTTAGTTCGTGCACCATCATTGATGTAAAATCTTCTTTCATCTTCTCTGCTTCTTTTTCCTTTGTAATATCATGAAAAATTACTACTCCACCTAAAAGATCTTCTCCAGAACCCGCTTGCGCAGGACTCTTTACTGGAGCAATAAATACTTTATAAAATTTATCATTTAAAAGTACCTCGCTAAACTCGAGTTGCTTTTCTAATTTTACGCTCTCCTCTAGCTTATCTTTTATATCAAGTTTACCGCCCAAGGCATCAATAAAATCGAATATTGTAACATTTTTCTTATCTGCCTTTCCAATAATTTGCTTTGCTCTTGGATTTACTACCACTATTCTAAAATCTTTATCTGTCATTACTACTCCTTCAGACATACTCTCTACCATTGCGTTTGTTTTTCTTTGCTCAATTTCAACTACATCTTCAAGCCGTGATACGGTATCT
>JAUYKW010000029.1 GCA_030698395.1 bacterium
AACGGATGCAGTCTTACTGATAATGATACTGCCCCATCCTGAACCGGTACATCAACATAAAATTGTTGCCAGTCAAATGATGTTGCATTTGGGAACTTCAGTGGTATATCGCTTGCCCAGAACTCTCCCCAGCCTGCATTGTTTCCTATTGTGTTATGGAATATCGGAGTTATTGCTACACTCCATTGGTCACCTGCTGCTGCTGCTGAATCTGGCAGCAGATCCATCCCTTTTATCCATACACTAATCCTTATTACATCACCCGGCACTACGCCACTTACCGGATATTTTCTAGTACCAACAAATCCATCACGCGTACCTTCCAGATTCTCAAACTTTAATGAGTATAATCCCTGGTATGCTTCTTCATTTGTTATCCTCGTGTTTTGATATCCTGCATTAAGCAATCCATCATTGCCTCCATTCGGTGGTAACCAGTAGAACCATCCTGTCGGTACTCCTACCTGAGTGTTCCAGTCCTGTCCCAACCAGCCTCCGCGTCCGTTCAGTACAAAATCATCTGCCCATACCGTGCCTGTTGCATCTTTTCCACCGACAAACCTGATTATCGTTGTCCAGGAATCTTCCGGTAAGCTTATCTCACCTACTGCTGTCCTTGATGATAACCAACCTGTCGAGGTTGCTACACTCTGATCCAACTCGAACTTCTTCTCGCCTATCAATGTTCCATTCTCTCTGTAGAATGAATAGCTCACAAACCACTTTTGATCATCTGTCGTTGGGTTTGTGTTCACTCCTGATGTCTTGTAGCTCATTCCCATATCGATGTCTACATTAGCAAAATGTTTTTCTGACCAATTATCACACATATTCTCTGACTCCCACATCGCTGCTTCTGGTGTCGCTGTCTTTGTGATCTTTAATGACTTGCCCATTGATACTGACTCATCTGTGGCCCAGCTCAATGTTGCTCCACCTGGCTCGGATCCCTTTGTCCAGTATGATGGTGAACCTTGTTCGAAACTGCCAAATTCGTTTATTCCACTTTGTGGAAATAAATTAACCTGACTTGCTATCAGCATAAAAAAACAAAGACCCATGCACCATCGGAATGTGTTGCTGATTTTATTCATAGCTTCTCCTTTTGATTGTTAATTAATTGAACTTTTATGTTACTCGAAACGATATTATTAGAAAAATAATCCGGAATTTCTTTAAGATGAATTTGTTGAGTAATTAATTTTAGTACTTCAACCTTTTTAGTGACTAGTAGATTTACTGCAGATTGAAATGTAAATGGATTTAGAAATGAATTGAAAATCTTCAACTCTTTATGAAATAAATATTGAAGATTTATAGTAACGGATTGATCTTTTGGAGTAAGTCCAAATATTACAACTTTTCCTCCTTTACCTGCTATTTTAATGGCATCATCAATAGTACTTCTATCACCAACACATTCGATAACAACATCAACATGTCCATTTACCAAATCATGTATATTTTCAAATAATTTTTCTTCTTTAGAGTCAAAAGAAAAATTAGCTCCAAATTCAAGACCTAATATTTGTTTAGATTGATCCGGCTCGATTAATATTATCCGGGAAGCGCCGCAATTTTTAACTAGCTGCACCATCAATAAACCAATCGTACCTCCACCAATAATAACTACTGAATTTCCGGGTTTAATACCTGCATGCTCAATGCCTCTTAAGCAACAAGATAGTGGTTCAGCAAATGAGGCGATAGATAGATCGAAATCGAATGGAAGTATGTAAGCCTGTGACGAGGGAACTATAGAGTACTCTGCAAACCCGCCATTTAATGTCACTCCGAGTGCCTTCAAATTTTCACAGAAATTAATCATTCCTTTTCTGCAATAATTACAATAACCACAGTGGATATTAGGATCAACGGCAACCTTATCCCCTATTTTGAATTTAGCAGAAGGATTTATTAATTCAACAACACTACCGCTGTATTCATGCCCGAGTATTATTGGAATGCTTGAGGGTGCGCTACCAGAAAAGATGTGTTTATCAGTGCCACAGATTCCACAGCAATCTACTTTAATTAAGAGTTCATTTACGCTTAACTTCGGTAAAGTGTATTCAGACACTTCAATCTTTTTATTTCCACGAAAAATAGCTGCAAGCATGCTTTTTTACTTTTTCCTAATAGTTGAGGTTGATTCTCTTTCAATCAGTTCTACAGGTACAAGTATTTTATTTAATAATGATTTTTTATTTTTTAATGTATTCACCAATAATTTCATCGCCTCAATACCCATTTCTATTTTGGGCACTCTAATAGTAGTTAGTGGTGGATTCAACATAAGATCTGCTTCAACATCATCAAATCCAATTAATGAAATATCCTTGGGTACTTTATAGTCATTGTCATTTAAATAATTTAACACACCTATTGCCATAGCATCATTACAAGCAAATACGGCCGTGACATTTTTATTTTTTGACAATAAACTTTTTATTGAATTATATCCACTAACTCTATCCGGGTATTTAGAATTTGTTACAATGAGATTGTTTTTTATTTGAATTTTTGCATTTTCAAGTGCTTGTTTATAGCCCTTTAATCTGTCTGATAGACTTGGATGTTCAATATCCGCACCTATAAAAGCAATATTAGTATGACCAAGTTCTATTAAGTGATTTGTTGCCATTAATCCTCCTTGAAGATTATCAATCAAAACTAGTGGACAGCAATTCTTTGTTGGTATATAGTCGATATATACAGTTGGAAGATTATATGAAGATATTCTATCAATTAAATTGGCAGGAATTTTACCAGCTACAATAATTCCATCAACACTGTTATTTAATATGAATCTTGGCAGAGGATCGTTTTTATTAAAGTCTGGATTTATAGATGTCAGCAAGATATAGTATCCTGCATTTCTAGCTTCAAATTCTGTCCCCAGAAAAATACTTGTGTAAAAAGGTTCCGTGCGTAAAAAGTGATCATCTGTAAGAATAAAACCGATATTCCCAGTTTTACCAGAAACTAGGTTAACAGCTGATTTTGAAGGGTGATAATTGAGGGATTTAATTGCTTTTAGCACTCGGTTCTTAGTTTCCGATGATATGTGCTTGCTATTATTAATTACAAATGAAACCGTTGCAATAGATACCCCTGCTTCTTTTGCGACATCTTTAATTGTTGATTTCATGAATAACTCGGTTAAACGTTTAACTAAAATTTAACTGATTTAACCATATAAGTCAAATTAATAATTTCAAAATTATTAATATTCTATAATCTTAAAGGGTATTATTCTCAGCAATGTGTACTCTTATAAATTTGACTTTTAAGTCTTGACTGACTATTTGGTATTATTTTGATGTTATAATTAGCAGAAATGAAAAAAAATTCAATCGACCAAAAGGATGAAAAAGGAACTACATCCTGACAGAATTAGTTTCTATCAGAATCTTCAACTTCGTTCGAAATTATATTCAATTCCGATATTACTTTATCAAATTACCTGGAATACAATTAACATT
>JAUYKW010000030.1 GCA_030698395.1 bacterium
TTCTGATTTTATTGGATTCTGTACTCACGATGGAGATGGTTGTTATGATGATGAAACTTGTTTTGAAGATGTGGATGGGGATGGCACACCAGATGATATTGGAAGTGAATGTATGGGTTGGAATCAAAATAATTTGAATGCATATTTATTAACTGGCGAATACAGTACTTATGTAGCTCCAATTTTAGGTGATTATTATATTCGAATACCATTTGATGGTACCGATGATGGCAACTTAGAAATGGTAGTTGATACTGGAAGAGATTTATATAATAGAACATTTACTTTTGCTTACAGCGCATCATCATTACAGGCAGATGCTACAACGTGTAATATTTCATTTGCAATTGGAGATGCTGATGGAGATGAAGTAGAAACAGTAACTCAATTTACAAATAATGATGGAGATACTATTGATAGCTATACATCAGATTGGGAATATTATTATTATACTTATACATTTCCAGATGAAGATAACTATGGCGGTGACGGTGATGCAGGCAGTAAGATCAAGCTGATTATTTCTGAGGATGCAGCGTGTGATGTAGATATTGATGGCGCACAATTATTGGAGACTGATTCGTTCGGGGAAGAGTTTGTTGGCTATGCATCTTCGAACCTTACGTATTTAAATGGTGATACAATTAGTTGCGAACCGGAAGATGTAGGCTGCGAATTATATGTGCAATCTGGCAAAGATGAAAAAGATGGAATTCCTGGAATAATTACTAATCCAGAATCAGAATCTTGTTTAGGAACTTGTTCAAATCTTGCATATTCAGATGAAATTAACTGTTTAGGTGCTGGAGAAACCTGGGACGCAACAGCATATAATTATGGTAATCCTCAGTGTAGCCAATGTAATGGTAATCCAGATGAGGATCAATCAGATGATTTTTATAAAGGGTGTGGCTTCTATCAAGAGGTGAGCCTAGAGAATAATATTCCATTAACTACTGAAGAAGCATTCTTAGTGAACGGTAGTGATGAATGGAATGGTGTGGTACAGCGTTATGGTGGCAGATGTAGTGATGATAATTCTGAACATTGTTTTCAAGATAATGATTGTACTGGATACGCCGATGGTGCAACTTGTGAGTTGCAACTATCAGTAGTACCTAGCTCAGCAGACAGATGCTCTGTATCACAAGTTGGTTGTGAAGAGTATACGAATTTAGATGCTGTAAGTGCAGGTGGTGAAGGATTGTCATATTATACCCAGTTAAAACAATGCGTTAAAACAAATGATGCTAGTATTTATACTTTTCATACAATTGAGAGTAGTGATGTTACTGGTGGAATAGAAATAGTTGATCATCTTTTAAAATTAGATTCTGATGGTGGGCCATGTACTTCGCTTGATTTAGAAAGTGAGGATTATAATGCGGATTGTAATAGTACTCCAAGTGCAGATGAATGTGGTCCAGCTGGTGATGATGTTTATGGTGATGATCCGGATTGTCGGCAATATGTAAATGATGCCGGAGATGTCTTCTATCGATATGAATCTCAAGTAGTTGTAGCTTCCGAATCTTGTTTACCATTACGTAATTCTCAGGATACTAGAGTATATTATGCAATTCCAGGAGAAAGCACTTCTTGTTCGGCATCAGCTGTTAGTTGTCGGGAATACAGAGGAACAAGTGCTGCTGATGAATACGAGGTATTTAAGGAAGCATTTAGAAGTAATACCACCGAGGGTTGGGATGGAGCAACTTCTACTAGTAATGATTCATTATTCTCTGGAGATTATTCTTTAGAAATGCACGATAGCAGTGGTACAGAATTTAATGTAGATATTAGTCATGATTTATTCGAGGAAGATAGCGAAGGAGTAGTTAATGGAGATTTAACTGGAGGTAATTCTTATATATTAACCTTCTGGGCTAAGGCCGATACTGCTGGTACAGCGATATTCTGGATAGAAGGTACTGGTACAGATTATTACTTTACAACCGATGGTTCGGTACTAAATTCCCCATCTGATGCTAGCGTTACATTAGATCCAAACAGTGAAGGTGGCTGGCAATTTTATCAGTTGGGTCCTGTAATTTTAGATGAATTGGAAGATTTTGATCTGAATACTGTAAAATTTGTCATGAACTTTACTGGCGCTGGTGCTGCAGATGAAGCGGTGATTGATAGTATGATTCTTACTGAATCTAATAGCCAGTATTTAATACAAGATACTTTTGAATATTGCCAAGAATTTGAAGGATGCAGAGAATATAAAGATAGAGATAATACTAAACACTATCTAAAATCGTTTACACGTTTATGTAATGATGATGTTGTAGGTTGTGAAGCTATGATTGATACTCAAAATTCTTCACATCCATTTACGGAAGCTTATAATTTAGATAATGAATATGATGAGGATGATGTGATCGTTCATGCTGATGAAGCAGTGACATTAGTTTATGATGAGGATAATGAATGTTCCGAGTTAGTATATGGTTGTAGCGCAGTTGGCTTACCAGATGTTGATGAACAATCAGGAGCTGTTAATGAATTTTCCACAAAATATTTCTTGGATCGTCCAGATTCGTATTCATCAATTTTATGTGAACAACCACAATTATCATGCAGAGAATATAAATCAAATTATGATGGAACTGTATATTTTAAGGATCCAGGTGAAAGAATTTGTGTTTTAAATGAATATACAAATGAAGTGGGTAATTTAGTAACTGGTTGGTTTAAGGATAATAGTACTAGTGATGTACCGGATTGTCCAAAACAGTTTGATTATGCAGATCCATCACAACCATTAGGTGGAGTATGTAATAGTAATAGTATTTATACAGCTAGTGATGCTTGTTCTGTTGCTGGAAATAATAATGAATCTGATTGTACTGCCGATGCTGGTATTTGGGATGAATCTAAAGTAGATAATAGAGTAGGTAAACTTTGTAACCAAGATGGAGATTGTTATCCAACTGGCTGGTCTTCTGGAGATCCTATTCCAAGATGTATTTCTAATTTGGATGATGACGTGGATGTAAGGAACGGTCAGGTTCATCAATATGAAATATATCCAGAAGATGATGTACACCTAGCAAGTGTAGTTAATGATATTGGATGGGTTGGTCAATGTAAATCTGCAACTTCTGGATGTTCTGAATATGTAGATCCGTATAGTCCAAATATTGTAGAAGCAAATAAAAATTGGAGTTTTGAAAATGACGTAAGAAATACGAGTAATGTTTATTATGATGAAACAGATACACCGGATGGTTTTCCAGACTGGTGGGTTATAAATTATAATGCAACAGAGGTAGATACTGGCTTACTTGATACAGAGGGTGATCCAATTTATGCTAATACTGAAATAGATATTGAGGGCGATGGGTCTATAGATTTTACGACTACATGCGATACAACAAAAGCTGTGCAAACAGATTCATCTGCATATACAGGTGACTCAATAAGTCCATCTGACGGTGCTTCTGCAGTAAGTTTATCTGATTGTATTTTAGAAAATAAAGAGTTTGAAGTTATTGAGCGTGATAAATTGTATAGCATAAGGGTAATGGTAAAACTCGATGAAGCATCTTTTGAAGATACAGAATTTAGCATTGGTTTACGATTTTATGATAGTGAAGGCTATGAGTTGCGTTCTGACACGGGCGATGTAACAGCGAATCAGGTATTTGTGGTTGCTGATCATGAATTAATGTCTAGTGTAGCGAGTTATGAAGCAGACGCTTATGATGGCAAAAGTACTTGGTATCGATGGCAAAGTAATATAGGTTTAGGTTCTACTGTGGAATTTCCAGAAAATGCTTACTACGCAAGAATGTTCATTGCAAATCATGGTACATCCCCAATGTATTTTGATGAAGCTAGTTTTAAACAAAATGATAAGTACTATTACTTAGATTATACGGTAGATGGTACAACAGAAAAAGAGCAGACTGATAGTACAAATTCTTGTTATGATCAAGATACCGAAGAATCATCAATTACATCAGACGGTGGTTGTGTGTCTTTCAGAGATGTTACTTATGATACACAAAATTATTCTCAGGATGGTTTAGATTGTACAAATTGTTTATTAACTCCTAATTCGGATTCTTGTAGAGGAGTTGTAGATGCATGTGATACTAACACAATATTAAAGGTTAAAAAGGATCGAGTTTGTGATAAATGGCTAGGTTGTATAACTGCTGAAATTGTTATAGATGAAAATGGTAATCAAGATGTTCAATGTTTTGAATTGTCAGAGTGTTTAGCATTAGATGAAAATGGACAATGTAAAACATGGAATTGGAAAGTGAATTATGATGATCTTAATGCTACACATGATTTATTTTATAGTTCAGCACCAGGGGATACTGATAGCTTAGAAGCTGTACGTAATTTAACTGGATACGTAAAAGCCGGAATGACCTGGGCATCAAATAGAACGTGTGAAGTGGGTAGTCCACAAGCCGGACAAACATGTAATGAAAATTCCGATTGTTATGAAACTCTTGGTCGTTGCAAAGAGTTCAGTTGTATCGGTAATCCAATGACTGCATGTAGTACTGATGAAGATTGTATTGTTGATAGTTCATTTCAATGTCAGGATCCATTAAGAGTGGAAGGTTATTATCCGTATGGATGGATGTATGAAGTTGGTGAAAATGGTGCTGAGAATGGAAAAGAATTAATTGAATATTCTACATTTGAGCAACTTTACTGTGATGGCCAGCAAGCAGATCGTTCTGTGGCATGTATATTGAATGCATCTAGCTCAGATTATGGTCATTGTTATACAAGTTCTATGCAATCTAAGATAGATAGTAGCGATACAGTTTCTGTTGAAGATGTACTATATCAAGATGATTCTGGCGTCGGTTCAGATTTTAATGATAATGATGCAGACCAAATAACTTTGGCATTTTGTCCGAACTCTCCAAATTTTGGTGATTATTGGCCATTTGGTATAGAGGCAGAATATACTCAAACTGGATGGCAAGCCATGAGAAATGGCGATATGTTCGTGTCACAATTTGATACGAATTTGGATTGCGATACAGAAGCCTGCGAAAGTATTGATGTTAATAATGTTTTACAATTTAGAGCAGATTTAGATTCTGGCATTCCATTTAGTGGAGGTGCAGAATATAGTTTAAGTGATAGTATTACGCCAAATGGTAGTTATGCATTATCATTCGATGCTAGATTTGCTGATACATCTTGGATTGTACAAGGTGAGGATATTTCTAATCCAACAACTATGACTATTTGTTTTGATCATACTGGAATTAAAGATGGTACTGGCACGGAACTTGATAGAAAAGATTGTTTTGTAAATGGATATGGATCAGCAGATATTGTATTTGCTATTGATACATCTGCATCTATGGGAGCAGAAATTACCGCCATTCAACAGGCAGCTCCAGCATTAGCTTACTTATTAGATCAGCAAGGTGTTGATACTAGATTTGCCTTAGTTGATATGGACGATCGTGATAATACTAGTAATAACGATGAAGATGCAAATTATATAGATTTAGATTTTACAAGTAGTATTTGTGATTCGTATAATCCAACAACAAATATTTGTACTGGTGGTACATTTAATAATGCAATAAAAGCTTTAAAGGCTGATAATGCTACTGTGGATCCGTTTAATGCTGTATATGAATCTGCCATTAATTCATTTACTTTTGGAACTACCGGTTCCGAACGAAATCTAGATTTTAGAGCAGACACAAAACCTTTTGTAATAGTTGTAACAGATACGTATGATGAAAATACTCGTGCACCGCTGAGTGGCTGGGACATAGGTGAATCTGAAGCGAGTGCGGCTACTCAAGAAGTAGATATGCCGGCATTCATAATTACGGATGATAATAGTGTATCTTACTATTCTCAGTTAGCTGGTGCGTCGGATGGCCAAGTTTATAGCTATATGGATCCAGATACTGGAGTTACTATTTCAGATTGGGCAAATAATACAACGATTATTTCAGATATTACAGCAAATATTATTGCCGGAGTGGATATATTTCAGTTAAGTAATAGCATGGATCATTATAGCTTTGGTCCAATTACTGCAGAAAAATTATATATAGGTGATGCTGATGAAGATGGCGCAGATGCTGATCAAAGTACTAGTGTACGCACAAATTTACAATTCTTAATGACAGATGGATCACCAGTTCAATTAGATAATATTTCGCTTTTGCCTGTACTTGAAACTAATAAAGATTTAACACCAATAGGTAGAACTTGCAGGGCTTATCCAACAAATGATGCACGCCAATGTGTGTATTCCGAAACCAATGGTGTTTCTTATAGCGGTTGGAAAGGGTACTGTTTAGAAACAGATCCAGACGATAAGAGACGTTGTATTACTTGGTATCCATTGGAAGCTATTCAAGGAGAAACGTCTATAGTCACTAGAACCACTGCCGGCTATACAGGTAGATCAGAGGTGTATCATTGTATGGTATCAAAAGGTTATGAGGAACTAGGAATTTGTGATGCATATAGCTTTGGTAGTGCCGTTACTTTCAATGCCAACCAAGAGTTTGGGCAAGGAGTATTATGTACAGAAGATAACGATGCTTCTTGTGGTAGTAATTCTTGTATGATTGGTGCTTTTTATGATTTACCAGAAGATACAGATTATCAGAATAATGATGAACATAACGATATTTCAGATGGTTACACGGAACAAGCTTTCACTAATGGTATATATACAGTATATGATGATGATATTCCATATGTAGTAGAGCCAATGCGTTGGCAGTTACATGATCCTTTTGATAGTGCGGAATTTGAGTGGTCACAAAATGGTGCAACACCGGCTTATGATAACGGTATTGTCACTCGCATACCTGCAAACGAGTTAATGCGTAATATTCACGTTAGTGAAATTGAAGGTTTAGTTTTAAATACTGGTTCAGCAGGAGATGGCGCAGGAGATGGCGGTAATTCACACTTGGAATATCCTTATTGGGGCCAACTTGGTTTTCATGGAGAAATTGATAAAAGTGGCTCACCATATGATGTAAATGAAAGCTATCCAGCAGTTACAGATGTTCCAGAAGAATGTTCAGCTTTTGCTGATGCAGGTGTATTATGTGATGAATTTGGAAATTGGCTACTTACAGATTTAGATGGCGGTAAACATGGTGGTTCTATTTATAACGATGGTACAGATTATAAGCCATGGTATAACTGTGCTGTATATGATGAGTCAGATGCACCGGGTATTGGTTGTAGAGTCTGGGGAACTTGGGATAGTGAATTTTTACAAAAATATTACGATGACGAAAAAGGTGACGTTACAGGAATGAATCCAGATTTAGTTTATGTGTGGGCGTGGAGCAATTTTGATCATGGCTATGGAAGTGGGGATAGTGATTCCATGACTTATGATTGTGGAACAGGTACAAATAATAGAGAAGACGAGCAAAGAGATGCATATAAATTTGGTACATTAAAGGACAAGCCAGAATGGTGGTTTAAATCTAAATGTTTGGCTAGTACTATAGACTATGTTATTGGTATGAATAGTGCGGATACTTCTAATATAGAGGAATGGGCGGCAGACAACGATAATAAAGCGCGAAATCCATGGAAGCATCTTGAGGATAGTTTTTTATCAACAATAGTAGATGAAGATGTTGATAATGAATTTCCGAAAGTAGTACATTTTGAAGGTAGTGAAACTGGTACATCAGATGTAAAATCATGGGGTGGTTGGCAAAATTATGAAGATACATATGCAGCACGTTCTGGAGGTGGAGAAAATACAGTAAATGGTGGGAATATCTTTAGTGTATGGATAGATTTTAATGATGAAGGATATATTCAAGCTGTTTATACAATGGTATATCATGGTGCAATAGATACTGAAGATTCACATGTGGGTTATAATAGAGGAGTAGAGTTAACTTGGGATAATTCACTGTCCATGAAGATTCATCTGAGAGAAAGTTGTTCTTTAATAGCAGAAGCGGTTGATTCAAGAGGAAATCAAGTGGCTTGGGCAGCTAGAGCAGATGGTAGTGATACATATGACATGCATGCAGCAGATGATTCTTCTACTTTTGACTTTAACTATAGTGTTGATTCCACACCTTATGGATCTATCACACCACAAGATGATGGCCCTACATTTTGGGATTCTCAGGAAACTGGTGGCGGGGATGAAGCGTTGTTATATGAACATGGATCATTTGGCGTAACTCCGGTGTTATCGTATGATACATCAGAATTAAATGCTGGCCATCCTATAGCGTGTATAGGAGAATGTTCAACAAAATATTGTTCTGGTAACCCTACCAAGGAAGGTGTTGTTTGTACGGATGATGATGACTGCGGTAGCATGGGTTCTTGTGTAGGAATTCAGGCAGACAATATTATTACTGGAAATGGAATGGATACTACTTACAGTAATTTTGATGATCAGCTTGAAGCAGTGGCTGACATTGCAACGCTAAAATTAAAACATATTTGGGCAGATATTTTGGGTAATTATTATAAATTGACATTTGGAAATAGTTGTTCGAATCGTAGTTATCGTACTGAATCAAGTTGTATTTTGAATGGTAATACATGGGATACTTGGTTAGAAACAACAAGATCGCCGTATGAAGATGTGGGCGGAGATTATTATGGTACGGCTTTCGAGGATATGAGTGCATGTAATGGTGATGGTACAGAACGACCAGGTGAGTCACAAGGAGAAGAGGCTGAATATTGTGGAGTGTATCCATATTTGGAAAATATCTCAGTAGATGGAAATAGTTCAATTGCTGATGGATATTATGATATTGAAAACGGCAGAACTGTTCAATTACAATTCACAACTTCGGTTGATCAAAATCAACTTCCTTTGGATTATATATATATAGATTGGGGTGATGGAGATGATGCCTTTTCAAGGTGGGAAGCATCACCAACAACTCATATATATACGCATGCCTATAATTGTGATCCTGGAAATACATATGATCTTGAACCTGAAAATCAAACAAGTTGTACTTACTTACCGAAAATAACAGTAGTAGATCACTGGGATTGGTGTTCGGGATCAGATGAAACAACTGATCCACCAACGAGTGGCACAAGAAATCGTCATAGTGGAAGTGAGTCCGATCAGAATTTGAAGACTTCCTGTGGAACGTATGATCCTGTAGAATTTAATATCAGAGTGGATGCAACATCTTAAGTTATGAATACTAAGCTCGTCAAAAAAAATAAATTTATAAGAAAAGCAAAAGTTGCGGGCTTATCTTTATTGTTATTATTCATACCAATTGCATCTTTTGCATCGGTCTCAGAAATTTCTCCTACAGCTACTGTACCCGTGGCATCACCTGCACCGGTTGCTTCTGGTGCTATTGAAGCCGGGTCTAGTACAGCTATCGCACCTGTTTCGGCTCAGGATCCTGCGGATGAAGGTCGTGTAGCTGATGCAAAAGCAGCTGTTCAGGGATACATGGGGAAGTTAATAACTTTTGGTGGCGATGGAATATTGTATGCAGTAACAGCTATACTTTATTTCTTCATGATTTACTTAAATGGGGAAACGATATTTTTGTTATCGAAGGTCCTAGTCTATGTAGCAAATTTTTCGGGATTTACCAATCGCCCATCAGTAATTGATGCTTGGTCTGTGGTACGAGATTTATCTAATATGTTCTTTATTGTAATTTTGTTATTTATTGCTTTTGGTACGTTATTTAGAATAGAAGCCTATTCTTGGAAAAAATTATTACCTAAGATGGTGTTGGCTGCAGTATTGGTTAATTTTTCCAGGGCAATTTGTGGTGTAGTCGTGGATGCTTCACAGGTAATCATGCTAACTTTCGTGGCAGCCATTCAACCGGCAATGGATCAAGGTTTGGTTAGTGCTTTTCAATTAGGTGATTTATTAACACTTAGAGATTTTGGAGGAAATGTTGATGCAAATCCTACTGCTGGTATAACGGACGCAGCCAAGGCTAGATTCCTTAGTGTGGCAGTTGCTGGATACATGTTACAGACTTTGGTTACTGTGTTGTTTGTGTATGTTGTTGTTATTGCAGGTAGATTAGCATTTATCTGGTTTTTAACTATATTGTCTCCTTTAGCATTTGCATCGATGGTATTGCCAGCAACAGAAAAATATTTTAAACAATGGTGGGAGATGTTTGGACGATACGTTGCCATTGGTCCGATGATTATGTTCTTTTTGTGGTTGTCTTTATTTATTGCAGCAAAAACTGGTGGTGCGCTGGCAACAGAAGCAGCACCTGATTTAGATCAAGCACTTGCGGAATCAATTTCCGGAGTGTCAGAAGCATTAGGGCCAACTACAACCAAGGCATTATCCACAGAAACTGTAGTTGGATTTTTAATTGCTACTATGATGTTAATGGCTGGCTTAAAGTTAGCGCAAGATAATTCTTCAGAAATGGGAGGAATCGTTGGTAAAGCAGCCGAGTGGGGTAAATGGACTAGTCGGGCATCTTTACGATATGGCTTAAAACCTGCTGGAGAAATGGCAGTTGATAGATTGTATTCAAATACAGGTTTAGATTTAAATGTATCGCGACAATATGGCAGGATGCAAAACAAACGTGCTGAAATAAAACGTAAGCGTGAACTTACTGGGCGAGCGAAAGCTGGAGCTGCAGCAGAAAAGGGAAATTTTGTAAAAGCATGGATGGGTGCAGCAGATTATGCATATGAACAGTATACACCAGTGCTTGGAAACCAAGGTTTGATTGGTGGTGGACGCAGATCTATGCTTGGTAGAATGGCTGGTAATCAGATGTTTAACCGTGCTCAAACTACTATGGGTAATGCGGATAAACGGCTTACTGGTGCTAATTCAGCATTAACTACGGAACGTGGGAAATACAAAGACGTAATTGGTAATGACGAACGATTACGTGAACAGGGTCGTGCTAAAAGTGATCGTGATGGTATAGATGCACTACTTGCGGGTGGGGGTCCTTATACATTTGATATGACTGAAGGTTCATCGGAACGTGGTTATTTGAACGAGATGAAATCTGGGATGGTTAGTGAAAGAAGAAAAGCATATGCGGGTGGCGATACAGCGAAAGGTCAGGAATTGGATAATAAAATTCAGCATTTGGATACAGCATTGGCTCAAACAGGAAGTAATGTAACTTTGGATAGCGCAATAGAGGGCGATGTAACAGGTGCGCTTACAGCTAAAAGACAGCAGGCGCATGAACGTTATAATAAATATAGTAATGAAGATTTATCTAAGGTTGGTGGCAAGACAGCAGCCGATTCCGCATCGGTGCAGGAATTAGTGAATGCTGCAGTGGCAACTCAACAATCTGCAGTAGATGCTGCTGGAATTGATGTTAAGAACGCTGCACAGGAAGCACGTAAATGGGGTCCAGTGATTGATTATGAAAAAACTTCTATGCAACAGGCATTATTAGCAGAGGCAAATAAGAATTTTGCCGGTGAAAGTAATGAAGATGTGTTGAAAGATTTATTAGTTAGTAAATTCCAAGAAGGCGATGGTATAGATGCACTTGGCATTATTACACATGCGGCTAGCGTAGGGCATCTTAATGAGATGATGGATGCCATGGGTTTAGAGATGAGTATTGATGGTATGAAGCAATTAGAACAAAAATTAGAGGGTTTAGGTGTTACTAGAGATATGGCAATGTCTGCCATGAATCAAGCTTCTAATTCAGCAAAGGGAATTAATCACTGGGCATTTGCAGAAGCTGTTACCCAAAAAAATGGTAGATATGAGTGGCGCGATGATGAAGAGAGGGAGCATAGAAAGTTTGTTGAAGCTACTAAAGCTGGTGCAAATAATGTATTTAGAAATGGTAATCGGTTAGCACTTGGTGGCTATAAAGGGGTTGGTGAAAATGCTAAATGGCAACCTGATGCTGCAATGCTTGGCTTGTTAGCACAATCAATGCCAAGATTAAAAGATACTGCAACTAAAGGAATGTTAAATGATAATGGTGGTGCTCATTTATTTGGTGGTGCACCGGGCGATTCAAGTGGAAGAATAGAGGCCAAGTTAAACGAGCTTATTGAAGTACAGCATGCTGGTGATGCACGATCGTTAAAAGATGCTCATGATACAATGAATTTATGGAAGCAATCTAGTAAGCGGGCTGAAGGTGGTGGTCAAGCAGGACCATATGATATAGCTAAAAGGGTAATGGCGGAACCATCATGAAATACGTAGAGGAACAATTAAAAGCAGTGGATCTATCAAATCAAGATGTTTATCAGGCTATTATTGATCATATGCATGATAATATCATTTTTAGTAGATATGCTAACATTTTAGATACAGATGGTTTTTTTACTCAGTGGTATGAAATTAATCCCGATTTTACTGAAACATTTCCTGATAGAGCCGAAGAGCTGAATACTAGATTAATTGAGAGTAGGTGGATTGCTTTGCCAGCCATGCCCGAGGATAAAGTTATTGATTTGTTTAAGAATCATTTAAATATACTTTTTTTACTTCAAAAAAGGCATGACATTATAATTGAAGGTTTTGATTTAGCAAAAGACACTTTAACTGAAAAACTCCGTGGTAGATTGTTGAATATTCCAGTATTTAATTTGAGAGATAAGTTTAAAAAGCTCGTTATTACAGCACTGTCTACAAATGAAGAATTAATCACCGTAGCGCCTTTTTACCTTGGTATTAAAGAGGCACAGCCAACCGCTAAGAATTGGTTTAGTGAATATATTGAATTCATGGGAGGTGAAGAATTTAAGAATGTAAAACAAAAGGCTTTTTATTCCAAGAATGAGAATTATTTAAAGTTAACAGATGAAGAACAAAAGCGTTTACAAATGTTATTTGACGTATATGAACAATTAAAAATATCTTCTTGGAAGGAAACTGGCATTGAAGAAACAGTAGCTTTTGCTGACGAGAAAGGCATTGGTGTGGTACAATATGGTAAACTGCAAAGGTATAAAGAGGAAGATGTAAAAAATTACGAAGAAACCATGAAGAATTTACAAGACTTAATGATGGAAGGTGATGTTGTTGATTTAAGAACTTTACCTCCTAAAAAAAGGCCACCAGTAGCACATGTTACCGCTGGTCCAACAAAAAGTTTTTCATCAGTAACTACAGGACCAGATGTTTCTAGTACTGCAGGTCCGGATCATTTTTCTGAGTTGGATAGTAAAGAAATTGCAGAACATGCTGAGTTGACCGCAGTATTAAGTAAAACACAGGCTGATTTTGTAGAGCAAGCAAAAAAATTAGTAGTTGATTTAAAATTAACATTTGAGTCTCCAGAGTTAGAGAAAAAGTTTACCGATATAGTTAGCTCTACTCTGAGAGGTTTACGCGATACCATGGAATTACAGTCGTATCTGCAAGATTTGAAATACTCTGAATCAGATGTAGAAAGAATTGTTAAAACTGTAAAAGATGAAGCGAATCAAGAAAAGAAAGCAAAGCGTGTCGCAGAAGATATTCAAGCTCAAGATAAGATTGCCAGACAAACAAAAGCTAAAGTGAATGCAATAACTCCTGATGATGCATCAATGTCTACAACCCCACTTAGCTCCGCAGGAGTATCTGGAACAGTGAGTGAGAATGTTAAAAAATCTTTCTTGCCTAAATTAAGGCGGTCTCGTAATGTTAAAAAACAGATGATTGATGATGTAAAAATTCAGCAATCAATGGTAATGGGTCCAATTGATGAATTACGAGCGATGGATTTAGTAGAATTCAGACGTCTATCTACAGATTCAGTAGTATCTGCAAATAAATTAAAAGAAAAAATCGATTTACTAATGGAACAATCTGTTAGTGAACAAGCAGAAGGTGTGAAAGCACTAAAAGAATCACCAATAAATCAATTATATTTGGATATTGGTAATCAATCTATTGCTACAGGCAAACCAGTTACTGAGATAATCGCTGAGTTAGAGGCTAGCGGAAATCCTACATTAAATATTAGTGAGTTTAATGCAATTGCAGATCTAAACAAGGAGTTACGTTTTTAGCCTATGGGAATGCAATTTGTAGTGCCACAGTTTATCGAGGTTGAATCTAAGGTTATTGGCCCGATATCGGTACGACAGTTTATTATTTTGCTTGCCACCTTCGGTATTATTTATATTGAGTTTGAACTTTTTAGTTTAGTCATGTTTGGTATAATAGGTGTTATAACGTTCGGTATTGGTGGTGTATTTGCCTTTGTAAAGGTTAATAGTCAGCCATTTCATTTGTTTGCACTGACGGTAATTCAAACAGCGAAACGCCCAAAATTATCTATGTGGTATCATGAGATTAATATGCGCGCTGTTACTAAAAAAGGCAAAAAGGATAAAGACGACAAAGAAGATAAAGATTTTATTCCAAAACCAGAAGTTTCAGATTCTCATTTAGCAGAGTTATCATTGATTGCTGATACTGCTGGTCAGTATTCACCTGCAGATTTAGAAAAGTTAAAACAAGAGCAAATGTCAAAACAACCTGTAATTGGTGGTATGTCAGATAATAATCAACAGCAATAATATAATGGCCAAGGCTGATAAAAACAAAAATTCTCCTCCTCCGCGTAAGCCGAAAAAAGTTTCGGCTCCTTCTACACAGAAAGGTTTGTATATATCAGAAATTAAGCAAGATACTGTAGTTTTAAAAGATGGAACTTTAAGAACTGTTTTGCAAGTGTCTTCAATAAATTTTGCTTTAAAAAGTGAAGATGAACAACAGGCAATCATTCAAGGATATATTCAATTTTTAAATTCAATTGATTTTGAGATTCAAATTGTAATTCAATCTCGAAAGTTAGATATTAGAAAGTATTTAGAGGAGTTAGAACAGATAGCTAAAGAGCAAACCAACGAATTATTAAAAGTCCAAACAGTTGAATATCGTCAATACATTGAAGAGTTGGTGACTTTATCAGAAATCATGGAGAAGAAATTTTTTGCCATTATTCCATATTCACCATTTTCTAAAAAACGTAAGAATTTTCTTTCTAGAGCACAAGAAGTTTTATTACCTAGTAGAGTAATCAAATTGGCAGACAGCAAATTTGATAAGTATATAAAAGAAATGGAGCGAAGAGTGAGTATTGTTGCCGGTGGGCTTTCATCGATTGGTTTGAAGGTGAATCAGTTAGACACACAGAGTTTAATTGAATTGTATTACCAGTTGTATAATCCAACTCGTGGTAGTGTAAAAAAGATGCCTAATTTGAATAAATTGAGAGTAGAACAAACTCAAGTGGACCAAAATGATTGATTTAAAAAAAGCAGCTCAACAATCTGGCCAAATGCCTAAATCCTTACCTTTTCAGCCTAAAACAAAGGAAGAATTGGCCGAGCAAAAAATAGGGCGTACAGAGGAGCATCAAAAAAGTAGAGAAGTTCTAGAAGCAGCAAAGTCATATCAAGAGGGTGTTCGATCTATTTTGGATTTAATTGCGCCAGCAGCTTTTAGAGTAAAGCCACGTAATGTGGATGTGGGTGGTAGGTACGTGTCTACAATGTTTGTAGTTACATATCCGCGTTATATCTCTGTAGGTTGGTTTGCTCCAATTGTAACACTTAGCATGTCCTTGGATGTGGCGATGTACTTTTATCCTGTAAAATCCAATGTAATTTTAAAACAGTTAAAGAAAAAAGTAGGTGCTCTAGAAGCAGAGTTGATTGGTGATGCAGAAAAGGGAGCGCCACGTGATCCAGTAAAAGAAACAGCTTTAAAAGATATTGAAGGATTAAGAGATAGTTTAACTCAGGGAACGGAGAAATTTTTTCAATTTGCTTTGTATATTAGCGCATATGCGGATTCTGAGAAGGAGTTAGAAGATGTAATGGAGAAGCTTGATTCTGAATTTGGATCTAAATTGGTAATAGCAAAGCGCGTTTTTTACCAGGCTGAACAAGGGTTTAATTCCACCATGCCTCTAGCGAATGATGAGATACAGATATACTTTAATATGAATTCTTCACCATGTGCCTCTTCCTTTCCATTTATTTCTGCAGAATTAACGAGTGATAATGGAATTTTGTATGGTATTAATCGGCATAATAATAGCTTAATTTTGTTTGATAGATTTCAGCTGCAAAATGCTAATTCGGTAGTATTTGCATCTTCTGGTGCTGGTAAAAGTTATACTATTAAATTAGAAATTTTGCGTAGTTTAATGATGGGGACTGATGTAATAGTAATTGACCCGGAAAATGAATATAAATTCTTATCTGATTCTGTTGGCGGTACGTTTATTAACGTATCTTTAAATTCTGAGGCAAAGATTAATCCATTTGATTTACCAAAGCCTGTTGGTGGTGCTGATCGTCCTGCTGACATTATTAGATCTGCTGTAATTACTTTAAAAGGTTTATTACGCATTATGTTTGGTAATATCACACCAGCAGAGGATTCTATTATTGATCGTGCATTGATTGAAACATATGCTAAGAAAGATATTACTGCAGATTCAGATCTTAGTACTATCACACCGCCAATCATGAAGGATTTTCAAGAAATATTAGATGGTTTTGATGGAAGTGCGGATTTAGTAGAACGGATAAAGAAGTATACGGAAGGTTCTTTTGCTGGTCTTTTTGAAAGCCCAACTAATATTGATATGAAAAATCAGTTAGT
>JAUYKW010000031.1 GCA_030698395.1 bacterium
AATTAATTAAAATGAATTAATTATTTTTTCAATGAGCGAAACAGGATTCGTAGATCTGCCTGATGAATTTTGTACTGGATCATCAATTATGCCACAAAAGAAAAATGGTGATGTATTTGAACTTGCACGAGGAAAAGCAAATATCATGCTAGGTTATCTTTTATCTGTAATGGAAATACAAAATACACTTATTTCTGGATATAATAGAGATAGTCAACTTACTAAAGATCCACTTATCAAAGGTATTGATTTATTTGAAAATACTGTAAAGATAATGAATCTAGTTGCTGGTGGTGTTAAAATAAATGCTAAAAAATGTAAATCAGCATGCACGCCAGAAGTGTTTGCAACTGATTATGCATTAGATTTAGTAAAAAATGGCATGCCATTTAGAGATGCTTACAAAAAAGTTGCAAATGTAATTGATGAACTAGAAGAAATTGAACCTGTAAAAAATATTAAATCCAAAAAGCATGTTGGCAGTACAGGTAATTTACGATTATCAATCCCACAAAATGATGCTAAAAAAGAGTATCTTTGGCTAAAAAAAGAACAGCAAAAATGGCAATCAACTGTTAATAATCTACTAAAAAGCAATTAGTTATCAACCATTGATATCTTCGTTTATTTAAGATAAGATAGCTTCATGAAAACAGAAATTTCATTTTTAGGAGTAAAATTTGATAACCCTATCGTACTTGCATCTGGCATCCTTGGCGTTACTGCTGCATCAATGAAACGATGTATTGATTTAGGTGCAGGAGGTGTAACGATAAAATCTCTTTCTATGGAACCAAGAGAGGGTCATGTTAATCCTACAATGGCTGGATATGATAATTATTTTCTAAATGCTGTCGGTTTATCAAACCCAGGAGTAAAAGAAGGCGTTAAAGAAATAATAAAATTCAAAAAAATGTGCTCCGCTCCTATTATTGGAAGTATTTTTGGAGGATCAGTTGAAGAATTTGGAGAAACAGCAGAAATTATTTGCGAATCACCGATTGATATATTAGAAATTAATATTTCTTGTCCGAATGTAAAAGAAGAATTTGGTAGTCCATATGCATACGATCCAAAAGCTGCAGCAGCAATTACAAAAAAAGTTAAAGAGGCTACTAGTAAACACAACATTCCAGTAAGTACAAAATTATCACCAAATGCGTGGAACATTACGGAAATTGCCAAAGCATGTAAGGAGGCAGGAGCAGATGCAGTAACCGCAGTAAATACTGTATCAGGAATGACAATTGATACGTCATTTCAAACTCCATTACTTACAAATAAATCTGGTGGAGTTTCTGGGCCAGCATTAAAGCCTATTGCCGTTAAAGCTGTTTGGGATGTATACGATGCATGCAATATGCCAATTATAGCTACAGGAGGCGTAACATCTGGGGACGATGCCATTGAAATGATGTTAGCAGGCGGAGAGCTCGTTGGAGTTGGCTCGGCAGTATTTTGGAGAGGGCCAGAAGTGTTTAAAATAATTGTAGATGAAATGAAGCAATATATGACTAATAATAATATAGATTCACTAGCAAGTATTATTGGAAAGGCACATACATCATGAAACCAACTATAGTAAAAATATTAAATATCGAAGAAGAAGCTGAAAATGTATTAACATTTACACTTGATTATCCAGCGCTTAATTCTAGGCCTGGTCAGTTTGTGATGTTATGGCTACCAGGTGTAGACATGAAGCCATTTTCTATTGCCAGTGATGATGGCAAAGAACTAAAACTTTCTATCTTTAAAGTAAAGAAATTTACAACCGCCTTATTTGAAGCTAAGATTGGCGATAAAGTTGGTGTAACTGGTCCCTTTGGAAATCCATACTCTTGGAAACAAGGCGCTCACGTTCTTGCTGTAGGTGGGGGATACGGCTCTGCTCCACTCGCATACTTGATAAACGAGGCAAAAAAAGATGATTGCACATTTGATTTATTCATTGGAGCTAGAAGAAAGAATTTATTATTATATTCTAATAAATTTCCTGAAGAATTTACCCACATTGCTACTGATGATGGATCCGAAGGACACACTGGATATGTAACAGAAATTTTAGAAGAAAAAATTAAAAAATTATCCTCTAAAGATAAAAAAAGAGCTGTCGTTTATGTATGCGGTCCAGAATTAATGGAAGTAGCAGCTGCTAAAGTATCTCAAAAATATAATATACCAAGCCAAATTAGTGTAGAAAGATTCATGAAATGTGGATTTGGAGTCTGTGGTCAGTGTTGTATTGATGATACTGGCGAACCGATGTGTATCCAAGGCCCTGTTCTTAGCGGAGAACATGCATTATCATTACCAGAATTCGGCAAATATCATAGAACAAAAGCCGGAGCAGTAGAAAAATATTAATAATATATATGAATACAGCAAAAGAAATAGCAAAAATATTACTAGAAATCAAAGCAGTTACATTAAACGTTAAAGAACCTTATAGATACACCTCTGGTATATTATCACCAATATATTGCGACAATAGATTAATTATGTCTTATCCAGATAAGAGACAAATAGTAATTGATGCTTTTTTAAATTTAATAAAGACTAATAATTTAAATTTTGAAGTTCTAGCTGGTACCGCAACTGCTGGTATTCCACATGCAGCTTGGTTATCCGACAGACTAAACCAACCCATGATTTATGTTAGAGGAAAATCAAAGGAACATGGCAAACAAAATCAGATTGAAGGAAAGTTAAACAAAGGTCAAAAATCTTTAGTTGTAGAAGATTTAATCAGCACCGGTGGCAGTTCTGTAGACGCAGGTTTAGCACTACGAGAAGCAGGTGCCGAAGTTACGGATTGTATTGCAATATTTACATATCAAATGAAGAAAGCTGAAGATTTATTTCAGGAAGCGAAAATAGAAATTCATACCCTATCAAATTTTGCTACATTAATTGATGTAGCAGAAGAAGAAGGATATATCACAGAAGATGAAAAGAAGACAGCTTTAGAGTGGAATCAAGATCCAGCAGGCTGGGGTAAAAAAATGGGTTACGAATAAAAATATGAAATACGAAGACAGAATAGAACATACAAGCAATCCAACAGCTAAACGATTATTTGAATTGATTGCAGAGAAAGAAACTAATTTAGCAATCGCAGCAGACGTGACAGATCCACAAGTTCTATTAGATTTGGTAAAAGCAACAGGTGATGAAATATGCGTGTTAAAAACACATATAGATGTAGTTACTGACTATAATAGTGATCTAATTGATGAACTGGTTGATTTAAAGGAAAAACACAATTTTTTAATTTTTGAAGATCGTAAGTTCGCTGACATTGGTAATACTGTAAAACTACAATACAGCCAAGGTGTTTATCACATTGTTGATTGGTCCGACATCACTAATGCACATGTAGTACCAGGGCCAGGAATTATTGAAGGGCTAAGAGAGGTTGGCATGGATAAAGGTAGAGGATTGCTTCTACTTGCCGAAATGAGCTCTGCCGGAAATCTAGCAACTGGAAAATATACTCAAAAAGCATTAGAGATGGCGGAAGAGTATAGTGATTTTGTCATCGGATTCATTGGCATGAAGAAGCTAATTGATGATCCTAAATTTATTACAATGACACCGGGCGTTAAGCTTGGCGGAGGCGGAGATGGCCTGAAACAACAATATAATACGCCTGAAAATGCAATTGCAGGTGGAACAGACATCATCATCGTAGGACGAGGCATTTATGAAGCGGAAGATGTAAAACAAGCAGCTCAAGAATATCGCAAAGCTGGTTGGGACGCATACTTAAAAACAATTTAGGTTTTTTCTAAACCAATTTACCTGTAAACCTAAACGGTGCGACTTTTTGTAATTCTATGTTTTGAAAAGTTCCTCTTAACTGGGCATCTTCTGGTGCATTAAATTCGACAGTGATGAAATGTTCATTTCTACCTAACCAATGATCCTTAGAATATTTTTCTACTAAAATTCTATCTACTTTACCAACATTTTTTTGTTGATTAGCTGTAAATGTTTGCTCTAAAACTTTTGTCAATTCATCTTCTCTCCGTCTCTTCTCATCAGGATCTATGTTATCTTCAAATCTTCGGGCAGCAACAGTTCCTGGCCTCATCGAATACTGGGCTGTAAATGCCATGTCATATTCACATTCCTTCATTAAAGAAACTGAATCTAAAAATTGCTCTTCGGTTTCATCGCAGAATCCTACAATAATATCCGTTGATAGAGAAACATTAGGTATGCCCGCTTTAATATCTCGGATAATTTCTAAATACTTCTCTCTAGTATATGGCCGATTCATTTTTCTTAATACTTGATTATTTCCTGATTGCGCCGGAAGATTAATCTGGCTACAAATTTTTTCATGTCTAGCTATTACCTCAATTACATCAGCTGTAAAATCTCTGGGATGTGGAGCATGAAAACGTAGCCAAAAATTTCCATCTAATGAAGCAATTTGATTCATTAACTCAGCAAAAGTAATTTCATTATAATTGTCCATGCCATAGGAATTCACATTTTGACCAAGTAAATGAATATCTTTATATCCTTCATCAATTAACGACTCAACTTCCTTTAAAATTTCAGCCGAAGATCGCGATCTTTCTCTACCTCTGGTATAAGGTACAGCACAATAAGTACAGAATTTGTCACAACCTTTCATAATAGGAACCCAAGCTCTGAAACTAGAATTTCTGATTGGTTTAATATCAAAATATTCCATCTGATCTCGTCTATCGACAGTAACTTCCATTGACGTTTGGGCTAACATTAGTGGTAATTTTGGCAAATCTTCAATATCAAATACTAAATCAAATTTTGGTGTTAATCTTTTTTTATCATGTGGCAACACACAGCCCGTAAGAATGGTTATTAATTCTCCATCACGCTGACGTTTTCCCCATTTACGAAATTTGCCATAGATACGATCAACCGCAGATTGCCTAATTGCACATGCTACAACAGCCACAATATTCGCATTATCATCGCTATCCACTCGTGAATATCCCATTTTATCTAAAATAGCAGCAACTCGTTCACCATCCGATTTATTGGTTTGGCATCCTAAGGGCCAAATATAATAAGTTTTTGTGTCATTCATCTGCATGAGTATACTCAACCATGTTGAAAAAATCAATATGCCTGCTATACTACCGCTATGAATATTGTAAAAGGAAACATGATTATTGGTCAGTCTGGCGGCCCAACTGCTGTAATCAATCAAAGTTTAGTAGGTGCCGTAAAGGAGGCTATGAAGCATCCAGAAATTACTGGAATCTATGGCATGAAACATGGAATTTTAGGTGTTTTAAATGAAGACTTTCTTGATCTCCAGCAAGAAGATAATGAACATTTAGAAAAGATTGCAAACACCCCTGCCAGCGCTTTAGGTACTTGCAGATATAAGCCTACTCCCGAAGACTGTGAGAAAGTTTTTCACATTTTCGAGAAATACAACGTTAAATATTGGTTTTATATTGGCGGTAATGATACGGCAGAAACTTGCCATATCGTAAATGAAATCGCGCGAAAAAATGATTACGAATTAAGAGTATTTCATATCCCAAAAACAATAGATAACGATTTAATGGTAACTGATCATTGTCCAGGCTATCCTAGCGCTGCTAAATATGTTGCTATGAGCTTCATGGGAAATAACTTAGATAATAAAGCACTCCAAGGCGTGAAGATTGATATTGTAATGGGTAGACATGCCGGATGGCTAACAGCTGCAGCTGCCTTAGGAAAAAAACATGACGATGATGGACCGCACCTAATTTACTTACCGGAGCATCCAGTAGCTTTAGAACAAATTGTAAATGACATTGATGAATGTTATGACAAGTACGGCAGGTGTGTAGTTGCTGTGTCTGAAGGTGTAAAAACGCCAGATGGCAAACTATTAGGCGAAGGATTCATAAAAGAAAAAGATAAACACGGCAATGTTCAATTATCTGGTACAGGTGCACTTGGCGACATGCTGTCTGCTTATGTGCGAGACAACTCAAAACATAATGATTTAAGGGTACGTTCTGATACCTTAGGCTATGCACAGAGATCCTTCCCAGGTGTATATAGTGAGGTAGATCGACAAGAAGCTAGAATGGTAGGGGAAGAGGCTGTAAAATATGCCATGCAAGGAGATATTGATGGCAGTGTCGCATTAAAAAGAATTGGTGATTATGCAGTAGAACCAGATTTGGCAAAATTAAAAGACGTTGCTCAACAAACTAAGTTAGTGCCAAAAGAATTTATTAACGAGGCAGGAAATGGAGTTACTCAAGCATTCATAGATTATGCATCACCGTTAGTGGGGGATTTACCAGTTGTGGAAAGGCTAAAAGAGGTTCCAGTCCCAAAAAACTAAAAAAAGCAAAAACTAAATCATTAAAAACACTAGAAAAATGCTCTATTTTGGTGTTTTTTGGTATTGACAAAAATAGCTAAAGCTAGTACAATCGACGCGCTCTTCTAGCTTTTTAGCACCTTCCTAACTCGAACCGGGAGACTAACCGTCATGAAACCATACCGAAACCTCATCCTCATTGTAGAGGATGAGCCGTACCTGGGACGCGCTCTACAGCGCATTCTCAAGGCCCAGCACGGGGACACCTGTTCCATCATCGTAGCGAACAGCTACACTGATGGAAGGCAGATCATCGTCGACCAACAGGATGAACTGCTAGCAGTAGTGTCAGACGAGAACCTCAAGCCTGGAGAGGGCCATAAGCTCTACCAGGAGATGAGGTCAGTCATCCTGAACAACTCGATCGCCTGGATCGGTATGTCTGCAGCCTGGGGAATGAACCCCAACGCCGTGGACTATTACGACAGCTTGATGCCCGAGATCCCTAGACTGAACAAGCCTTTCGACGACATCCACAATCTGCGGAGTATCATCGGGCACGAGATCTTTCGTCATCATGGCAACACCCGCGTTCACATCGTCATCGGGGACGTACCAAAAGATCAGCAAAACGATCTCGCGTTGCGCCTGCGGAAGTTCCGGCACGAGCTCGACGGTGGCTACGTCCACACCGCCTTCTTCAGCGCCCCGAAAGAAACGCTCGGTACATGGGAACTGGAGCGAGCACTCTTCGCCTTCACGACGGAGGACATCACCGAGCCTCCGTTCCTGGCCTTCAACACGGCTCTCGATGAGCTCTTCGACGATGACTTGCGCCTGCGCATCTGGGTCACTCCAAGAGTGGCTGAAGACTTCGCGCGGAAGATGAAAGGCTGAGCACCGCCAGGGGCGAGAAGTACGAAGATCGGCATTCTACATGCCGTAACTCGTCACTCTCGCTTCTGGACGCCCACACATATATGATATGTATGAGCTATACATTTACAACTCTAAGGATTTATTTGTATCTCTTTCAATCACATTAGCGATAAACTCGCTTTTTTTAGTTTCAATTAAATCTTGTTCACCACGTTTGCGAACAGACAAATTACTCGACTCCATTTCTTTATCTCCTACAACCAACATATAAGGTACTTTTTGCTGAACTGATTTTCTGATTTTATTACCCACCGTTTCACTTTCATCACTCACCATCACGCGTACACCGACTGCTTTAAATTCTTTAGCTAATTCCATGCAATAATCCACGTGTCCTTCTCCAACTGGAATTATCTCTACTTGTACTGGTGCTAACCACAAAGGAAAAGCTCCAGCAAAATGTTCAATCATCAACCCCATCCATCTATCAACAGAACCAAGCACTGCTCTATGTACAACAACTGGTCTAACTTTTTCTCCTTTATCATCTACATATTCTAAATCAAATCTTTCTGGCAAATTAAAGTCTAGCTGTAACGTTGATAACTGCCACTCTCTGCCAATTGCATCTTTAACCATAAAATCTAACTTTGGTCCATAAAATGCCGCTTCTCCCTCAATAACTTTGTAATTCATTTTATTTTTTGCAACCACTGCTTCTAGAGTTTTTTCTGCAGCGTCCCACACTTTCTCATCACCTAAATACTTATCTAAATCATTTTTATCTCTCGTAGACACACTTACCCAAAATTCAGTTAATCCAAATACTTCATACACATTAGAAATTAACTCAAGTAAAACATCAAATTCTTGCTCAATTTGGTCCGGTCGCATAAACACATGACAGTCATCCATCAACAATCCTCTTACTCTAGTTAAGCCGGAAACTTCGCCCGACTTTTCATTTCTATAAACCGAAGATGTAGCAGTCCACCGCATTGGCAAGTCCCGATAACTATGAAGCTGACTCTTATACAACATCATAAAATGCGGGCAGTTCATTGGCTTTAAATAATAATCTACATCATCCAGTTTAATAGGTGGAAACATTGCATCATACTTACCTAAATGACCAGAAGTTTCATATAAAGTACTTTTCGCAATATGAGGAATATATATTTCTTCAAAATCTAATTTCCTCTGTGCATCTTCAATGTAATCCTTAATCAATCTATGAATCAATGCTCCTTTCGGGTAATACAAGGGCAGTCCAGGGCCAATGTCATCGATGATAGTGAATAGCTCCAATTCTCTACCAAGTATTCTGTGATCGCGTTTTTTTGCTTCAGCTAATAGCTCAAAATGAGCATCTAGTTCTTCCTTGGTTTCAAATAACACACCATACACTCTAGTCATTTGCGCATTCGATTCATCAGCTTGCCAATAAGCACCTGCCAAATTTACCAACTTAAAAGCCTTAGGATTTAACTCTTTGGAGTTATCTACATGACCACCTTCACAAAGATCTGTGATTGGACCAGATTCATACAACGTCAGATCTCGACCTTCGCCTGAAAACTTTTCTATTAATTCTTGTTTAAAAGGCTGATCAGAAAAAAAATCAAGCGCCTCTTTTTTAGAAACAGATTTACGCACAAAATCATGACCACCAGACATAGTTTTTTTCATCTGCTTTTCCAACTTCTTTAAATCATCTTCAGTAATTGGTTCAGGAAATAATAAATCGTAATAAAAACCATTATCCGTCACCGGACCAGTACCTAGCTTCGTTCCTGGAAATAGTTTTAAAGCAGCTGCTGCCAACATATGAGCTGCAGAATGTCGCAGATTATATAAATGATCTTCTTTTTGTTCAGTCATGATTATGATTCGCTAACTTTAAGTGTAATATCTTCTTCTCTTACCGACGTACGATTTAGCCAAAATGGTGAAAAATGTACAGCCATTGAAGTTATTTCATCGAAGCTTTCTAGATATTCGTTTATCTCTGCCTCTGTTTTATTAGTAAGCTTGCTTTTATCAATAAAATCTAATTCATCATTCCGTTTTGCAACACTGGCTTGAGCTTTAACAATCATATTATTCGATTCATCGAATTCTAAATTGTAAGATACTTTTTCTGGTTTAACTACACCCATAGATTCTTCTTCTATAAGATTAACCAGTTTATCTTTATCAAATCCAAGAGCACTAACATTTGCCATGGTTGAAACGGTTATCACTCCTGTTTCCGTACCCACGGCAGGGGACACAGACTGCTCAACGATTTCAACCATCAAAGAATCCTGAGTTAATCCCGATGCTTCAGTCTGAACTTTTTCTTGTATCTCACTTAATGCGTCCAGCCGAATTTTTTGCTCAGCTTCTTCCCGCGCTAAAGTAAGGTGTTCTTGCTCAACAACTGTATTATTTGCTAAACCACTAGACATTCCAGTTGTACTTTCAGCATAAATTTTATCTTTCAATCCTTCCCACAATGCCACAATTTCAAAGGTACTAGGACCTATATTTCCACCTGGCCCAGCTTCATCAGCATATACATCAACTTCTACTTCACCACCAGAAGGTACTGTTACTGTATCGGCTGTTCTAAATAAAACGCCTTCTTCAGATAGTAAACGAGTTGTTTCTACTAATGGTTGATCGGCTGAATATTTATTATATATCGTAACTCTACCCGTACTAGGAACATTTTCAGGTTCAGAATTTGAAAAATTAGTAAATTCATAATCATGCTTAAACTCGATTGATTCTACTATTCCATCAACTTCATCAGCAGAGTATATATATTCTTCGCTCTCACTAATAGGTGTTGTTTTTATCGTAATAGTCGTTTTACCAAATGCAGTATAAAATACTAAGCACACTATCAAAAAACCAATAGCTGAGAAGATTATTACTAAAGGTAGAAATTTTTTATGAATCCGTTGATCTTGGAAATTTGCCGTTTCCTCAACAGATTCGTTAATCACTTTTACCGGTATTCTTTTAGCTGTCATGTGGGCAATATTATACCAGAAATACGGCTTCTTCGCCAAGTAAATCACTTATTAATGACACGACTTCTTTACTAGCGTTCGATTGCGCTTGAATAGACTTTCCGTTAATGTCTACATAAACAGGTAAGTCTCCTTGATTTTCCTTTAAAATTGAATGTATTTTTGGGATCAATTCTTTACTCGACGTTTTTGCCAGGACAATTTTTATATAATTTGAAGAAAAAGGCACTATCTCCTCTGCGATAATTTTCGTCTCACCATTTCGTTTACTAACGGAACCCGTAACTTTAATAACATCTCCATCATTTAACACAGTTTTTACATTCTCAATCGCAGATGGAAATATCACCACTTCTGATAAGGAGCTAGCATCTTCTAGCTGTACAAACTGCATAGTTTCACCTTTACGAGTAACAATCTGTTTAGAGTTATTTATTATGCCAACTACTTCCACTTCGCTCCGAGCCTTCATTTTTAGAGCATCACTAATCAATG
>JAUYKW010000005.1 GCA_030698395.1 bacterium
ATTAGAGAAGTATTTATTAACTTAATTGATAATGCAATTAAATATACACCAGAAGGAAGTGTAAGCGTTGGTATCGAGAAAAAAGGCAAGAATGAATTCCATTACTATGTTAAAGATACTGGAGTTGGAGTAGCTCCAAGCGAGGCTGGTAAATTGTTCAATAAATTTGTTAGAGGATCCGATATAGCATTAGTTCAGCCAGACGGTTCTGGTTTAGGATTATTTATTGTGAAACGTGTTGTAGAAGGGCATAATGGAAAAGTATGGGCTGAAAGTGAGGGCCTTGGTAAAGGCACAACGTTCCACGTAGTTATTTCTTTGAAACAAAAAGATAAACTCCACCAAATAGAAAAAGAAACTGTATTTAGAAGTACAACCAAGCTAAAAGAAGATAAGAAAAAACATAATAAAACAAAACCTTCTACTAAAGCAAAGATAAGGAAATCTACAAAACCTAAGAAGTAGGCAGTAACTGTTATTGTGCTATAATATTAGCCATGAAAACATTAAAAGATTTAACTGTCGATAACAAGACAGTCTTAGTCCGAGTTGATTTTAACGTGCCAATCGATGAGACCGGACAAGTAATGGATGCTTCACGTATTGAAGCAGTAAAACCAACAATAGATTATTTACGAGAACGCAATGCAAAGGTTGTATTGTTGGCACATTTTGGTAGACCAAAAGGTAAAGTTGTTGATGAGTTACGATTTAAGCCAATAATTCCAGTTGTGAGCGAAGTTTTGGGGTGCGACGTTGCCTATGTACAGGATTGCATCGGTAAAGAAGTTGAGGCTGCTGTAGCTGAATTACCAGTCGGTGGAGTATTGTTGCTAGAGAATGTACGTTTTTATGTCGCAGAGAAAGATAATGATCCTGAATTTGCAAAACAATTAGCAAGCTTGGGAGATCTATATGTAAATGATGCTTTTGGTGCAGCACATAGAGCGCATGCATCTACAGCCGGTGTTGCAGATTTACTTCCACATGCTGCGGGTTTATTAATGCAGCGAGAAGTAGAGGAGCTAACCCATATCGTGGAGAATCCTGCAGAACCTGTGGTGGCAATTATTGGTGGATCAAAGATATCAACGAAGATGAATTTGATAAATTCTTTATTGCCAAAGGTAGAATATCTTTTGCTAGGTGGTGCATTGGCAAATACAGTTTTAATGGCTCAGAATCATAAGATTGGAAAATCACTTGTAGAGGAAGAGCTTTCTGGAACAGTTAAGGATTTATTATCAAATAAACTTCGAGTACCAGTGGATGTGGTGGTAGCTAAAGAAATAAAAGAAGATGCAGAAAAAAGAGTGGTAGCAGTGGGTAAAATAGAAGAAGATGATTACGCATTGGACATTGGGCCAGACACAGTTGGTATTTATTCAGATTGTATTAAAAAAGCAAAAACTATTATTTGGAATGGCCCAATGGGCGTGTTTGAAATGGAATCATTTGCTATGGGTACTTATCATATTGCTAAGGTAGTAGGAGAAACTGATGCTTATTCTGTAATTGGTGGCGGAGAAACTGTTAGTGCAGTAAAAAAAGTAGGATTAGAAGATCAAATATCATTTATCTCTACTGGTGGAGGCGCTATGCTGGAATTTTTAGAAGGTAACGAGATGCCGGGTATTAAAGCTTTAGATTAATATTATAAATTAGTAACTCATAACTCAAATGGCTAAGAACATAAAATCAATTCATGCTAGAGAGGTTCTAGATTCACGAGGTAATCCAACAATTGCAACTCGTGTAACTTTAAGCAATGGCTTATCTGCAGAAGCAATGGTTCCATCTGGTGCATCCACAGGAGTGCATGAAGCGCTTGAATTGAGAGATAATAACCCAAAACGATATAATGGCAAGGGAGTGCAAAAAGCTGTTAATAACGTCAATTCTAAAATTTCAAAATTAGTCCAAGGCAAGGATGTTTTAAAGCATCGGCAATTAGATGAATTGATGCTACAGCTAGATGGTACTACTAATAAATCCAAGCTTGGTGCAAATGCAATTTTATCTGTTTCATTGGCCGCAACACAAGTTGGAGCTATGGCTACTAATAAGCCTTTGTATAAACATATTCGTAATATTTATAATTTGCGATACTCTGCATATACAATGCCTTTTCCTATGATGAACATTGTTAATGGTGGCCAGCATGCTGATAATCCAATGGAGTTTCAGGAATTTATGATTGTGCCCCAAGCAAAGAAGTTCGCTCAGCGTATTCAGCAAGGAGCAGAAGTATTTCATACATTGAAGAAATATTTTCATAACCAAGGATTTTCTACAGGAGTAGGGGATGAAGGAGGTTTTGCACCAGACTTAAAGAAAAATGAAGATGCATTAAAATCTATTAAAATTGCCGTTGGTAAAGCTGGTTATGTGTTTGGAAAAGATGTTAAAATTGCACTAGATCCAGCATCGTCAGAATTTTATAATGCAGAAACAGATAGATATACAGTTGATGGCAAGCAAATTACGGCAAATAAGTTAAATCAACTTTATTTATCATGGGCAAAGAAATATTTCATCATGTCTATTGAAGATGGATTAGCAGAGGATGATTGGGATAATTGGCGAATACACACTGGTTTATTGGGTAAGCAAATGCTAATTGTAGGGGATGATTTGTTTGTTACAAATGCTGAAAGGTTGCAAGCTGGAATTAATCAAGATGTGGGAAATGCAATATTGATTAAATTGAATCAGATTGGCACATTGTCCGAAACTATTGATACTATTCGTTTAGCACAGAAAAATAAATATAAAGTGATCGTATCACATCGTTCTGGAGAAACTGAAGATACAATTATTGCTGATTTATGTGTTGCAGTAAATGCAGAACACATTAAAACTGGATCATTATCAAGAAGTGATCGTGTTTCAAAATATAACCGATTATTAGCTATCGCAGAAGAGGTAGAGTAGAATTAGGCTGCTATTTCTGTAGGAATTTCATCTTCATCAATTGGTTGAGTTTCATCAAGTGAAATTTGCGGACCTTGAGGTTTTTGTTCTTGGGCAATTCTATTTGCTATATCTACAACATTTTCAGTAGGCATTTTTTCTGTAGGAGCTTCGGCTGATGTTTGGGTTTCGGCCATGAGTTCTGTTGCTGCATCATCTTCAAATCCAGTTCCGGCAACTCCTAGTTCTTCTTCCATGGGAGCAGTTGGTTCATCTCCAAGATCATATGGTTCTTCTGGGCTTGAAATAGTCTCCATTGTGGATTTCTGTGTGCCCATTTCATTAACTGGTAGCACTGTTGTTGGTGCTTCTTCGGCAACTACTACTGTAGGCAATTCAGGCATGATTTCAGTTGGTGCTTCTTCGGCAACTACTACTGTAGGCAATTCAGATGAATCTTGTTCAGCTGACACGAGAGCAATTCTATTTTCAGGTTTTGCTAGAATTATTATATCTGCCCGAACCTTTAGTAAATCAATTTGTTCCTCCGATGATATTTCAGCTATTACCTTACTCATACGCTTGCCATCTTCGGATAATATACCAACAATTAATTTACCTTCACCATCTACTCTTATCACGGCATTTTTATCAATTTCTTTTAACTGATCTTGTGCTCTCAATTCTGCTAGTATTCTGCTTGAAGCAGCTTTAACTTCAGCATTTTCATCTTCAGTAATTTCTGGTTTTTTTGGATCTGCGGTAGGATCAGCTTCAGTGTTCGTTTTTTTACCTGGTTCTGCTTCATCGTCAGTACTTGCTACAGTATCAGCAGTTGCATCATCAGGTGCTTGATCTGGTTTTGGATCTGCTTTTTTGTCGGATTTGTATTCTTTTAGAAGGGTTTGCATGAGATCATCTGGTAGGAAGCTATCTTTGCCAACTTTTCCTTCTTTAATTGCAGCTAAAATGGCAACAGAATATGATTCTGGAATTTTCACATTAATTCTAGCTTTGTCTGGTTCAGTAAAACTAACTACAATGTCACCTACACCGTTAAATTCAATTGAAAAATGATTTTGCAAGGCTGCTTCTTTTGTGCCCTCGTCCTTCTTTAAGAACTCGCGTACAGCTTTATATATGGCAGCCTCATTTTTAGACATTAACTCAGCATTACTAACATGCTCTTTAGCTTGTTCTGCATCTAAAGAGAACTTAAGTGTTTCACCGCTAATGGCTAGAGAGTATTCACTGCCAGATACATTTCTTTCATTTGGCATATTTATATATTCCCCAGTTCTTTTATCTCTAGCAGAAAAAGTTCCAGCAATAGCATCTGCTCTATCCATTAATTGTTTCTTTATTGTCTCATCATCAGTTGAAGCAATCTGCTCGCTAATATCAGCGATCATTTTATCTACCTGTTGTTTAAAGTTGTCGTATTTTTGTTCTTTGATTAATCGATTCTTTGTTTCTTGCTGAGCTTCCTCAAGAAGTTGTTTACGTGGTTTGTATTCAGTACCCATGCTTTTTAACTGAGCTTCTAGTTCTTTACGTTTAACGGAAATTTCTTTTAGTTTATTTACACTAGCTTCCACTTTTTCTAATTTATCCATTCTGCTGGCAATAGTTTGAAAAGATCCTTTGTCGCCATGCCAAGCCTTATTTGCAAAACCTTTTAATATTCGCCATGGAATTTTAATCGCACCTTTTGCAACAACTTCTACAATATTAGCACTACCTTTTATTGCAAGTTCTGGTACTGATGTTGCTGTGTCCCAAACTGCAACTCCAATGTCACTAGCAGTGTCTAATTTACCACTACCTGCTTGTTCTTTTTTCCATTTTGCTAGCTCTTGTTTCTTTTTGTTTTCGTCTGTAATTTCATGAATTTCTTTTAATCTCTCATTGGCTGCTTTTCTTCTTTCATAGCTTGATGTGCTAGTTTGAGAGAAGTTAGATGCTGTTCTTATAAGATAGTCTCCGCCAAGGCTTCCCATAGCTAGATTACCAGCCCGGGTCTTTGCATCATAGATTTGATTGGTCGTTACTTCTGATGATATTCTTTCAGCGGCCTTGTTAATGTCTTCTGGATTATAATATCTTCTATCAATACTATTCGCTGATCCTCTAAGTTCACTAAAGCCTCTACCATTTTCTCTGATGGTTCCAAGTTCTTGAGCTTCGTTCAGAGTAAGCTGATTTAACTGTTTTTCTATCGCCTCTCTTTTTTCACGGAATTCTCTTTGTTCTCCAGTTTCTTTGGCAGGTGCCTCTGGGCTAGTACTTGGATTTATTTCTGCCGCTGTTAATGGAGTTTCTTCTGGTGCAATTAATGTTGGGCCTTCACTACCAGATTCTGCAGGCCTAATGGCTGTAGCTACTTCTGAACTAACATTTACTTCTTGTGATGTTTCAGCTTTACCGTTTGAGGATTCAATACTTGATAATAATAATGCCAAATTTTCCGCGGCTGGTTCAGCTTGTCTTAAAACTTCATCACATTGTTGAGCTATCTCTGGAGGTAATTCAGACCCAACTCTTTGTACAGCTTCAGCATACATGCCAAATTTAGCACTATCTGTTAATGCTTCTTGAGCTGCATGCCTAATTTGCTCAACTGCTTCATTAGCTCTCAGTTCTGGTTGTTCCGCTTGAGCTTCGGGCTTAGTTTCTGCGCTTGATTCTATAGTAGCCTCATGCGGCTGTTCTTCTGCAGTGTTAGGCATAATAATCTATTATAAAAAGTTTTTTAGCTCGATTGAATTTCTTGTTGTATTTCAGCAATTTTTTTTGCCTCTACGTTTTTGAGAGCTTTTTCTAGAATTTCTTTTTGTTCATCACTAATGGTATCAACTATTTTTAAAAATTCGGCATAAGCCTGTTTTGCCAATGTAATTTGGTCTGCTTCACTCAAAGCCTTAACTTTGTTTGGGTCTATAGGTTTATCCAATATCATATAGTGTAGCGTACCAAAAAATATCACTTTTGTCAATGCTAATAATGAATATTTATGTTATAATAGGTGCATGTTAGGTGTACTTATTATTCTTGATGGTTGGGGAGTTGGTCCAGATAATTCTGGTAATGCAATTTCTCAAGCTAAAACTCCAAATTTAGATGCTTTACGGCAGAAATATTCTTATACTACCTTGAGTGCTTCTGGAGAAGCTGTTGGTTTGCCAAAAGGTCAAGATGGTAACTCTGAAGCTGGCCATATGAATATTGGTGCGGGAAGAGTTGTTGAACAAGAAGCCTTAATCATTAATAAGAAAATTGAAAGTGGAGTTTTCTTTAAAAATCCTGCTTTTAACGAGGCTGTTAATCATGCTCAGTATCATAAATCAAAATTGCACTTAATGGGATTGTTGACGAATCACATGAGTGGTCATGCTTCACCGGATCATCTGATTGCATTGCTTAAATTTTGTAAAGAGAAAAAAATTAAACCTTATTTGCATTTGTTTACTGATGGTAGAGACGCACCACCGCATGCGGCAGTAAATTTTTTAAAAAATTTACAAGATAATTTTTTAGATGGGGAAGTAATCGCAACAATTATGGGAAGATTTTATGCTATGGAACGGAATAAACGTTGGAGTATTACTGAACAAGCATATAATGCTTTGGTTCTTGGAGAGGGGGAGCGTGCTCAATCTGCCGAAGAAGCAATAGTGCGATCATATAATCGTGATGAATCAGATGAATTTATTAAACCTCATGTGATTGATGATTCTGGAATGATAGATGAAAATGATTCTATAATATTTTTCAATTTCCGATCCGATAGAACTCGTCAAATTTCGAAAGCGTTTGTACAAAAAGATTTCAATAAATGTAATCCTGGATCATTCCGGAGGAAGAAAAAGTTGCAACATATAAAATTTATCTCGATGACAGATTTTGGACCAGATTTGGATCATATTATATCTGCTTTTCCTGCAATTGATATTAAGTATACACTACCATTTGCCTTAGAGGGGCATCGTCAATTATATATTGCTGAAAGTGAAAAGTATGCACATGTTACGTATTTTTTTAATGGTGGTTATGACGAGCCTGTTGATGGTGAAACTTGGTATAAAGTACAATCACCAGAAAATTCGGACTACATTGTTAGTCCAGAGATGTGTGCTACAAAGATAACAAATTACGTAGTTGATGCCATAAAACAAGATGCATATGATTTCTTTGTGATAAATTTTGCAAATGCAGATATGTTAGGGCATTCTGGAGATATTAATGCTACAATAAAGGCAGTTGAAGAAGTTGATAAACAAATAGGAATATTGTGTAAGGAAATTGAACAGCGTGATGGTGTCATGTTTATTACAGCGGATCATGGTAATGCAGAAGAAATGCTTAATATCAAAACTAATGAAACTGATACGGAGCATTCTATCTATCCTGTCCCATTCATTGTTACAAAAAAGAATTGCAAATTAAAAGCAGGAGGTAAGTTAGCTAACATTTCACCAACTATATTAAAAGTGCTTGAGATTGAACAACCTAAAGAGATGACAGCGGAACCATTATGTTAGGAGAAGGATATCCAGTGGTATTATTAATTTTTGATGGTTTTGGAATTGCCGCTCCTTCGCGAGGAAATGCTATTACTTTGGCATACAAACCAAATTTTGATCAGTTTGTCCGAACTTATCCTGCGGTTACTTTACAAGCATCTGGAGAAGTAGTTGGTTTGCCTTGGGCAGAAATGGGAAATTCGGAAGTGGGACATTTAAATATTGGTGGTGGTAAGATTGTTTATCAAAGTTTGCCATATATAAATAGAGCAATTTCTGATGGATCTTTTTATCAGAACGAGCAATTTAAGTCCGTCATGGATCATGTAAAGCAAAATAATTCTAAATTGCATTTGATGGGCTTGGTCAGTGATGGTGGAATTCATAGTTCGCAGAATCATTTATATGCTTTATTGGAAATGTGTCAAAAAGAAGGTATCAAAGAAGTTTATATACATGCATTTTTAGATGGTAGGGATACTCCTCATAATAGTGCGCTGACATATATCCAACAGCTGCAACAACGTTTAGCTGCTACTGGGGTAGGAAAAATTGCATCTTTGTGTGGACGTTACTGGGCAATGGATAGAGATAACAGATGGGATCGGATACAAACTGCGTATAATGCTATTGCACTAGGTAAATCTGAAAATACGGCGACTGATCCTTCTCAAGCTATTGAACACTCTTATCAAAAGCAAATATTTGATGAAGAGTTTGAACCAACTGTAATAACTGAAGATGGAGAACCTGTATCTATCGTTGATAATGATGATGCGGTAATATTTTTCAATTTCCGATCTGACAGAGCTAGGCAACTCACAAAAACCTTTGTGTTACCAACATTTACGAAGTTTGATCGACCGATTTATTATGACAATCTGCCATTTGTTACGATGATGGAATACGAAAAAAATCTTCCAGTAAGAGTTGCTTTTATTCCGGATAATATTACAAATTCTGTTTCTAAGGTTGTTTCTGAAGCAGGTATGGCACAGTTACATGTTGCTGAAACCGAAAAATATGCTCATGTAACCTTTTTTCTTAATGGTGGTAGAGAAGAACCGTTTCCAAATGAGGATAGGGTGATGATTCCTTCACCGCGGGTATCTAGTTATGCTGGAATTCCAGAAATGAGTGCCATGGGTGTGCGTGACGCTGTTATTAATGGTATTACTCAACAGAAGTATCATTATATAGTTGCAAATTTTGCAAATGCAGACATGGTTGGTCACACTGGAGTTATTGAGGCCGCAAAAGCTGCAATTGAAGTATTAGATAAATGTTTGGGTGATATTGCTAACGTAGCCTTAAAATATAATGCTACCATGTTAATGACAGCTGATCATGGAAATGCTGAAGAGATGTATGATTTGCAAACTGGAGAAATTAATAAAGAACATAGTACAAATCCAGTACCGTTATTAATTGTCGGCAATAGATGGTCTCAAGTAAAGCCGTTATGGCCACAAGTACCTTTGAATGATATGTCACAATTACAACCAATTGGTGTGTTGTCTGATGTGGCCCCTACTGTATTGCATCTTTTAGGTTTGCCGGTGCCACAAGAAATGACGGCGCGAAGTTTAATTCAATGATTTAACATTATGAAAAAAAAGAATACAAAAAAATCATATGATGTAGTATCTGTTGGAAGTGCGGTTAGAGACATAGCTTTCTATACAGATGATGTGGAATTGCTAGATAATCCAAAAAAGGATCCTACCAAATTAAAATTAATTGGATTTGAATACGGTGCAAAAGTTCGGAGTGATAAGGTTATGCGTATGTTTGGTGGAGGAGCTGCAAATACCTCGGTTGGTATATCACGTTTAGGGTTGCGGAACGCAGTTTTAGTAAGCGTGGGTATGGATGCAGAGGGTCATGAAATTGTTGCAGAACTAACTAAAAATGGAGTAAGTGGAGAGTTGATTCAATATGACAAAAAGCATCCAACTGGTTCTTCATTTTTAGTGGTAGAAGAAGAAACACATGAACATGTTGCCTTTGCATCTTATGGAGCAAATTCGTATTTAAATATTTCACCAAAAGTACTTAATTCTTTTAAAACTGATTGGTTCTATATATCATCAATTAGCATGGTTAATTGGTATAGTGCAATTTTACGATTAGTGAATTCTGGTAGTAAGGTAGCTTGGAATCCAGGCGCTACTCAATTGGCGGGATCTGCCGAACAGCTAAAGAAGTTGATAAAAAAAACTACTTTGTTGATTTTAAATAAAGATGAAGCGACTGAGCTAGCTTTACGAACTGGTATGAAACGCGTACCGGGGAAATCACAATATGATTGCAAGGTTTTAGCACAACATATACACGATTTAGGGCCAGAGTTGGTGATGGTTACTGATGGCAGGAAAGGTTCTCATGTTTTTGATGGAGCAAAGTTTTATTTTTCTAAACCAGCACCGGATAGACCAGTAGATACAACAGGAGCGGGGGATTGTTTTGGATCTTCCTTTACAACTGGATTAATAAAATTTTCTGGAGATATTGATAAATCATTAGCACTAGCCGTAATTAATTCAACTAATTTAGTTGCACATACAGGGGCACAGCAAGGATTGTTAAAATGGGACAAAATACGTACTCTACTAAAATAGTATCAGAAATGATGCACTTGGCTATTGCGGAAGCTAAGAAGGGTTCTGGATTTGTTCAGATCAATCCTTTAGTTGGTGCTGTGTTGGAATCGAACGGAAAAGTTTTAGCAAAAGGATATCATTCAAGGTTTGGTGGACCGCATGCAGAGGCAATAGCCCTAAAAAAGGCAGTAAAAAAATATTCAAAGCAAGAAATTGCGCGAGCAAATCTTTACGTAACTTTAGAGCCATGTACAAGGAGAGGAAAAACGTTGCCATGTTTACCTTCAATTAAACAAAGTGGTATTAAGAATATATTTATTGGTACTTTGGATCCTAATCCAGGAGAGCAAGGACGTAGCATTAGAGCATTACGGAGAATCGGCTGTAGCGTGAAAGTTGGTATAGAACAAGAAGAGTGCGATTACTTGATTCGCACATTTCGGAAATGGATTACTACTAAAAAACCTTTTTTATTAGGAAAAGTTGGAATGAGTCTAGATGGTAAGGTTACTCATCCAGATGAAAAACGTTACATTACTAATACTTTAGCTCGGGATCGAGTTCATAAGTTGAGGCAGGAATTTGATGCAATCATGCTTGGCGTGAATACAGTAATAAGAGATGATCCAGAATTAACAACTCGATTACCTGGCAAGCGGGTTAGTCATCCTATGAAAATTATTCTTGATAGTAGATTACGGGTTCCATCAAAAAGTAAGGCACTAGATTATAATACAATTGTGGTTTGTTTAGAGGGTGTTACCATGAAAAGGAAACGATCAGTGGCAAATACTGGTGCAACTATCCTTGAGCTACCGCCAGAAGAAAAACGGGGTAAACAATTATTCGAGCAAATGAATATGCAGGTTTTAATGAAAGAGCTGGGTAGAAGAAAAATTAGTAGTGTAGTGTTAGAGGGTGGTTCTTATGTATTTACAACATTTATTAATCGACAGGCTATAGATGAATTTTACATTTTTACAGCTCCACAGTTATTCGGAGCAACTAGTTTGCCATTTACATATGCTTTGCAATATACTGTATCTCTTCAGAATATGAAGGTAGAACTTATTCCAGCATCTAAAGGTGCTGAAGTAGGTACAGCGGATGATGCTGATAATTTATTAGTGAGAGGATATGCTAAATACAATTGAACAGGCCCTGAAAGATATTAAGGCAGGAAAGCCTATTATTGTTGTAGATGATGAAGATCGTGAGAATGAGGGCGATATTGTAGTAGCAGCTGATAAAATAACACCTAAACACATTAGTTTTATGTTGAATCATGCAAAAGGTTTAGTTTGTGTACCTATGCATGAAGAGCGTTTAAAAGCGTTAGGATTACCACCCATGGTAAGAGATAACACAGATCCTTATGGAACAGATTTTTCTGTTTCAGTGAGTGCACGCTTTGGTATTGACACTGGTGTTTCGGCTGATGACAGAGCACATACAATTAAAGTATTGATTGATAAAAAAACAACTGCTTATGATTTAGTCCGGCCAGGGCATATATTTCCTTTGCGGGCAAAAAGTGGTGGTGTTTTGCAACGAGCGGGACATACAGAAGCAGTAGTGGATTTAGCAACACTTGCTGGATTAAAACCAGCAGGGGTAACATGTGAAATAATAGATCGGAATGGCAAGATGTCACGGATGCCACAATTGCGGAAGTTGGCCAAAGAACATCGATTAAAAATTATATCAATTGCAGATTTGATAGCATATCGAAAGAAAACCGAACGTTTAGTGAAGAAAGTTGCCGCAGCACCAATTCCAACTAAATATGGTTCATGGAATGTGGTGGCTTTTGAAACTACCATTAACCCCACTACTATCGTGGCCATTGTCAAAGGAGATGTTTATGGAAAGAAAAATGTATTAGTGAGGGTTCATTCTGAATGTCTTACTGGCGATGTATTTGGATCTCAGCGTTGCGATTGTGGAGATCAGCTTGATACTGCGATGAAAATGATAGATAAAGCAAAGGCAGGAGTAGTTCTTTACATGCCTCAAGAGGGTAGAGGAATTGGCATAGTGAATAAATTACATGCATATTTGTTACAGGATTCGGGGTTAGATACAGTGGAAGCTAATCAACGACTAGGTTTTCCAGCTGATCTGAGGGAGTATGGAATTGGGGCACAAATTTTAAGTGAGTTAGGTTTGTCTACAATAAAAATTTTAACGAATAATCCAAAGAAAATTATTGGAATCGAGGGTCATGGTTTAAAGGTTGTAGAGCGAGTTCCTATTCAGTCTGGTGTACGACCAGATAATAAAAGGTATTTAAAAGCAAAAAAAGATAAAATGGGACATATATTAGATGTCTAAACAAAATCTTTCGCCACAGATATTAAAGAAAATAAAGTTACCTCAAAAATCTTCTCATAAAGGACAAAATGGGATTTTATATATTGTAGCAGGATCAAAGCAGTATCATGGAGCTTTATTTTATGCTATTAGTATTGCTAGCTTTTTTGTGGATCTTATTTACGTAGAGACTGATCTTAGTAATAGATCTATGGTGATGGCTCTGAAAAAATTACATCCGGCAATAATATTAGTGTCAGCACAGCAGAGGATGAGATATTTAAAAAAAAGTGATTGTTTGTTAATTGGACCAGGTTTAGGAAAGACGGCAAAATCTAGAAAAACAGTTTTAACATTGTTAAAGCATTCAGCAAAACCAGAGAAAGTGGTTATTGATGCAGATGCCTTATCTTTTATTCAGCAAAAACAGCTTACTGCTAACATGGTAATAACGCCACATCAAGGAGAATATCGTGAACTTTATGGAAATACGGAGGTCTTAGAAGCATCAAAACTACATCCCGCGGTAATTTTACAGAAGGGAGCTAAGGATGCTATTTGTCAAAATGGAAAATGCAAGTATAATACAAGAGGCAATGCTGGCTTAACCAAAGGAGGAACTGGAGATGTTTTGGCGGGTTTAGTCGCTGTTTTCTGCTGTTTATCTGATGTCTATACTGCGAGTTGTGCAGGGGCAATATTAAATGGTTTAGCTGCAGAGGATTTAGAAAAAAGATACGGCACATATTTTTCAACTCAAACTTTGATACAACAAATACCACAAACTTTTAATACATGGCTCAGAAAATAAATAATTTAAAAAAAACTAGTAGCAAAAAGCTAAACGATAAAGTTATTCTCGCGGGTAACTCAAATCGCCCAATGGCGAAGCGAATAGCCAAAGAATTGGGTATGTCTTTGGGAAAAATTGATGTGAAAGTGTTTTCTGATGGTGAAACATATGTGAATATTGAAGAAGATATCAAAGATAAAATAGTTTATGTAGTTCAAAGCGGATCTTATCCGGCAAATCATAATTTAATGGAATTGTTAGCGATTGTTCATGCAGCCAGGAATTTGAATCCAAAAAAGATTGTAGCTGTTGTACCATTTTATCCATATCGAAGAATGGAAAAAACTGTTGAGCGAGGAGAATCATTAACTTTTGAATTAGTTGCAGATTTATTACACACAGCAGGTATAGATAAAATAATTTGCATGGATTTGCATAAGCACAGAAGCAAAAGATTTTTTAAATTTCAGAGAAAAGAATTAAGAGCGTTTGAGGTGATTATTAGTAGATTACGAAAGAAGAAGTTACATAATTTTGTGATTGTAGCTCCAGACAAAGGAAGTATGCCTGAATCTAAAAAATATGCTCGTGAGTTAGAAGTGCCCTTAGTAAAAGCATACAAAACTAGAAAAAAACATGATGAAGCTATTATTAATAGAATTGAAGGTGATGTTGAAGGTAAGGATGTAATAATTGTAGATGATGAAATTAATACAGCAGGAACTTTAACAGGTGTTGTTGATAAATTAAAACAACATAAGGTAAGAAATATATATTTTGCTTGCACTCATGCAGTGTTATCTGGGCCAGCAATTGAGCGATTGGAAAAAGCTAAAATAAAAGAGGTGATAATTACTGATACGATTTTACTTCCGGAAGAAAAAAAGATAAAAAAGATAAAAATATTGTCTGTAGCACCATTGTTTGCCCAAGCAATCTTAGATGATCGATAAACAAGCATCGTCTTTAATAAGTGGTATAACCGCTCCTTTGCAGGCGGTTCGTTTTATTATTAAATATCCAAGAACAATTCGGTATTGCATAGTTCCTATGCTTATTGGATTAGTCATTAATGTTTTAATGTTCATTGCAGTTAACTTGTGGGCGTTAAATATGATAGGTGATTGGTTTTCCTTCTCTGGAGCTTGGTATGTTATTTTATTTAAGATAATTGTCCAAATTATTGTTGCAGGAATTTTTTTAATCGTAATGGCTTTAACATATTCAACTGTTACCAATATTGTTGCTGGCCCATTTCATGAATTGTTATCTCAATACGTTGAACGTGTTGTTCATGGTGATGTGAGTGACGACAAGGTGTCGTTTGCAAAGTTTGTGAGAGATGGGCTAGGAGCAATAAAAGAGGAGATTATAAAATTATTGTTTTTTCTAGTTGTTCAAGTGGTGCTGTTTTTGTTAAATTTCGTACCAATTGCAGGACCCGCAATATACTTAGTTTTAAATACTATTGTTGCTGGCTATTTATTATCCTATGAATACTTGGATTTGCCGATGTCGCGAGATGATAAGGGATTTGGTAAGAAGATAAAATATCTCTTAAATAAACCTGTATTATATACATCTTTTGGCTGGGTTTGTGCAGTATTATTAATGATTCCATTAGTAAATATCGTCATTATTCCAGTTTGTGTCATAGCTGGTACTTTGTTATACTATTCTAATGGAACTGCCAAATAAGGAGCAGTGTCGAAATCTCTATAGTCGCTATCATACTCCAGAGAATATTCAAGATCATATGGGTGCAGTTGCTGCACTTGGAGTAGAGTTGGCACAAGCAATAGAGGGGGCCGGTTACGAAGTTAACGTAGCTTTAGTTTTAGCAGCAGCTCGTTTACATGATTTAGTACGCATTGAGGAACAATGGCAATATCTGTCATCGGATATTACGGTACCATTACAACATGCTGAAATAAATTATTTGATATTACGTGAAAAATATCCCGAAGTGGCATCAGTAATACGCACTCATAGCCTCATGACTTTACTTGACGAACCGGACGCTTTAGAAAGTTGGGAAAATAAAATCGTATATTACGCAGATAAGCGAGTTAATAATGACAAAATTGTTACACTAGAAGAACGTTTAATAATCGGGAATGAAAGATGGCACGTTAAGCCAGAGATGGATCAAACAGATAAGATTTTACCAAAGTTAAAAGAGTTGGAAGCAGAGATATTTAAATCAATAAAGTTTTTACCTGAAGATTTGTCAATCAATTTATGAACGAATCTAGTACACAACGAACTACAAAACCTCATGCTAAGAGATACGGTAAAGATATCCGGCAAAAAAGTGTTGGTGCAATTATATTAAATGCAAAATCGGAAGTATTGATTATGCATTCTGCACAAAATAAATATTGGGAATTTCCTAAAGGAAAAGTAGAAAAAGGGGAAAAGGAATTGGATACTTTAAAACGGGAAATGTTTGAGGAAACAGGTATTCGGCGTTTTCGTTTACATCCAGCATTCCGTGAGTATTTAAGATATTCATTTCGAGTTGGCTCTAAGATTATAAATAAAGTGGTGGTGTACTATCTATTTAAAACTGGATCAGAAATTAAAATATCCGATGAGCATACCGCTTATAAATGGGTTAGCCTAGTAGAAGTGGAAAAGAGCCTCAAACATGAGAATCAACGTAAACTTATTAAAAGAGTAAAGTATTTTTTAGAAGAAAATGAGGTTTAACTATCAAGTAACAGATGCTACGAAAAATTTTTCTGCATATTGTATGGGCATTTTAGAGGTGCAGGGTAAGATTTTGTTAGTACAAGATAAATCAAAAAAATATTATGGCAGGTGGATGTTACCATCAAAAAAGAGCTCAACTACTGATAGGCTAGTATTGGTTGCTGAACAAGGCTTAAAAGAGAGTACCGATATTAAAGCAAATGTTGATAAAGTAGTTGGTGTGTATCATACGTATAATGTAGAAGATAAAAGGGGTACTTTAATTTTTACTTTTGCAATGAATAAAGCAAGAGGAGAACTAAATGTTGCAACGGGAAACGTATTGAGTGCTAGCTGGTTCACTTATAAGGAAATATTTAAAATGCCGGAAGAGAGTTTTCGATATTCATTTGTTCGAACAATGATTAAAGATTATCGGAAAGGAAAACGTTATCCTGTTGATTTGATCCATACTGTATGAGTGAATCGTTAGAGGAGTTTATTCAAGATTTACCAGAACTTGATCCCGTTGTTGTTAAACTGTTATATCAGCGTGGGTTACGGTCTCAAGAGGAAGTAGATGCCTTTTTGCATCCAGAGTATGTGCGTGATCAACATGATTCTTTTTTGTTTAAGGATATGAAGAAGGCTGTGGAGCGAATTATTGCAGCCAGGGATAATGCAGAAAAAATTGTAATTTATGGTGATTATGATGCAGATGGAGTTTGCTCCTCTGTATTGTTACTTTCGGCTTTGCAACAGATTGGAATAAAGGAAAATGTGAGAATTTATTTACCGCACAGAGATACTGAGGGCTATGGTCTTAATACAGCTGCCATTGATACGTTTATTGGAGAGGGTGTGGATTTAATCATCACAGTTGATTGCGGAATATCTAATGCTGATGAAGTGCAGTTAGCAACTGATAACAATATTGATGTAATTGTTACGGATCATCATGTAGAGCCTCTAAGATTACCGGAGTCAGCGTATGCAATTATTAATCCCCAAATCAGTTCTGATACATATCCTTTTCCGATGTTAGCTGGAGTGGGTGTTGCTTTTAAGCTTACTCAAGCTTTGGGTAAAACTTTAGATTTAGGAGAAAGTTTTGAAAAATGGTTATTAGATTTAGTTGCGATTAGCACTATTACAGATTGTATGCCTTTAGTAGATGAAAATAGAACTTTAGTGAAATATGGCTTGGTCGTATTGAATAAAACACGGCGATTGGGATTAAAAACATTAATCGCATCTACTCATAAGTTGGGAACTCCTGTAACTACTACTAGCATCGGTTATCGCATCGGGCCATGGATTAATGCTGCGGGAAGAATTGATCATGCAAATGTAGCTGTACAAGCCTTGGTTGAAGAAGATCCGGCAAAAGTTGACGCTCAAGTAGAAAAACTAAAGCGGACAAATATTGATAGACAACAACAAACTGAAGTTATGTATCAGGAAGCAAGACAACAAGCAGAGGCGCAAAAAAACGATCCTGTTATATATGTTTTCGGAAAGCATTGGCCATTAGGATTAGTTGGATTGGTTGCTGGTAGGTTAGTAAGTGCTTATGGTAAGCCAGCTTTTGTTTTAACAGAAAATGATACAGAAGTTAGTGGATCCGGAAGAAGTATAGAAGGATTAGATATGATAAGTAATTTACAAAAGATTGAAGATTTGTTTTATAAGTACGGTGGACATGCGATGGCTTGTGGTTTTACTTTAAAAAAAGATCATAGTAGAGAAAAATTTGCAGATACTTTTACCAACATAGCAAAGTATGCTCTCTCCAAGATAGATCATTCTATGAATGTGGTTGTAGATGCAGATTTAGAAGTATCAGATATTAATTGGGAGTTAGTTCAACAGTTAGATCAATTTAATCCTTTTGGACAAGGTAATCCCGAACCAATTTTTAGAATACGTAATTCAAAAATAAAAGATTTTCAAGTAATTGGTCCGAAGAGAAATCACTTAAGGTTAGTGCTTACAGATGAAAAAAAATCAGTTAAAGCTATTGCATTTGGTCAGGCCGATTTTGCAAATAGGCTTTCGATAGGTGATGATGTAGAGGCGACTTGTAATTTAGGAATAAATCATTGGAATGGAAATAGTGAGATACAGGTGATGATAAAAGATATAAAGAAAAAAAATTCTATCCATGACTAAACAAAAAAGGCTGTTCTATTATTTATTTGTATTTACTACTGGTACAGCAGTTATGATGTTAGAATTTGCAGCATCTCGCATTATGGCTCCTTGGTTTGGGAGTTCAATTTTTGTGTGGGGTAATATCATTGGAGTAATATTAATTGCTTTATCTTTAGGATATTACATGGGTGGTAGAATTGCAGATAAAAATCCACAGCAAAGTGGTTTGATGAAAATAACTTTGACCGCTGGTTTATTCACTAGTTTAATCCCAATTATTTCAACCGTTTTGATGTCTCAAACCAATTTACTTACTGCGGTAAATAGTTTTTCTTTAATTTTGAGTATTGTTGGATCATTTATGGTAGTGCTCTTGGTTTTTGCAACTCCAATTTGTCTGCTGGGTATGGTTAGTCCATATGTTATTAGGTTAGCTACTAGTTCAGTTTCTGAGGCAGGTAAAGTTGCTGGCACATTATATGCTGTATCTACTATTGGAAGTATTGTTGGTACATTTGCGAGTGCTTTTGTGTTAGTACCTTTTTTAGGGAGCAGAGAAACTGTCTTATTATCAGCTACAGCATTGATACTTGTCTCTGTAATTGGATACGGTAATAAAATATGGTTATATGGTTTGCTGTTGGTACCATTAGGAGTTTACATGGTGTTCGGTGGTACTGCTTTGCGCGCTAACGCTGAAATGATTACAGAAACAGAAACATTATATCAATATGTTCGAGTGCAAGATGATGGTGAGCGGCTGGCATTATTATTTAATGAAGGATTAGGTACGCAGTCTTATTTTATGAAATCTGGCGTTTTAACCGGGGCATACTATGATTACCTTTCTTTAATTCCATATCTCCAGCCATTACCAGATAATGCGGAGTTATTAGTTTTAGGCATGGCAGGTGGTACTATAACGCGTCAGTATGATAAGTATTTTCCGGACATTGATATTACAGGAGTAGAACTAGATCCAGAAGTAGTAGAAATAGCTAAGGAGTATTTTGCTTTAGATGAGCAGGATATTAATATCAAGATAGGCGATGCTCGAAATTATGTTAGATCATCTGAAGAAAAGTACGATATTATAATTATTGATGCTTATACAAATGAGTATTACATTCCTTGGCACATGACAACCCTTGAATTTTTTGGAGAACTAAAGAATGTATTGGTTGATGGTGGCGTTGTCGGTTTTAATGTAGGTAGTTTTTCAGCAGAGAGTGCGTTACTTCAATCTATGATAGCTACTTTGTACGAACAGTTTAATTACGTGGTGATTGTTCAAATTCCAGATACATTTAATTATGTAGTAATGGCAAGTGATCATCAGTTTTCAACAACTAGATTGCAGGATATCAAAGATGAACGTAGGAGTGTAGCAAATGTTATTTATCAGGATATTAATTTAGTCACAGCTCAAGATTCTGCTATGATTCTAACTGACAATAGGGCACCGATAGAATTTTTTACTGAATCAATGATAGTAGATTATATTAAGCAAGTTTTTTAATTTATGAATAATCGTATAACCGTATATACAGATGGTGGAGCTAGAGGTAATCCTGGCCCGGCAGGCGCTGGTGTTTATAGTCCCCAGATGGGTGAGTTTCATAAATATCTAGGTACTGCAACGAATAATCAAGCAGAGTATACAGCTTTGCTTATGGCTATTACAGAGGCTGTGGCATACAAGGAAAAGCATCCGGAAATTGATGAGGTGGAATGTTTTTTGGATTCTGAATTAGTTGTTAAACAAATGAATCGGGAATACAAAGTAAAGAATGAAGAATTACAAAAGATATTTGTAAAAATTTGGAATTTAACTATCAAGTTCAAAAAAGTAACATTTACTCATGTGCGCAGAGAATATAATAAAGATGCGGATCGTTTAGTGAATGTAGCTATTGATGGCGCGTTGAAATAAATAAGGCTAACTTTGGCATTTATTAGTTAATATTTATAGTATATTGCGTTTTTTTTGGTTGACAAATCAGGGCTTTTTTGCCATTATACCATGGCCTTTGATTAAGCTAGATGGCTGCTCCGAACTTTTTCGCTAACGTGAAACTGAACGGAGAGGAAAGTCCGAACACCCCCATTTCATAGGCTTTGCTTGTGGAGTGGAGCAAGGTAGCGGGTAACGCCCGTCTCCCAACGAGCTATTTACGTAACTTGAAGGGACGAGGTGCGATCAGTGACGCATTTTCCCGTGAGGGAAGTGTATCCCTAAATTTAGGGATAAATCTAGTGGTAACACTAGAGTGAAACGGCTAAATCCTTACCCGGGTGCAAGAGCAAAATTTCGTAATGATAAACATATGTTTATTACGAATGGTAGTTCGCACGACCTGGACAGTAATGTACAGGCTAGATAGATAGTCATCCCCGCCTACATCGCTATGCGCAAGCATTGCGGGCAGGCTCGACAGAATTCGGCTTATCGGCTAATTGAAGGCTACCCAGCCCCGCACGTTAGGTGCGGGGTACTGGGAATTTGATTAATATATTTTTATGAGGCGAGTTGAATTATTAGTTACCGCAATTCTAGTTCCCCTGGATTTTATCATGCTGTTAATTGCAGCATGGTTAGCTTATCGTATTAGATTTGGTGAGCCAGTAACTGATATTAGACAAGCGGTTTATACTTTGCCGCTAGATGAATATTTGCGAGTTGCCGCTGTAATTTCATTAGTCATGTTAGTTATCTTTGCTTGGAATGGATTGTACGCAGTAGTCGGCACCAGACGAATTGTGGATGAGTTCCGTAAGATTTTCTTAGCTTGCTCAACGGGAGTGATGGTATTGATTGTTTTGTTTTTCTTTAATCGTGATTTATTTTCTTCAAGATTTATTATTTTAATTGGTTGGATATTAAGTGTTGTATTGGTTGCATTTACTCGTTTCATTGTTATTCAAATAGAACGGTCGTTATTTAGTAAAGGAATTGGCGTACACCGAGTGTTATTAGTGGGAAATCATCGTACTGCTATTACTTTAAAAAGTGCGATAGATCATAGTTCTGCTCTAGGGCTAAAAGTTGTAGAACAAGCAGATAAGGTAGATGATAATTTATTTATCAAATTGCCGAAGGTAATTAAGCTGAAGAAAATTGATGAAATTATATCAGCCGATCCTACACTTACTCGTTTGGATATAGCTCGCCTGATTGAGTTTTGTAAGAATAATCATATTGATTTTAAATACGCTGCTGATATTTTTGATTCGCAGGTTAGCCATATATCTATTAGGCCAATTGCTGGAATACCGTTGGTGGAGCTTCGTGGTACTCCATTACAAGGTTGGGGTAGAATTTTTAAGCGTTTGATGGATATTATTCTTTCAGCTTTGGCATTGATAGTTTTTGGTCCGATAATGTTATTAACAGCTTTGGCAGTAAGAATAAATTCTCCTGGATCAGTCATTTATAAAAACCGAAGAGTTGGTGAAAATGGCAAGGTTTTTGATACTCTCAAATTCAGATCTATGAAGCAAGAATTTTGTATTACAGATGATAATCCAAAAAATGAAGAAGCGTTGAAATTGGAACAAGAATTGATTCAAAAAAGGAGCATTAAAGAGGGTCCAATTTACAAAATAAAAGATGATCCCAGAGTTACAACGGTGGGCAAGATAATTAGAGCTACATCTTTGGATGAATTTCCACAATTTATTAATGTATTGAAAGGTGAGATGAGCTTAGTTGGACCGCGACCGCATCAACCTAGAGAAGTAGAAAAGTATGAAGATTATCAGAAAGCAACTTTAGGAATGAAGCCTGGTGTTACAGGATTGTCTCAAATTTCTGGTAGATCTGATTTAGAATTCTTTGAAGAAGTTCGGCTGGATACTTATTACATGGAAAATTGGAGCATTATATTAGATGCTTATATTTTATTTAAAACGCCATTTATTTTATTTAAGAAACGTAAAGCTGTATGAAAATTGCTTTAGTACATGATCATCTTGCACAGGATGGGGGAGCAGAAAAAGTTGTAATGGCCTTTCATGAAATTTGGCCAGAAGCGCCAATTTATGTACTTGTTCATGATGAGGATTCTGCACATGAAATTTTCAAAGACAAAGACATTAGAACTTCATTTATCCAAAAATTGCCACTAGGTATTAAAAAATATCAATGGTACTTTCCTATCATGCCTACTGCAGTAGAGGGATATGATTTAATGGAATATGACGTAGTGTTATCAAGTACTGCATCTTTTGCTAAGGGCATAATTACGCGCCCAGATACACTGCATATATGTTATTGTCATACACCTACTAGATATTTATGGAGTGATACCCATAGTTATGTGAAAGAGTTAGAGGTTTCTCCTATTGTAAAATGGACATTACCTTTCTTTTTGTCTTATATTAGAATTTGGGATAAGATGGCCGCAGAAAGAGTAGATAAATTTATTGCGAATTCACGATTGGTTCAGGATAGAATTACTAAGTATTACAAAGCAGATAGTGACATTATTTATCCTCCTGTATCCATGGATAAATTCTCAATTGGAGAAACTGGGGATTATTATTTAGCTGGTGGTAGATTAGTATCCTATAAAAGATTTGATATAATTATAGAAGCTTTTAATCGGTTGGGTAGAAAGTTAAAGATTTTTGGAAATGGTCCTGAGATGGAAAATTTACAAAAACAGGCTGGTAAAAGTATAGAATTCATTGGTAAAGTTTCTGATGAAGAGTTGGCAAAATTATATAGAGAGGCTAATGCATTTATCAATCCGCAAATAGAAGATTTTGGCATTACGATGGTTGAGGCCATGGCATCAGGTACACCAGTAATTGCTTATCGAGCAGGAGGCGCAGAAGAGATTATACAGCCAGGTGTGACAGGGGAATTTTTTAAATATCAGACGTGGGAAGATTTAGCAGATACTGTTGTAAAGTTTAAGCCTGCAGAATATGATTCACAGCGGATTAGAGCGGAAGCAGAAAAATATTCTTTATCAATTTTTAAACAAAAGATTCAACAATATGTTGAAACCGAATATAAGAAATTAAATTCTACAGAGTTATGGAAATGAAAAATCATCTTCAATATATAAAAAAATATATCATCTTTATTCTAGTTTTTGGATTAGTTACTGCTGGAGTGGCTTATGCTGTTAGTAGTAATCGACCGGCATCATACAAAACTGTAATGTCGTATGAACTAGAGTTAATCAATCGTAGTGCTACAAGTGAGTATCAGTATGGATCTTACTATGATTTGAAAGGCTCTGAAATTTTTGCACAACATCTGATGAGTTTAATGCGGAGCCCAGCGGTAATTGAAGATATTTTTCGTCAGGCTGGAATTAGTTATGAAATAGACAACTTAAGTAGATTTACCAATCAGTTTCGAACTGATCAGGGGTCTGCACAACATTTTTCAGTAACATTTTCTCGTTATAACCGATCTGAAGCTGAAAGTATCGCAACTGCTATGACAGATGTTCTTAGTGAGCGTGTAGCTACATCTCAAGTTGATGATAATCAAAAAAGTATGTTTAAGTTGAGATCTAGTGAGCCAGTAATTCTATATGAAGAAGTTAATGTTTGGTTGGCAGTAATTGTTGCATTGTTAGCAGGTTGGCTATTCGCTTTAGCTTTGGTTTATTTAAAACGTTATTTACAATCTGAATCAGTAAGTAAATAATTACTTTGATTTTGTTTAATCGCATATCTATATGCGGATAGGAGTTGATGCAAGATCTTTAACGGAAATCTATCCTTCTGGTATAAGTGTTTACGCCTATTATATTATAAAGGCTATGGCTCATGTATCACCAGATGATGATTTTATTTTGTTTGTTAGTGGTAGGTCTATTAAAAATGCTCCTTTTCTAAGGCAACTAGATAAAATAAATAATATTCAGGTAAGGCACTTACCATTGCCGAATAAAATATTTCATGGATTATCCTTATTGAATCTATCAGTAAAAATTGATAGATATTTAGGTGGAGTGGATGTAATGTTTGCGCCGAATATTCATTTGATGCCTTTAAGTAGGGATGTGCCATTAGTTCTAACTGTGCATGATCTAGGATTTATTTATTATAGACATTTTTTATCACGGCGTCGTAAATTATGGCATCAATTAGTACGTCCTCAAAAGTTGATTAACCGAGCAACATCTATTGTAGCTGTTTCTGAACAAACTAGAACTGATTTGATAAAATCTTGTTGTGTTGAGCCAGAAAAAATTAGTACAGTTTATTCTGGTATACCAGATGCCGAGGAAGAATCAAAGTTGGCAGATATTCCAGAAAGATATGTATTAGCCTTATCAACTGTTGAGCCAAGAAAAAATATTACAGCATTAATGGTAGCTTATGATAGTTATTTAGCACGGTATCCGGAGAGTAATTTAAAATTAGTTATTGCAGGATCTGGTGGATGGAATTCAAAGAAGTTAATTGCAGATATCAAGCAACATCCAAGTATGCATTACTTGGGTTATGTAACTGAACAAGAAAAAACATATCTGTTAAATAACGCTAGCATCTTTTTTTATGGTAGCATTTATGAAGGGTTTGGATTTCCTCCTTTAGAAGCTTTACGTGCTGGAGTTCCGGTAATAGCAGGATTAAGTGGTTCATTACCAGAAATATTAAAGACATCTGCATATTTTATAGATCCTTATTCTGTAGAGGAACTATCTCAAGCTATATACAACTTAGATACAGATATTTCATTAAGGGAAGGGTTTAAAAAAGAAGGCATTGAAGTTATTGAACAACTGAGTTGGAAAACTGCTGCAACGGAGACTATGAAAGTTTTACGGGAAGCTATATAATGGTTCCATGCGAATTGGAATAGATGCCCGTTTTTTTGGGGGAGAACAATCAAAAGGTTTGGGTCGTTATACTCAAAAGCTTATTGAACATCTTTTATCTATCGATACAGAACATACTTATGTTATTTTCTTACAAGAAGAAGCATATGATGATTGGGAATATAAACGTGATAATGTAGAAATAGTAAAGGCTCCTTATCCATGGTATTCATTAACAGAGCAACTATTAATGCCATTATTGATATATAAGCAAAAAGTTAATTTGATGCACTTTCCTCACTTCAATGTACCTTTGTTATATCGCGGTCCATTTATAGTAACTATTCATGATTTAATCATTAGTAGGTTTCCAACTTCACGTGCCACAACATTAGGACCATTAACATATAAACTAAAGCAGTTTGGTTATAATCGTGTTATTTCACATGCAGCTCATCGTGCAAAAAAAATTATTACCGTATCGGATTATTCCAAGAAGGACATCATAGATTTTTTCCATATTAAGAAAGAAATGATTTCAATAACGTATGAAGCAGTTGATGGTTTCAATCATGCAGATTTATCTGATGAAGACGTTAAGAAGATATTGATCAAGAATAAAATTTCAAAACCATATTTATTATATATTGGAAATGCCTATCCACATAAAAATTTAGAAGTACTATTAAAGATGATGTCTCAATTAAAGAAAGAGGGAAGACAATCTTTTAAATTGGTGTTTGTGGGGAAGGAAGATTATTTTTATTTAAATATTCAACAGGAGGCTTGGGCTTTAGATGTAGATGATCAAATTATTTTTACAGGATTTGTACCAGATAATGAATTAGCTGCTTTATATAAGGGATCGTTTGCATATATATTTCCATCTAAATATGAGGGCTTTGGTTTACCACCATTAGAAGCGATGTACTATGGTACTCCAGTAATATCTTCAAACTCTTCTTGTTTACCAGAGGTTCTTGGAGATGCTGCTTTGTACTTTGATTTTGACGACGTTAGTGGTATAATAAATCAGATTTTTTCATTGGAGGAGAGCTCACGCCTTCGTGAAGAACTAATTATCAATGGTAGGAAACAAATCAAGCGTTATAGTTGGCGCAAGATGGCAAAACAAACAATAAAAATATATGAGTCAGTTCTCGCCGAATCTAAAACCAAAATCACTTCATAATCATTCAGATAAAGCTGGAAAGTTAGGAGTACCGCGTTCCAACGTTGTTGATTTACGTAGTGTTACTTTGAGTAAGCAGGAAGCTGGAAAACAGAAGAAAAAGGCTAAAGTTGCTAAGAAAGAAGTTAATCGAGAGTTAAGCTGGTTACAGCGGAGAAAAATTGAAAAACAAGAACGTCTTATTTCCGAACAAAGACAGAGATCAGTCTCTATAAAACGACCAGCTGTAGCTGAGGTAATAGCTGAAAAAACAAATAATAGTACTGATATTTCAACGGATGAAGTAGAATTAGTTGCTGCGCCAGTACCAGATAAAGCAAAAATTCATCGTCCAGATAATGAACAATTGAATTTTGAAAATCAAGTTGATGCTTCTACGGTAGTGGTACAAACAAAGCAACAGAAAAAAGCTGATAAAGAAGCATTATTAGAAGCAAAACAGCGTGCCAAAGAAGATCTCAGAGCAGAACGTTTAAAATTCAAAATAGCTAAGAAAGATAAATCACAAAATCGGACATTTTCAACTGGTCAGCTTTGGCAACAGACAGCACGATCAGCAACTCTTTTCGTAGTTGTTTGTATTGTGTTGGTATCACCATTTGCCTCTATGGCATTTTATAAGCATGTCAGTACTATTAGGGATGAAGTAATTCAGGTATCAGAAGATGCAGTAGTAAGTTTAGCTCAAGGTGGTGCATCGGCAAGTGATTTAGATTTTATTCAAGCTCAAGAATCTTTCGGAGAGGCTACCACGGATTTTAAAGTTGCTCATGAACAGTTAGTATCTGTTAGTAGCGTACTTGCACCAATTGTTAAAATTATTCCAGAAGCAGGTGGACAGTACAATAGTGCTGAGAACATATTAATAGCGGGAGAGAATATTTCAGCTTCTGCAGAGGATGTTACAAAGGCTTTTACGATTCTGACGAATTTGAGTGCAAATCCTTTTTCTTCTGAGGAATTGAATTCCGAGTTATCTTTGACTGATCTTTTAGTAATAGCACATTCATCGTTAAGGCCAGCAGCACCTCGATTAGAGCGGGCAGCGATAGCTTTAAACGAAGTTGATATTGAGCATTTTCCAGAGGAGTATAGGGCTGATTTGCAATTTGCTAAAGATGTTGTACCAACAATATCTCGTTCTGTTAATCAGTTATTGTCCTTAAATGAGAGCATGCTAACAATATTAGGACATGAAGAATCAAAGCGATATTTAGTTTTATTTCAAAATAATAGAGAAATTAGAGCATCTGGTGGTTTTATCGGAAGTTTTGCTGTGGTAGAAATTCGGAAGGGTCAAGTTAAGAGCATTGAGATACCAGGCGGTGGTCCGTATGATTTGTTAAATAATTTAACGGCGAATGTTATTTCTCCACAACCGTTACATTACGTTAATCCACATTGGCAAATGCAAGATGCTAATTGGTGGCCAGATTTTGCAATGTCTGCGCAGAAGGTGCAATGGTTTTATTTGAAGAGTGGGGGATCTAGCGTTGATGGGGTTATTTCTTTAACACCAGATATTATTGAACAAATGCTAGCTATCACAGGTCCAATCGCTATGCCGGAATATGCTGGTACTTTGGATGATACTACGGATGGAACTATGGACGAGGAATCATTAGATGAAGAGGAGACAGATACTGATACAGCAGAAGATGAAAATGAGGAAGCAGATTCTGTTGATGAGGATGATGTCGAAACAGAAGTTGCAGATGAAGACGATGTTAATGAAGAAGAAGTAGAAGATGAAACTTTAGAATTAACTGATGAGTATCTAATAACATCAGATAATTTCTATAGAGTCACTCAAGAGCAAGCTGAGCGTAAGTATGACGATACTAAAGAATCAAAAAAGTTTATTGCAGATCTTACACCGCGTTTATTAAGCAAATTGTTTGCTCTCGAAACGGAAAATTTCCTACCTGTATTGCAAGTATTTTATAATTCATTAATTGAAAAGGATCTCTTGGTTTATTTTAATGATCCCTTTATTCAAAATGAAATGAGTAGTCTAGGATGGACTGGTGAATTAAAGGATACTAGTAACGATTATTTGATGGTAGTTGATACAAATATTGCCGGCGGAAAAACTGATCATAAAATATCAGTAACCATAGAACACGAAGCAACTATTCAAGAAAGCGGTAAGATAATAGATAAAGTTACAGTAACTAGAATGCATGATGGTGCTTCTGGTGACGAACTTGAGGATGTGAAGAATATGGATTATATAAGATTTTATGTTCCTGAAGGTAGTAATTTAATAAGTTCAGAAGGCTTCACTCAGCCAGCAAGAAATTTATTATTGGAACCAGAAGAAAATTATGTCTTGGATGAAGATTTAGTAGCGATTTCTGGAGATACTTTAATTGATGAAAATAGTAGTACTCGAATTAATAATGAATTAGGCAAAACTGTTTTTGGAAACTGGATAGAAACTAGTCCAGGAGAAACAAGCAAGGTAACGATTGAATATGAATTACCTTTTAGAATTGATATGGATGGAATATTAAAACCTGTTGATAGTTATAGTTTATTAGTGCAGAAGCAACCTGGTTCGTTCGATCCATTGTTGCAAACAAGTGTGAACTTTCCAAGTAAATACTCTATCCGTTGGTCATATCCTGAAAACTCTAAAGGAATGCTTCATAGGGAATTAACTAAGGATGCCTACGTTGGCTTAGTTTTAGAACAATAAATTCATGGTGCGGATAGTTCTGCGCAAATTATCATCCACGATTATGGGCGGGGCTATTATTATTGGCTCGGCATCCATACTTTCGAGGATAGTTGGTTTGGCAAGAGACAATTTATTAGCTAAGTATTTTGGTGCAAGTGCTACTTTAGATGTATATAATGCTGCATTCAAAGTTCCTGATTTATTATTCAATATTTTAGTATTAGGTGCGCTTTCGGCATCTTTTATTCCGGTTTTTATTGAACGGCGAGAAAAATCTGGTGAGGCAGATGCATTTAAAACTGTTAATGCTTTACTAAATTTTTTGTTAGTAGCAGTGTTGATATGTATAGCTATTAGTTATATTTTTGCACCTGCTTTTGCAAATTTTTTAATGGCAGAAAGATCCGTTGATCAACAAGTAACTACGGCTTTACTAATGAGAGTGATGTTAGTGAGTTTGATATTTTTTGCTGTAAGTAATGTAATATCTGGCGTGCTTAATTCTTATCGTCGTTTTTTAGCTTATGCAATTGCACCAATTTTATATAATGTTGGAATCATAATTGGTATTACTGTATTTTTTCCTAGGGTGGGTATTATTGGATTAGCGTATGGAGTAGTACTAGGTGCATTTATGCATATGTTGATTCAAATTCCAGCTTTGCTTAGAACTGGTTTTCGCTATCGATTCATATGGGATATTTCATTGCCAGGAGTTAGAAAAATATTAAAGTTGATGCCACCGCGTGCTTTAGCTTTAGGTATTGTGCAAATAAATGCGTTGATAATTGCAGCATTTGCATTACGTCTAGAAGAGGGAAGCTTAGCAGTTTGGACATGGGCTGATAATTTACAGCACTTTCCAATTAATGTGTTTGGTGTGTCTTTAGCATTATCTTCATTCCCGGTTTTTTCACAGGCTTTTGCAGAAAAAGATATGGCCAAGTTTAAAAATGTATTTTCAGAAAACTTTCGGAGAATTATGTTTTTTATAATTCCTATTAGTATTGGCTTCTTATTATTGCGCGCTCAGGCTGTGCGATTAATTTTAGGATCTTTTGGCGGTGGTCAGTTTGATTGGAATGCTACAATTTTAACTGCTCAAATTTTAGGTTTATTTTCCATTTCTATGTTTGCTCAAGCTTCAATTCCTTTGTTGGCTAGATCTTTCTTTGCTCATCATGATACTAAGACGCCGGTTTACATAAGTATTTTTGTAATGATAATAAACGTATTGTTAGCATGGTCATTATCAAGCTATTTTGGTATTTATGGCTTAGCTGCAGCTTTTTCTTTTAGTAGCTTACTAAGCATGTTATTGTTATTGACTGTGTTACGTTTAAAATTTGGTGATCTGGATGATAAACGGATCATAAAATCTGTTTGGCAGATTGTATCTGCGGCTTTAATAATGGGATTAGTTGTGCATGGATTGAAGTATTTCATAGCTCCATTAGTGGATATGAAGACGTTCGTAGGGATATTTACTCAAACTTCTGTTAGTATTGTTGGTGGTGCATTAGTTTATATAGGTTTAGCCTTTTTACTAAAATTTGACGAAGTTGCAATTATTAGGGAATATATAAGCAAAATTAAGCAAGCGATTAAGAAATCTCAACAATAATATAAGTATAATGAAATACTTTTTTCAGCGACATAGGTGGAACTTACTAGGATTGACAGTGTTGTTTATAGTATCAACTTTGCCATTTCTTTCTAAGACACCTTTTAACTGGGATGCTGCGCAGTTTGTTTTGGGTGTGGAGCACTTTTCAGTAAATATGCATCAACCGCATCCCCCAGGATATCCATTATATGTTGGATTAGGGAAGGTGCTAGCTTTGATTACATCTTCACATACTGCTTTGCTTATTATTACTGTATTGATTGCTGCCGTCACAATTTTGGTTTTATACATATTGGTATTACGAATTTGGTCCCAACGTTGGTTAGCAACTGTAGTGGCAGGAGCGTTTATGTTGAATCCATTATTTTGGTTGTACCGTGAGGTTAGTCTTACGTATGTAGTTGATACATTTACTGGTACATTGTTGGCTTTGCTTACTTATAATGTTATTACTCATTTGCCTGATGGATCATATCGTAAATTTTTGTATGCCAGTTCTGTATTCTTAGCTTTGGGTGCAGGTTTTCGGCCATCAATGTTTTTCATGCTACTACCGTTATTGGTTGTGCAGTGGACATATGTTTGGCTAAAGACGAAACAGTGGAAGCCAATATTGGTCGCTGCGATAGTTGTTGGTGTAGGCGTATTAATATGGTTCATACCACTGGTCACAATATCTGGCGGATTAAAGGAATATAGAATTGATTCTTCACGTCAGTTTAGAGATGCAGCTGCAACTACATCTGTATTTTATGGTGCAACATGGAAAGATACGGGCACACAAGTGATGTTCATTATCGAAACAATATTTGCATCTTTAAATACTTTGATGATTCCAGTTATTGGCGCATTAGCATGGTTGATTTATCGACTTATTGTTAAAAAATGGCATCAGAAATGGTCTTTATTTTGGATTATCTTTGGCTGGACCGTTGTGCCAGTAATAATTTATACTTTGCTACATTTTGCACAAATTGGATATGCATTAATATTTTTACCATTATTTTATTTGGTGCTAGCAGCTATATTGAATTTTGTTAACTTAATAAGTAATCGCATATTAAGACAAATTAGTTTTTTCTTAATGGCAATTTGTATTGCAATAAATGCTGGAGTATTCTTATTGTTTACGCCAACATTTGGTCATCCAGATTTTATACCAACTCGGAGAATTGATTTCATTCTACAAACGATGGCCCGTAAATCTGATGTGTTATTCAAGATGAATGCTACGATAATTCAGAAAAGAGATGATAGCATAACCGATTTTAATGAAGTGATTACAGCGTATTCACCAGATGAGATATTAGTAGTTGCTAGTAGAAATATTTTTTATCCAGCAAAAATAAACCAATTACCTGTAAGAAATGATGAGATATTTCGTGAACTCAGTGCAACTCTTCCAGATTATTATGTTTTTGAAATAGCGCCAGACCGAGATTATTATTTAGAGGCGCACAATAATGAGATGGAACTTATTTATGATACTACAATTACAGTTCCAGATTCTGTTAAATATGTATTATTTGCAGTTAATTGGTTAACTGATAGCGATAAACCAACTGGTATTTTAATTAGTAGGGAAGGTGAGCATTATATTGGAATAATGCAAAAACCTTTTACTTACAAAGGATTCACAGTCCAACAAGAAAAAGATATAAAATAATATGAAGTTAGAAAGTATCCGTAATTTTTGTATAATTGCTCATATTGATCATGGAAAAAGTACTTTAGCTGATAGATTGCTAGAAGTTACTGGTACTATTTCTCAGCGTGAAATGCAAAATCAAATGCTTGATACGATGGACTTGGAAAGAGAGCGTGGTATTACCATTAAATTGCAACCAGTAAGAATGAACTATGAAGGATATCAGCTGAATTTAATTGATACGCCTGGCCATGTAGATTTTACATATGAAGTTTCACGTTCATTAGCATGCTGTGAAGGCGCATTGTTAATAGTTGACGCTACGCAAGGTATGGAGGCACAAACTATGGCTAATTTATACTTGGCCATTGATCAGGATCTTGAAATAATTCCAGTTATTAACAAAATTGATTTACCAGCTGCTGACGTGGAAAAAGTTTCCGCAGAAATTCAGCATATTCTTGGTTGTAAAAAAGAGGAAATTATTTCAGTGTCTGCGAAAACAGGCGAGAATGTAGAGTCAATTTTAAAAGCAGTGATAGATAGAATACCTCCTCCTGTATCAAAGTTGGATAAAACAAAAGCTCTAATTTTTGATTCTAGTTTTGATGATTACAGAGGTGTAATCGCATATGTTAGAGTAATTGATGGAGAAATAAAAAAAGGTGATGCACTAACATTTATGGTTAATGCGAAGTCAACGGAAGCTACAGAGGTTGGATATTTTTCACCACGACAAAAAAGTAAGGAGAAACTTACTGCTGGTGAAATTGGTTATATTGTAACGGGCTTTAAAGACGTTTCTGATTGTAGAGTAGGTGATACTGTTACATTACAAAAATATCCCGCTGAAGAACCTCTTGATGGTTATGCAGATGTAAAACCTATGGTGTTTGCAGGTATTTTTTGCAAAGAAGGAGATGATTATTCAGATTTGCGAGAAGCGTTAGGTAAGTTGAAGTTAAATGATGCAGCACTTACTTACGAACCGGAACATGCCAAAGCTTTAGGTTTTGGTTTTCGTTGCGGTTTTCTTGGTTTGTTACATTTGGATGTAGTACAAGAAAGATTATCAAGAGAATACAACTTAGATTTAATTGTTACCGCACCATCGGTAGCATATCAAGTAATTGGAACTGACGGTGGGTCTCAAATTATTGCATCACCGCTAGATTTACCAGATCCCACGAGGATAGCTAGCATTGAAGAACCTATGATGGTGGTGGATATTGTTACACCTGCAGAATACATTGGTGGAATTATGCAACTCTTACAGGAAAAACGAGGTCAGCCTACTTCTTCCGAAATGGAGTATCTAGACAAAGAGAGAGTGATAATACATTATGTCTTACCTTTATCTGGTATTGTGGTAGATTTTTATGATCGATTAAAAAATATTTCATCTGGATATGCCTCGATGAACTATGAATTTCACGAGTATCAAGAGTGTAAAGTTAGAAGAATGGACATCTTGGTAGCTGGTGACCCAATTGAAGCACTGGCTACAATTGTATATGTAGATGAAGGTGAGAGGATAGGTCGTAAAGTAGTTGAAGCATTAAAAGCAGTATTACCTCGACAACAGTTTGAAGTTCGCATTCAAGCGGCTTTTAGTGGTAAAATAATCGCATCAGCAAAGATACCGGCCATGAGAAAAGATGTTACTGCTAAATTGTATGGTGGAGATGTTACGAGAAAAAGAAAATTATTAGAAAAGCAGAAAAAAGGAAAAGCTAAAATGAAAGCTATGGGAAAAGTTGATATACCAAAAGAAGCTTTCTTATCAGTATTAAAAAGGTAAATATATGTTTAAACTAGATTATGTTAAGAAAGTATTGGTAGCTAGTATAGTTTTTATATTATTTCCTGGAAGTGTATTTGCCACTGCAACAACGTTAGAAGATTTGGGTATATTTAATGGCGAAGAAACTTCGGATGCGGTGGGAAGTAGAGTGGCTAATGTTGGTGATGTAAATGCAGATGGTTATGAGGATGTAGTGGTAGCTGCAACATCGAATGGGGAAAATAATGTAGGAGCAGTATATTTGATTTATGGCAGAGATCGTAGATATGCAGATAATAACTTAGGAGATGATAATACTAATTTTGTAAAATTCTATGGTTCAACTAATGATGATAGGTTAGGAAGTTCTGTTTCAGGTGCAGGTGATATTAACGGTGATGGCTACAGTGATTTTATTATTGGAGCTAAGTATCAGAACGGTAAGGGAATTGATTCAGGTGCAGCGTATATAATATATGGTAAAGCTGATAAGTATGTAGATACCGAAGTTTCAGTATTTCCAAAGTATTTTGGTGATGGCGCACGTAATTTTATCGCAGAATCTGTTTCTGGAGGAGGTGACGTTAATGGAGATGGCTACGATGATTTATTAATTGGTGCTCCTTATGTTTCTTCTCGAAGAGGAAGCGCATATTTGATTTATGGATCTGCAACTGAGTTGTCTGGTGGTAATGTAAACGAGGCAGTTGAGTTTTCAGGTGAATCTAAGTATAACTATGCTGGTCAATCCGTGGCTTTTGCGGGAGATATTAATGGTGATGGTTACGATGACATGTTAGTTGGAGCCTATAGAAATAGTACATCAGGCTCGAAGGCTGGGGCAGTTTATATTATTTATGGCAAGGCAGAAAGTTTTGTTAATCAATCACTTGCAGATGCAGTTAAAATTACTGGCGAGACTTCTGGAGATAATCTAGGTAGCGCAGTGTCTACAGCTGGAGACGTTAACAACGATGGTTATGATGATTTCCTGCTCGGTGCACACTTGAATGATTATTCTGGTCACAGTGCTGGATCGGCATATTTATTTTATGGGCAAGCAGCTAGCTATACTGCTACCAGTGCTAGCGACGGTGTGCGGTTTTATGGTCATCGAGAGGATGATTATGTAGGTTTTTCATTTGCCCCAATAGGAAATGCAAATAATGATGAGTATGATGATTTTATAATTGGTGCACCTTCGAATCATTCACTCCGTGGAGGAAATGCATATATTATTTATGGACAAGCTGAAGCGTTAACAGACAAAAAGATTTCTAATGCTGAAGGTTTTGAAGGTGAGGTGCGTCAGGATAGAGCAGGAATATCAGTTGCTGGGGCGGATTTAAATGGTGATGGTCAGAGTGATTTATTAATTGGTGCTCGAAATTATGGAGGCTTTAAAGAAGGAGCAGGAGCTTTATATGTGGGGTATCTGCCAATTCATAATTGTGAAAACTCGGTAGCTTTGGGTGGTATTCTAGCTGATTATCCAACTTCAGATTATAAACTGCGTAAATATAAAAAGAATAAACGTTTACGTATTGTTGTTGAAAGACGAGGTCGACAAGCATTTTTAGTTAATTGCAAAACAGATAAGATTATCCAGACTTTAAATTTTAATGATACTGCCCAACGAAAAATTTTAGCTAGGGTATTTTCCAAGTGGAATAAGCCTTTGTTTGTTGCAGTTACACGTACCCGAAATAAACGAAATATTAAGATTTACTTGTATCAGCAAAAAAAGAAAAAACTAGTTCAAACAGATTATCTAAAGAGAAAATGGAGACCACGAGGTTTACGCTTAAAGCTGAATCGTCGACACCAGATTGTTTTAGAAAAAGGAGCAGAGAAAAAACATACGGTTAAATATAGTGTAAATGGTGAGTTGAAGTTACATTTAGAAACTGATAATTAAAATGGCAGAAAAAAAGGTTGTAAGAAATTCAAAACGTCCTCAACGGGGAGGTTCTGACATTCAAAGGAGGGTGTCTAAAGTAGCTAGTGGATGGCATGAGCCCAATTATACTTTAATAGGTATTTTGGCAGTATTAGTAGTCTTTGGATTAGTAATGCTTTCATCAGCTAGTTCGGTTGCTGGCTTCGAAAAATTTGGAGATCCAAACTATTTTGTAAAGCATCAAATATTGTATGGTGTAATTGTTGGCGTGCCATTGCTGTGGGTGATATCTAAAATTGATTATCATTTATGGAAGAAATATGCTTTTCCAATGATGTTAGTAAGTATACTTTTATTATTTTTAGTATTTGTGCCGGGTTTTAGTTTGGAACTGTTGGGTGCAAAGAGATGGATTGGTATTGGTGGAATTTCATTTCAGCCATCGGAATTAGTAAAAATTACTTTTTTAATATATTTAGCTGTTTGGTTAGAGGCTAGAGAGAAGGAGATTCATGATTATTCTAGTGGTTTAATGCCTTTTTTAATTATGATTGGTTTTTTAGTTTTCATGATTGCTGGTGTCCAAAGAGATTTAGGAACTATGATAGTGATCGGCGTGATATCAGTGTCGGTTTATTTTGTCGCTGGTGCACCATGGAGACATTTGATGATTGTCTTAGGAATTGGATTAACTGGTATTACTTTCTTTATCAAGATACTTCCAATGATAGTTCCTTCATTTAGCTATCGGGCAAATCGGTTGACTGTGTTTTTAAATCCAGATTTGGATCCATTGGGAATTGGTTATCACATTAATCAAGCGTTACTGGCGATTGGTTCAGGTGGAATATTGGGATTAGGGCTGGGACATTCTCGGCAGAAATTTAATTATTTGCCAGAGGCTTCAGGTGATTCTATCTTTGCAGTTATTGCAGAAGAGATGGGATTTTTAATTTCTGCAGGCTTAGTTGTGCTGTTTCTATTTTTTATGATTGAAGGATATAAAATTGCCAAAAATGCGCCGGATGTGTACGGAAAAGTAATTGCAACTGGTATTACAACTTGGATCATTTTTCAAGCGGCAGTTAATATTATGGCCATGCTTTCTTTATTGCCTCTTACTGGTATACCATTACCGTTTATCAGTTATGGAAGTAGTTCTTTGGTGACACTTTTTGTAGCTATGGGAATTTTAATTAATATATCCAGACAAACTAAAGTAACTAAATAATATGCGAGTATTTCTTACTGGAGGAGGTACAGCCGGTTCTGTTACGCCATTACTAGCAATTGCTGAAGAGTTGCCCAATGATGAAGTTTGGTTTATAGGTACTAAGTATGGTGTGGAACGAGAGCTAGTTGGAGAGAAACTAAAATATAAGAGTGTTCCAGCTGGAAAATTGCGCAGATATTTTGATGCTAGAAATTTTATCGATCCATTTATTATTATGTGGGCATTTCTCGTAGCTGTAGTTTTTTTATTATTCAAGCGTCCTGCCGTTGTTGTTTCTGCGGGTAGTTTTGTTTCAGTGCCAGTTGTTTGGGCTGCTTGGTTACTGGGAATAAAAAATGTAGTACATCAACAGGATTTGCAGGTAGGATTATCTACTAAATTAATGAAACCATTTGCATCAGATCTTACTAAGGCATTTAATGACATTCCTTTACAAGGGGCAGTGTGGACTGGTAATCCTGTCCGAGATCTTACTACTACAACGGATAATATAAATATAGATTCAGAGTTTCCAACGGTATTAGTATTTGGCGGTGGTACTGGAGCAATTGCAATTAATGAGTTGGTGATTGAGCAACTTTGCGACGAAGCAAACGTTATTCACATTACCGGAGAAGGGAAGAGCGGACCAAGTATTAATCATGTTAGGTATCATCAGTATGATTTGTTAAAAGAAGAGATGAAAGAAGCGCTTTATAAAGCGGACGTAGTAGTTTCACGAGCAGGCTTAGCAACTATTAGTGAGTTGGCAGTTTTAGGGAAGCCAGCTATTATTATTCCAATCCCAAATTCACATCAAGAAATAAATGCAGAATTTTTAAAAAAGAATAATGCTGCCAAGATTATTAATCAAAATGAACTTACTGCGAAAATATTTACGAAAGAAGTGATGGATTTATTGCGCAACGAGACAGAACTAAATAAGCTACAAACAAATATTCAAGAATTAGCAAAATCAGATGCAACTCAACAACTCGTTAAAATCATCAAACAAGCGGGGAACAATAAATAGCTTCCAAACAGTTCAGCAGATTGAAGACTATATGTTGCAACAAGATAGATCACGAGATGATCATTATACTTTGGATAGAGTTAAGCAAGCCTTGCAGTTGTTAGACAGTCCGCATTTAAAATACAAAGTTGTCCACATTGGCGGAACTTCTGGCAAAGGTTCTACGTGCAATATGATGGCATCAATATTAAAGGCCAACCATAAAAAAGTGGGATTATTCACTTCGCCTGCAATAGTTAGTTCATTAGAGAGAATTCAGATTAATGGTCGTTCTGTTACGGAGACTAGTTTTGTAAAGTTGGTAAATAAAATATGGCCAAAGATAGTAGAACTGCATTTAACATATTTTGAATTCTTTACTGTGATGGCTTTGTACTTATTTGCAGATCGTAAAGTAGATTATGCGGTAATAGAAGTTGGCATGGGTGGAAGGTTAGATGCAACTAATGCAGTGGAGTCGGTCGTGGCCGTTGTTACTAATGTTGGTTTGGATCATACAGAGCAGTTAGGAAGAACCAAAGCGAAGATTGCTAAAGAAAAGGGAGCAATTATTAAATCAGGAAGCATTGGTATTACTGGTTCATCTTATGTTAAGAATGCTAGATTTATTGATGTTACTAAAGCAGTTATATCAAGCACCACTTTAGCTGGTAATATATTTACGTATAAGAAATTAAGGGATGTTCAGTTAAAATTAATAGGAGAGTATCAGGTGGGGAATGCTGTAATAGCCATTGAGGCAGCTCAGGCTTTGAATATTCCAGAGGTAGCGATTCGGCGTGGTTTAGAAACTGCAAAAAATGCGGGTAGATTTGAAATTATTTCCATGCAACCGATGATGATAGTAGATGGGGCGCATAATCCGGATAAAATGTGGGCGTTTATTAAATCATTAAGGAAAATCGTAGAAATAGATGATTATAATAAAATTGTTGTGTTATTTGCTCTGAAATTCAATAAAGATATCAAAGCTACATTGAAACCTCTTCTCACAATCGTCGATACTTTGATTATCACAACATTTTCGAAAGGTACTGATATGAAAAAAATTGCTTCTGTGGTAAGGGAATTGAGTCCTCATGTAAAAATAATAATTAGAAAAGACTCTCGTGATGCTTATTCTTATTATAGAAAAATAGTAAAATCAGAAGACTTAGGAATTATTACTGGATCACTATACTTAATTGGTGATCTTGTAAAACAAGGTCTGTTAAAAGGCTAAAATAGCTAGCAGATATATCATAATAAATGTGCTATAATGTGCACCTATGGATTTCAAGAAAATAAAATCTATTTACTTTATCGGCATTTCTGGTGCAGGTATGTCTGGTTTGGCTAGAGTTGCGGCTATTCATGGAAAAAAGATATCTGGATCTGATATGCAGGAATATGGCACTGTAAAGAAGTTACGTGAAGACGGTATTGAAGTACTTATTCCTCAAGTAGCAGAGAATGTGCCATTAGATTATGATTTATATGTATATTCAGCAGCAGTAGGTGAGAATAATCCGGAGAGAAAAGTTCTAGCAGACAAAGGTTTAGCAGATAAAAGCATGACTTATTTTACAGCAGTTGGTGAGTTCATGAAAGTATATAAAAACAGAATTGCAATATCTGGTACTCATGGTAAAACCACAACTACTTCAATGTTGGGCTTGGTGTTACAGCAAGCTGGATTGGATCCTACGGCTATCGTTGGTAGTAGAGTTAAGGCTTGGAAAAGTAATGTTCGTGTTGGGAAAGATGTCGACTATTTTATTATTGAAGCATGTGAGTATAAGGCTCATATGTTAGAGCTTCATCCTACCGCAATAATTTTAACTAATATCGAGGAAGATCATTTGGATTATTATCGTGATTTAGATCACATTAATATGACATTTCAGAAATATATTAATATGTTACCTAGCGATGGTGTACTGATTAGAAATGCAGATGATTCTGAATGTCGTGAAATAGGATTTGATGGAACAACTGTTTCTTATGGCATTGAAGAAGATGCAGATGTCATGGCTGTGGATATTGAAAAAAAAGAACGTGAGCAAACTTTTGTAGTGGATGGAGATAAATATTCTATAATTGTTCCTGGAGATTTTAATATCTATAACGCTTTGTCTGTTATTGCATATGCAAAGCATATTGGCATCTCAGTAAGTGATATCCAAAAAGGTTTAAAGAAATTTACAGGTACATGGCGACGATTTGAAATTTGTGGTGATTATCGTGAGAGTGTTGTGATATCCGACTACGCTCATCATCCAACTGCAGTGACGGGACTATTAAAAGCTGCTAAAGAATGGTTTCCAGGTCGTCGTATATTATTAGTATTTCAACCCCACCAACATAACAGAACAAAAAAATTATTTGATAAGTTTGTTTCTGCTTTTGATGATTCGGACTTAACTATTATACAGGAGATTTTTGATGTTGCTGGTAGAGAAGAAGATGAGGATCAAGCAGTTACTTCACAGGATTTAGTAGAGGAGGTAGAAAAACGTGGGAAGTTAGTTTTGTATTCAGCAGATAATGAAAAAACGAAGTTGTTGCTAGCAGAACATGTAGAAAAAGACGATGTAATCATAATAGCTGGAGCAGGGGATATTTATATGGTAGCAGAAGAGATATGTTCGAAGGAATAGAGATTGAAGAGGGAGTCTCTTTAGCACCGTTTACTACTTTTAAGATTGGTGGACCAGCGAAGTATTTTTTTCGGGCAAAAACAAGAAAAGATTTAGAAGCAGTTTTACGAGAAGCTAGTAAAAATAATATCCCGATATTTATTTTGGGCGGAGGTAGTAATATCTTGATTCATGATAAAGGTTTTGATGGATTAGCAATAAAGATGGAGCTAAACGATATCAGTATTAAAGATACTAGTTTAGTTGCGGGAGCTGGCGTATTATTGAATGCAGCTATTATGCGAGCGGTTAAAGAAGGATTGAGTGGTTTAGAATTTGCTACCGGTATTCCGGCAAAAGTTGGTGGGGCGGTGTGGGCAAATCTTGGTTCACGCGGATCGGATATGAGTAAAGTTGTTGCTTCAGTTATTGCAACAGATATGCAGGGCAACGAGAGAGTTTTTTCTCATGCCGATTGTAAATTCGAATATAGACACACAATTTTTAAAGATGAGCCATGGGTGATCATAGAAGCAAAGTTTAATTTACATCCTAGGAGTACGCAGGAATTACGTCAGGCAATGGTGGATTTAGCAAAACTAAAAAAAGAGGAGCAAGACGTAGGTGAAGATACTGCTGGTTGTGCATTTCGTAATCCACATGACCATGAACATGCAGCTGCTAAATTGATAGATGATTTGGGATTAAAAGGTTTTGCTATTGGTGGCGCGCAGGTATCAGAGAAACATGCTAATTTTATTTTAAACAAAGGCGGTGCTACAGCGGACGATGTAGTGCAATTGATTTCATATATCAAACAACAAGTCCGCGACAAAAAAGGTGTCCAGTTGATGGAGGAGATAGAATACGTTGGGTTTTAATTAACCAGGCCATTATTATGATCGATAATGAATTTGGTTGAGGTTGTAATTTTGGATCGTCCGTCGTAGGTACGGTCAATTGACCGTACCTACCTGGTTGACCGTACTACCTGGTTCATTGACATCGTTTGTGTTATAAATGCGGATAATGCCATGTACATGATCGGGCATGATGACAAATTCGTCTAAATGCGCAAATGTGTGGTGATTTGGTATTTCAATGTAGCATTCATCGGCAATGCGGCCCGCGGTTGATAAATTTATTTTTTTTATTTTCTATGTTTCCGAACAATCGTTCACGGTTTTTTGTACAAATAGTTACAAAATAATAATCATTGGACCCATAATCATAATTAGGTCTGCGGTATTGTTTCTTTAATTTATATACCATAAAAAAACGCCTCAAGACATGGGTGCGCTCAACAATGAAATAATATCATTATTATTATGGGTAATCAATTAAGATCAAAAAACCTCTTCTAAAAGAGGAGTAGGTAGGGAGGGATGCATCAAACAATGGCATAACAATTAAAAATGATCGTTTTGTCAATACCTAAACGCGTAATTACCTGGAGAATCTATATTATTGATAGGTACTCTATTTAATGATATAGTACCTACGCATTTGGTATAGATTAAAACTGTTGAAAATGCATTAAAACATAATAAGAAAAGTATCATGAATGTACAAATCACCGGAAAAAACATGGATCTAACAGATCCAATCAAAGCATACGCTGAAGACAAGGTTGGTAATCTAATTCGCATGGATGAAAGAATCATTGATGCTCGTGTTACCTTAGAACATTTTCGTAAAGATCACACTGATTCATATAAAGCTACAGCGCATGTTAGAGTGTCTCATGATGAACTACATTGCGATTATGAACATGCAGATGTCTATGCAGGAATCGATGGATTAAAGGATGAACTTGAACGACAATTGAGAGATTTAAAAGGCAAGCAAAAAACAAAAGGCAGAAAAGCAGGTAGGATTAGAAGAAGTATGAAATCAATATTTGGTTGGAGGAACCGCGAAAAAAAATAGTATCATGGCATTAGCATTATTAGAGAAATTACTAGGAGATCCCAACGTAAAGGAAATAAAAAAGATAAATCCCTTTCTAGAGCAAATCAATGCTTTAGAGCCAGAGTTTGAAGCATTATCTGATACAGAGCTAAAAGCGAAAACAGATTATTTTAAGCAAAGGCTACAAAATGGAGAAACATTAGACGATATCTTATCGGAGGCTTTTGCTACCATCAGGGAAGCAGCGAAGCGAGTCTTAGGACAGCGTCATTATGATGTGCAAATTTTAGGTGGCATAGTTTTGCATCAAGGAAAAATTGCAGAAATGAAAACTGGTGAGGGTAAAACACTTACTTCTACCCTGGCTATTTATCTAAATGCATTATCCGGTAAAGGAGTGCACGTTGTAACTGTGAATGATTATCTATCCAGACGTGATGCTGATTGGATGGGTATGTTATATCATTGGATGGGACTATCAATTGGATGTATCCAAAATCAGATGGTTTCGTATGTGTTTGATCCTGGTTATCGTGAGCGAACGATTAAAGCTGCAGAAGAGGCAGTGGCTATTGCAGCTGAAGCAGTAGGTGAAGAGCATACCGTGGGCAATATTGATGATGAATCTGTATTTAAAGTAGACATGGATAACTTACGTCCAGTAGAAAGACCAGAGGCTTATCAAGCAGATATTACTTATGGTACGAATAATGAATTTGGCTTTGATTATCTACGAGATAATATGGTTCAGGATGAAAAAGATCGTGCTCAAAAACATTTGTCTTATGCAATCATCGATGAAGTTGATAGTATTTTAATTGATGAAGCTAGAACGCCATTGATTATATCTGGTGCAGCAGAAGCAGCTACAGACCAATATTTTCAGTTTGCTAAGTTAGTTGCTCAATTAGAGGAAAATGTAGATTACAATGTAGATGAAAAAATGAGAGCAGCTACATTGACTGATGAGGGTATCAATAAAATGGAGAACTGGCTTGGATTGGATAATATTTATGAAGCTGGTGGAGTACAAATAGTGCATCACATAGAACAAGCGTTAAAGGCAAATACATTATTTACTCTAGATAAGGATTATGTAGTTAAAGACGGTGAAGTTGTAATTGTGGATGAATTTACTGGTCGTATGATGCCTGGTAGACGCTATAGTGAGGGATTACATCAGGCAATCGAAGCTAAACAGGGATTAGATATTAAGCGAGAATCTCGAACGTTGGCTACTGTTACTTTTCAGAATTTATTTAGATTATACGATAAGTTGGCCGGTATGACCGGTACAGCAGATACAGAAAAGGAAGAATTTTATAAGATTTATCAATTAGATGTAGTAGTAATTCCTACCAATAAACCAATTATTAGAAAAGATATTACAGATGCAATTTACAGAACTGAAAAAGCAAAATTTCAAGCAGTTATCAAAAAGATAAAACAGTATAGCGAAAAAGGTAATCCAGTATTAGTTGGTACGATTTCAATTGAAAGAAATGAGATGTTGGCAAAATTATTATCTGATGCTGGCATTGAATATAATCTTCTTAATGCAAAAAACCATCAAAGTGAAGCAGAGGTAATTGCTCAAGCAGGAAAAAAGGGAGCAGTTACAATTGCTACTAACATGGCTGGTAGAGGAGTTGATATTATTTTGGGTGGAAATCCCTATGATGAAAAAAAAGCAAATGAAGTTAAAGATGCAGGTGGTTTAGTCGTGCTAGGAACAGAGCGACACGAAGCTAGAAGAATTGATAATCAGTTACGTGGACGTTCTGGTAGACAAGGGGATCCCGGAGAAACACAATTCTTTGTTTCTATGGAGGATGATCTTATGAGAATATTCGCAACGGATAGAGTGAAGAGCTTAATGAATACATTGAAATGGCCGGATGATATGCCGATTGAGAATAAGATCGTGAGTCGATCCATTGAAACAGCTCAGAAAAAAGTGGAAGGTCGTAACTTTGATGTACGCGAGCATTTAGTTAAGTATGATGATGTGATAACAAAACATCGAGAAGTAATTTATAAAAAACGGGATGAAATTCTGTATGCTAAACAAGATGCAATTAGAGAAATAATTTTAGATATCGTAGAAGCAGAAATTGAAAACGTTGTATCTTTTCATACTAACTTGGAAGATGAAAAAGAATGGAACGTAAAAGAAATTTATGAGACAGTTAATTCGATATTTCCTGTTGATGAGAAATTTAAGCAAGAATTGGATGATTTGCAGAAAAAAGGTGGAGATAAACTGCAAGATGCTAAGTCACGGACTCGCATCGTGGAGCATATTTTTTCTTTAGCAACTGCACGATATGAGGAAATGACATCATCAGTAGATGATCCGGAAATGGTTTATAAAATCGAGAAGAGCTTCTACTTACGAGCGATTGATACACTTTGGACAGAACATTTAGATCAGATGACGTATCTAAGAGAGGGAATTGGCTTGCAGGGATATGGTCAGAGAGATCCTTTGGTTGAATATAAGAAAGAAGCGTTTGGTTTATTTACAACCTTAATCGCAAATATTCAGAAACAAGTAGTTTATAGCATATTTAAAATGGGAGATGCACATTCATTAGCTCCATCTCCATCACGACGACAAAATCATTTATTACAGGGAGCTAAGAAAACCATGGACGCGGACAAACCAATGCCAGCTATATCCCATAAAATAAAAACTGAAGGTGGAAAAAAGGTTGGTCGGAATGATTCTTGCCCTTGTGGATCAGGGAAGAAATATAAAAAATGTCATATGAATATAGATTAAAGATTTAATTAGTGATATAATAATATTATGAAGAATTTATTATCAGATCAACGAGGCATGGGCCTATCTACAAAAATTGCTTTAATTTTTGGAGGATTAGTTGCATTAGTGTTCATTGTTGGTATCATTGCATATTTCGTTAGTTAGATTTTTTAGCTAACTTAATTAGTTGATTTACTAATTTATTAATTAAGCCTGCATAAGAGGCTATTATATTTATGGGTGAAAAAGACATTTCGCAACAACCTTTTTTGGGAGAGGCATTAGATCAATGTCTGAGCGATATGCGAAAATTTGGTTATACTTGGTAGTTAAAGTTGACGTAATGAAAAAAATATGCTATTATTAGCATAAATTAGTGGAGGAAAAATAAAAATAAAAAACAATTTTATGAAGATCATAGCATTAAACAATGCAAGAAATTTTTTTGGGATAGCTATCCATATAGCTATTTTTTGTTTGGTTTTTTTTGTTTTGCCTTATTCTGTAAGTGCTGCACAGTATTATCGTTCTCCAGAAGTGAAGCTTTTTTCTGAATCATCTCAAGGCTTTACCAATATGCATAGTTTTTATGCTTATGATTCTTTATTTACTGGCGGTGGTACTGTTGCAGTAGCAGATTTAGGTACGGATGGAGTTAATGAAATAGTCACAGCTGCAGGATTAGGTGGATCTCCTCATATTAGAACTTTTGATTTGGCTGGTAACTTTTTAACTCAATTCTACGCTTACGATGAAAATATGCGAGCAGGCGTAAATGTTACCGCAGGAGACATTGACGGTGATGGTAGAGCTGAAATAATTACAGCACCTAAATCAGGTGGTGGACCACACGTTCGTGTGTTCAATTCTTATGGCATGGTCAAATCTACTGTTGGCTATTATGCTTATGATGTGGAGTATCATGGAGGAGTTAATATTGCAGCCGGAGATGTAGATGGTGATGGTATAGATGAGATTGTTACTGGTACAGGAATAGATACTGCATCACATGTACGTGTCTTTGATGGTACTGGCACTCCAAAAGATTTAGATTTTTATCCCTTTGCTGCAGAGATGCAGGGTGGTGTTAGTGTAGCAGTAGGAAATGTTGATGGTGGTTTAGAGTCGGAAATTATTACAGCTGTGCAGAATAATGGAGAGGCTTGGGTAAAAGTTTACAAATATAATTCCGAACGGACAATTCTTGGAGAGTGGAAAGCATTTGATAATGGATTTAGCGGAGGAATCAATGTTACAGCAGGGGATGTTGATGGAGATGGTTTGGATGAAGTAATTGTTGCAGTTAATGGTCACGGTGGTCCACAAGTATTAATGTTTAAAGCTCATGGAGATCAGTTGAATCCTGGATTTTTTGCATACGAAGAAGATTTTCATGGTGGAGTTGCTGTAGCCGTAGGGGATATCGATAATTCAGGTCGGGAAAGTGTAGTGGTTTTACCCGGCAAGATGAAACCTGATGGCCGAACCGATGTTGCAAAATATGTGCGAGTAGATTTAAGCGAGCAACGTATGTATGCATATGAGCAAGGATATTTAGTGAATTCATTTTTAGTATCAACTGGCTTATCTAGAACTCCAACACCTCCTGGTGAATATCATATTCAGCGTAAGTTATATAGTCATTTATACTCTGGTCCAGGCTATTATTTACCAAATACCTTGTATAATTTACAATTTCGTTCTGGATACTACTTACATGGCGCATATTGGCATAATAATTTTGGTCATCCAATGAGCCATGGTTGTGTAAATATAAGCTATCATGACGCAGCATGGTTATTTGATTGGATGCAGGTTGGAGATTTGACAGTCATTGAGTATTAATAAACTTAAAAAAATATAACAAGTTCACTATAGTTGTGTGAGCTTGTTCTTTGTGATTAGCGGTTTTGGCAGGCCGTTGATTTTTACCATGCCTACAGAGGAGGCGACGTGCCACGGAAAAATGACGAATGTGTTGATCTGGAAACTGACGAGATAGATGATGTCACTACCGATAGCTCCGGCTGCGGTGCTGGAGACGGTCTTTGGGAACGTCCCTCCGTGAATGGCTTTTCAGAATAAAAAAGCCGTGTTATCATACATGCATGAAAAAATACTTATTTCCCTTAGTCTTTTTGGCTTTTTTACCATTCTCAGCGTTTGCTGTAGATGAGATGAATCCAGAAGTACACATATTCGACAATAACCTTAATCAAACAAATTCATTTACCGTATTTGACGGGCAATTTAAAGGAGGATCAGACGTCGCTTTAGCAGATGTTGATGGTGATGGAGCTGATGAAATTATTGTAGCTGCTGGTAGAGGCGGTGGACCAATGGTACAAATTTGGGAAGCTGATGGCAGATTGATTAGTCAGTTCTTTGTATACGAAGAATATATTCATACTGGTATAAAGGTTGCAGCTGGAGATTTAGACGGAGATGGCAAAGCAGAAATTGTTACTGGAACAGAATTTGGAGGTGGTCCACATGTTCGAGTTTTTGATGCGAGCGGAAATGTACAATATACTCCTGGATTTTTTGCTTTTGATCAAGCATTTCGAGGGGGTGTTGATATTACAGTCGGAGACTTTAGTGGAAATGGAAGAGCGGAGATTGCTGCGTCAGCTGGGCCAAGTGGAGCACCCCACGTGCGTTTGTTTGATAGATTTGGTAATTATTTAGGAGCAGATTTTAGACCCTTTGCAGATGATAATAGAGGCGGAGTTGCATTAGCAACAGCCAATGTAGATGGTGGTGACGATGATGAATTGGTTATGTCTATTCAGGCTGCGGGAGAAGGTTGGGTAAAAGTTTATAAAAAGGACGGTACAATAGTAGGGGAATGGAAGAATTTTGATGGTTTATATACTGGAGTAACTATTGGAGCAGGCGATGTAGATGGGGATGGCAAAGATGAAATTGCTGTTACTCCTCGCCATAACGCAGGTCCTCAAGTAGTGTTTTTTGAAGGTTATGGTCAGCAATTATCAAACTTTTTTGCTTATAATGATGACTTTAGAGGTGGTTTGCGAATAGCAGGTGGAGATCTTGATGGCGACGGAACGGATGAATTTGTCACAGTGCCAGGAAAAAATCGTTCTCAAGGAAGAGCTGATTTTATCAGATACATTGAAACTGATATTTCAGATCAAACTACTAGAGTTTATGAATATGGAGAACTTATTCGAGAGTTTAGGGTTTCAACGGGTATTGCAAGATATCCTACACCGTTGGGTGAATATAAAGTAACTCAGAAAATTTATAATAAAGATTATACCTGGAATTACGGAGAAAATCATCCAGATAATTATGATTTAAAAGATGTGAAATGGAATTTGCGATATAATGGGCCATTTCATTTACATTATGCTTATTGGCATAACAACTTTGGTCATCCAATGAGTCATGGTTGTACAAACATTGATCGGTGGAACGCAGAGTGGCTATATAACTGGGCGAATGTAGGAGATCCTGTTATCAATGTTCAATAATATGAAAATTGCTCTTGGTTTAATACTTGCATTCATACTACCGATAGGGTTATTTGCAGTCACAATACCTGAGGCTTCAGATGTTGTGTTGATTTATGATAATGCAAATGATGAACAACAGGGGAAATACAATTATCTATATCAAGTGCAAAATGAGAGTGAAATCTTTCCTTGTGAAGCGAGTAAATGTAGTACTGACGCATTTAGAGATCGCGGAACTATAACAATGGTGGTATATAAGTTGCCAGAAGGTTTCCCTCGTGTGCAGGGTATTGCTGATCAGGATAACCTACAGGATTATGTAGATAGTGCAGAACAGCAGTATGTTTTAGAAAATATCGTTACTGATTGGTCGTCAGGTGTAGATGGTAGACCGTATCAGTTGGTACATTTATATCCTGATGGTACGGCCGTAATAGATGCTATAACCTATAATAAGCCGGAAATTAACGGTGACAAAGGTGATGTAGTAGTGGAGGAGAAGGATAGTAAATTAGCAATTATTTTAGGAAGTCTTCTATTAGCTATAGTATTAGTTATCGGTAGTATATTCCTATGGAGGTTTATCCAGCGTCGTAGATTGCGTTATTAAGAGTTTTTTCATATACTACTTATCGTATGACAACTAGACAAAAATTATGGCTTTCAATTCTTGGGATTGTAGTGCTAGCAGTACTATCTGGGGTTGTTGATTATCCTAAAGGGCCGGATATTACTTGGAAGGGAGATATGGTACGAGAACTTAAGGTTCATCTTGGTTTAGATTTGCAAGGTGGAACTTCTTTGGTGTATGAGGCTGATTTATCAAATATAACAGAAGGTGAAGAACAGGAAGCAATGGCTGGTATCAGAGATGTCTTAGAACGTCGGGTTAATGCTTTTGGAGTGTCTGAGCCGTTAGTGCAAACTAATAGAGCGGGTGATTCATGGAGAGTATTAATAGAATTACCAGGAATTACTGATATCAATAGAGCAGTAGAAGAAATTGGAGAAACTCCTTTGCTTGAGTTTAAAACAGAAGGAGCCACTGAACTTTCAGAAGAACAACTGGCATCCATTAGGAAGGTTAATGAGGAAAGCAAGGTAACAGCTCAAGCAATATTAGATCGTGTACAAGGTGGGGAGGATTTTTCAGAGATAGCGATTGCAGAAAGTGTTGATACTGTTTCTGGTGCAGAAGGCGGAGATTTAGGCTATTTTGCAAGGGGAGATATGGTTCCTGAATTCGAAGACGTTGCTTTTGCTGGAGAGGTTGGAGCAGTGATTCCAGAGTTAGTTGAAACTGAATTTGGTTTTCATATTATAAGAGTAGATGATAAAGCAATAGGAAATCCAGATGAGTTGAATTCACAGGATGAAGCTGAAGTAAGTGAAGAAAACGTTGAATCACCAGAAGAAGTTTCAGTTGTTGAGAATACACCAGCGGATGCAGTTGCTATTGAAGATGCAGAGAATAATACAGACGTTGATAGTGAGAGTAATGCTGAAGAAGTAGTGCGGGCATCTCATATTTTAATTGGAAAAGTATCAGAAAATGCTGAAGATTATGGAATTCAGTATGAAAACACTGAGTTAACGGGTAAACAGTTAAAAAGAGCAGATGTAGTATTTGATCAAAATACTACTGCGCCAATCGTATCATTATCATTTGATAGTGAAGGATCCAAGTTATTCGAACAAATTACTTCAGATAATATTGGTAAAACTATCGCTATTTATTTGGATGGCGTAGCTATTAGCACTCCAGTCGTGAATCAGGTTATTTCAGGTGGGGAAGCGGTGATAGAGGGAAATTTTGATATTGAAGAAGCTAGAACATTATCAAGACGTTTAAATGCGGGTGCTTTGCCTGTGGATATAAATTTGGTAAACCAAAGAAACATTGGTCCAACATTGGGTGAAGAGGCGATACAACGTAGTGTTGTTGCTGGTCTATTAGGAGTAATAATACTGGCATTCTTCATGGTTGCTTACTATCGATTACCAGGCTTAGTTGCAGTTGTTGCATTAAGCATATATGGATTAGTTTTATTAGCTATATTTAAGCTGTGGCCAATCACGTTAACATTATCTGGTGTTGCTGGATTCATCTTATCCTTAGGAATAGCCGTTGATGCTAATGTTTTAATATTTGAGCGTTTAAAGGAAGAGCTGCGTAATGGTAAATCTCTAGAGAAAGCAATAGATGATGGCTTTAAGAGAGCATGGCTATCGATTAGAGATTCAAATATGTCATCGTTAATTACTTGTTTAATTTTAATTTGGTTTGGTACGTCCGTTATTAAAGGATTTGCAATTACTTTATCTATTGGTATTGTTTTGAGTATGTTTTCAGCTATCACAATAACTCGCAACATTCTTAAAATTGTTCCAATAAAAAATACTAGATTATTTGGTGTAAAAAGATGAAAAAGCAAGTAACCGAAGAAAAATTATTCAATATCCTAGGTACTAGAAAGATTTGGTATACAATATCTAGTGTAATGATTATCGCAACTTTCATTGCATGGATAGCCTTCGGTTTTAATTTAGGTATTGATTTTACTGGTGGATCATTGATGCAGGTGAAGTATCCTGATGTAGCGCCATCATCTGCTGAAATTGCGGATCAGTTATCAGGGTTAGATTTATCCGAGGTAGTAGTTCAACCATCTGACGAGACAACTGTTATTCTAAAAGTGCCGTTTGTGAGCAATGAACAGAGGCAGGAAATTCTATCAACTTTAGGTGAAGGCGTTGTAGAAGAGAGCTTCGAGTCTATTGGACCTACCATTGGTCAAGAATTACGTGAGAAGTCTATAACAGCCATTATTTTGGTGGTGATAGCCATTATAGTTTACGTTGCAGTAGCGTTTCGTAAGGTTTCGCAGGGTCCGGTGCCATCATGGGCTTTTGGAGTTTCAGCAATTATAGCTTTATTGCATGATATTTTGATTACACTTGGTGTGTTCCTTGTGCTGGGTCATTATTTTGGAGTGGAAATAAATGTAATGTTTATTACGGCATTGCTTACAATACTTGGTTTTTCAGTTAATGATACTATAGTTGTGTTTGATCGTATTAGAGAGGGTTTACGACGCAGTCAGCAAGAAAATTTCGAAGGTGTTATCAATGAAAGTATTAATCATACTATGATGCGTTCATTAAATACTTCAATTACAACTTTAATCGTGTTGTTTGCACTATATTTATTCGGAGGAGAGACAATTAAATACTTTGTATTGGCATTGATAATTGGTATTACTGCTGGTACATATTCTTCTATCTTTATTGCTAGTCCATTGTTATTATTATGGCAAAAAGTTCTTAAACGATAGAAAAGAGAAGATTTCAAGAAAAGGAGTCAATAAATTTACTAATGTTAGCCAAAATAGTGGCTATTTTTTGTTATGTTGATGAACCTTAGTTTGGGCGTGAATTGTTCTACCATATAATTGACAGTTTGTAAAAGTTATGCTATACTACGAGAAGTAATAACAGATACACTTAATTGATAACTCTATTATTCTATGTCAATAAATGACGCAACATCAGCTGGTGGGGGTTCTATTTTGGATAAAGTAATCGCAAGCAAGGAAGATCAAGAGAAACGTGACTTTGATCCCTCAGAAGTTATAAATCAACTATTAAAAACAATCTCAGATAAAGAAGCCGATGTATTACGGCGACGATTTGGATTGGGTGGAAAGGCGAAGGAAACATTAGAAGCAATTGGTAATTCGTATAATGTAACTAGAGAGCGAGTAAGACAAATTGAGAATCTTGCTGTAAAGAAAATTAAAGAGCATTCTAGTTTTGTAAATATGGTAAAGCCTGTAGAGCATGTGGTATTAACTGTGCTGGAGGAGAATGGGGGAATTATGAACGAGGCACATCTATTAGAAGAACTATTTACAGTTGGTAGATCAAAAAGTGATGATCAGGCAGTATTGTTTATGATTTCAGAGTTATTCGACTTTCGTTTTACAAAAGTAGGACCAAATGCCAAATTTGAGAAATCTTGGCAAGCTAAAACAGCAGATTTAGATTTTGTTATAAAAACAATTGAAATGCTAATAGACCTTATCAAAGAAGAAGATCAGCCAATGGAGCTGACGGTTTTGTACAACAGGGTGAAAGAGCGGGAATTTTATAAATTGAATGCCGAGAATTTAAATCGACAAATTATAACATCTTATTTACAAGTGAGTAAGAAAATAGCAGTAAATCCTTTCGGTGAGTATGGTTTGCGATCTTGGGGTAGTGTGATGCCACGTAGAATGAATGACAAAATTTATCTCGTCTTGAAAAAAATGGGCAAACCTATGCATTTTGTTGATATTGCAAAACAAGTTTCTGAAGTGTTTAACAAGGAAGCGTATCCGCCTACTGTGCATAACGAATTAATTTTGAATAAGCATTATGTGTTAGTTGGGAGAGGAATTTATGCACTTAAGGAATGGGGTTATAAAAAAGGTGTAGTAGCTGATGTGATAATTGATGTGATGCGTAAAAGAGGGAACCCAATGCAACGAGATGAAATTGTTGATGCGGTTTTGAAGGAGCGGATAGTAAAGAAGAACACTATTCATTTAGCACTTACTAATCGAGAGACATTTATTAAATTATCTGATGGGCGGTTTACTTTAAAGGAATCGATCAGCGAGTAGAAAAATCATGCCACCAATTTTCTACGAAATTATTGCAGAATACGGCAATAACCCTTTCCAGGCGATGTGGTTTTTATTTTCGCATGGTTTAGGCCTGATTACTATTGTGCCAATTATGATTTGGTATGGTTGGGCAGGTTGGAGGCAATATACATTTGAACGTACTAAGCAGAGAAGAAATCATTTGATGTTTAAAATTGATGTTCCACAGTTGAACGAACAAAGCATGAAAGCAGTGGAGCAAATCTTCGTTCATATATACGGTGGTGCACTAGATTCGCCAAATAATTTAGTAGAAACATATTGGGATGGATTTTGGCAGGATAATTTTTCTTTTGAAATTGTGAGTAAAGGCGGGTATATATCATTTTATGTACGAGCGCCTGATTATCATAAAGATTTAGTACAAGCTGCATTTTATGCTCAATATCCAGATGCAATTCTAACTGAGGTAGAGGATTATACAGAAGAAATGACCGTTGATATGATTATGGAGGGTAAAGTAAAAGTATGGGGCTCTGAGTTTCTTTTAGAAAGGGATGATACAATGCCGATTAGATCATGGCCACAATGGGAACATAGCTTGGTGGGTAGAGCGGTAGATCCTTTGGCGTCAGTTTTAGAAGTAATGAGTAGACTAGATCCTGGTGAAGAATGGTGGTTTCAGATATTAGCTCAACCGGCTGATTTGCCATCGTTTAAGCTTAGGGTACAGGCTGAAATTGATAAAGTAGTAGAGGCAGAGGGATTTAATTCTGGAGGAAAAGATTGGGTTGATAAGATAATTCAATTGCCACTTTCACTTTTAGAAACAATTCATGACTCTGTAGTGTCTGGAGAATGGTCTGATGCAGATAGTTCTAAACCAGTAACTGTAGAACAAAGAAAGAGACTCACAACGCCAGAACGTGTATTTGTTGAGGAGTTAGATAATAAAAGGTCCCGTTGGGTATTTAAGAGCAAAATTAGATTTATGTATTTTGCTGAACCAAAAATTTATAGTGAAGCAAAGGGTAGACGTGGTTTATTAGGGGCTTTGGCTCTGTATCGATTTATTAATACTTTTGTTGAGGGCATGATAACTAGAGTTGCAAAAAATGCTCTTAAAATGAGATGGTTTTTTCCGGATTTAAGGGTACGTTGGCGGGCTCGGAGAATGTTTTGGGCGTATCGTTCTCGAGATATGCAACGTGGTGAACATGATGGATTTATTTTAAATACTGAAGAATTAGCGAGTCTTTTTCATTTTCCGCAAATCGAAGTTCGTGCGCCTTATGTTTCTAAATCTTCTAGCCGTGGCGTGGAACCACCAACTCAGTTAGATTTTGATGATAGGCGATATGTTGATGAAGATAGAGTAATTCCAACAGTATCTGTAGAATCTGGTCAACAACAAATACAAAGTGATATTCCTGTTGCCAATATTGTTCCAGAACAACCATTACCTGGATATCCAGAACAACCACTAGCACAACAGCAGGTGTATTCCGGGCAACAGCCACAAACGGTTCAACAACAACCTCCTGTGCAATATCAGCAACCTTTAGATCAGCAAACATTGTCACATGCACAACAATCACCGGCTTATCCTTCAACTTCATATTCACAGCAACAACCAACAATGCAACAGCCTGCACCAAACTCAGCTGTGTCCGTGGAATTAGATGATGATATTTCAGATAAGGGAGCACCTCCCAGTAATTTACCAGTAGTATAAATATGGCAAACGAAAAAAAAGATATCACAGTATTTGCAGAAACAAATTTCCGTAATATGCGTCGTAAATTTGGTATTAAACCAGATGATCGTAGACGTCATATGTATGTGGTAGGTAAAACGGGTATGGGAAAATCTACTTTATTGGAGAACATGATTATCGATGATATCCGAAAAGGTAGAGGAGTTGCAGTTGTAGATCCGCATGGTGATTTAGCTGAACAAATTTTAGCCTTTATTCCAAAGACAAGAATCAATGATGTAATTTATTTCAATCCAGCTGATACACAATATCCGGTAGCATTTAATATTTTAGAAAGTGTCGGTGATGATTATAAACATTTAGTTGCATACGGATTGGTTGGAGTTTTTAAGAAGATCTGGGCAGACTCTTGGGGTCCTAGAATGGAATATATTCTTACAAATACTATATTAGTGTTGTTAGATTATCCAGGTAGTACATTGTTAGGAGTTATGCGGGTGTTGGTAGACAAGTCTTATCGAAAAAAGGTTGTGGCTAAAGTAACAGATCCAGTCGTAAAAACATTTTGGGCAGACGAATTTTCAAATTATTCTGAAAAATTTAGAACAGAAGCTATTGCGCCTATTCAGAATAAAGTTGGTCAATTTTTATCGTCATCTATTATTAGAAATATTGTTGGACAATCCAAGAGTACAATTGAGATGCGACAAATTATGGATGAGCAGAAGATTTTAATTATGAATCTTTCGAAAGGTAGAGTTGGTGAAGAAAACTCAGCTTTATTAGGCGCTATGATGATTACTAAACTTCAGATTGCAGCCATGAGTAGAGTTGATATACCAGAAAAGGATCGAATTGATTTTTATTTATATGTTGATGAATTTCAGAACTTTGCTACAGATAGTTTTGCTGGCATATTATCAGAAGCTAGAAAATATCGTTTGAATTTAATAATGGCCCACCAATATATTGAACAGCTTGGTGATGAAGTAAAGTACGCTGTGTTTGGAAATGTGGGTACTATGCTTATATTTCGTATAGGTGCAAATGATGCGTTGGAGATAGAGCCAGAATTTGGTCCTCAATTTGTGGCGCAAGACATTGTAAATTTAAATAAATATAATTTTATTATTCGTTTAATGATTGATGGAATTGCTACTGAACCTTTTTCTGCGATTGGCTTACCCCCGGTTTCCAGTGAAGAAGCGAGTAGCGCAGATAAAGTTATTAAAGTGTCTCGTGAGCGTTATGCACGCCCCCAGGAGATTGTAGAGGATAGAATTATTCGATGGAGTGGTGTTGAGATAATCAAAAAGCCTGTGGAAGAAAAGAAGGATTCTGAACCTGATGCAGATGATCAAGATCAAGATGAGATGGATGATGATCTTTCTTCTTTTGTGGATCAAACAACCGAACGGCCACTAGAAACAGAACAGGATGAATCAGTTTTTGATGCACCAGTTAATACAGCTGGAATGATTCCGGATTTGCCAACGGCGGAGGAAATAGCATCAAGTTCTATAGCTACATCTCAAAATAATGGATCTGAAATAATAACTGAATCAGTTGAAATGGAACAGCCGCAGGGTGTAAATATTGGTTCTCCTGATACACCATTATTTGCACCGGCTAATTTTATACCAGGCGAGGATGAATTTATTCCAGCAACAATTCCAGATGAACCTAAAGAGGTTATTCAGGAAGTTTCTATTAAGAAAGCAGAGGTACAAATAGTTCCAGACGCTATGAAAGTAGAAGATAAGCCGGTGCAGGAAGTAGTTGTTGATTTAGAAGAAGATGTAGATGGAGTGTTGAGTGATAAGAAAAAAATTAATTTTATACAAACTGATTTATCAGACAAAGATGAGTCAGCAGTTGATTCAAATAAGCCTGTAGTATCATTATTTGATCTTAGACACGGCAATGCTCCAACTGTTAATTTTTCAGGTGGATCAGTAAAAGATTCTAAAGCAAAGAATCGTGATAACAAACAGGATGAACAAAAAAATAGAGATACAACTGAGCAAAGTAAATCAGGACAGGATAAACGTGTTGATAATACAGTGCATAAGGAAGAAACAGAGAGAAAGAATGATAGACAAAAAGAAGTTAGAGAAGATATAAAAATAAATAATCAAGAAAAACCTAATCAGCAAAGCAATGTAGCTAGTCAGGATCAAAGAAATGGTAGTGAATCTTCATCTGTGGAGCAATTACAACCAAAGAAGAAAAGAAAGCGGAATCGAAAGCGGAATCGGAATAGGGAATCAGAGTCAATACAGGAACCAAGACAGCAAAATAATAGAGATCAGAAATCTTCTGAAGATCCGAAGCCTATAAATCAGTCGCAACAGCAAGCTGGAGATCGTCAGCCTTCACAGTCACAGCACTCTCAGGGTTCTCAATTAGTTCCAGAGAATAAACAAGAAAAGAAGCATGAAGATAATCAATCAGATAAATCATCTGATGATGGAGATGCTACTACAAAAATTTCATTAGACGATTTTATTTAAATATATAGATGGATAATCAAATAGATTCGAACGTTTGTGCTTTGTGTGGGGGATTATTTGGAATAACTGTTCAAGAGAAAGAGCTATTATTTAAATTTGGAGTGCCCAATCCAAAACTTTGTTCTAATTGTAGATTGCAGAGACGTTATGCGATGCGAAACGAGCGAGTTTTTTATAATAGAAAATGTGATCTTACAGATCAACCAATTGTATCGATTTTTCACGAGGAAAGTCCCTATACCGTCTATAGTCAGGATGCTTGGTGGTCTGATGACTGGGATCAATTTAAATTTGGAAAGGACTATGATTTAACTCGTCCTTTTTTTGAACAATTAAAGGAGCTGCAATTACAGCAACCTCGAATTGCCTTGTTAGCAAAAGATAGTGATAACTCTGAATATACAAATCATTCTGCTCATAATAAAGATTGCTATATTGGATTTTCTTTAGTCAATTGTGAAAAAGTGTTATATGGATACTTTTGTTTTGATGTTAGCTATTTAGTTGATTGTACGAATATGTTTAATAAATCTGAACTTTGTTATGAATGCTTTAATTGTCATCAATGCTATGGATGTGTGTATACAGTTGAAAGTCGAGGTTGTACTAATGTATGGTTTTCATATGATATGAGTGGATGCGAAGACTGTTTCTTGAGTTGGAATTTGCGGAATGCAAAGTATTGTTACATGAATGAACAACTAACCAAAGAAGAATATGAAAAGAAGGTTGCAGAATTTAAAGTTTTATCTGATTCAGATAGACGTAAGTTAATAGAGCAATGGCGAGATAATATTAAAAATAAAGCAATTCATCAATCTAGTCGTTTTATTAATACAGAAAATTCTACTGGAGATTATCTAGCAAATTGTACAAATGTAAATAATGGCTTTGTGGTAACGAATGGTGAGAATAGTGCTAATTTATTATATTGCGTAGATGTTAAAGATGTGATGGATTGTTGTAATACAGCTCCGGCTGAATTTTGCTATGAAATGACTGGTACTATAAATAATAATCATTCTAAATTTATTAATTATTCATATGACAACGATTTTATTGAGTACTGTGATCATGTGTTTAATTCTCAATATCTATTTGGTTGTGTATGCTTAAACAAACAAAAATATTGTATTTTAAATAAGCAGTATACAGAATCTGAATATGAAAGATTAAAAGTACAGATTATTGCACAAATGAAAAAAGATGATGAGTATGGTGAGTTTTTTCCTTTTTCTTATTCTCCTTTTGCATATAATGAAACATTAGCTAATGATTTATTTCCTCTTACCCCAGAGCATGCAGAAACACTAGGTGCTAGATGGCTAGATGAGCGAAAAGAGGGTGTTAATCGTAATGCCGTAATAGATGCGAACGATCTTCCAGAAATGATTACGGAAGTGGATAATTCAATTCTTGAAAAAACAATTATTTGTGAAGATTCTGGAAAACCATTTCAGATTAAATCACAAGAGTTGGAAATATATAGAAAATTAGGAGTACCTTTACCACGTAAACACCCTGAAGTTAGGTATCAGGATAGATTAACATTGCGTACCCCATTAGAATTACACGATAGGGAATGTAGTAAGTGTGGGATAAGTCTTATATCCACCTATAGTTCAACAAGACCAGAAACAGTTTATTGCGATAAATGTTATAAAGAAGTAATATATTAAGTATGAAGAAATTATTATTACTTACCTTAATATTTTTTACGGGATGTTCATTAGCTGGAACTGATCCAGCAACCTCTGTATTATATTCTGGTGACATTACTGGAGACGATGTGTTAGAAATAGTTACAATAGTTGAAAGTGACGTTACTGTATCGGAAGAATTTAGTGAAACTTATCCATTTACTTTCAATGAACTGTATGTGGAGTCTGAGGATAGAACTTTATTAACAATTGATAGTAATGGGGTTACTGTAGAAAATGGAGATAGTGTAAGAGCTCAAGTATCAACCCAGGCTGGTTATGCTATCCAATTAGGAGAAAAGGATTTTATGTATGTTGTTCAAATTGATGAATTTGGATCTCCAGTTAGTGAACCATTAACAATTAACTGGGATATTAGTACTGCCGGTTGGAAAATGAAATAGCATGGCTATAACATGTACCGATTGTGCTAAGGAATTTGTACTAGATGGGCAAGATAAGGAATTGTTGTCTAGACTTAATGTACCTAATCCGACCAAATGCCCAGTTTGCAGACTACAAAGAAGATTAGCATATTGGACGTTTGGCAAATTTCGTCAGCGTCAGGATGATATTACTGGAAAAATGATTATTTCTGTATTTGGATCAGATGTAAGATTTCCAGTTACTGATAGAAGTAATTGGCATTCTGACAATTGGGTTGCACCCAGCATGGAGATCGATTTTAGTCGGTCTTTTTTTGAGCAATTAAAAGAGTTGCAAGAACAGACACCGCATTTTCATATGTTGGGAGATGATAAAAATGTAAACTGTGATTATTCGGATGATGTATGGAGTTGTAAGGATTGTTACCATTGTCGATCTATGTACAAGGTAGAAAATTCGCATTTTATTTATAGAGTAATTGAAGCTAGAGATTGTTTGGATTGTACTTATTCTTATAATCTTGAAAATTGCTATGACAACACTTATTGTTTTAAAAATTATCAGTTATTTTATTCATTAGATTCGAGAGATTGTACCGATAGTTATTTTTTGTATGATTGCAGAGGGGTGAAGAATTCTTTTATGTGTTGGAATTTACGAAATAAAGAATATTGCATTAGGAATAAACAATATTCTGCGGAAGAGTATAATAAAGAAATTCAGAAGATTAAATTGAATTCTTGGCAGACTATTAAGGAGTTGAAAAATGAGTTTACAGAACATCTTCAAACTGATGCGATTCATAGAGTAACTTACCAAAATAAATGTGAAGAATGTGAAGGTAATTATTTAAATAATTGTAAAAATATAACAAATGGTTTTTTTGTGGAGGATTCTGAGAATTGCCAAAATATTTTTAGATCTATAGAAAATAAAGATACTCTAGATGTTACCGGAGCATTAGCTGAAGAGTTGAGTTACGAAACAATCCAATCAGCTGAGTTATACAATGTGAAGTTTGCCGCGATGTCTATCAGATGCAGAGATTCTGAATACCTGGATCAGTGCATAGATTTGGATCAATGTTTTGGCTGTGTAGGATTAAAGAAAAAGAAATATTCAATATTAAATAAACAATATTCAGAGAATGATTATAAAAATTTGAAGGATAAGATAATTTCTAAGATGAAAGCGGATGGTGAGTATGGAGAATTTCTACCATACAACATGATGTATACGGGATATAACCAAAGTTTTGCCAACTATTATTTTCCACAAACAAGAGATAATATTTTAAATAAAGGTGGTTATTGGGACGAGATAGAATCATCCGAAGAGGGGAGCAGATCAGCTGTTCAGCTTTCCGACATAGTAGAGAATTATGATGAAGTTGTGGGAAAAGTATTATCTTGTGAAGTTACGAAAAGAGATTTTAAAATTGTCCCTCAGGAAATTGAATTTTACAAGCAACATAAAATTCCGGTACCAAGGATTCATCCAGATGAACGCAATCTACAACGCTTCCGAATGATGCCAGGCATTAAGCCTTATGTCATTAAATGTAACGCGTGTAACGATGATCTTCTAACTTATTATCCACCAGAGTGGGGATATAAAAAAATACTATGTGATACATGTTATATGGGTTGGATTTATTAATTAGTAGGTGATAAAGGTGTTAAAATGACGGAACAATTCGAAAAATTTAAACCGGAAGATATTTTTATGATGCCAAAGCACGTAACAGATGTTTTGGTTAATGGCATAACACTTCCAGATGCTGAAGTTGTATACCAAGATGATGATATCGTCGTGCAACGATTAGCAAGATTGTCTGATTATATTAGAGGTGTGGGAAATGTAAATTTGAATATTGATTTTCGATGTTCTACCCAAGAGTATCCGACAGAATTAGAGACTTTAGAATTTCGTTATGATTTGCCTAGCGAAGACGGTGAGCCGATTGCTGACTTGGGGTTCTACATGATGAATGAAGGTGAATATGATCTTGGACATCGTTATGTTTCCCCAGAGTATAGATATAGCGGGGGTAAGGCTAGCGGTATTGGTTCACAACTTTTTGCGCGAGCTGAATTAGCATTTCAGGAATTGGCAAATCGTACACAAGAGTCGGTTGTGATTTATATAGATTTAGCACAATTGAGCGTGTTGAATTGGGCTTTAAAAAATGGTTTTGAACCAGAAGAAGAAAGTACTGAATTGATGAAACAAATATTGGAACATCCTGAAGATTTTGATTTGGAAGATATTGTAGATAAAGTAGACGGAGTTACTAAAGAGCAGTTTATATTTAGAAAAGACACTAGGAAGAGAGATCGTCATACTGCAGAACGAGTTTTGCTATCAAAGACTATTCAACCAGAAGAAAATTCACAAGCTTTGCTTGAATAGGTGTAAGTTATATTTTGATTTTTATGGTATAGATGCAGTTTACATCTCAAGCTTATTTTATAGCTAGTATTAGCCAAGAAATCAGCATCAGGCGAAATAAATCAAAAACCATTTGACTACGTTTAACTCTAAGGATAAGCTTTTATCATGAAAAAACAATGTAAAAAATGTTCAATAGAGTTTAACATCTCTAACAAGGATAAAGAGTTCTACACCAAAATAAGCGCTCCGGAGCCTTCTATGTGTCCGGATTGTCGGATGCAAAAAAGAATGGCTTATCGTAATGAGCGTGTTTTGTATCCCTCAACTTGTGGTATGTGTAAAAAAAGCATGTTATCGATGTATAAGGAGGAAGATGGATTTTTAGTTTATTGTTTAGATTGTTGG
>JAUYKW010000009.1 GCA_030698395.1 bacterium
AGCGACTGAACGGAACCGCTTAAACTTTGTTGTACGCCAGCGAACGAAGTGAGCGTGTAACAAAAAATGCTATCCCTGATTCAGATTATTGCGTGCTGCATCCCTAGCATGTTCAATCATCATGTCAGTTTCACCTTTTGATGATGCGAGCTGAGCTTCTAATTCAGCAACCCTAGCTTTTAATGAAGCGTTTTCTCCTTGGAGCATACGATTCTCACTTTCTATATCAGAATCAGGGTTTTTAGGTTGATCTACCATGTTGCAGATTATTAAAAATAATTAATTGACAAAAGTATTATAGCATTTTTTGTTATGGCGTACAACTAGTTTTTATGCGAACTATGTATCTGTATTGTAACAATATCTTGTATATTATGCAAACCTCTGTTATTCTTTCGGTATGGAAAACATTCTAGATAAAACCGAGCGAGTCCTGAAGCTCCGCAATTACTCCCCACAAACCCGTAAAGCATACATGCTCTACATAAAAGAGTATATCAAATTCTCGAAAAAAGCAGGTATTAAAAACAAACAAAAAGCAATTGAAGAGTTTTTGCTTGATAAACATACACGCATGCAGTCCCCACAAACTGTGAACCTTGCGCAGAGTGCGGTAAGGTTTTTGTATACTGAGGTCTTAAAAAATCCGCAAAAAATTGACCTAAAGTTTGCAAAAAGAAATAAAAAGTTGCCGATTGTTTTGTCGCGAGCAGAAATCGAAAAGATTATTGAAGCAACTGATAATGCGAAATATAAACTGATGATCTCGCTTGGGTACGCGTGTGGAATGAGAGTTAGTGAGGTGGTGCAACTAAAAGTATCAGATTTGGATATTGATGAACTTGTTGTGCATATTAAGGGAGCAAAGGGTAAAAAAGACAGGATCAGTGTGTTGCCAGAAAAATTGCAAGACGATTTACGAAACAGTATCGCGGGCAAAAGTAAGGGTGATTTTATTTTTGTTTCCAATCGAACTGGTGTGTTAACGACAACATCTCTGCAAAAGATGTTTCGCAAAAGTTTGGCAAAAGCGAAAATCAACAAATCAGCAACCTTTCATTCACTGCGTCACTCTTTTGCAACCCATTTACTAGAAAATGGAACTGATGTGCGGTATGTGCAGGAGCTGCTCGGACACAGCAACATACGGACAACTCAAATATATACGCAGGTCACCAATCCAAAGTTGAAAAATATTAAGAGTCCATTATGAAGTTACAAACTCCTCTTGAGAAATAAAGCCATAAAATTTCCTTTCAATTTTTAGCGGCTCCCCTATGCACCCCCCGCCGTTTTTTAAGGATAAGGAAATTTTTGGTTTTGCGCGCCCGAGGCGCGGAATGATTAGCGTTACCACAAAATCCGAGCGTAAGAGAAAGTTTAGAAATGCCACGCGCTTCGCGCGTGCGAATTATCAATCGCTCCGCGATTGTTGTTCACAAAAAGTGAAAATTGGCGGAGAGGGAGGGATTCGAACCCTCGAAACCTTTGCAGGCTTACTGCATTTCGAGTGCAGCGCATTCAACCGAGCTCTGCCACCTCTCCATGAATAATTTTTCGTGGAAAATTAAACATGTGAACTTGGGATATGTATAGTAACAAATTTCAGGCAAAAAACAACTCTGATAATAAATTCATGAATAATTAATGAGGTAACTATTTCTAAGTAAAAAATTATTTAGCTTCCCTTTTTCTTTGACAAAGAATAATAAAATGATTGAAATAATGGTGAAAAATAATGAAAAATAAAGCGGCATAAAGATATTTATCTTATCCCATAGAACACCTGCAATAAGGGAAGCGGGTAGGGCACATAATCCTATAACCATTTGAAATGCTCCTAAACCACTAGCGCGGAACTGTTCGGGAGAAAGCTCTGAAACAAAAGTACGTTGTACTGGATCTAGTGCTCCTTTATGTAAACCATAAAGAATAAAAACGAAAATTATAGCATTATGGTTTTGTGTAATAATCAAACTAATGCAAACTAGTGCCCAAAATAAAAATGACAGCATTATTACCGATTTTCTTCCTATCTGATCTGCTAGCTTACCGAAGGGTAAAGAAAAAATTGAAGCAGTAGCAGTAAAGATTAAATATAGTATGGGAATGAAGGTAATTTGAAATTTCTATCAATATCCTTTAGGGCTAAGCCTTTATAAATTTTTGTATCCGGTAATTTTTTTTCTTTAATAAAGAAGATGATCAACAGTAAGCTAATTAGCGATGGAATAGAAGCAAGTAAAAATAAATTACGATAGCCTAGTACATTAAAAAAAATGATGCAAACAATAATACCACATACAGCGCCTAGATTATCCATGGCCCGTATTATGCCAAAATTTTTTCCGCGGTTCGCCTGGGTTGATGCATCTGCAATCATGGCATCCCTAGGAGCGCCGCGCATTTTTCCCGCGCGGTCCAAAATTCGGAAGGGAATTAATAGTTGCCAGTAACTTGATAGTGCATAACCAATGCGTGATAATCCGCCAAACAAGTAACCTAACCAAATAAAGGGTTTTCTTTTTTTAAAACGATCGGAAAGATATCCAGAAAATGCTTGTGATATAGAAACTAAGGCATCGCCTAATCCATCTAGGAAGCCAAGTACTGTCATTGGTACTCCAAGTACGGATGTAACAAATAATGGCCAGATCGGATAGATCATATCTGAACCAAGATTATTTAAAAACGATGCAAGTGCAAATGTTCTAACAGTTTTTTTAGTATCTTTATTTGAAATCATTATTATTTATTTAGTGACCAGAAAAATTCTATATCGGCATCAACATCACCGTATTTTAGGATGATGGCAAGCTCTTCTATAAAAGCTAGTGTAAGTAACAGGATAACAATCGTTGCCACAACTTCAATATTCATGAAAAATCCAAGTACAACCACAAAATAAATTCCTGCTGATCCAGTTTTAAATAATCTAGTGTGCATGAATTTTAATTTTTTCAGTTTAACTAGAGAAACTGTCATTGTAATAGCAAAAGATGTAGCCAATGCAATCAACGGCGCTAAGATAGCAGTAGTTAAACCTGGATGCATTAAATAGATAAAAAATATTGATGCTAAATGAAAGCTAGTATCTGCCAACGAATCAAGTTCTTTACCAAATTGTGTTACTTGCTTCAGCATACGAGCTACGATGCCATCAACAAAGTCGGTAATACTTACGAGAGCATAAACAATGAAGAATGCAATTATCTGATCACTTAAAAATAATGCAAATAAAATAGGTAAGAAAATAATCCTAGATAAAGACAGGGTATTTGTAATTGTGAAATATTTTTTCATTGCCACCATAAGTATGTTTACAGTGTACCGTACTATCTGAGCTTCGAGTAGAGAGCATTACAAATAATAATTTGATTATGAGGGGGGAAACCGGTCGCTGCTGGTACGAATACTCCCGTGGGAATATCGTACACTTTGCAGCGACCGGCTGTGAACGCAGGAACAGATCAGGGCACGCGTCAGATCACGAAGGCTTGTGAGCCAGGTGGTTGGGGTGTTCGGTGATGATGGCGCGGTACTTCTCGGTGCGCACGGACAGCGTCGGGCCACCTTCATACATCACGGCGCTCACCTCGATCCAGTTGTCGGCGATTGGCGTTTCGGCCAGCGCGAACTCGTCGGCTTGATAGCCAGCGCTGAGCGCGTATGCGCGCACTGCCTGACGGGCATCTCTGCGGGGTGCGATGTTGGGCATCTTTCTTCGTCTCCTAGTAAAGGATTGTGCGGATGGGGTGGGGTCTTCTTGCTTACAAAGAAACTTAGTGAGACCAAGTTTCAGGGAAAACAAAAAGCTTCTTACCCTATAAAAAATCGGATAAGAAGCCTGTTGTCTTTGTACAAGATTCCCCGTCTTAACGGAGCTTATCTATCCCTGTTCGTTCAGTTCTACAGAGTAGAAATGTCCGGACCGATTTTGGGTTTGGATTTACCACCTTATCTATAAAAGACAGGCTGGCGGAGCATCGTAGGGCCAATTCCCTCAACTCACTCTTGATATGTGATGTAAATAAAAAGAACAACATGAATATTCTAACCGTTATGTCAGCGGGTGTCAAATCTAATTGTTCGCTTTTTTATTGTTAGTTTATAGGCAGTATTATTTTCTCAAGTATACCATTTCTTACAGTCTGGCATACTTATTATACTGATTTCTATTGGGCTATAGTTGAAGACTTAATGCCTTTTTCTAAGGGATGGATTATTGGACCTTCAATATTAGGTATATTATTGTTGGCTAGTTGGAATGCAGTAATTCTTACTGAGATTTTCCCGAAGAAAAATAAAGTTGCTGCTAGAATATTTTTACCTTTAATTATTAGTTTGCTTGTTATCATTTTTTTCTCAGATAATCTTAGAGATGCGTTTTATATTTATGGGCTTGCTGAAATATTAGCAGTACTGTTTGGTTTTGGCGGAGCGACTATTATTTTAGTTATTTTTTCAGAGGAGCATAAAATTTATAATAGAAAGCATGGTTTTTCTAAATTCGATTTAACAGCATTTCTAATCGGCATTATATGTATGGCATGGTTTGTTATGATTGAATTTTTTGGTTGTGTCATATTTGTAGAAATAATGAATTTTCGCGTATCTTGGGTAGGACATATTATGTGGTTATTGATTCAGGTTCCAATAATATTCAATCGTTTTTATTATAGTGAATATGTTTCTGCTGACATGTCCTAAGTACGCCAGCTGTTATACATTGTAATTATCTTTTTTTATCGTATATTTTTTCGTTCAAATTTTTCCCAAAAGATAAATCTAATTTTTTATTTCGTTCGTTTATGCAGTATGAGTGTCATAATTACACCAGATATAACAGAAAGAAAAATAAAAAATAACCCTGCAATGCTAAAGAGGATTATATTAAGAATGATTATTTTCATACATTAAGTGTAGCACTGTTTTTTCCCAAAAAAAAAGAGAGTGGTAATATCCTGGCGACGACCTACTTTCCCCATGAAGAGTATCATCGGCGCTTCAAGGCTTAACTGCTGTGTTCGAGATGGGAACAGGTGTGGCCCTTGCGCTAGAATCACCAGGATATTACCACCCTCGGTGGCTAACAAGTATTAAACGTACAATAGTATTCACCCAAAGATATGTCAGGATGAAACGACTTATTAGTACCACTCGGCTTAATGCATTGCTACACTTATACCTGTGGCCTATCAACCTCGTCGTCTACGAGGAGTCTAAGAATACTAATCTTGAAGACGGCTTCGTGCTTAGATGCTTTCAGCACTTATCCAAACCGAACATAGCTACCCAGCAATGCCCTTGGCAGGACAACTGGTGCACCAGAGGTTCGTTCTTCCCGGTCCTCTCGTACTAGGGAATAGCCTTCTCAGTATTCAACGCCTGCAGCGGATAGGAGACCGAACTGTCTCACGACGTTCTGAACCCAGCTCGCGTGCCGCTTTAATGGGCGAACAGCCCAACCCTTGGGAGCTTCTTCACCCCCAGGATGCGACGAGCCGACATCGAGGTGCCGAACCTGGTCGTCGATGTGAGCTCTTGGACCAGACTAGCCTGTTATCCCCGGAGTAACTTTTATCCGATGAGCTTCCGCCGTCCTATTTCGTACGGTCGGATCACTAAGTTCTACTTTCGTAACTGCGCGACATGTACGTCTTGCAGTAAAGCTAGCTTGTGCCTTTACACTATCACTCCCATTTCCATCGAGAGCTAGCTAACCTTTGTAAACGCCTCCGTTACAATTTGGGAGGCAACCGCCCCAGTTAAACTACCCACCAGACACTGTTCTTCCACCAGATTCATGGTAAGAAGTTAGCTATAATAGTACAAAAGGGTGGTATCTCATTGGTGACTCCCCCGAACCTAACGGTACGGGCTCAAAGTCTCCCACCTATACTGAACATATGAACAATCATAGCAATGCCAAGCTGTAGTAAAGCTTCACGGGGTCTTTTCGTCCTGCTGCAGGTAACCGGCATCTTTACCGGTATATGTATTTTCACCGAGTCCTTTGTTGAGACAGTCTTCAAGTCGTTATGCCATTCGTGCAGGTCGGAACTTACCCGACAAGGAATTTCGCTACCTTAGGACGGTTATAGTTACCGCCGGCGTTCATCTGCGCTTCAGATTGAGGCTTCCACATAAATGCTTCACCCCTCACCTTAACGTTCAGACACTGGCCAGGCATCAGCCCCTATACATCACCTTTCGGTTTAGCAGGGACCTAAGTTTTTGGTAAACAGTCGCTTGAAGTCATTCGCTGCGGCCCAATTAATTGAAACTAATTGGGCGGGCCTTATTGCAAACGTACGGCCGCTGTTTTGCCTAGTTCCTTAACAAAGGTTCTCTCGTACACCTGAGGATTCTCTCCTCACCCACCTGTGTCGGTTTGCGGTACGGATACTATATGGTTAGCGCATAGCCAACTTTTCTAGGAACATTGTTGTTTCGCATTGAGATTACTCCGAAGAACGCTCTCTTTCGCTTACGCTTTCACTTTCGCAACGGCTATAGCCAAAAAACCGCACGAAACTTCAATATCCGTTATGGTATACAACCATATAGTAGTGCTGGAATATTAACCAGCTACCCATCGACTACGCCTTTCGGCCTCGCCTTAGGACCGACTAACCCTGGGACGATTTACGTTGCCCAGGAAACCTCGGGTTTTCGGTGTCTACGGTTTTCACGCAGATTTGTGTTACTCATGCCAACATTCTCGCTTCCTATACCTCCACCGACTCTCGCGAGTCCGGCTTCAACAGCATAAGGAATGCTCCTCTACCACTGAATAGTTTCGAAAAACTATTCAATCCGCATCTTCGGTACATAGCTTAGCCCCGTTACATTTTCGGCGCAAAAGAACTTGACCAGTGAGCTATTACGCTATCTTTAAAGGATGGCTGCTTCTAAGCCAACCTCCTGGTTGTATAAGTTCTAATACCACCTTCACCACTTAGCTATAATTTTGGGACCTTAGATGGCGGTCTGGGCTGTTTCCCTTTTGACTAGTGAAGCTTAGCCCCCACAGTCTGACTCCTGTAATAATCTCTCTCGGTATTCGGAGTTTGGTTAGGTCAGGTACGGCGAACCGCCCTAACCCATTCAGTGCTCTACCCCCGAGAGGTAGTTTACAAGGCTAGCCCTAAAGCTATTTCGAGGAGAACCAGCTATTGCCGAGTTCGATTGGAATTTCTCCGCTATCCACAACTCATCCGCTAGCGTTGCACGACTAGTCGGTTCGGTCCTCCACCTTCCCTTCGGAAGGCTTCAACCTGGCCATGGATAGATCACTCGGCTTCGGGTCTTATACATACTGCAAAGCGCCGGTTAAGGCTTGCTTTCACTTTGCCTCCTCCCTATCGGGATTAAACATGCAATATACATAAACTCGTTGGCTCATTCTTCAATAGGCACACGGTTACTCAGAACGAATCTTGAGCTTCCGTTGCTTGTAGGCAAATGGTTTCAGATACTATTTCATCCCCCTTACCGGGGTGCTTTTCACCTTTCCCTCACGGTACTGGTACGCTATCGGTCACAAAGAGTATTTAGTCTTACCGGATAGTCCCGGCGGGTTCAAATGGAATTTCACGTGTTCCATCCTACTCAGGAAAATAACGGTCGAGAGATTATTCATTTCGCATACAGGGCTATCACCTTCTATGGCCAAGATTTCCAACTTGTTTTGCTATGAAAAAAACTTCTCAACTCCCATTAAAGGGTAGTTACATCCTACAACCCCTAAAAAATTTAAATCTCGAGGATTTAAACTCTCTAGGTTTGGACTGTTCCCCGTTCGTTCGCCACTACTAAGGGAATGCTTGATCTTCCGATCAATTTATTTTCTCTTCCTCTGGGTACTAAGATGTTTCAATTCCCCAGGTTCACCGCATTATCCTATGAATTCAGATAATACTTCCTAAGGTTTACTTAGGAGGGTTTCCCCATTCGGAAATCTCCGGATCAAAGGTTGCTTGCCACCTCTCCGAAGCTTATCGCAGGCTGCTACGTCCTTCATCGTCTCTTTGTGCCAAGGCATCCACCGTTTGCCCTTATTCATCATCCTGACAAATCTTTTTGTGAATACATTGTGTCTACATATAAATATGTAGAAGTTTGGTTTGATTATTGATATATAAACACAATTTATATATCAAAATCGGTTACCTGTTATTATTTTTTTGATATTTTCTCGTCTAATACTTGTTGATTCAGTTGTTAAGTTGCAAGTTGTACTACACATTTATGGTTGCCACTCTTTACGAGTGACCGACATTGTATGTGTTGTTCAAATTTTTAGGGAATTTGTTTTGCTACAAGCCATTAAAAAAGACCGCTTTGCGCGGCCCCTACAGCATCAAAAGTGCGGAAGGTTAGCCGATTTTACGGTTTTTAGTGGTTATGTTAAGTCCCATTTGGTGCTAGATAGCAAATTTTATTGTTTAGCTGGGTAATAATACAACCATAGTAAATGGGTGTCAAGGATTTATACCCAATTTCTTATCAGCAAGTTGTTCACTAGTTGTACACATGTGGAGGAGTATAAAAATTCAGCAAAAGTAATGCTTTTTACATTATTTCATTGACAAATATGATGATATATAGCTTAATATGGAATAATTTCGCATAATTTGGGGATTGAGTAAATAATTATTGACACTATGAGCTATTTATCTGTAACTGTGATTGTTAAATCATCACTTCGTATGAAAGAATATTTAGCGATACGATTTACGATCTTTACATTTGAAGCAAGTGAATTTTTTAAAAGTCTAGGAATTGTGATAAATTGGATCTGGAGAAGTTGCAGGGAATGGGCTACGGTCCCCATCCCTGGGCGGTGCCAGGAGACCGCTTCGTGAGTGAAGATGGCCAGAGTGACTTCACCCGTGCGGGGCGGACGTGCCTCAATCATGCTGTGTGTGCGTTGCACACTGGCAAGCTCGTCGGGGTCTCTACTGCTGGTTGTGATACCCTGTTTGCTGCCATGGCCGGTATGAAGCTGTTCAAGGCGCACGAACTGGTGTTGGTGGCACAGCAGGTACAATGATCCTGACGTGATCGGCTAGATCACATCATTCCATTGGTGACGGCCGGTTATTCAATGGGGAATCGTGGCGAGCAAAACAACATTCACTTGCTCCCCGTTCCAATATTCACAACCTAAAATGTTGTAGGTATTGCCGTGGGAAACTATCATGCTATATTAGATTCATGAAAGTAATAATTTTTGATTTTTGGGGAGTGATATTTGACCCAATATCTAATGAACCGTTTATCGGACTTGAGGATTTTTTACGAGATGCGGAAGAACGTAATTTGGTTTGTGGAATTGCATCGAGTAGTTCGCGTGAATTTGTTCTAGATTTTTTAAAAGAACATGAGTTGGATTCATATTTTGAAAAAATTGTTGGCATGAATGATGTGGCAAATTTAAAACCAGACCCAGAGTGTTTTATTAAAGTTGCTGAATATTTTGGTGTAGAGCCAGAAGAGTGTCTGGTGATTGATGATTCAACCATGACAATTGATGCTGCGCGCGAAGAAGGTTTTGAGTGTATTTCATTCGGGAATGATGTTTCTGAATTTGATGATATAGATTTATATTCTTTGTTGTCCTAAGTTAGCTAAGAGTTTATGAGCTTATTGTTACCAGAAAGTTTACAGAGAGAATTTAAGGGCATCTTATTTGATCTAGATGGAACACTACTTGAGAGTGAACGTTTACATTACAATGCATTTGTTCAGGCTATGGAAGAATTTGGTTATAACTTTGAGGAGATTGCAAAGAATTTTCCAGTGGAAGGCAACTTTAGAGAATTATTTCGAAAAGTTGCTGGCAAATTAAAGTTCAGCGACGAACAGTACGAAACAATCTACGAACGGAAAATGGAAATTACTTTAACTACACCGGCTGGTGAAATTGATAAAATTGATGGCGTATTTAGTTTTTTGGAATATATATTTGAAACTGGCATTCCAATGGGAGTGGTAACTAATTCGGATAGAGAATATGCTGAGAACACACTTTCAATACATGATATGAGCCAATATTTTTCAGAATTAATAACAGCCAATGATTTATTAAATCCTAAGCCGGCACCAGATGGATATTTAAAAGGAGCAGAATTGCTGAACGTTAATCCGAACGATATTATTGTATTTGAAAATACCGATACTGGAATTAGCGCAGCTAAAGCGGCTGGCATGTCTGTTATTGCAATTAGATTTACTGATGTTAGTGGAACAAGTACTTATGATGAAGCGGATCACGCGGTTGATTCCTTTGCTGATAGTAGTATTGATGAATTAAGATGGGTATCACTAGGGGTATAGATCATGAAAGATAGAGATATAAAGACAGTCATTTTTGACATGGACGGGGTGATTGTAAATAGTGAGCCAGTATATGATCAACTATTAAGCTATTGGTACCGGGATCATGGCATCGAAGCTACAAGCAAGGTTCGTGAAGATACGTTAGGTTTTTCTTGGGAGCAAGTTTTTGAATATGCCAATGAAAACTTTGATATTAAAATTGATCCAGCTCAGGAATCTGATGCAATGGCTCAAACCATCGTGAAACATATTGAGGATACTGGTATACCTTTGCAAGAGGGTTCAATTCAGGCGATTGAGAAATTGAGTGAATTGTATACACTAGCTTTAGTTTCTAGTTCACCTAGAGTAGTTGTAGAGCGAATTCTGAAACACATCGGAGTATATAAATATTTTACACATATCACTACTATTGAGGATGTAGAACATCCTAAACCTCATCCTCAACCATACGCTATTACAATGGCAGTGTTAGGAACAGCACCAGAAGAAACGGTGGTAATTGAAGATTCATTACGTGGCGCACAATCGGCTGCAGCTAGTGGTGCTTTTGTTTATGTTAATCCTGATCCTAGGATACCCGCGGAAAAATTCGTTACCTTAGCGAAAGTTATCTATAGTTTTGATGATTTGCTAAAAGATTTGGTATAATAAAATAACTATGGCTACTATTCCAACAAAAGAATCACTACAATGTCCGTATTGTCATGAAGCAACTAGCATTAAGGCTATGATAAAGTTTATGTTGCCAGAGCGAGAAGTGTTTAATAATCGTTTTGCTGTACTTAATCGTTGCGCAAAATGTACTCAAGTATATATGAGTGTACGTGAACAATCGTTTAAAAAACAACAGGATGAGATCTGGAATCTGTATCATTATTATTTGCCATTAGAGATGCAACAGAATTTTTTAATCAAAGCTACGTTGTGTTTTAATCCAAATCGACAACATTGCCGATGTCCGGCCCATTCTATGATTAATGAGATAGATTTTTCTAGGCTAGAACGCTTAGGAGATTAACTATCATGAAAATAATTCTTGGTTCAACGTCTCCTTATAAGAAGCAATTGCTTGAGGAGGCTGGTTTTGAATTTGTAATTGAAGATAGTGGATTGAACGAAGAAAAACATCATCAAGACACAGTGCGTGATACTGTGCAGGTGTTGGCAGAGTTAAAGGCGAAAAAGATTTTAAAGAAACATCCTAGTGAAGATGCAATTATTATTACAACAGACGTTGCTGGAGAGCTGGATGGTAATTTTTTAGGTAAACCAAAGAGTGTTGAGGAGGCAATAAAAATGATCATGTCTTATTCTGGTAGAGAGGTTTTAATTTGGTGTGGAACTAGTATAGCTAATGCACGAACTAGAGAGATAAAAACTCAGGTTGTAAAAGCTACTGTGCATTTTAATCATTTAGAACAAACTACTATCATTGATTATGTGCATGATAAAAATCCTCTAGATAAAGGTTGTGCAATTGCGATTGAAGAAATTGAAGGACGAGGTTTTGTAAAAGAAATCACAGGAGAGTACGCTGCAATTATTGGCATCTCTATGCAATTTGTTTTTCAACAGTTGTATGAACTAGGTTACGAACCTCCGGAGTTGTAAAAAAATAGAGCAAGCCCGTTGGTTGTTCTTTATTTTTTTTATTTAACCTATCTGTAATTGTGCTGGAAAGAGGTCCGGCTGCTTTCACCTGACGGTGAAACCCCACGGATAAAACTCGAAACTAATATTAATGGTCTTGCCAGTTCAGTTTTGAACGTAGTGAAAAAATGTTCTGGTGCCGGAAAGAGGACTCGAACCTCCACGCCTTGCGGCACTTGGTCCTAAACCAAGCGTGTCTACCAATTCCACCATTCCGGCTAATATGATGAACGCTAATTTTGATTAGCGTAATTAATAAAGTACCGAATCTTAATTCTATTGTCAATGATTAATAATTACTGCATACTATATATATGAAATATTTATGGAGGATAGGATTTAGTTTGTTGATTATTAGCTTTGCCGGATGTGCTTTGATTAAAGTACCAAAGCAAGCTGATGTTGCTGTTGATGTGCTAGGAGAAGAGCAGATTATTTCGTTGTCATATCATCCTACACAATGCAACAATAATCCATGGAAGCCAGATTCTGAAATTGATGCGAGAGGTGAGGCTATTATTGTGGAAACTTATTATCAGATGACTCATGACATAGATTTGAAAGAGGTTGAAGTTCAAATGGCACCTGCCGATTATCGATCGTGTTCTGCTTGTGGTTGTCCAACAGGAGATGTTATAAATGTTCAGGTTGCTGAAGCTGATAGAAACGCGATGCTTGATTTAGGATTTATTGAAGGAAAATTTGATGAATCTGTAATTACAATTAATGAGTCAACGGAGGCTGATAATATAGAGATTATTACTGAGGTTGAAATAAAGGATGATGAAGATGAGGATATTACAGAAGAAGTAGCTGATATAGAAGCAGAAACTGAGGTAGAAATAATTGATGGGACTAATGATGTAGCAGAGGTAGAACCTACTGGTGCTGATGGACAATTAAAGGTAGTTGTAGAATCTGTGCAAAAATCTTTACAAACATATTATGATGAAAACGGAGCATATCCAGAATCACTTTTAAATCTGGAATTGTCAGAGGAAGATACAGTTGGAATTACTTACACTCCAATTGGAACTGTGCCAGCCAAATATTACGATTTAAGTGTAGAATATTCTACTGGTCGTGAGGTGTTGAATCCTTAAACCACCTCATCCCATGTTCGACTAACGTCGAACATACCCTTCTCCTCACTTTAGGAGAAGGATATTGCGAGTAAATGTAAGCTTTGATATCTTGAATAAAGAGCGCTTCATACGCAATGGGGCGTTTTTATGTTTATAGGATCAAATAAACCAATTGAGATAGAACTTCATAAAAAGTTGGTGGCTCTGAGTCGATTAATGAGAAGAGAGGCAACTGAAGCTGAACAAATAATTTGGATTAACATTCGACGTTGTCAGGTGCAAGGTGCAAAGTTTCGTAGACAGCATCCATTCTTCAAGTTTATTTTGGATTTTTATTGTCATCAGTATAAAATAATAATTGAGATTGACGGTCCGTATCATGTGTATCAATTAGAACGAGATTATAGACGTGATAGTTTTCTTAAATCTAAGGGCTATATAGTATTGAGATTTACAAATGATGAAGTAATAACAAACATTGATAAAGTACTAACAATAATAGAAACAGAAATTATCATGTTGAATGATAAGCCCCTCTCCTAGATTGAGGAGAGGGGTATGGGGAGAGGTGAACTATTGACACTACCCTTTTTTCTAGCTAAACTTATTTTAGATTGAGCGCTACCAAATCACGGGTGGCGTTTTATTATGCATAAAATAATTATCTCTGGTTTCAGCATTATTGCTATGAGCGTAAGCGCTTTCTTGCCACTAAGCGTTTGGGCTGAATGTGATAATGATACAAACAATCAACCAAATCAGCCCATTGAATACGCAAAGGGAGTTGTTATAAATGAAATTCTTCCAAATCCTAGCGGTGATGAAAGTTCTGAGGAATTTATTGAGCTATACAATTCAAGTAATAAAAAAATAGATATTAATGGTTGGATATTGTCGGATGCTACTACAAAAGAATATAAGCTGGAGGACTACATTAATGCTGGACAGTATTTAACAGTATATAGAGAAGTTAGTAGTATTGCTTTAAATAATTCTGGTGACTTAGTTGAATTATTTCATCCGGATAAAAATTTAGTGGACATTGTTGAATACGAGGAGTCAGCTGCAGATGATGTAAGTTTTGCTATGGATAAAAATAATGATTGGTTGTGGACTACAGAATTAACGCCGGGTAGAAAAAATATAATTAGCGCACAGGGTGATGCTGATGCAAATTCAGGAACAGATAATTCCGACACAGATCCATTGGTTCCTAGCTATGATTTCTCTACAGACATTATGCTTTCAGAAATTTTACCTGATCCAGAGGGCTCGGATGCTACAGATGAGTGGATAGAAATTACTAATCAGGGAAAAGCGTCAGTTGGCTTGTATGGCTGGCAGATTACTGATGCTAGTAAAACATTTACTATATCTGAAGATATATCATTATCGGCAGGAGAGTATTTAACATTTTCTGTAACAGAAACTGGTGTTTCTTTGAATAATAGCGGTGAGACTATTTCATTGTTGGATCCAGCAGGTGAAGTTATCAGTGAGGTAGTTTATGATACGTCCTTCACAGGTCAATCTTATGCGAATGTTGACGATCAGTGGTATTGGACAATTACACTCACCCCAGGTGAAGAAAATATTATTACTGATGAGGCTGATACTAATATAGATGTTAGTAATGCAAATACAATTATGGCAACATCATCAATGTCAGGCGCTCTTCTTATAGAGCATTACGCTATTATGGCCGCAAAGCAATTACCAAAAGGTGAGGAGATAATAATTGAGGGAGTTGTTAATTCTTTGCCTGATATGTACGGGAGTCAATATTTTTATGTGCAAGATGATACAGCTGGAATTCAAGTATATTCATCCAAGAAGTTGTTTCCGCAGTTAGCGCTTGGTGATAAACTGCAAATATCTGGTAAAACATCTGAATCAAAAGAAGAGAAAAAAATTAATATTACAAGCGCAGATGATATCGTTGTTCTGGAGCATGAAAATGAGCTAGTAGAATTAGATATTCTAGAATATAGCGAGGACTATCTTGGTAAGTTAGTTCATGTATCTGGTGAGGTTGTTGAAAAATCAGGTAGTACAATTGTGTTAGATAATAATTGGAATATATATTTAAAACGAGGTACTGGCATTAAAGCATCAACATATGAGGAAGGAGAACACATTGAAGTAATTGGTGTGTTAACAGCCACGACCGATGGGATTAGAATATTACCTCGTAGTACTGATGATATTGCGCAACTTACTCAAGAAAAAATAGTAGCAGAAACTACAAGTAATAAAATAATTAAAACAGCTCACGCAACATCTAATAATGATTATGATGTTAGTGCAAGTGAACCAATAAAAAAACCAAATAGCGTAATTTGGTTCGTCATACTGGGAATTGTAATTAGTCTTCTGCTTGTTCTGAGTCGTTCCGAGAAGCTAAGAAGTCTTTTACATAATCGACTCGTTCACTGGGCACATTCTCTGGCATCTCGATTTTATCATTGGGTTGAAGTAAGAAAAAATACCATGGACTCAAATGACCAGACCCAATATCATGCACAATCTGTTTCGGAAAGAAAAATGTCCTAAGTACTTCTTCAAGATCTTCTTTATGCAGTAGTGTATGTTGTAGTTCTTCTGCGAGTGCTATAAGTTCGTTGCGTTCTCGTGCAGAAAGCATCCCCTGCTGATAGTACTCATCAATTTTTTCATGGAATTTACCTAGATAACTTTTTCTCGTGTTATCATCAATTGATTTAAAATTGATATTGTATAATCTTAAACCAAAGAATAAATCAAACAAACTGTACTGCCCAGTTCTGTATTCATGAATATGAACGGATGGTGCATAGCGGGGACGAGCATGAGTTACAGCACCCTCTCGCAGTAAGAGATATCCTGTATCTTTGATAATGTCATGCAGTTTATCATTCAGTGATTTATGTAATGTTTTATCCAATGCAGTAAATACACCGTCACCAATTATAACGTCAAACGAATTTTTCTTAAAATTCATTTTTAGCCAGTCTTCATTTAAGATCGTTTCATTCTCATTATTAATGTAGTGCATGAGTTTACTCTTTATATGTAACGCCTGAGAGTTGCGATCTACAGTTGTTAGTTTATCGCCATGAGATAAAACGATGTCTCTTAACTCTGGGGTTGCACCTAAAACAAGTACTCTAGGATTTTCAATTCCTTCTGTCATGCGATTATAGAAGTCGTTATATTTCTCTAAAGTTTCTTCAGAAACTGAAGGAGCATCTACTTGACCATAGCGCTTAGTAGCATGAAGAGGATTTTGTTTCTTCGTGAACATAATGTAATTATACAGCTAAAAAAGTGAGTTGACAAACGTCCAAATTTATGATATTCTATATGTGAAATAAAAATAAAAAATAAAAGTTATGTCAATTGAATATTCGGTTATTCACCCTCAATTTGGAGGTGATCCGATATACGTTGGAATCGCGAGACGATCAATGTGGTTACGGTTATTACTATTTGCCGGAGTCCGCTAAGCGTTCCAAATTCCCAATAAACAGTAGAAACAAGCGTGCTTTGAAGATTTGAGCATGTACGTCTCTACTGTTTTTGTTATACTTCATTCTGATGGCAAAAAAACGAGAAAAATTTATTGTTATTGATGGGAATTCAGTTATTCATCGGGCTTTTCATGCAATGCCACCACTGGCTACTAAAGACGGTACAATTGTTAATGCATTGTATGGTTTTTTAAATATCTTGTTTAAAGTGATTAAGGAATTAAAGCCTACTTATATTGCAATAGCTTTTGATGTTAAAGGAAAAACATTTAGGCATGAAATGTATAAGGAATATAAGGGAACTCGTAAGGAACAGGCGCCAGAGCTATATGCTCAGATTCCTATGGTGCGCGAGGCAGTAGAAACATTCGGTATTAAACAATATGGAATTCAAGGTTTTGAGGCTGATGATTTAATTGGCACGATTGCTCATGAGGTTCCGGATACGATTGATACATTTATTGTGACAAGTGATATGGATGCTTTGCAGTTAGTAAACGAACATACTTTTATTTATGCAATGCGCAAAGGTGTTAGTGATACGGTTACATATGACGCAACAGCAGTCCAGGATAAATATAGTGGTCTGGGAGTGGATCAGATGATCGATTACAAAGCTTTGCGTGGAGATTCGTCGGATAATATACCTGGAGTAAAAGGTATTGGAGAAAAAGGAGCGATAGCATTGCTAACAAAATATAAAACAGTTGAGAACGTATTGAAGCATGTTGATGAAATTACTGGTGCTACTCAGCAGAAGCTGATTGCAGGTGAGCAAGATGCCAAATTATCAAAAGAGTTAGCTACCATCAAATGTGATGTACCGATTGGTTTTTCATTGGAGGAGAATAGGTTGCAAGAATTTGATCAGGAGGCGGTAGTAAAGTTAATTCAGAAGTATGAATTTAAATCTCTACTAAAACAAGTTACTACTTTAAAAAAGGAGTCACCAGCTCAGAGTGGATTATTTTCAGATGTAGGAGAGCCAGCAGAAAAGGACTATCTGAAAGATGGTAAGTACGAGATAGTAGATGATAAAAAAAGTGCAGACAACTTAGTAGCGGAGTTAGCTAAACAAGGTATCTTTGCTTTTGATACTGAAACTACCAGCTTGGATCCCTTGCAGTGTGAATTAGTAGGATTCAGCATTTGTTGGCAGGAGGGAAAAGCCTATTACATTACAGGAAAGTATATTAAACAATTTGCTGGAATATTTGCGGATAAGAAAATAAAAAAAATTGCACATAATGCTAAATTTGATATTAAAGTATTGAGTGCAACGAATAATGTTGTTGTAGAAAACTTGTTTTACGATACTATGTTGGCTTCCTATGTTTTGAGTCCTGGTAGCAGAGGGCATAGTTTAGATTCTTTAGCTATCACTGAATTTGGATATCAGATGATGCCGTATGAAGCATTGGTAGGCAAGGGTAAGAAAGCAATTTCTATTCAGGAAGTACCTTTAGATAAGTTAGCTTATTATGCTGCTGAAGATGCAGATTATACTTGGCGTTTATATCAAAAACTAAAATCACGCGTCCAAGAAGCAGATTTAGAAAATATCTTGGAAATAGAAATATCCATTGCACCAATTTTGGCAGAAATGGAATTAGCTGGTATTTCTATTAATATAGATTATCTAAAAAAGATGAGCAAAAGTTTAGAGAAGGATATAGAAAAAATTGAGAAAGATGTTTATAAGCTTGCTGGTGAGGAATTTAATATCGCATCTCCGAAACAGTTAAAGGTAATTTTGTTTGACAGTTTAAAAATAGATACATCTGGTTTAGCAAGAACAAAATCTGGTTTTTCTACAGCAGCTCCAGAGTTAGAGAAAATGCGAGATCGGCATCCAATTATAGATTTGATTAGTGAGTATCGCGAGTTAGCTAAATTAAAATCAACATATGTGGATGCGTTGCCAAAATTAGTTGATTCGAATACAAAGAGAATTCATACTAATTACAATCAAGTTATCACAGCAACTGGTAGATTGTCTTCATCCGATCCAAATCTGCAGAACATTCCAATTCGGACAGAGCTAGGAAGGAAAATTAGAAAAGCATTTGTTGCGCCGGCAGGTAAAGTATTATTGTCTTTAGATTACTCTCAAGTAGAATTAAGGATTGTTGCTCATATGGTGCAGGACGATAGCTTTGTAGAAAGTTTTAGAGCCGGAACAGATATTCATACTAGAACTGCGGCCGAGCTTAACGAGGTGTCGGAAGAGGAGGTAACTAAGGAAATGCGACGCGATGCAAAATCAGTAAACTTTGGAATATTATATGGCATGGGAGCTTTTGGGTTAGCGCGAGACTCTGGTATGACTAATTATGATGCGAGAGATTATTTAGATAAATATTTTTTGAAACATCCAGCAGTTAAAGATTATATTGAGGATACTAAGGAGTTAGCGAGAAAGCAGGGGTATGTAGAAAGTTTGTTAGGCCGGAAGCGATATCTTCCAGATGTGAATTCTGGAATGGCAATGGTGAGAGCAGCTGCAGAACGGGCGGCAATTAATATGCCTGTGCAGGGTACAGCATCAGACATAATGAAATTAGCCATGATAAAAGTGGCCGAGGCCATTGCAAAAAAAGAAGTAAATGCTTTGATGTTATTACAAGTACATGATGAATTGGTTTTTGAAGTTGATGAGAAAAAAGTTAAGGAAACAGCAAAACAAATTAAACAAATTATGGAAAATGTTTATCATTTAGATGTGCCCTTAATTGCAGATGTAGCAGCCGGAAAAAATTGGCAAGATCTGGAAAAGCTTGAGCTTTAAGCTAGATATATTATACTGATTATCCTATGTTGATATTTATTCACGGTACAGATACTTTTCGCACTCATGAGAGAGCAGTTGTTTTACGTGAAGGTTTTAAAAAGAAATATGATACAACAGGTGCTAATGTTCAAGTTCTGGATGCTACAAGTGCTAAAGTTGCTGATATTCGTTCTAATCTATTGATGAGAGGTTTATTTACTAGTAGGCGCTTTTTAATTTTAAAAAATATTTTCTCTCTCAGCTCTGATGTTAGTGATGTTTTCATAGACGCAACAAAAAAAATTGATGAAGAAGCAATTGTGGTATGTACAATGGATAGTTTACCAAAACAAGATTCAGAATTAAAAGCAGTGTTGTTAGCAGCGGACTTGGTGGAAGAATATAATGAATTATCTGATCGTGAAATAATGAATTGGGTTAAGCAAAGAGTTACTTTAGGGAAGTGTACAATAACTACTGATGCATTAGCTTATATTGTTCAGGCAGTGGGTAATGATCTTTGGACATTGCATCAAGCAGTTGAACAGCTTACACATTATACGACACATATTACACTAGAGAATGTTTCGTTATTTGTGTCATCACCAATTAATGATAATATTTTTCATTTTACCGACGCTATATCTGAAAAAAATACTGCACGAGCTTTAGAGTTGTTGCACGATCAGATATCTGCGGGTGCAAATGAATTTTATTTACTTAGCATGATTGCTCGACAATTGAGTATTCTAATTGAAATTAAAGAAACTGATGGTAAGGGTTCTAGTTTGCATCCATATGTAATAAAAAAATCTAGAAAACATGCTCAGCGTTTTAATTTAGATCAATTAGTTGATTTACACGAGCAAATATTGAATATTGATTACTTATTAAAATCAAGCAAGCAGAGTTCGTCTCTGCTGCTAGATAAGTTTGTAGTTGAAGCTACTCAAGAGGTAACTTGATCAACTAAATTATTTTTTATCGCTACTAATGGCGTTTAGTTTTCTTACTAAACGTGATTTTTTTCGAGACGCAGTTTTTTTATGAATAGCTCCTTTTTGAACAGCTTTATCTAAAGCTTTGCTTGTAGCCTTAACTTTATCAGCTGCTTCTGGTTCATTGCTTTGAATTGCCGTAACACTATCTTTAGAAAGAGTCCTAAAGTTTCGTTTTTGGGCACGATTACGACTTTGACGTTTTACTGATTGACGTAAAGCCTTTTTTGCTGAATCTTTTACTGGCATGTTTACTATATATTATTGAATATTTCGAGTTCGGATAGAATAACACATATATTAATTTTGGCAAGTGTTGACTTCAGTTGATTATTCTATTTATATAAATGTTACCATTGCACGAGACAGGAGTAGAAGATGATTTTGTGGCTTGGCCTTCAAGGTTGAGGTTTAGAGGATCAAAGGTGACCGCATCAGCAAACCTCTGTCCCGTCCCTTGTGTATCTCAACTATTAATGAGATTTAGAAGAGACGAATTACAGTAAACTGGATTTATACTTTTCCGGATAAAAGGCGTCGATACGTACTATCTTTATGTTAGAATTTGGAGATTGAAAGTTTGGCGCTTGATCATAGCCTAAGCAAATTACATCGGGAGCAATAATATCTATAATGGATTCTTTTTTAGAGAAATCTTCTAGCCCCAGCATTGCTTCATCCACTGCCGAGAACTGTTTAATAACTTGAAGCCTTTTATTTTCTGAATTTGTTGGAGAGTTACGTTTTAATTTGGCAACATTATGATCACGCGCGATTACAACAACTAAACGGTCGCCGTAGCTTTTTGCTTGTGTTAAAAAATATTCATGACCAGGATGAAACTTATCGTAAGTGCCAAATACTAGAACTGTTGTTATCATAATTTACTTTTCTAATTGGTCAATTTCATCTCGTAATTGGGCTGCTTGTTCGAACTGGAGATTTTCTGCAGCAATTTTCATATGCTGTTTTAAGTCTGATAGCAACCATTCTTTTTCAGTTTTTGAAAGTTTACTTGGATCAACTTTATCAAGAATTGTACTAGCTTCATCTTTGGTGCCAGACAAACGATTGTCAGAAATTTTGCGCTTAATGCTTTGTGGTGTGATGTTGTATTTCTTGTTATATGCTTTTTGGATTTTACGACGTCTGAGGGTTTCGTTGATTGCTTGTTTCATAGCATCAGTAACTTGATCACCATACATTATTACAGATCCATTTTCATGGCGAGCTGCCCGACCCATAGTTTGAATTAAAGAAGTAGCACTCCGGAGGAAACCTTGTTTGTCTGCATCTAAGATGGCAACCAAAGAAACTTCTGGCAAATCTAAACCTTCGCGCAGTAAATTAATTCCTACTAAGACATCGTAAACTCCCATTCTAAGATCACGGAGGATTTCTAATCGTTCTAATGTATCAACCTCGGAATGCAAATATTGTACCTTGATATTTCGTTCTTGGAGAAATTCCGTCAGTTCTTCGGACATTCTTTTGGTGAGAGTTGTTACTAATACTCTTTCTCCTTTTTCGATACGAATGTTTATTTCGTTGATCAGGTCGTTTATTTGATTAGCAGCTGGTCGAAGATCTATTGGTGGATCTAATAATCCAGTTGGTCTGATTAACTGTTCAGCAATGATAGTTGAAGCTTCTAATTCAAAATTTCTAGGAGTAGCTGATACATATATTACTTGGTTGATGTGTTCATTAAATTCTTCTGCTTGAAGTGGACGATTGTCCATGGCAGCTTTTAAGCGAAAACCATAATCTACTAAAGTTTGTTTGCGAGATTTATCGCCTAAATACATCCCACCTATCTGAGAGACAGTTACATGTGATTCATCAATAAATGTTAGAAAGTTATCAGGAAAGTATGCTAATAAAGTTGATGGCGGTACACCTGGTTTACGGTTGTCGAAATAGCGTGAATAGTTTTCGATGCCATTTACAAATCCAGTCTCTTGAATCATATCAATATCATATGTGATGCGCTGTTTTAAACGATGAGCTTCTAATTCTTTACCATTTTTTTCTAGCACGGCAACTTCTTTTTTCATGTCATTACTTATTTGGTGAAGTATTTTTCCTCTATTCTCTTCTGGTGCAACATAATGAGTTGCGGGAAATAAGACCAACTCATTTGTAGTGTCGATGATGTCGTGAGTTAGAGCATGAAAAGATTCAATTTTTTCAACTTCATCGCCAAAAAATGATATTCGGTATGCGGTGTATTCTGATGTGGCTGGAAAAATTTCGACAATTTCTCCTTTAACGCGAAACTTTCCACGGACAAATTCAGTGTCTGTTCGGAAATACTGCATATCGACAAGACGTTTTAGAAAAACAGCTCGTGAAATTTCGTTTCCAGTTTTCATTGTGATGCTAAATTGTTTATAAAATTCAGGTGGACTTAATCCGTAAATGCAAGATACTGATGCCACGATGATGACATCTTTTCTGGAGAGGAGAGAAACAGTTGCAGCATGGCGCATGCGATCGATCTCTTCATTCAGGGCAGTTGTTTTTTCAATATAGGTATCAGTTCTAGGGATGTAGCTCTCAGGTTGGAAATAATCGTAATAAGATACAAAGTAATGTACGGCGTTATGAGGGAAGAACTCTTTGAACTCTGATGCTAGTTGAGCAGCTAATGTTTTATTGTGAGAGATAACCAAAGTAGGACGTTGCGTTTCTGCAATCACATTTGCCATAGTGAATGTTTTTCCAGATCCTGTAACACCAACTAAAGTTTGAGCATGTTCTTTGTTATTAACCCCTTTGATTAGGGCAGAAATGGCTGTAGGCTGATCTCCGGTAGGCTTAAAATCTGAAACTAATTGAAATTTCATGCTACGAGTATAGCATAAAGATTATGGAGAGATAATTAGTATGTTTGGCCTATAAAGCTAGGCCACTATCCTCAAGTAAGGTTGAGATTTCTTTGTGATGCTGTTTTCCTGCTTTGGACAAGTCTCCTTTTTTTAGAATTCTTTTCAAATAATCAATTCCAATAGATTCGGTGTGTAAAACAAACGTTGCTCCCGCATTGTAATAGTCTTCAACTTCAGAAATAAAGCGAGCAGAAACAATTATATTCGCTTTAAGTTTAAAATGTTTTGCATACTGCAATAAACTCATGGTTGCTTCTGGATGGGGTACAGTCGAAACCACAGTTACCGCCTCCATAAGATTGGCACGTTGTAATATTTCCTCATCACGCATATCTCCATATATATAAAAAACACCTTGTTGTTTGATGATGTCTGAATTACTCGGATTGTAATCGACTACCACTACATTTTGGCCAAGTTTTTGAGCTTGAGCAATTAACTTATTTACAGTTAGATGATAGCCAAATATTACTACATGTTTTTGTGGTATCTTTGGCAGATAATCAAACTCATCTTTACTTGTTTGAAAGGATGGAATGATATCTAGTAGTGGTTGGAGAAACTTATATATTTTTTCGTTGTAAGTGATGAAGTAAGTTGATATAACCATGGTGATTAAACCAATAATAGCAATCATAGCTACAAAATCTTCATCTATATAGCCTTGAGCAAGCCCAGCAATAACGATGATAAAAGAGAATTCACTAATTTGGCTTACAGTTAATCCGGCAAACAAAGCAGTGCGTTTTTTATGCTTAGATAAAATCAAAATTAGATAAACAATAAGTGGATTTCCAATTAGTACAAAAAGTGACAACAATAGACTCGTTAAAATTAGGCGGGGCTCTAGAGTGAGTACGAGCTGACTTCCGAGAAAAGCAAAAAAGATAACAATAAAGAAATCGCGCAGTGATCTAATACGAGCTGCTATTTCATAATTGTATTCTAATGTTGCTAAAGCGATGCCAGCAAAAAATACGCCGATGGCGATTGAAAAATCCATGGCTAAGGATAGACCGGCAAACATCAAGCACCACGCTATGCTCCAGAGAAAAAGTAGTTCTTGGGATGAACCGATGAATTTAAAAATTTGACGAAATACATACTTGGCCAAAACGAAAGCGAGCATGCCAATAAATACTGCTTTAAATAATATTTCGATAACGCTACCCCAGGGAATCCCAATCATTTCTGCTCCACCAAAACTTTCTACTAACAGTAAAGCGAAGACAGCTAGGAAATCTTGAATAATAAGTATGGCAATTGTGATTCTGCCGTAGAGTGAATTTAATTGCCTTTTTTCACTGAGGAGTTTAACAATGATGATTGTGCTGGAGAAAGTTAAAACTACAGCAATGAATAACGATTCAATTATTGAAAAGTTCAACAAGTAAGCAATTCCGAAACCAATTAAACCAGTAAAGAAAACCTGACCAAACCCAGAGAGAAGAGCAACTTTATTTAACGCTTTAAACTTTTTGATATCTAGTTCGATACCTATTAAAAATAATAAAAATGCAATACCGAACGTAGATAAAACATCGAGTAATTCTTTTGAGTGGAGCCAATTTAATCCTAGTGGACCCAAAATGATGCCAGCTAACATGAATGCCAAGATGATGGGCTGTTTTAAAAGTTTTGCAATTAGTGCTAAACCTGTGCTAACTACAATGATTGCTGCGATTTCAAGAAATATTGTTTCCATTATTGAAATATATTATAAAAATAGGGCTTAATCAAGTAGTAGATTCTTTTTTTCTTAGCTTTCCCCAAACTGTAACTTTCCCTCGAAGGTGTGGATGTTCTTCTTGTTCAGATCCCCAATGAATTTGTGAGATATCTTTAGCGGACATTTCATTTGGTCGAGCGTGCAAAAAATCTTCAGCCACTAAACTATTATAAAGTTCTTCAACTTCATAATTTTTTAGGTTTAGCATTTCTGTTTTATTGGTATCTATCCATTCTATGAATAGAATTTCATCTTGTGGAGATATTACTTGTCCCCATCTGCCATCGATATTAATTAAATCCAGGCCACAAATCGTTGATGAATCTGGTGTTGTTGATTCTGGGGTTAGACATTTTTTAGCGAAATAATCATTATGCCAATCGGGATCAATTGCACTTTTTGGAGGTGTAATTCTATCGAATTTAGACATCATAGATAATGATATCATACATATGATATACTGGTTGCATGATTGCATCGATTACTGGAAAAGTTAAATTAATAGAACATTATATTATAGTGGAGACTGCTGGCATTGGTTATAAGGTGTCTGTGCCGGTTCCTGTGTTAGAACAAGCTAAGTTGGGCCAAGAAATCTTTTTACATACACATCAATATATTCGGGAAGATGCTATAGATCTATATGGTTTCTTGAATACTACAGATTTAGAGCTGTTCGAGAAATTTATTGGAATTTCAGGAATTGGACCAAAAGCTGGTTTGGCTCTCTTATCTCAATTTGCAGCAGACGAATTAAAGAGATCTATTATTGTAGGAGATACTTCATTGTTAACTAAGGTTTCTGGCATAGGAAAGAAAACAGCAGAACGACTGATTTTAGAGTTAAAAGAAACATTTGGGTCAGAAGAGAGTGTTAATGAAGATGGCAGTTCTACAAAAAAAGGAGATTCTATACATGCGCTTGAGCAGTTGGGTTATTCTACACATGAAGCAATAGAGGCTTTACATGATATTGATCATACTTTACCGTTAGAGGAACAAATAAAATTAGCATTAAAAATGCTAGGTAGACATAAGTAACAGATGGATAAAACGGATTGGAACAAAATCATTCAAGAGCAAGGAGGCTCTTTTTTACAATCCTGGGAATGGGGGGGCTTTCAAGAAAGTTATGGACGTTCTATTTCACGAATCGTGATAGACAATGTTGCTACAACAGTAATTGTTCATGACTTGCCATTAGGTATGAAATATCTTTTTTCGCCGTACGGTCCAGTTGGAGCGTTGACCAATGAAACACAACAACGTCTTTTAGAAGAAATTAAAAAAGTAGCAACAAAACATAAGGCAATCTTTTGGCGATATGAAAGAGGTGGTAACAAAATGGGTGGCAAAAAAATAAATGAAATACATCCCCAATATTCATGGATATTAAAATTGCAGGAACCTGAAAAAATGTTAGCCAATATGAAATCTAAATGGCGATATAATATTAAACTGGCTACAAAAAAAGGCGTAACCATCCGAAGTTCAACAGATGTGAATGATTTAGATCGAGTATATACCATGTTGGCACAAACAGCAGAGCGACAAGGCATAACCATTCATGCAAAGAAATATTTTCAGCTAATGTTAGAAGAGCTTAATGCCGAAAAAATGCTTCAATTATATATTGCTGAATTTGAAGATCAAATTATTGCCGCAAACATTATGATTGGATTTGGCGAAACCATGACGTATGTTCATGGTGGTTCTGATTATGAGCATCGTAAATTAATGGCGCCACATGCACTGCAATGGGAAGCGATTAAAGATGCTCAGATAGCTGGATATAAGGAGTATGATTTTTTTGGTATTGCACCTCCTGATCAGCCAGATCATAAATGGGCTGGCATTACTAGGTTTAAACAGGGTTTTGGTGGTGATATTGTATCGTTTGACGGTACGTATGAATTATCCTTAAATCAACTATGGTATAATGCCTACAAATTAGTGAAAAGATTATGGACATAGTTATTGCAGCTGCTGGCAAGGGAACACGTTTGCAGCAATTTACAGAGGAAATTCCCAAACATATTATTGAGATCGCAGATCGACCTTTCATTTTTTATTTACTAGATGCCGTAGTAGCTGCAAATTTTCGTCGCATCATCATTGTAGGTGGACATCACTTTGAGAAGTTGGTCCGTGCTATTGAAGATTATGAGACTGATAGTGAGATTATCGTAGTAAATCAATTTGATAAAATTGGTGAAGATAAATATGGAACAGCCTGTCCGTTGTTAGCCGCTGAAGACATTATTCAGGGTGATAGATTTTTGTATACAATGGGCGATCATTTATTATCTGTTGAGGATTTAGAGAGAATGCAAATGTCCACCCGCGATACGTTAATGGCTACAATCGAGCATGATCATCCGGAACGATATGGTGTAGTTGAATTGGAGGATAATCGAGTTCTACGGATTATAGAAAAACCAAAAAATCCGAAATCAAATTCTGTAAACGTAGGGCTTTATACTTTGCCCAGTAAGATATTTCGGGTAGTTCATAATTTAAAAACATCAGAACGTGGAGAATATGAAATTACTGATGCCATTAATTTTTTAGCGAAAGATGAAGTAGTTAGAGCTGTGCCGTTAAAAGGGTATTGGCTTGATTTAGGTAGACCAGAGGACATTAGTTCATTAGTGCATTTTATTAACAACAAGCAGTCATGAAAAAGATTGTAACCATAGGTGGGGGCTCAGGACAATCATTATTACTACAATATTTGAAGCAGTATGATTTTGAGATTAGTGCGATAGTTTCAATGATTGATGATGGTGGATCTACCGGTAGATTGCGTGATCAGTTAGATATTTTACCACCAGGAGATATTAGGCGTTGTTTGATTGCTTTAGCAGATGATCAGACTGAATTACAGGAGATGATGAGTTATCGTTTTTCTGAAGGTGAATTAGCTGGTCATAATGCTGGTAATTTAATGTTAGCAGCGATGGAGAAAAGCATGACTGATTACGAACAGTCCATTAAAGTTTTTGAGAAATTATTAAAATGTCGAGGAAGAGTTATCCCAGTTACTACGGAATTAACAACATTGCAGGCTATTTTAGAGGATGAGTCAGTTATTTCCGGAGAAACAAATATTGATATTCCAAAACATGATGCTGAATTAGCAATTAAGAATGTGACGTTGGAACCAGCGGTAACAGCTACTAGTTCTGCAATAACAGCATTACAGGAGGCTGATGTAATCATTTTAACTATTGGCGATTTGTTCACTAGCATAATTCCTAATCTGTTAGTTGGTGGAATCGCTGAAGCAATTGCAGATAGTAAGGCTCAGTTAATCTATACATGTAATCGGCAAACCAAGATTGGAGAAACTAATAAGTTCACAGCACTGGAATATGTGAATAGATTAGAGACATATTTGGCAGGTAGAAAAATTGATACAATTATTGTTGATAGTACTGCCGTGGAAGCAGAGATTGAGCCGAATTTAATTACATACAATGTGAGTGCACTTCAATCTCATGGCACTCAAGTTATAGAAGCTGAATTAGCAACTAGTGATGGTCTTAGAATAGACGGTGAAAAGTTAGCAATTGAACTAAACAAGATATGCAACAATTAATTATCGATCTGGATCATACATTATTGGATACCACGGCCTTTAAGTTAGATTTAGCCAAGAGTCTTGGGCTTACAAGCAATGAATGGGCAGATTCATATAATAGATATGTACAGGATAATAATGTATTTGATGCTAGAGATTTTTTACAAGGAGTGGATACGTCTGATCAAAAAAAATTTTATCAAGTCATCTCACAAATTAGTAAATATCTTTATCCTGATAGTACACAATTTTTAAAACAGACTTTAAAAGATGGATGGGAAGTTTTGATATTAACGTTTGGTAGTGAATCTTGGCAGGAAATGAAAATAGATAACATGAATTTTCCGAATGGTGTAAAAACTTTGGCAGTATCAAAAGAAAAAATTTCAGTAGTAAAGAATTATGTAAAAGAGCAAACAGTTTTCATTGATGATAGGTCTATAGAAATTGATGCTGTAAAAAAATCCTTTCCTGAAATAAAAGCATATTGGATGCGGCGAGAAAATGGTAAGTATCGAGATATACAACCAACATTACATGATAAAATAATTTCAAATTTAAATATTGAGTTATAAAAATATGGGATTAACATCAGGTACAAAAAAAGGTAAGGGTGTAAAAAAAATTGAAGGTATGGGAGTTGGATCTTTCTACTTTTATAGTTCAAAACTCCCTCAAGATGACGGTAATGCTAATTCTGTAGTAGATGATAAAGATGCATTATCTATTGCGGAACAGTTTAATGAAAGATGCGGTAGCTCAAGGGATAATTCTGGTAGTGTATTAGTTGATCTAAGTAAAACTGGTAGATTGCAAAGTACTTATGATAACAGAAGGTATTCTGTTAGTCGGGACGGTGTAGTTTTTTGGATAAAGCCTTAGTAAAATTATTTCATGCAGATTTATTCGGTTTCAGAATTTGTTAAGGGGATCAATGAATTATTAGTAAGCATCCCAGTTGCTATTCAGGGAGAGGTTAGTAATTTTAAGATTAGTCAGAACAGATTTGTTTGGTTCGATTTAAAGGATGATAGTAGTTACGTTAGTTGCTTCATGCTTAAATTTCAGTTGGATCAAGAATTAGAAGATGGTATGGAAATTCAGGTATTTGGTAATCCTGGTTTATTCAAAAAGTCTGGCAGATTTCATGTGCGGGTAAATAAAATAGAATTAGTAGGCGAAGGTACATTAAAGAGACAATATGAATTGTTAAAAGCTAAATTGCAAAAAGAAGGTTTGTTTGATGAAGATCGGAAGCGCACATTACCAAAATTTCCAGCACGAATTGGCATAGTTACCTCAGAGGGAGCAGCAGCTTTTACTGATGTTCAGAGAATTTTAGCAGATAGATGGGCTGGATTAGACATTAAGCATTTTAATGTTCAGGTTCAGGGTAATGCAGCACCTAATACCATTATTGATGCGTTGAACTTTATTAATCATTATTATGCAGACAAGTTAGATGTGGTGATTATTACGCGTGGTGGCGGCTCTATAGAGGATTTACATGCATTTAATGATGAGGGTGTGGTACGGGCCATTTTTGCCCTCCAAGTGCCATGCATTGTTGGAGTTGGACATGAACGAGATGAAACATTATCTGAATATGTATCAGATGTACGAGCAGCTACTCCTTCTAACGCGGCAGAATTAGCAGTGCCTTTTAAAGAAGATGTTTTGTATCAAATTAAATCTTTAATTAACAGTCAGGAGAGATCGTTGCGAGATGTGGTTGCTCGGCAACATGAAAATGTTGTTACTGCAGTAGATGTTTTAGATGAACAAGTTATAGAATTTAGTAACAAAGTTAAAAATGCTCAGCAAGCTTTTATTTTGGGCGCAACTAAATGGGAACACGTAGTAAATTTTAATTCAGCAAAGGTAGATTATATCATGCAACTATTGGCTTCATATAATCCGAAAAAAATATTAGAACGAGGCTATACAATTACAAAAACATCAACTAATAAAGTCGTCACTTCCAAGAAAATCGTTAAAAAGAAGAGTACAATTACTACTGTTTTTAAAGATGGAGAAATTAAGTCGGAAGTGTTATAATATCTCAACTTATGCCAAAGAAAAAAAGTAAAATAACTACTGAAAAAAAAGAAAATAAAAAAGCTGTAGACTTTCAAAAACAATTCAATTTGTTGGAGACAATTACAGCAGACTTTGAGGCAGGAAAATTCGATTTAGAAAAAGGGTTAGAAAAATTTGAGGAAGGATTAAAGATCGCACAAGATTTGAAAGAGCATTTGGAGGAAGTAGAGAATAAGATAGAAACGATCAAAGGCAAATATAATGACCTTACACAAGAAGACTAATCAACCAAAAAAAACTACAGCCGTATCCAATCAAGAAACTGAAACTCCAGCACCACCAAAGAAGAAAGTAGGTTGTAGAAAATTATTTCGTAGATGGATTTTACGTATTCTTTTATTATTTATTGTTTTAGTAATTGTTGTGCCAGCTGGTATTTATATATTGCAACCAAAGTATTACAAAGTATTGATTATTGGGTCTGATCAACGAGGTACTGAGCATGCTCGATCGGATGTTTTGATGATGGTGGCTGTTCCTAAATCATCTGCTGATCCATTTTCCATGACAATGATACCGCGCGATACTAAAATTGATCATCCTGAAAAAGGAATGCAAAAAATTACGCATTTCTATGCTATGTGGGAAGATGAAGATGAGTATCTTGGAAATAAAGAGTTAACTCAATCTGTTGTTGAGGATTTATTAGATGTGAAGGCACACGCTACAGTAGAAGTGACCTTTGATAGCTTTATTGAGATTGTCGATTTACTTGGTGGCGTAGATACTGAACAAGGACATCTTGATGGAGCGGCAGCAAAAGAAATTGTTCATAATCGGTACGTGCAAGCAGAGGGTGATTTTGGAAGGGCTTCAAATCAGCGGGAAATTTTAAGGAATATTTTGAGTCGTTTAAAAAAGCCTGCTAATGCTCAGGTTGTGTATGATTATTTTCAAGAGACAGAACGCGCGCGCATTGATGTAAATATGACACAATTTGGTGTATTTGGATTGGCATACGTTGTAGGACATAAAGGAGATTTAAGTTTAGGTGATGTAGAAGAAGTAATTCTTCCAGGATCTGGTCAGCGCATCTATACTCCAGATTTTAATAAAGAATTATATTATTGGGTACTTGATGAAGATGGTACGAAAGAAAAAGTTGATGAATATCTAAAATAATCGAGCATGTTTAGAGCTTCATCATTTAAGCTGACTATGTATGAGAATTGTCCCTTACAATACAAATTCACATACGTGGATCACATTGCGGATCAGTATAAAAAACCAAAACCATATTTAACTATGGGAGCGCATGTTCATAATGCGTTGAAAGATTTTTATGAGCAGGTAGATCCAATAGAGCGTGATTGGGAAGTTTTGGAAAGTATGTTACGGAAGCGTTGGACAGAAAATCGTAAAGGTTTTATTAGTCGGGAAGACGAAAAGAATTGGGGTACAAAGGCTTTGCAAATGCTGAAGCAATACGTTTATAAAAATGACGTTACGAAAGATCCTGTTATGTTAGAGGATTATTATGATGTGGATTTAACAGAGGATGTAAAAGTTATAGGTAGAATTGATAGAGTGGATAAAGATGAAGAGGGTTTACATGTGATTGATTATAAAACAGGTGCTTATAATGAAGACGATATTTCCGATATCCAATTGATATTATATGCCATGATTGTGCAGGCAAATAGAAAAGAGCCTGTTTACCGAGCTTCCTTTTTATACTTAGCTTCGAATCAATGGTATAGTTTGGATATTAGTGATGATATGTTCGAAGATATAGGAGCTGAATTACTGGATCGAGTGGAACAAATAAAGAAAGATCAACAAATGTTACCAACTATTAATAAATACTGTAAGAACTGTGATTTTTTAGAAATTTGTCCAAAGAAAAATGAAATAGAAAAATTAATTGAAGCAGGTGAATTATGAATAAAAATACAATAGTTTACGATTTAGAAACTCAGAAGTCATTTGCAGAGGTGGGAGGATTTGGGCACAATGAAAAATTGGGAATTTCATACTTGGGATTGTACTCATATTCGCAAGGTGAGTATTTTGGTTTTTTTGAAAAAGATTTGCCAAAACTGGAAACAATCATAGAAAGAGAGAAACCAACTATTGTGGGTTTTAATAGTATAAATTTTGATAATCAAGTATTACAGCCATATTTCACAAAAGTACAGATGGCAGACTTGCCTCAGGTAGATATTTTAGCTGACATTTTTAATACGTTGGGTTTCAGAATGAAATTAGAGAGCGTTGCTCAGGCTACTCTTGGTGAAGGAAAGTCTGGTTCTGGTTTGGATGCTTTACGATATTATCGAGAAGGTAATTTTGATGCATTAGCAAAATATTGTATGGACGATGTCCGTATCACGCGCGATATTTATGAATATGGGATGGCGCATGGGTTTATTTTATATACATCTGGTGGAGATTTACAACGCATGCCCGTAGATTGGAGCAATGAAGATACTGTTGTGAAGCGAATTGAGCGAGCATACCAGGCGCATCAACGCATGAGAATAACTTATCTTCAAATTAATGAGGATAACAAAGAAAGAATAGATACTGAGATAGATATTTTGGAGATGAGCGATAAATCGATTGAGGTGTATTGCCATGTGCGAAACAATAAACACACTTATCACATAGAGAGAATATTATCAGCTGAGATTATGGATGAAAATTATTCGTATCAGGCGTCATTGTTATAAAAAGGAGAGCATCATTGCTGCAACTTTAAATTTTTTACTAACCGATGTTTTTTTGAAGTGTCTGTTGTTTAGGTGAACATTATATTGTTTTGGCGTGGTATAAGTTTTTTGGATTTTGCTTTGTACTTTTCCATGAACATATGTGTGTACTGGTTTGATACTTGGACCAAATAATTCTATTAATATTTTTTCAGGCATAGACTTAAAAGCGCCTACAGTCCGGATATCTAAAGATCGTAATACTTTGGCAGTACGTTTGCCAATGCCAGGTAATAATTCGATAGGTACAGTACTTGTGCTTGAAAAAGACATAGTATTATGATTCGAACTTTCTAATTATACCAAGGACTTTTCCTTGAATTACTACATTACGAACTTTGATTGGCTTATAGTTTTTATTGCGTGGTTGTAGCCTAATGTAATTTTTCTCTCGGTGGAATTCTTTTAAAGTGGCGGTTCCATCTTCTAGAAGAGCTACTACGATGTCACCATCACTAGCAAAATCTTGCTTGTGTACTACTACAAAGTCTCCATCATCAATTAAACTTTCTATCATGGAATCACCTTTCACTTTTAGTACGTAAGCATTTTTATTTTTCGTCATGCTACGTGGCACAGTCATTGTTTCGGTTCTATCTTCAATAGCTTCAATAGGTAAACCAGCTGTAATTAAACCTGCAATTGGCAATTGTAGGGATGCTCCTTCTTCGTATGGTTCGTCCATATCTGTGTTACTACTAACAATTTCCATATCACGGGCTCTGCCAAAGCCACGATTTAATATTCCTAATCCTTCTAGTTCTGATAAGTGTTGATGAATTGTTGCAGTAGATTTTAATCCAAAGTTTTCGGCAATTTCTTCTAGAGTAGGGAAGTAACCTTCAGCACCCTGGAAAGATTGGATAAAATCTAGGATTTGTTTTTTTCTTTTTGTAAGTGCTGGTGACATATGTTTTTTTGGTTAGGTCAGGTCGATCGACCGGACTGACTTAATTTTTGACATTGATATTAGGGTAGGGGCTCTAGAGCCACGCGCCCGGACGCTACAACCCAAACCTTAGATTCAATTGTAAATAGATTGTATACCGAACAAAAACCGAACGCAAGTAGAGCCTGTGGATAACCGAACAAAAACCGAAAGTATCTTGTAAAAACATTGACAAATATGGCTTTTTACGATATAATTAGGTTCATTAATAGATTTATTATATTCGATCTTCTCTAATTATTACTAATAAAAATATGTTTCAAGAACACATGCCAGAACCTAATCAAGACGAAATTCCAACAGAGTCTTATGATGAGCAACAAATGGAAGATATTCGTACTCCGGAGGATTCAGTAGCTACTGCAAAAGCAGAAGATAGAGAACATTTTGAACAAGTTAAAGATGAAGCTGGCGAAGCTTTAATAGATGCAATGGCAGATGATCCAGAGGCTGTAGAAGCTGTAATAGATGCAATGGCAGAGGCTAATGCTGTAGCTGATACACCGCTTTCAGATGATGAAAAGGCTAACATTAAAAGAGAATTCTCTGTTTTACAAGGAATGGAGGACATGCCTCCAGGATCCATAGCGGAAATGGCTAAAAAGATAGCTAAAGAAGGCGAGGTTTCTATGTTGGGCTCACTTTGGAGAATATCTACGCCTGGTATGATAGCAGAGCATGTAGGAAGTCAACTTGTAGACATGAAAAGATTTGCTACAGGAGAGGATAGAGACATGAAAGCAGCAGCAAGAATTGCGGCGCGTTTTGTTATTCCACCTGGAGCATCTACTGCTGTTAGTGAAATGTTTTTAAGAGATGAAGCGGCACGAGCAGATTATGTAAGAACAGTGGTTAAAGATGCTCAGAATGGAATGACTGTATTAGCTATTATTTCACCATTAGCTGGACCAGAAGCAGTACCTATTGCTGGAGTGGCAAAAGTTGCAGCTGATAAATTAGGTGATGAAGTAATTAAGCTGGTTGATCAAGATGAACCAGTAACAAGGCAGGATGTAATTAAAGCTATTCATCGGGGAAGTGGCATGGATGATCCTAAGGTGCGTGAAGCAGTATTCAAGGTTGCAGCTCAAAAGTTGGGTGATAAAGAATTTGTTGGAGCCGCTACAAGCAATGAAGACGTTGCGAAGTTACTTGGTCATGCTGGACGAATAATGCAGGAGAATCCACAGAAGGTTGATCAAATATATACGAAATGGATAATGGATGAACCTCAACCTCAATCGCAACCAGAAGCTATGGCTGCATAAAAATTAGATAATAAAAAAGAAAGCATTAAAAAAAGTAGAGACGTGATTAATCACGTCCCTACTTTTTGATTATATTAATCAGCTTTGTCTAGTTGGACCTTATATTTTTGTTCGTACATTTTCCACATACTAAGGAAGAAGGCAGTTATAACTGGACCAATCACTACGCCGGAGATACCAAAGCTTAGTAAACCACCTAATGTTGCAAAGAAAATTAACAATGGATGCATCTGGGTATCTTTACCTACTAATGGTCCGCGTAAAACATTATCAATAAAGCCAGCGATAACCATGGCTACAATTACGACAGCAGCCTGCCAAAAATTTCCTAGCATTAGCAAGATAATTGTGCCGGGTAATAATATAATGGCAGCACCTAGGCCAGGAATGATCGATAACACAATCATGATTACTCCCCAAAAGACAGCTGCCGGAACACCAACAATAAAGAAAGCTATGCTACCAATTATTCCTTGAATGACTCCAATTAGGAGCGTTCCTTTTAGAGTTGCTTTAGCAGTCGAAACAAATCTGTCATATAATTCTTTCTCTTTTTTATCACCCAGAGGCACTAAGTGCATTAAGTTAATTAGAATTTTTTTACCATCACGAATAAAATAATATAGTGTGTACAACATGATGAAGAACTGGATCAGCAATCGTACGGTATTTTGGCCACTGGCTGCAACAAATTGATACACTGCTTTAGAAATTGAGGAACTCCAGGTGGTTAGTCTTTCTAGAATATCAACGTCACCAATAAAGCGTTGTAGGAATGGCCAGTCAAGATATCCTTCTATGGTAGTACTGATATTTTGAAAAGCTTCTGGCGTACCGAAATCTTTGTAAACAGAAATAGCCTGTTGGATAATAAGTGAAATTAATCCAGCTAGCGGTACTATGAATATTAGCAATATTAAAGCCAAAGTGATGGAGGTAGCTAGATCAGGTTTCTTTATTTTTACTAAAATTTTTATATAGACTGGTCTAAATAATGCAGCAATAACCGCAGCCCAAAAAACTGGATACAAATAAGGACGTAACATCCAGGCAAAAATAATTGTGATACCTATTAAGGCACCTATAAAAGTGTAAGATTGAATTTTTTTGAAGTCCATAATTATTCTGTAAGTTCGCCAATAATATTTTTTTCGTATAATTCTTTTATTTTATCACGCTTTTCAGTTTGTCCTAATACCCACATTAGTTTGATAATTGCGGATTCACTAGTCATATCATGAGATGATAGCGCGCCATGTTTTTTTGCGAATGCACCACCTACATATCTACTATATTCTACACCGCCATATATGCACTGAGTATCAATTGCGACTACAACATCTTGGCTAACAATATTTTCAATGGCATCTTGAATACCGTTATTTCCGAGCGGTATATTTCCTGCTCCATAGCCTTCTATCACTATACCTTTGGTACGTGGTGGAACCATGCTTAATACATGTTCATTGGTAATTCCTGGAAAAAGTTTAATTACAGCAATATCTTTAACAATATTTGTCTTGAGGACGATGGGTTTATTATGAGTTTTAAATGAGTGAGAATGAATTCGTAAATCTATGCCAACTTCTCCTAAAGGTTTTAAATTTGGAGAAGTAAACGAATGGATTGCAAAATCATGGGTTTTTTTAGTACGATTTCCGCGGAGCAGTACATTGCTAAACATAATGCTTACCTCAGCTATATCTTCGCATGCGAAGCGCATGGCATTTAGCAAGTTACTGTGATTATCAGAAGCTATCTGTGTTAGTGGAACGTGTGTATCAGTTAAAACTATAGGCTTACCAAGATTTTCTATCATAAAAGATAGCGCAGTAGCAGTGTGTGCCATTGTGTCGGAGCCGAGCAGAATAACAAAACCATCAAATTGTTCATAGCAATCGGCAATTGTCCTAGCAATTGTTTGCCAATGGCCCGGATTAATATCGGAGCTGTCTAGCTGAAACAAATATTTTGATTCAATATTTGCTATTCTAGCCATTGCTGGAATAAAATCCAAAAGCTTTCGTTGTCTATCTGCTGTAGCTACTAGTACACCTTCTGCATTTACCTCCATCGCTACAACTCCTCCTGTATGAATGAGGCATATTTTTTTCATGGTCGATATAGTATACCACGGTTGTTTTTAGTGGTCTAAAATGTTTTAATATATGCATGATTCGTTACAAAAATGCACTTTTCCTTTTGCTACTCACATTATTGGTGAGTCCAGCTCTTGTTTTAGCACAAAGTGATGTTGAAAAGCAATTATTAGTGAGATGGAAAGGTGATGGAGAGATTGAGACGATTAATATAGATGATCCAGAAGTAGAGATATCAGCATATCAAATTAATCCATTAGTAGATCATGTAGAGCAGAATGTTACTAGAACGTTAGCTGTATTTCCTAATGACCCATCTTCAGGAGATCAATACTATTTGAAGCAGGATAGCGACGTAGACATAGATGCGGGTAGGGCTTGGAACGTAACTACTGGCAGTAACAATGTTGTAATCGCTGTTATAGATACAGGAGTAGATCTTGATCATCCAGATTTGTCCGGAAATATCTGGGTTAATACAGATGAGATAGCTAATAATGGTATAGATGATGATGGTAATGGGTATATTGATGATGTGAATGGTTGGGACTTTGTAGAAAATGATAATGATCCAAATCCTACGCCTACTTCTTTTAACTATTTTTCAACTGTTGTAGTTCATGGAACTCATGTGGCTGGCATTATAGGGGCGCTTGGTAATAATACGTTGGGCGTAGCTGGTATTAACTGGGATGTTAGTATTATGCCACTACGAGTTTTTGATGATACTGGTAATAGTTCAACTACAGATATTGTAAATGCGATTGAATATGCTCATGCTAATGGTGCTCGAGTGCTAAATATGAGTTATGGCGGAAGTAGTGCCAGCGTTTATGAGCTGGAGGCTATTAGAGATGCATATGATGATGGCGTGATTAGTATGGCCGCTGCTGGTAATGAGGGTGTTAATTTAAATAAATATCAATTATATCCAGCGTGTTATGGCTTAGTGTTAAGTGTCTCAGCTACTGATAATTATGATAATAGGGCATCATTTAGTAATTATGGTACTGATTGCGTTGATGTTGCAGCTCCGGGTGAAAGCATCTTAAGTACTTATTATCAAAATGTTGGTTATGGTTTTTTAAGTTACTATGGATATTTAAGTGGCACTTCAATGTCTACTCCAATAGTAGCTGGTATTGCTGGATTACTTTTAGCAGTTGATGATAATTTAAGTGTTTTTACGATGAGAAATTTAATAATCGACTCGGCTGATAATATTAGCGATGATACTTTAGGAAGTGGACGAGTTAATGCTTATCAGGCCTTGCTTGCTGAGGAAGAGTTAGATGCCCCGGATGCCCCGGTAATTACTGCTTATCATAACAGCAAGAAAAAGAAACAGATTGGTAAGAAAACCCGAACTAAAGATTCTCATCCTTACTTTACTTGGAAAGAACCTGATAGTAGCAGTTCGATAGTTGGATACTATGTATATTTTGGAAATAGAAAGAAAAATCCAAAAAAATATGGTACCTTACGAACAAAACGGAACTATTATCCAGCTGGAGTTAGAGGTAATGAAAAAAATTATCGCTTAAGAATAAAAGCAGTTGATGAAAATAATAAGTTATCTAAAATTGCTACTTTTAAATATATTTCGGATACTAAAGTTAAGCGCCCAACATGGGATAGAATAACTAAGAATGATGCAGGCTTAGAATTAAGATGGTATCAAGAAGCTGGAGAATATGTAATGGGCTATCATATATATAGAGCAGTTGATGGAGATAAGAAATTTTCAAAAATTACTTCATCACGAGTTATGACAAAATCATTTATTGATACAACAGTAGAACCTGGTCATATCTATAAATATAAGGTGCGTTCAATTGATGATTTAGGAAATGAAAGTAAGTTATCAAAATCTAAGAAATATTGTTTATGACACTAATAATTATCAGTAGTGTGGTAATTTGCATAGCTGTCTCAATGATGATGCTGTATTTTTGGATGTTAATTTCTGCAAGTGCCAATGATAAAATGCGAAGTCGGGTTAAGCATATTCATAAAATGATTTTAGTAGTATCTACTGGGTTAATATTTCTGTTGGTGGCAGGGTTTATAGAAAATCTTTGGTATTCAGTTGTTGGAGTTTTGATATCTATTACTGGAATATCTTCGTATTTTAATCAGTTACGATCTTGGTTTGCAGAAACAGAGTATGTAGAGATGAAGAGTAGCTTTTTATCTATTATTATTTGGCTTTTGTGGCTAGGATTATTAGGTTTATTAATAACTCATTTTATTTATATATGGATATACTAATTGTAACTTTTCAGTTGAGTTTAAGCGCAATTTTAGGTGCTGTAATTGGTTGGGAAAGAGAGCGAATTCATAAAGCAGCTGGTCATCGAACTTTGGGTTTAGTAGCTGTGGGTGTTACCTTATTTACTTTAATATCACAGTATGGTTTTCCTGGTGCTGTAGATTTTGATCCTTCCAGAATTGCTGCTCAAGTCATTTCCGGTATTGGTTTCTTGGGAGCTGGCCTGATTATTTTTCATAATGACAAGATTGAGAATTTAACAACTGCAGCAACTATTTGGATTGTTGCTTCTATAGCTATGGCAGTTGGTATTGGTTGGTACAGCGTGGCATTGATTGCTACAGTTTTAGCATTAGTGATTCTGCATATTATGAGACTATTGATTCCAGGAAAGAAATAACATGAAGAAACTTTTGAAGAAAATATTACCGCCGAAGCTTATTTTGCAATATCACAAGTTTCTTGGACGTTACGCAGCGAAAAAATTTGATCATCCTTCTAATAAGCTAATTGTAATTGGAGTTACTGGCACGAAGGGAAAATCAACAACTTGTAATTTAATTTGGCATTTACTTACTCAAGCTGGTTTTAAAGTAGGCATGGCAACAACTGTAAATTTTAGAATTGCGGATAAACATTGGTTGAACGATACAAAGATGACTATGCTTGGCCGAACGAAATTACAAAATATGTTAAGTGACATGGTTGAAGCGGGTTGTCAGTATGCAATAATTGAAACTTCATCAGAAGGCATTAAACAGTTTCGTCATATTGGAATTAATTATGATATGGTGGTATTTACAAATCTATATCCGGAACATTTGGATGCACACGAGGGATTTGAAAATTACAAACAGGCCAAGCTTGAATTGTTCCGTCACGCTAGTCAATCTCTATTAAAGGAGCATGATGGAAAAACAATTCAAAAAATTGCCGTGGTAAACGCAGATGCTACAGATGCGGATCAATTTATTCAGGCTGCTCAGATGGGAAGTAAGATTATTTGGTCGCGGAAAGAAAATGTTGAAGCACCAATAAACTTACAAATATCAAGTGTTGTTGAAACAGCAGAAGGTGTAAAATTTTCAATTGGGGAATACGAATTCAATTGTAATCTTCATGGTGCGTGGAATGTAGAAAACATAGTATCTGCAGTAAGTGTTTGTATTGCACAGGGCTTTTCTTATCCTGATATTGTAGCTTGGTTGAATAATTTTCCAGGTGTTCCGGGTAGGATGGAATTAATTGATGCAGGGCAGAAATTTTTTGTAGTGGTTGACTATGCGTATGAGCCAACAAGTTTGGGATTATTATACGATTATTGGCGCAAGCAAGTGGGGCTGGATAAAAAAATGATAACGCTTATTAGTAGTACGGGTGGTGGTAGAGATGTTGGTCGAAGAGCAACGAATGGTCAGGTAGCTGCAGAAAAGTGTGATTACGTGATAGTTACAGATGAAGATCCATATGATGATGATCCACAAGAAATCATAGATCAAGTCGCGGCAGGCGCTCTTGCTGTAGGTAAGGTAGAAAATCAAAATATGTGGCGGATATTAGATAGAACTGAGGCAATTGTTAAAGCTTGTAGTCTTGCGCTGCCAGGAGATGTGGTATTTCTAACTGCTAAGGGGGCAGAGCAGAAAATGTGCGTAGCAAAGGGAAAAAAGATAGATTGGGATGATCGGAAGGTAGTATATAGAGTTATCAAGCAGATTTTAGGCGAAAAAGCCACATGAATTGGGGAAAAATAAAGTCAATTGGGGACAGAATGGGGACAAGAAGTGCGTTTTGTTGGCTAATATTAGGTAAAAAGATAATATTGGTTTAGTATGTGGATAACTTATTCGCAGCATTTTTTTCTATAACTTGACAATAATATACGTATTCGGTAGAGTTATCTCTGGTTTTACATGAATTTTTCACGAAGTTGACATCATTCGTCCTAATATAATATAAGTTTCAGTGCAGGTCGCGCTCGCAACTAATTAAAATTAATTAATTATATCAACCCGTCTGTAAAGGCAGGGCTTTGTTTTTATGCGCAAAAATAATGATCTTTTCATCTCCGATATTCCAAAGGAGAGAGTTACCTTTTCGCAACCAAGCGATAGTGTAAGTTTACCGAATCTAATCGAAATCCAACGAACATCATATAAATGGTTCATCGAGGAAGGTTTGAAGGAGTTATTAGAAGAAATAACACCAGTAGAGGATTTCACTGGGCGAGATCTTGAGCTACATTTAGATGAGTACTATTTAGATGAGCCTCGTTTTGATGAACAAACTGCTAAAGAAAAAAATGTAACTTATGAAGCAGCTTTGAGAGTAAATGCAAGATTGAAAAATAAGCGCAATGACGAAATCAAAGAACAGGAAGTATATTTGGGAGATTTACCTTTAATGACGGAACGAGGAACTTTTGTAGTAAATGGGATTGAAAGAGTAGTTGTTTCTCAATTGATCAGATCTGCAGGTGTATTTTTCACATCAGAAAATATAAAAGGAAGAAATTATTATGGCGCAAAAATTATTCCAAATCGTGGTGCTTGGTTAGAATTTGAAACCGATGCAAATAATGTACTGTATGTAAAAATTGATCGTAAACGTAAAGTAGCAGCATCTGCACTACTAAGAGCTTTTGGTTATTCATCCGATGAAGAGATTATTGAATTATTTCAAGACATTGATACAGATCCAGAAAATAAATTTCTTGAAGCAACATTAGCAAAAGATATTTCAAAATCTGAAGGTGAAGGTTTGAAGGAAGTATACAAGCGTATTCGTCCAGGTGATTTAGCTACGGTTGATAATGCTCGTGGTTTGATTCATTCAATGTTCTTTAACTACAGTAGATACGATTTTGGTAGAGTAGGACGTTATAAAATTAATAAGAGATTCCAATTTGATTTACCAATTAATCAAGATACTAGAGTTTTGATGCGGGAAGATGTAGTAGCTGTATTACGAGAAATTATTCAATTGAATAATAGTCAAGAAGAAGCTGATGATATTGATCATTTAGGAAATAGAAGAGTTCGTGCAGTTGGTGAGCTAGTACAAAATAAGTTCCGAATTGGTTTAGCTCGGATGGAGCGAATTATTAAGGATAGAATGAGTACACGTGATGTGTTGACTCTAACTCCTGGTCCGCTAATTAATGCGCGTCCAGTAATTGGTGCTATTCGAGAATTTTTCATGAGTTCACAGTTATCTCAGTTCATGGATCAAACTAATCCTTTAGCAGAGTTAGAACATAAACGTAGATTATCAGCTATGGGTCCTGGAGGTTTGTCTCGTGAGCGTGCCGGGTTTGAAGTACGTGATGTACATAGAACTCATTATGGAAGAATTTGTCCGATTGCTACTCCAGAAGGACCAAATATTGGTTTAGTAGGACATCTTGCTTGTTATGCTCGAATTAATAACTATGGATTTATTGAAACTCCATATCGAAAAATTGAAAAAGATCCAGACAACAAAAAAGCCAGAGTTACTGACGAAGTTGTATACGTGGATGCATTTGAAGAAGAAAGATCTGTTACTACTGCTGCTACCGCACCTTTGGATGAAGATGGTTATTTTAAAAAAGTGAAAGTAGAAGCTCGCACATATGGAAAACCAAAAATTGAATCTGTATGGAATGTTGATTACATGGATGTGTCACCAAAACAAATTATTTCAGTTGCTACATCGTTGATTCCGTTCGTGGAACATAATGATGCCGTTCGTGCCTTAATGGGAACGAATATGCAACGGCAGGCTGTATCTTGTGTACGGCCTGATTCTCCAGTAGTGGGAACTGGTATGGAAAAACGTGCCGCAGTTGATTCTGGGCAAGTTGCTTCAGCTAAACATGCCGGTGAAGTAATTGCCTCTAGTGCACATGAAGTTCAAGTTAAATCGAAAGAAGGAATTGATGTATATCCTTTACGAAACTTTGTTAGATCAAATGCATCTACTTGTATTAATCAAAAATCAGTTGTCGATACTGGAGATAAAGTAGAGGTTGGAGATGTACTAGCAGATGGAGCATCTACTCAAAATGGTGAATTAGCTCTAGGACAAAATGTGCTAGTTGCTTATATGCCTTGGGAAGGTGGTAATTATGAGGATGCTATTCTGATTTCTGATCGATTGGTGCAAAGTGATAAATATACCTCAATTCATATTGAAGTGTATAAAGTTGATATTCGTGACACCAAGTTAGGACCAGAAATTATTACTCGAGACATTCCTAATGTTTCTGAAGAAAAATTAAAAGATCTAGATGAAGAAGGAATTGTCCGGATTGGTGCACAGGTTCGATCTGGCGATATTCTAGTAGGAAAAATTACTCCAAAAGGAGAAACTGAATTATCTGCTGAAGAAAAATTATTGCGAGCTATATTTGGTGAGAAGGCAAAGGATGTAAAAGATTCATCTTTGTATTTAGAACATGGTGAGCACGGAAAAATAGTTGATGTAAAAATATTTTCTAAAGAAGGTGGAGATAAATTACCTTCTGGAGTTACTAGAAGTATTCAAGTATCAATTGCGCAGCTTCGTAAGTTATCAGTCGGAGATAAGATGGCTGGTCGGCATGGAAATAAAGGTGTAATTTCTAGAATTGTACCAATTGAGGATATGCCCTATTTAAAAGATGGAACTCCGGTTGATATTATCTTGAATCCACTTGGAATTGTATCTCGTATGAATATCGGACAAGTACTGGAAACTCATTTAGGACTAGCCGCAAGAGCTCTTGGTTATAAAGTAGCTACTATGCCTTTCCAAGGTGTGGAGGTAGAACAGATAAAGAATGAGTTGAAGAAAGCTAATTATCCGATAGATGGAAAAATTACTTTAACTGACGGTAGAACAGGAGAAGAGTTTGCTCATAGAGTTACTTGTGGAGTAGCTTATATGTTAAAGCTTAATCACATGGTGGATGATAAGATTCATCAGCGTTCAATTGGTCCTTACTCCTTAGTAACTCAACAGCCACTTGGTGGTAAAGCACAATTTGGTGGTCAGAGATTTGGTGAAATGGAAGTTTGGGCATTGGAAGCATATGGAGCTGC
>JAUYKW010000011.1 GCA_030698395.1 bacterium
AATAAAATATTTGATTCAATTTTACCCCGCGTATAGGAAACATACATTGGATTGTTTTGAACTTTTTGGAAACCTAATACTTTAGCTGTGTACTCTCTATCAATATTAATATTCACTCCAAATCCAGCGGCACTTCCAAGTGGAGACATGTCATTGATTTCGTATGCGCATTTAAGTATTTTGATATCGTCCAAAATTGCTTCTGCATATTGACCAAACCACATACCAGCTGACGATGGCATAGCTCTTTGGGTATGGGTGTATCCGGGCATTGGGACAAACTCATACTTCTTTGCCTGTTTTACAAAAGTTTCAACTAAAGACAAACTATAGTTAATGAGATCTAATGTTTTGTCCTTTGTATACAATCTTGTCATTACAACAACTTGATCATTTCTACTACGCGCTGTATGGATTTTTTTCCCTAGATTACCTAATTTGGCAATAAGATAATTTTCGATTGCTGTGTGGGAATCTTCATCTTCCATTTTTATTTTAAATTTTCCTTCTTCCCAGAGAGAGATGACTTTCTTCAGTTCTTGCTTGGTTTTTTTTATCTCTGTTTTACTTAGTATGCCTATCTTGTTCAGCATCATTGCGTGACCAATAGAACCAAGTGCATCGTGTTTTACCATTAATTGATCTAATTCATGATCATTGCCCACTGTAAATTGGAGAATTTCCTTGTTTACGTCGTATCCTTTTTGCCAAAGCTGTGCCATATTTTTTTATTAATTATCCTTTATATGTTTATATGTAAATGTAACTTTTCCTTGCATGCGATATTCTTCAAAAGGAGTCCAACCACATTTAGTTTTTAAATCATGTTTTTTAATGACCCATTCTTTTACTGGATCAAAAACTACAATGTCCGCTGATTTTCCGACTTCAATTTTTTTATTAAATCCGAAAATCTTTGCAGGATTTTCAATGCAACATCTTTTCACATCATTTAAAGATATTTTTCCTTCATTAACCGCAGTCAAAAGTAACGGAAAAAGTAGCTCAATTCCTGGTATACCTGCTGGTGCTTCCCAATAATTTCTTTCTTTTTCCTCGGCCGTATGTGGAGCATGATCAGACCCAACTACAGAGATAACCCCGTTTTTTAGTGCATCCCACAACGCATCATTGTCTGCTTCTAATCTTAATGGTGGATTAACTTTTACATAGTTACCAAGCTCCTGATATGCATTTTTATTTAAGAATAGATGATGTGGTGTAACTTCGACGTGTACAATTATACCTGCAGCACGAGCTTCTTTTACTAATTCAATTTCTTCTTTGGTAGATACGTGACAAAGGTATATTTCCCGGTTAAATTCTTTAGCTAAACTTAAGGCTTGTGAAACTGCAACGATAGCTGCCTCACGACCTCTGATTGCAGAATGTACTTCAGGTTCTTGTTCTTCCTTAAAAGATTGTTCATTTTTTCTAATGATACTTTCATCTTCTGCATGAATCATTAGTGGTTTTGTTGTGTTTCTAAAAATCTTTTCGAGATTAACAGATTTACTCACACACATATTTCCGGTTGAAGCACCCATAAATAGTTTTATGGCATCAGCGTTTTCCTCTGCCTGCTGAAAATCAGCCATGGAATCATCAGTTACTCCTAATGCTAACTTGAATTCAATCTTTGTTTGTTTGTCTATTATTTCTCTTTTTTCATCTAGTTGTGAATTTTTTAAAATTGGTTCAAGGTTATTTGGCATATCTACAACCGATGTTATGCCACCAGCCAAAGCAGCCTCTGAACCAGTAATCCAATCCTCTTTGTATTCTTGTCCTGGAGTTCTAAAATGTACATGAGAGTCAATTAAACCTGGCCAAATAATCTGGTCCGTGCAATCTATTTCTTCTTCGCACTCATTTCGATCTTCTCCTATAGAAGTTATTATTCCGTCTGTAATTTCGACATCTCCAAGATTGCTAGTATTTTTTAATAATATTCTCATATACTATTTATTCAATATATAATCAAGGATAGCAGCTCTAACTGGTACTGCGTCTGCTGCCTGTTGAAAGTAATAAGCAAATGGAGTACTGTCGATACTTGTTGGTAGCTCATATAATCTAGGAAGTGGCGATAGAATTTTCATTGAGGCTTTGGCATTTTTCAATTGCTGTAGAGATAGAATATAATTATCTTTCAATTTTTCATATTGGCTTTTATCTTCGAATCTTTCTTCTTGTACTCTGGTCATTAAAAATATATCTGTTTTTGATAAAACCGATTCATATTCGCTAAGTTCCGTAACTTGAACAGATTTTGTTCTTAAAAAGTCACGAATTTTATCTGGCATTTTCAATTCTCCTGGAGATACCCAAATTTGTTTGACGCCAGGATAAGATGCCAAAACTTGTGCTAATGAGTGCGCTACTCGAGAATAGGTTAAGTCCCCCACCATTGTTATAGTAAAATCTTTTATTTGGCCAAGTATTTCCTGGATCGCAAATAAATCTACCAGAGTTTGAGTTGGATGCGCATTAGCACCATCTCCTCCATTAATAATTGGTACTGAACTTACAGTAGTAGCGCGCGCTGCAGAGCCTGCATCTGGATGTCTCATTACAATTGCATCTGCGTAAGCTGAAACCATTTTGATTGTGTCTTCAAGTGATTCACCTTTGCTTTGAGATGTAGATTTTGCATTAGAGAATCCAATTACATTACCACCTGCTCGATGGATGGCGCTTTCAAATGATAGACGAGTTCTTGTTGAAGGTTCAAAAAAAAGGGTTGCTATTATCTTATTCTTAAGAGTTATTTGATATCCTTTTTCTTTGATTAACTTGGCGCGTTTTAAAATTGAAGCAATGTCTTCAATGGTATAATCTGCTGTTGTGATTAAATGATTCATATTAATATTCGCTCCATGCCTTAATAGTTAAATCATCCTCTGTTAGGTTACAGATAGCATTACTAAATATTTTTGCTATTTGTAAGTTGCTTATTAAAGGTATTTGGTAATCCACTGCTGTTCGTCTGATGTAATATCCGTCTGTTAATTCCCGCCTGCTGTATTTACGTGGAATGTTTATAATAAGGTCAATTTTACCTGAATTGATGCAATCTAGTACATTTTGAGCATTAGTAGGCTTATTCTTTGCTGAAACCTTATATAATTTTATATTTTTTTTATCATTTTTGGAAAGGTAGTCTGATGTTCCTTCTGTTGCATAGAGTTTATATCCTTTTTTAAACAGTTTATTTATAAAAGGTAACATTTTTGTTTTATCAATGTCTTTTCCAATAGATAATAAAATAGATTTTTTAGGAATTGAGTAGCCAGCCGCCATCATTGATTTTAGCACCGCTTCTTGATATCCATCGCCAAACGTTGCAACCTCTCCTGTTGATCCCATTTCTACATACAAGATAGGATCTGCACCTTTGATACGACTAAAAGAGAATTGTGGTGCTTTAACAGTTACATAATTTAGATCAAATCGCTTGAAGTCAACATTAATATCTTTTCCTAATATCGCTTGAGTTGCAATAGCTGCGAAGTTTATTTTTGTAGATTTAGACACAAACGGAAAGCTTCTCGATGCTCTTAAATTTAATTCAATAATTTTTATTTGATTATTTTTTGCTAAAAATTGAATATTAAATGGTCCCGTGATGTTTAATGCCTTTAATACTTCTTGTAATCTTTTTTTTGTGCGGCGGATTGTTTCAATATATGTTTTTTGGGGTGGAAACACTGCGTGAGCATCGCCAGAATGTACACCTGCATTTTCAATATGCTCCGTCATGGCATATACTTTTAATTCACCGTTTTGGGCAACACCATCAAATTCAATTTCTCTAGCACCTTCTACAAATTTAGAAATTACAGCTGGATGTTTCTTTGAAATTTCCGCAGCTTGCTGTAAGTAGCTTTCTAAATGAACCTCATCAAAGGCTACATTCATGGCAGCACCAGACAGGACATACGATGGACGGATCAAGATAGGATATCCAACTTCGTGAGCAAATTTTTTAGCTTCTGATAAAGATGAAAGTTCTCTCCATTCTGGTTGATCAATGTTTAAAGTGTCTAGGAGTTTAGAAAATTTCGATCTATTTTCTGCCCTATCAATATCATTTGGTGATGTACCTAAAATCTTTACATTTGCTTTCTGTAAATCCATTGCCAGATTGTTTGCAATTTGGCCTCCCATAGAAATAATTACTCCTTGAGGATGCTCGAATTCGTAAATATCTAAAACTCTTTCTAAACTTAATTCATCAAAATACAATCTGTCACATACATCATAATCGGTTGAAACAGTTTCAGGATTACAATTAATCATAATGCTCTTATATCCTTCCTTTTTGATTGTTTTAACTGCTTGCACACAACACCAATCGAATTCAACACTAGAACCGATACGATATGGTCCACTACCGAGGACAACTAACTGTTTACCCCCCTTCTTGATGTCATTTTCAGTGCCGTGATACGTCATGTACAAGTAGTTAGTTTTTGCGGGAAATTCTCCAGCCAGAGTGTCTATCTGTTTGACTACGGGTAAAACATTGAGTTTTTTTCGTTTGGATCTGATGCTATTTTCTGTAGTATTTTTTAGTATCGATATTTGTTCATCAGAAAAACCAAATTGTTTAGCCTTTAATAATGACTTTTTAGTCAACGGATTATTTTTAATTTGCTCTTCTTCTTCTACTATTGCTTTAATTTTGCTTAAAAACCATTTATCAATTTTGCATAAGTTATGGATGGCATCAATCGTCATTCCTTTCTTAAAGGCCTCTGCAATTGCAAATACTCTTTGATCAGTTGGATTTTTAATAATATCTATATAGTCTTTAATAGTTTTGTCATTTGCAACTAAACCAATATCACCTGTATTCGTCATGCGTAGTCCTTTTTGGAGAACTTCTCCAAAAGATCTTCCTAGAGCCATAATTTCACCAACAGATTTCATTTCTGATGAAATAGTACGATCGGCATCTTTAAATTTCTTTAAGTCCCATCTAGGAATCTTTAATGCAATGTAATCGAGGGCAGGTTCAAAAAAAGCACTGGTAGTCTTGGTTATTGAATTCTTCAGATCACTTAATGAATAGCCTAAAGCTAACTTAGCTGCTATCCATGCTAGTGGATAACCAGTTGCTTTGGAAGCCAGTGCTGAGCTTCTTGATAAGCGCGCATTCACTTCAATTACACGATATTCCTCAGATTTTGGATCTAGCGCATATTGGATGTTACATTCACCAATAATTTTCAAGTGCCGGACTGTTTTTATAGCAACCGATCTTAACATGTGGTACTCACGATTCGTTAAGGTTTGTGAAGGTGCAACTACAATACTTTCTCCGGTATGAATTCCCATAGGATCCATATTCTCCATATTACAGACTGTTACACAATTATCATAACTATCCCGCACGACTTCGTATTCAATTTCCTTCCAACCACCTAAATACTCTTCGATTAATACTTGTGGCGCCGTCGATAAAGCCTCGTTTAATTTTTTTTCTAGTTGTTGTTCGTTTCTTACAACACCAGAACCTTCACCACCTAATGCATAGGCAGATCGCATCATGATAGGATAGCCAATTTTTTTTGCTGCTCTAATTCCTTTTTGTACTGTATTAATAGCAATGCTTTCTGCAACAGATACGTTTATTTTCTCTAGATTTTTTGCAAATAGTTCCCTATCTTCTGAAATTCTAATCGAGGATGTAGGTGTTCCCAGAACAGTCACTCCGTATTTTTTTAGAACTCCTTTATCTTCTAGTTCTAGTCCAACATTTAATGCAGTTTGTCCGCCAAAACTTAGTAGGATTGCATCGGGTCGTTCTTTTTTGATTACTCTAGTAATTATATTTGCTGTTAAGGGCAAAAAATATATCTCATCAGCCATATCTTCATCTGTTTGTACTGTTGCGATATTAGGATTTACTAGAACAACTTTTATACCTTCTTCTTTTAGGGCTTTGATCGCTTGAGATCCAGAATAATCAAATTCCCCAGCCTGGCCAATTTTAAGTCCACCAGATCCTAGAAGTATAACTTTTTTTGGTTTTAAAATGCTCATAGAGTTTTTATGAATTCATCAAACAAAAAGTTAGCGTCGGTTGGTCCGGGATTTGCTTCAGGATGGAATTGTACTGAAAAAAATGGCTTAGATTTATGCTTAATTCCCTCGACACTATTATCATTTAAATTTCGGTAATTTACTTGCCATTGTGACGGAATAGTTGATTCTTTTACAGCGTAACCATGATTTTGTGATGTTAGGATGCATTTCTTTGAATTGGCTAAAATACAAGGTTGATTTTGACCACGATGACCGTATTTTAGTTTATAGGTGTTTGCTCCCGCAGCTAAGGCCTGAATTTGACTACCTAAACAAATACCAAATTGAGGAATGCCAGATTTAAATGCTTCTGTGGTAAACTTGATAGTATCTTTGCACATTTTTGGATCACCTGGGCCATTTGATAAAAATAAACCATCGAATTCATTCAATTCTTTTAAGTAGTTGTAATTCCATGGTACACGCTTTATTTTGATGCCACGTTTTATGAAGTCATCAATAATACTTGTTTTTACTCCACAGTCTACTAGAAGAATTTGTTTTTTTGATTTTCCATACCAGATAGGCTTTTTTACACTTACTTCATTAACTAAATTTGTTTTATTAGGATCAGTAATTTTGCCTGATTGATTTTGATTATTAATAGAAATTTTTCCAAGCATTACACCATGAGTTCGTAGTTTCTTCGTAAGAGCTCTAGTGTCTATGCCATGAATACCTGGAATGTCATTTTCTATTAACCAGTCGCCTAAAGATTTTACGGCGTGCCAGTGAGAATAGTCGGGTTGATAGTTGGCGGCCACAACTCCTCTGATCTGCAATTCGCTAGATTCCCAGCCATGGTCCGTAACACCATAACTACCAATGAGCGGATAAGTATAAACTAAAATTTGTCCTCGATATGATGGATCAGTCATACTTTCTGTGTATCCAACCATGCCAGTGTTAAAAACTACCTCACCATCAGTGTTTGTTTCTGACCCAAAAGAGAAACCGTTATAAACGGTCTCGTCTTCTAATATTAATTTAGCTGGAGTACTATCCTCTTTCATTACATTATTTCTAATATTTTTCTACCGTTAACGGTTGCAACGTCAACTAATGAATCAAAGTCATAATATCTGCAGGCTTCTTGCAACATGCGCATTTCAGTATAGAGATCACCATCTACAAATGGATGATAGAAATCAAATATATTATCTGTTCCGAGTGCTACATTTACACCAGCTTTTAACATTTCAGGAACATTGGCAATAGAGTTATGTAATGGTGCTTGATACTGATCTAGTTGTCTCATGCCTAGAGCAGCCGCAGGCGCTACAACTACGCTAATTCCAGTATCTGCCAGGCTCTGATAAATTTTTTCGCGTTCAGCTTTTTTTAGTGCTGAAACGGAGATCATATGTATTGCAGTAACCCTACCTTCATAACCATGTTTTTTTGTAAATTTCACAAGTTTTTCAGTGTCGCGTTCGTTGGGATTATTTTCTTGATCAATATGAATATGGAGAGGTTTGTTGAGATTTTTTGCAATGCTAAATAAATAATCAAAGTTTTCATCATCTTTTGGTCTATCATAAGAAGGAAGTCCACCAGCAATATCAGCTAGCTCGGTAAGTTCTTCATATAGAGCTCTAGCAGTAGGATCTAGTAGACCGCCTAAGGGCTGAGTAATTAGCTTAACCTGTATTTTGTCTTTATATTCTTCGCGCACTTTTAAAGCAGCGGTCATATTTTTATGTCCTACGACATCATAAGCATCAATAAAAGTGCAGCATAATTTTACTCCCTGCGCAATCATTCTGTCTAAAACAGATCTTATCCTTGATTCCACCTCTTCAGGCGTTGCTTTGCGCTTTATATCATCACTCATACGCCATTTTTCTTCCATATCTACCATGGTTTTGGCTAAATCTGTCCTTGTGATGTAATTAGCTTTATCAAAATGACCATGACAACTTACAAATCCGCCCTTGTCATTAATGACTTTAAGAAATTGTGTTTTTAAATCCCAGTTTTCCATTGTATTTGTTTAAAAAAAATACCCCATTTGGGGTAATGTACCTTATTCTATTATTTTTTATCTGGCCCTTTTGAGTAATTCATCGCAGACTAGTATATCAAATTGAAGTGCATCCGTCAAAAACTTATATATGCACATTATGCATTAGCCTTATTACGATAAAGATCTTCATCAATAACATTAATCATTGCTTTTGTATCTAATTTATTCTCAAAAAAATCATTGAGCCTGTTTACAGTAGGTTTTGGATTTTCTAATATTTCATGATACCAAGCAAATACAACATCTAAATGGTCTTGCTCATTAAGCCAAGCTAGAGTTTGGGTTAATAAACCATCAAATAAAGTGGCCATTTCGTCGTCATCAACTACAACATCTTTTTTTGTACGCTCCAACATCTTTTTTTGTGATACAAGTATTTCTTCCATGCGTCGCCGCATAAATACTACTTTATAGCGTCTGTCTTTTGGTAGCTCTTGCAGTAACATGGATACCATCTTTACTACTTTGCCCTCAGCATCTGGTAACCAACCCGTGTCTTCTGGTAATTTTTTTACACGTTCAAATTCATAGTATCCTTTTGGATTATCAACATCTGCTTGGCGAATTTCATCTATTAAAACAGGAATGCCACCAGCTTCGAGCATTTTCATCATCATAGATGTTCCAGACCTAGGTAGTCCAGATACAATTATAATATCATTCTTTTCTGTCATAATAGTCCGCTTAATTTAACAACTTTATGAAAAGATGTCAAAGCTATTTCTTTAGTTTGTTGCGTAGAATGTCTGTTACAATCTGTGGATTAGCCTTTCCTTTAGTGTCCTTCATTACTTGGCCAACTAAAAACATCAAAACTCTGTCTTTTCCAGATAAATACTCTTCCACAATTGCCGGATTTGAATTAATTACCTCATCACAAGCTGAGTCAATTTCAGATTCATTACTTATTTGTTCTAAGTTATTCTCTGACATAACCTGTGATGGGTCAGAGCCGTTTGCGAACATATCTTTAAGAATGGTTTGCGCTGCTGATGAGTTTACTTTATTTTCGTATACCATTGTTATTAGTTCAGCCAGATTTTCTGGAGTAATTTTTAGTTCAGAGAAACTCTCCTTATTCTTTGTTAGTAGACCAAATATTTCACTGGTTAACCAATTACTAGCTAATCTGCAGAGCTTTTTCCCTGCTTGGTTCCAAATTTCTTCATCACTACCCTCTGTATTATCTAAAGAATTTAACCACGCTCTTAATTCAGATATAACTTTTTCATAATATTCTGATACAAGTGGATCAGTAGTGATAACTTTTGCATCATAATATGACAATAGGTACTCAGCTTTGAATCGTTCTCTTTTATCAATTGGTAATTCCGGTAATTCTTTTAATATACTTTCTATGAATGCTTCGCTAATTTCAAGCGGTGGAATATCAGGTTCTGGGAAATATCGATAATCAGCAGCATCTTCTTTCGATCTTTGGGTTACCGTTTGTTGCTTTTTTTCGTCCCAGCCTTTAGTTACGGTTAGTTCTGGTGCTTCATTTTTATCCCACAGATCTGTTTGGAGATTGATTTCAAATTCAAGAGCTTTTTCGACTGCTTTAAATGAATTCAAATTCTTTACTTCAGTTTTAGGATAGAGAGCATCGTCACCCTTGGGTCGCAAAGAGATATTGGCATCTGCCCGCATATGACCTTTTTCCATATCAGCATCAGATATGCCAAGATATCTTACGATCATCTGTAGTTCTTGCAGAAATATTCTAGCTACTGCAGGTGATGAAACACATGGAGTGGTTACAATTTCAATTAATGGAGATCCAGATCGGTTAAAATCTACTAAAGTTGCGTCATTTGTATGCACATTTTTAGCAGCATCTTCTTCTAGGTGGATTCTTTCTAAAATTACTGTAACTAATTCAGCTTCTTTATTATAAACAGACAACTCACCTCCAGAGCAAATTGGCATATCATATTGCGAGATTTGATAGCCTTTTGGCAGATCAGGATAAAAATAATGCTTGCGATCAAATTTTGTAAAGCTAGCAATATCACAATTAAGCGCCAGTCCCATTAGAATAGCCGATTTTATGGCTTCTTCATTTACTACTGGCAACGTTCCAGGGTGTCCTAATGAAATTGGATTAACATGGACATTAGGCTCTAATGAATCGGCATTAGAATCGCCAGAAAACATCTTAGATGCAGTATCTAATTGAACATGAATTTCTAAGCCAATTACTATTTCATAATCACTCATATGCAGGAGTATATCATAAAACGACACCCCATTCTAGAGACACTGTTTTTTTATAGCAAAACCACTATCTGTCTGGATTATCTATGAGTTTTTATCTAGTTCTACCATCTTACATTTTTTGTTTATGCTCTAAGAGCCAATTATGTAAGTATTCGGTAGCGATAACATCATCTTCGTTATAGCTAATGATATCATTTAATACCTTGGTGTCTTGCGTTTCTAGCCACTTTTCATACCAAAATATGCTTTGCGCTCCACCCGCCTTTGGATGTCTCCATTTATAGTTTAAGAATGGAGATTTGGCTATGTCTTTAATTGAATAAAAATACAGTGGAAATACTACACTTTTTTGTACTACTTTGTATAAATCTATCAGACTATCTAAAAATTTATCCACATTACTGCTTGATCCATACATCTCTGATAGATGATTTGTTTTAGTTCTCTCATAATCTGCAAAATGATAGACAAGATATTTATCTTTCGGTAGGAGCTTGATCCATTTGTGGAGTTCGTTCCACATTAGCTCTTCATCTTCTGGTTTGGGTGCGAGGAAATATAAATAATAATTATCAGTATCAGCATACGTGCGCACATTCCCTATTTTTGCATATTTTTTTTCTTTATCTCCGCTAACCCAGAAACCAAAGAGATACTCAACTTGCAGAAGAGGATCACCTTCAATATCAAAATATATCTTTAATGGTGCAGATGGTATTTGTGGGTTATCTAACCATTTTACTTTATTTTCAACCAAGGACTGTGCTTGTATATTGGCACGTAAAAGGGATTTCTCAGAAAGGAATGGAATTTTTGGAATCTTGGTTATATCTGCTCTGGCTAAATCATGAATAGTGTTAATTCCATTTTCGCGCAACATAGTAAGTGAACGACTATCTAATTTATATATTAATGAAATGTCCTTCTTCTTTTCTGATTCTTCAACACATTGGTTAAACCAAGGACTAGCTTTGCATTTACTCACTAATTTTAATGGTGGCTTTTTACCTTCCATAATAGAAATAATTTCATCCGCCTTTTGTAGTGTTTCAGCAATATTAGTTTCAGTGATTTCCAATTCAATTTTTTCCTGCTCAGAATTAATAATACCTGCATCTGTTGGTAAATAGTTTTGGATGGATTCTAAAATCTTTGCGTAAAGCGTGAGCTGATAAATATGAGTTGGTTTTATGTCTTGAGAATTTTTTATATCAATGGGTGTGTAATAGTAGTTACCGAATTTTGAGTTACCAGGCTTCTTTACAAGTAGATCGGGTCTGCCATGATATGAAATATTGTCTTTTTTCATGCGAATAGCTCCCTGGTAGATATATTTCTCACCTTTTTTCATGAGAGCAAGTGTTGCTTGATATACTGCCTCGCCTTGTCCAGTTACTTCTGACACATTATATTTGGATATAAATTCTTCTTCGTGTAAAACACCTTGTTCTAAAAGTTTCTGTGTTAACTCTGGTACTTCGCCTTTATCTTTTGGATCAGTAAATTTGTCATGCCAAATCCAATGCGGACAAGTTGCATATTGAAAAAACAAGGATGGTGTAAAAGTAATAGTTTTTTGCTTCATTACTTGCACTCTTCTGCTAATAATAATTTCTTCTTTCTCGCTCCTCCGTTGTAACCACCAATTTTTCCATCAGATCTGATTACTCTATGACAAGGTATTAATAGATCATAGTTAGAGTTTAAGATATTACCAACCGCACGAGCAGCTTCTTCATTGCCAGCTAAAATAGCTACTTGCTTATAGCTAAGTGTTTCACCTTTCGGAATTTGTTTTACAATTCTAAAAACTTTTTGAGCAAATTCTGTATTCATACTAAAAATAATTTATTATCGCATTCATTGACTATTATAGATATTGTTATACCCAAAATTATGATATCATGTAAGCATTATTATGCAAAAAAATATTAAGTTTATATTGTTTTATGTCGCTGGAATCATTATTCCATCCGCAGTGATGACAGTTTTGGCATTAATTAGTGAATATGCCTTTTATTTAGGCATGGCAATTGGAGTAAATCTTTTTGGCTGGAGCATTGTTGCTATTTTAATGAATGGAAAATTTAGACAACATAGTTCTAGTGGAACTGGCGGCTATCCCCTACTTAAGTTGACTCAATATGCTACATTGGTTGCAGTGCTGGGCTTTTTAGTATTTTTTGTTTTTTTATGGTTAACGATGATTAGTCTTTGACGTAGTGTGCGCCGACACTATCTTTTCTCTTAATCGCTGCAGCAGTAATAGCCATTGCTACTTGAGTAATGTTAATTGTTTCTTGAATATTCACATTTGTACCTTTGAGCTGTATAAGTTGTAGTTCATTATTTATCGTAGATAATTTCTTATGAGTAGCAGTGAGGATTTTTGAGTCTCTAACAATGCCAACATTATCCCACATAATATCTTTTACTCTTTTCTTTAAATAATGCACTCGCTTAGGAGTAGTGATTATTTTATTCAGGGTTGGCACCTGTCCCTTTATGAATCTTGTCTTCGGTAAGGCTGTGGCAATTGAGGAGGATGCTCTACTAGCAAAAACTAAACATTCTAAAATTGAATTACTCGCAAGTCTATTTCCGCCATGAACTCCAGTATGTGCACTTTCTCCTATTACATACAGTCCATTAATTGAAGAACGACCATGTAAATCTGTATTTACTCCTCCACATAAATAGTGTGCAGCTGGTGATATTGGTATAAGATCTTTGTCTAACTTCAAATTGTACCACCATAATTGTTCGTATATGTATGGAAATCTGTTTTTTATATATTTACTTGGTTTATGCGAAATATCAAGATAAACTGGTCCTTTCTGTAATTCTGTAAAAACAGCTCTACTAACAATATCGCGTGATGCTAATTCTTTGCTGGCGGAATACTTTGACATGAATCTCTTTTTCTTTGCATCTCGTAACACCGCTCCTTCGCCACGTAGTGATTCTGAGAGCAAAAAATGAGGCTTACCGGGTAGATTAAGGGTAGTTGGATGAAACTGTATGAATTCCATACCTTTCAAGTCAGCCCCTGCGCGTTGTGCCATAGCAACTCCATCACCCGTAGCAATTTTGGGATTTGTAGTATGCTGATATACCTGACCACAGCCACCAGTAGCAAGTACTACAAATTTTGCATGGCAAACAATATATTGATTATTAACATGATCAAATAATGTTGCACCACAAACTTTTTCACCTTTTTTATTGGTGATTAAATCTAAAGCTATAATTGACTCGTATGCCTTAATATTTTTATGATTACGAGTATTAAAAATAAGAGCCCTTTCAACTTCACGTCCAGTAGCGTCATTGACATGAACAATTCTCCGGTTGGAATGGCCACCTTCACGTGTTAAATCTAATTTACCTTCATTACGGTTGAATCCAACGCCAAGATCAATTAGATTATGAATGTGTTTTGGTGCTTCCTTAACTAGTATTTCAACAGCCTTTTTTGAATTTATATTACCACCAGCGTTCATAGTGTCTTTAATATGCGCCGTGTAATTGTCGAGCGGATCTAATACTGCTGCGATACCACCCTGAGCATAATTAGAGTTGCTTTCCATCAACTCTTTTTTTGTTGCAATAACCACTTTTGATTTCTTTGCCATATTCAGCGCAAAGTATAATCCAGCAATACCACTGCCTATAACTAGTACGTCAGTTTCTATGTATTTGGTTTTTTTACGCTGCATCTGTGATTCTCCAAGAAAAATTAAATGCTGGAGCTGAATGAGTTAAGGCTCCTATAGATAATACATCTGCACCTGTGTTTCTATATTTGAGTACGTTGTCGTGCGTAATGTTACCGGAGACTTCTATAATATATGATTTTAAGTAATTGTTTTTTTTCATCCACGTAATCGCTCGAGTGCTTCTTTGTGGTGAAAAATTATCCAAAAGAATCGAATCAACTTTAATTTCATTTAAAATTACTTGTTTTAACTCATCCATTGATCGAACTTCAATTATTTTGGTAAAGCGCCTGCTGAAATGCACATGCTTTAGTTCAGCAATGCCCCCAAGATAGTCAATGTGATTATCCTTGATCATTATGCCATCATATAGGCCTAGTCTATGAGTCAAGCCACCACCAATAGCAACTGCTTTTTTATCAAGTCCTCCCCATAAAGTTTTACGGGTTGCACTTATATACGACTTACCTCCAATTAGTTGAACAATATCATTTGTGTAAGTTGCAATTCCGGACATTCTTTGCAATGTATTTAAAATTGATCGTTCTAATTTAAACATCATGCGACTATCCCCGGTAATAGAAAGTACAATTTGGTTTGGATTTATTTTAGAGCCATCCTTTGTTTTTGGAATTACAGATAATTTAAATTTATTCGCCAACCATGTACATTCCTCGATGCCAGCAACTATACCAGCTTGCTTGGATACGATGATTGCAGTTGATGTTGATTTCTTTCGGACGATTTTCTTTGAAGTGATATCGCTAAAAGCATCGTCATGTAATGATTCGATGATAAATCTTCTCATTTCATTCCGATATCTTTTGTTGGAAATTTTTAAATTATCTTCTTTTTGATATATTTGAAAAACCTTCTTTTTTCGATGTTTTTTTGTCATTTTATTTTATTGTTATCATTCGTTCAATTGATAATAAAGCTTGTTTTCTGATATCTTCTGGAATAGATATCTCATGTTGCATATTCTGTAATGCTAAAAGTACATTATCTAAGTTTATTTTTTTCATATACTTACAAATCGCATCTTCTTTTAGAGGTATATATTTTTTGTTGGGTTCCTCTCTTTTCATTCTTTCAATAATTCCTATTTCTGTGCCGATAATAAACTCATCTGATTCTGAAGATTTAACTTCTGCAATCATACCACTAGTGGATAATATTTTTGCGTTACTTAACTGACCATCGCTCATCATATATAGGCACTGACTAATACAACCACATTCTGGGTGTAAAATAAGCTCAGCATTGGGATGTTTTTTTTGAAGATTAACTAAATGATCATTTCTAAATTGGGCATGGACATGACATTCACCTGGCCAGATATGCATTTTTCTATTAGTTCTTTTGCTTACATAAGCTCCTAAGAACATATCGGGACCAAACAAAATTTCTTTATCAGCTGGAATTGATTCTACAATATTAATTGCATTTGATGATGTACAACAATAGTCAGCCAATGCTTTAACATCAGCACTTGTATTTACGTACATTACTACAACTGCATCAGGATGCTCTGATTTCCACATTTTTAATTGATCTGCTGTAATGGAATCGGCTAATGAGCAACCTGCCTCTAGATCGGGCAGTAATACGGTTTTGCTTGGTGATAAAATTGCTGCTGTTTCAGCCATAAAATGAACTCCGCAAAAAACGATCACATCGGCATTTGTATTTGCAGCCTTTCTTGATAACTCTAACGAGTCACCAATAAAGTCAGCAATGTCATAGATTTCAGGTAATTGATAATTATGCGCCAAAATAACTGCATTTTTTTCTTTAGCTAACTCTCTGATTTTAGTAATTTTTTCTTTATTGGTCATGTCGTAGATTCTCTAACTGCATTTTTAAGTTTATCTATTATCTCAGGATCAACAAATTTTTTCCAGTTGTCATTATTAGTAATTATCTGTTCTCGTATTTTACTTCCGCTGATATCAATACTTTGATTTACTTGATTAACGTTGTAGTTTTTATCATTAAATAATCTCGCAGTCCAATTATTGCCGGTGAAAATTGACTCGTAATCACCAACTGCTGAATGTACAATTTTATTTACATGATCTACCCATTCATCATCGTTATGAATGTCGGGAATCTCAACTAATTTGATAACAGGAATGTCGTCATGCTTACTAGTTACTAGCTTAATTATTTCTATTCTTTCGTTAACAGATAAAGGATTTTTTTTAGTTCTTGAGTATTGTGAACTTCCAATTCCCACAATCACTTCATTATAGCCTAAAGTATGCATTTTCTTTAAAACAGATAAGTGACCATCATGGAAGGGCTGAAATCTACCGATAAATAATCCGCGCTTCATAAAACTTTTGGAATTGGAGGCAAAGTTAATTTGTGTTGTGCGTTGCTATATAATTCCATAACTCTTTGAATATGTTGCGGGTTAAAACCTACCAACGGTTTTTTACTTTCCATAGACATAAGAATATCATCTAGCTCGGTATATGTAAGTCCAAGTTCTTTTTCATCAGATTGTCCAGGGAGTAAGCCAGCAGAAGGCTTCTTGATAATAATTTTTTCCGAAACACCAATTTGAGATGCTAATTCAAATACTTGAGTTTTATATAAGTTTCCAATTGGTAGAAGATCAACTCCTCCATCACCGTGTTTAGTAAAGTATCCAGTTAATAATTCTGATTTATTTCCTGTGCCTACGACTAATCCTCCGTAGCTAGCAGCATAAGCATATAACAAAGACATACGAATTCGAGGTTGTAAGTTAGCGCTGACATTTTTTTTCTTTGCAATTGGAGTAGTTTTTTTATATTCGTCAATGATTGATTGAATATTAATGATTTTGGAATCAATTTTTAATTCATTACAAACATTTAAAGCATCCTTTACATCACTTTTCTTAGATATGTTTGAAGGCAATATTAAACCTAAGATATTATTACTACCAATTGCTTCAGCAAGTAAATACGCCACGACTGTAGAATCTATACCACCGCTTAAACCAATAATTGCTTTTTTCCCTGCAAGATATTCTCGTAAGAAAATTATTATTTGTTCTTTCATGAATATTCAATATTAAATACCGGAACTACCAAATCCTTTATCTCCTCGATCGGAGCTAGATAGTGCTTCAGTTTCAATTATTTCTGGCGTTATTACAGGTTGAATTAACATTTGGGCAATTTTATTTCTAGTGCCGACTAAATATGGAGTGTCACTTAAATTGTGTACTAAAACATTTATTTCACCACGATAACCAGCATCAATTACTCCAGCTAGAGTAGTAATGCCATTCTTCGTGGCTATGCCTGATTTATCCCAAATTAGTCCTACGTATCCTTCTGATATTGCTACAGCTATGCCCGTAGGAACGAGCACTCTACTGTGAGGTGGAATTTCGATTTCATTAGCTGAATATAAATCCATGCCAGCATCATGCTCATGAGCGTAGTTTGGTAGTGTTGCATTTTTTGAAAGCTTTTGTATTTCAATTTTCATAACAATTCACCAATTACTTTTTCTACTTGGCTCTGAACTTCATCCAGAGTTTGATTTGCATTTATAGTAGTCCAATTATCTTCATTTTCAGCTAGTTTTTGAAAGTATGATCGAACTTTACTATGAAATATAATTGTTTCAGAATCGAACTTACTCATTTCATGTTTAGGTTGATGTAACTTTCTTTGCATGCCAACTTCAGGATCGACATCTAGATATATTACAATATCTGGCTCAATATTATCTCTGCTATATTGTTCGGTAGCTTTAATAACTTCTTCGCCTGTAAGTCTGCGTGCACCAATTTGATAAGCAAATGTAGATCCAGTAAATCGATCACATAGTATAATTTTTTGTTCTGTTAATGCCGGCTTAATGACAGATTCAATATGTTCTGATCTATCTGCTAAAAATAAAAATAATTCACTTCTCGGATGAATATTATCTGCTTTTGAGTCTAGTAATAAATTTCTAATTTTTTTCCCAAGTTCAGATCCACCTGGTTCATGTGTTTGTAGAACAGTGTGATTTTTGTTCTCCAACCACTTAGCTGTACGCTGTACATGATTAGTTTTACCACTACCCTCTCCTCCTTCAAATACTATAAAAAGGCCTTTTGACATGCGACTACTATATCAGATTTATTTCCATCCAGCAACGCGACTTCCACCTTCATAATCAGCCTCATATGCGCGTTGATTGAATAAAACAGTCTTGTCAGCGTCTGTTCTGTAAACTTTAACCCAGGACTCACCTTGAGATGCTTGACTCATCACTATCTCATCACTAAAAGGTTCCTCGTCCCATTCTAATGTACTAACATCAACACTGCCCTTGAACTCTGTACCAAATGGGTAAATTGAGATGCCTGTTTTTTCCCCTCGTCCGGTAAATACTCTTACTCTGCCGACGCGCTGACTTTCCGAACCGACTACAATTTCAGCCTTACCATCACCATTAATATCTCCGGCTGTAACATTAGCGCCTCCTTTGAATTTTTCTTTGAACGGTTTAAATCTTTTAATCACCCTAGAGCCATCACCTTTTATAGTGGCAATCCGAGTTTTAGCACCTGATCTAGTACCAACAATAGCTTCATCAATGCCGTCGTTATTAATATCTCCAGTTGCCACATCTAAACCAGAAGTAATCTCACCATTAAATGGAGTAATTTCCCAAATTAATTCACCATTTCTTTTAAATGCCTTTACTTTTGCTTGCTGTTTTTTACCAGAACCAACAATAATTTCTGCTTGTCCATCACCGTTAATATCGCCAAGCGCAATTCTTGCTGCACCCTTGGAAAAGGCTGTAAAAGAATTTAGTAAGAGACCACTTGTAGTAGTTATTTTCACAATACTTTTTGTGCTTGTTGATCCATTTATGCTTGCTAGTTCCGATGAGCTATCTCCATTAATATCGCCAACTGCAATATCCCCGCCCTTGGACCAGGTGTCAGAAAAAGGCAAGAAGTTACTCAGTACATCATTTCCGATTGACCATTGCAATATTTGCCCAGAGCTTTCTTTGCCTTTCATAGTGATGAAAGCAGGAACGTTGAAACGTTTAGCGTTTTTTGTAATTGTATTAGTATTGGTATTTTTGTTATTAAAATAATCTCTTACAACTGCAGTTATTATTACGTTGCCATCTGCTAAATCGTGCATATCTAAAGTGGCTGTATTAACTCCAGATGAAATGGCTGCATCACTTAGTGTTTGCCAAGTCTCACCATCATCGTCACTCGCTTTGTATTTTATACTTTTAACTCCACTACCAATGTCTCGAGCTGTTGTAGAAATTTCAAGATTATCTCCAACTGTTTTTCCTTCAATTAAATCCCATGATATTTTTGGATCCCAGTTATCACTTGTTAAGTGAGTTGGAATATATAACGCTGGATCATACCAATCATTTTGTATATTTACATCTCTGACATGTCCATAATATATCCATATATTAGAATATGGTTGCTTATGAATTCCAAAGTGGAGATGAACATTCCAACCACCATTTTCATAAGGTTCACCGAGCACACCAATAACATCTCCAGCCTTAACATGTTGGCCAGGATACACTCGGACATCGCTTGGTCTTAAATGTCCATACAAAGTAACATTACGATCTTCTTTTTCTGGTTGATGTTCTATTAAAACTACTAGACCAAATCGGCTTCTAACTTTTGCTTCCTTAACAATTCCATCTGCAGCCGCATAAACAGGATCTCCTGCATTTAGTTCATATCCTGCATCTATTCCCATGTGGTATACTCCTTTGCTAATTTCTTCACCATGAACTTCTTTAATTGTCCAAGAATCAAGTGGATAAATATAGTTCGTTAGTCCAAATGCAACTTTTGGAAAAAATAGTAACAAGATTCCAATGACGATAAATTTGTTGCTGAATGCATGATATTTCATAGAACTATTATATCACAAATCAACCAGCACTATTATGAGGATAACACTATTAATAAAGCGCCAATAATAATTATGAAAGTACCAATAAAACGTCGTTTGGACTCTTTTTCTTTTAGTAGTAATGCTGCAAGTATTACTACAATAACTGGTCGTAATTGACCAAGTCCTGTAATTTGATAAACGAATCCTAGGCTAAGTGCATAAAAGTACGCTGTCCATCCTGTGGCTGAAGCGAGGCTTCTAACGAACAGGGCGCCAGAGAGTTTAACTGAGGAGAGCTGTCGTTTTAGTTTGAATAAGTGAGTTCGTCTAAATGTTAGTGCAGCAAAAATAAAAAAGAGATGAGCCAATTAAACTTATCACACCAGATAATAATCCCCATTTAATAGTAGTAATATTGAAGGAATCTATGCCCTCTAATAAGAAAATTGCAAAAATTCCTGTTATTATAGTTCCAAGAGTAGTTGCGAAAGCGGGATATGCAATGGGATGAGCATTTAGCTCATTTAAAAACTTGCGATCAGCAAGATTAATAAAAGAGAAAGCAATCGTGGAGATTAATCCAAGAATTACCCAGCCTGGTGATATCATTCAGTAATCGCTTGTAGTTGATTATAATAATCTTCAAGCGAACCTCTATTTGTGATTGTATAATCAGCTAGCTTAGCGAGTTCTAATATTTCAATTTCTGTTTTATCAGTTTCTCTTTGTTTAAATTCATCAAAAGTCATTGCAGATTCATCGGCCTTTTCAGATCTGTCTTTCATACGTTTAAATCTTACTTCCATAGGAACTGAAACATAAACCAATTTAAAATTTGGAAGCTTTTTAAGCAATTCGTACTCTGCAAGATATCGCATACCATCTACAATTTGTATTTTGGAATTGTCTTTCTTTATATCTTCTACTAATACTTGAGCAAGTACATCATCTCCGTAAACTTTTCGCAGAGCAATACCAAGATCAACAAGATTTTTTCTGGATGTATCTTTATGAAGACGTTCTAGAATATCAAACAAAACTTGTGAGAAGCGGAATTTCTTAGCGTCTTTTTCATTAGCAAAATAGTCCGATGCTGTTCCTTTGCCGGATAGTTTTTCACCTGTTAGAGCAATTAACATACTTATGTAATGTTTTTCTCTTCCCCGTTTTCTATAATCGTGAGCTTTACTCCCGCTTGAGAGAACATTTCTACTATAGAGTCATCTCGATAAAAATTTTGAGCAACAACTCGAACAATATGTGCATTCAGAATAATCTTTGTACATATTTTACATGGACTGTGAGTGGTATACAAAGTTGCTCCTTTTGTTGAACTACCATGCACAGCTGCTTGAATAATAGCGTTTTGTTCAGCATGAGTAGTACGAATACAGTGATCGTTTTCCATGAGGTGTCCAGCATCATCACAATGAGGTAGACCATGTGGTGCGCCATTGTAACCGGTAGAAATGAGATATTTATTCATTACCAGAACTGCTCCAATATGAGCACGGTCACAAGTTGCTCGAGTTGCGACCACATTCGCTATGTCGAGAAAATATTTATCAAGTTGTGGGCGAGAATCTTCCATATTTTATGCTACTGATATTGGTATTCCTGGTCCCATTGTTGATGATAGAGTTGTGTTTTGCATGTAAATACCCTTTGCAGTACTTGGTTTCGCTTTTCTAATGGCTTCAATGGCATTATTGATATTTTCTATCAACTGTGATGTTTCAAATGAAACTTTTCCTATACCTAAATGAACATTACCGGTGTCATCATTTCTAAAGTTTACTTTTCCAGCCTTTAATGCTTGAATCATCTTTGTCACGTCAGTACCAACTGTTTCATTCTTTGGATTTGGCATTAATCCTTTTTGTCCTAATATTCTTGCAATTGGACCAACTTGTTTCATCATATCTGGAGTCGCAATCGCAACTTCAAAATCTACTTTTCCGGTTTGTTTAATTTTGTCTATTTCTTCTTTAGTTCCAATAAAGTCAGCGCCAGCTTCCTTTGCTTCTGCTTCTTGGTTGGAATTCACAAATGCCATTATTTTGACTGTTTTACCAGTTCCGTGTGGTAGTTGTACAGATCCTCTAACAATTTGATCTGACTTTTTTGCATTGATTCCTAATTTAATGTGAAGTTCGATACTACCATCAAATTTTGTTGGTTGTTCTTTTAATAGATCTACTGCTTCAGCAATACTATACTGAGATCCTCCAGTAATTTTTGCTTGTAGTTCTTTGTATCTTTTTGATCTTTTTACCATATATTTATTCTACTGTAAGGCCCATTTGGCGGGCTGTTCCTTCAATAATTTTCATAGCTGCTTCTATGTCGTTCGCATTTAAGTCTGGCATTTTTTGTTCCGCTATTTCCTTAATTTGGTCCTTTGTTACTTTACCAACCTTTTCCTTTAGTGGATTGCCAGATCCTTTAGAGATACCTGCAATTTTTTTAAGCAATTCTGCAGCTGGAGGTGTTTTTACGATAAAATCGAAAGTTCTATCTTCATAAACATTAATTACAACTGGCAATATATTACCTCTTTCATCTTTAGTTTTGTCGTTGAATGCTGTACAAAATTCCTGGATGTTCAATCCATGCTGTCCTAGTGCAGGCCCTACTGGTGGCGCTGGATTAGCCTGACCGGCTGGAATTTGTAGTTTGATGATTGTTTTTACTTTCTTTGCCATATACTTATATTTTTTTAACTTGCAATGGATCTAATTCTACTGGTGTTTCGCGTCCAAACATTGACACTAAGACTTTTACTTTTCCTCTTACGTCGTCAACATCAGATACCTTTCCTTCCATGTCTTTGAATGGACCATCAATGATTCTGATAGGATCACCTTTATCGAAATCCATTTTCATACTAGGTTGTTCAATACCCATTCGTCTTTGTAATTCCTTTACCTCCTCTTCTGATATTGGTGTTGGTGTTGTTCCCGATCCTACAAATCCGGTTACATTAGGTGTGTTTCTAACTACATACCAGGAATCATCGGTTACAATCATCTCTACAAGTACGTAACCAGGAAATATTTTTTCAGTAACTACTTTCCTTTTTCCGTTTTTAATTTTAATCTTTTTTTCTGTTGGAACTAATACACTGAATATTTTGTCCTCCATATCCATGGATTCTATTCTTTGCTGAAGATTTTCGGTTACATTTTCTTCATATCCGGAGTACGTATGTAATACATACCATCTTCTGCCCTGATTTCCTGTTTGTTTTGGCATATAATATTATATTTATGTTAGTGAAATAAGGTACGTTAGGCCTTGATTGAATCCGTAATCAAGAACACCTAGAAATCCAGCAACTAAGACGCTGAATATTATTACAATACCAGTACTTCTAATGGCATCTTTTCTTGTTGGCCACTTAACTTTTTTTAACTCTTTGTAAGAATTCTTAACATATTTGACTAACGAGAATCTTTCTTTAGTTTCCAGCGGTGTTTGCTTAGCACTTTCTTGTGAGTCTTGTGTTGTTTCTTCTTTGTTCATGAAAGTATATTAAAAAGGCCTTTCTTGGCCATCTGTACATATAATATACTAAAGTTATTTTCTTTGTCAAATCCCTACCAGGGATTATCCTTTAACTTTAGTCGGAAACCAATTTGATTAACGATTAAGTGCAATATAATACCACCTATAATGATCATTAACCAGCTTGGAATGGTTATTTTTGCAAACATTGTTAAAACAATTCCAGAGCCTAGTAAAAAGTCTATTTGATCAAAAGGAAACCAGCGTGTACCAGGTTTATGATGGAAGCGTCTTTTGAAAAAACTTTTAATTAAATCTCCAAATATTGCACCGGCAGCAAATAAAAAACCGAACCACCAAGCAAATTCACTATAATTATAAGCGGATATTTCTTGAAATTCAGTCATATTTAATCCTAGGTATCTTTGGAGAACAAAAAATAATCCACCACTGATAATTGCCACTACTAATCCACGCCATGTTTTATGGTTCCCAAATAATTTTTTATTAATTGGGTACGCCAAACTCTTGAATGAGTTTCTAAAAAGAACCGGTGCCATGTTTGCCAATCCTGCCGGAAGGAAAAACCAAGTTAGTTTTCCGAACCAGACTACCCAATACATTAAATGTCTAAGTTATCAACTAATTTTGCACGAGTTTGAATGAATCTTTTTCTAGGTCCGACTTCACTTCCCATCAGAATGTCAAAGATTTCATCAGCTTTTTCTGCATCTTCAATAGTTACTTGTTGAATTGTCCTAACCTCAGGATCCATAGTTGTTTCCCATAGTTGTGTTGGATTCATTTCTCCAAGACCTTTATATCTTTGAATTCCAACACCAGCAACAACTTCTCCTACTCCCTGTTCATCATCAGAATCTTCTTCTGTCTTTTTCTTTTTCTTTTTTTCGACATCTTTTACAGCAACAGATTTTGACAATTCACTAACATACTTATCTTTTTCTTCATCTGAATAAGCATAAATTACCTTACTGCCTTTACTTATCCGATACAATGGCGGTTGCGCGATGTATAGGAAACCTTGTTTAATTAGATCTTGAAAATGCCTAAAAAATAATGTTAATAGCAATGTTCTGATATGTGCTCCATCAACATCAGCATCGGTCATGATGATAATTTTATGATACCGTAATTTTGATACATCAAATAAATCCCCAATATTAGTTCCCATTGCTACAACCAGGTTCTTGATTTCATTATTGGCGAGCATTTTATCAAGTCTTGATTTTTCAACGTTCAAAATCTTACCACGTAGCGGTAGAATCGCTTGAAAGCCCCTTTCTCTTCCTTGTTTTGCTGATCCACCAGCAGAATCACCCTCTACAATATATAATTCACTATCAGCAGGGTTTCGAGAAGAACAATCAGCTAGTTTACCTGGTAACGTAATTCCTTCCAGTGCACCCTTTCTTAAAACAGTATCTCTAGCAGCCCTAGCAGCTTGTCTAGCTTGCTGTGCGATCATGCACTTTCCGATGATAGCTCTGGCATCCTGTGGTTGCTCATCAAGGAATGCTGAAAAATAGTCACCAAACACTGACTCCACTACTGGTCTGACTTCTGCATTACCAAGCTTTGCTTTTGTTTGACCCTCGAATTGTGGTTCAGGAAGTTTAACTGAGATTACAGCTGTTAAACCCTCTCGGACATCATCTCCCGTTAAGTTAGTGTCTTTTTCTTTTAAAAATCCGTTTTTTCTAGCGTAGTTATTTATAGATCTAGTTAATGCAGTTCTGAATCCTTGGATGTGCATACCACCTTCAACTGTGTGAATATTATTAGCAAAACCAAATACATTTTCATTATATTCGTTACTATATTGCACAGCTATTTCAACTTTAATGTTTTCTATTTCCTTTTCAACATAAAAAACTTTTTCTTGTTTGCTTTCTTTATGATGATTTAAATGTCTGCAATATGAAGCAACTCCTCCTTCAAAATAATAAGTGTATGATCGTTTTTTCTTTGGGTCTCTTTCATCAGTAATCACCATTTGTAAACCCTTTGTTAAATATGCTTGTTGTCTGAGATGATCCAAAATATAATCCCACTCATATTCCGTTACAGAGAAAATTCCATCATCTGCTTTGTATGTGATTATGGTACCGTTATTTTTTGATTTACCAACTGATTTTACATTACCCTTGGGCTTTCCAAAAGCATATTTTTGTTCATACAATTTTCCATCTCTTTTAACCTGTGCCGTTAAATCAGACGATAAGGCATTAACTACAGATACACCAACACCATGTAACCCACCAGATACTTTATAACCACCGTCACCAAATTTTCCACCAGCATGTAACTTAGTTAGTACCGTTTCCAGTGTTGATAGCTTAGTAACTGGATGTTTTTCAACTGGTATTCCTCTACCATTATCTTCAACAGTTACGTATCCATCTGGAAGTAAGGTAATTGATACTAAATCACAATAGCCGGCCATGGCTTCATCAATGGCATTATCAACAACTTCCCAAATTAAATGATGTAATCCAGCATGGGCTGTATTACCAATATACATTCCTGGTCTTTTTCGAACTGGCTCTAGACCTTCTAATACAGCAATCTGTTTAGCGCCATATTCTTGTTTTTTCGCTGTTGTCTTTTTACTGCTGTTTCCAGCTTTAGTAGAGGGTTTATTTTTTGGATTTGGCATGATTTTTTATATATACAATTACGTGTAGTGTACCATACTCCTGAACAGTACTCAAGTGAAAATAATTACTTTTTTTGCTAATTTTAGGTAAATTTAGAAACGATGAATAGCATTAAATTTTTTAGATAGCTGGTCGACAATATTTGTTCTAATTTTCTCTGCTTCATTCATGGTAAGGGTTCTATCTTTTGCTTGAAAAAACATTCTAATTCCTAAAGATTTTTTATTTTCGTCAATTTTATCACCTTCATAAACATCAAATAGTTCAGCAGATTCTAAATATTTTCCAGCACTTTTTACAATTTCAGCTTGAATCATATTCCAGTTAATTTCTTTTGTCACTTCTATTGAGATGTCCAGATCTATTTTTGGTAATAGGTTAATCTTCTTAAATTTAGTAGTTTTACTAGATAGTTCAACAAAACGTGGTAAATGAATTGTAAAAAATGCAATACTACCGGAGATATCATATTTATCTAGTATATTTTGTTTAATTAAGCCTATTGTAGCTATTTGAGACTTCCCGGCTGTATAAATTGCATCAGCTGCAGGATTAAAGACTTGATAGTTTGTGTTTTCTCGTTCATCTGAATCTTCAAGTGGTTTCAGCAAAACTTTAATATTATGCCTGATTAGTAATTCTTCGACTAAACCCTTTGCCTTATAGAAGACACTATTATCTTCGAGAGAGATTACTCCAGCCACAACTGAAAATTCATTATTAGGAAAGAATACATGACCATATTCTACTAAAGAAATATTCTTATATTGATTATCCTGATTGTACTTTATTGATTTCAGTAAACCCGCGAGTAGTGTTTGACGCATATATTGTTGATCCGGATTCATTGGATTCACAATTTCAATGTGCTTTTCTTCGGATAATTCCAGTTTTTCTACGTCTTCTGTTCCATAAAAAGAATAGTTCATTACTTCTCTTGCTCCCCAAGCGCTAAGTTGGTGAATTAATTGTTCGCCAATATAGGTAGTTTTTTCTCTAATTGATGGTTCCAGTAAACCAAGCAAGGGCGTAACCGGTATAGCATCATACCCAATCATGCGAGCAATTTCCTCAATCAAATCTTGTTCATTAGAAATATCAGTTCTGTGGTCTGGGACTTCAATTGTTAGTACACCTTCCTGATCATTTATAATTTCAAAACTCAGTCCTGTTAGTATTTCATTTATCTTTTCTCTACTTATTTGCATGCCAATTAATCTTTCGATAAATTCCAGTGATAACGATTGCTCCTTTTTTTGAGGACGACCTTGATTAACATTCTTAATACTAGATGCTACTTTTGCATTTGCATGCTCTACTAATAGTTCAATTGCTCTCCAAAAACCTAATTCTGGAAAGATAAAACCTAAACCTTTTTCATGTCTAGTACTTGCTTCTGTTCTCAAAGATTGTTTTGATGATGCTTTTCTAATGATAGTTGGTTCAAAATTTGCGGATTCCAATGCCATGGTTGTGGTTTTATCAGAAATCTCTGACGTTAAACCGCCCATAATACCGGCTAATGCAGTAGGATTATTATCATCCGCAATTACTAAAGTATTTTCGTCTAGTTTGTGATTCTTGTTATCTAGAGATACAAATAGTTCATCTTTTTTTGCTCGTCTTACAATTATTTTATTACCATTCAGTTTATCAAAATCGAAGGCATGTAAGGGCTGTCCATACTCCATCATTACATAGTTTGTAATGTCTACCACATTATTTATTGGTCTTACACCTACTGATACTAATCTAGCTTGCATCCAATCGGGTGATGATTTTATCTTTATATTGTTTAACACAACTCCCATATATCTTGGACAAGATTTAGGATCTTCAACTTCCACAGTAAATTTTATTTCATCACTTTGTTCAGCTTCGAGGAGTGCTGGAATGTTAAGTTCTTTCTGTAAAACTACGGCAATTTCACGAGCAAATCCTACATGATTAAATAAATCTGATCGATGAGTCAAGGTTTTATTATCAATTTCAATAATGACATCATTTAACTTCAATACTTCGCTTATTGGTGTTCCGGTGGTAACGCTGTTGTCAAAAAAATGTAATTTTTCTTCATTATCTAATATTCCAATTTCTGAATTTAAACAACACATCCCTTGAGATATTTCATTGCGCAACTTTCTTTCAGAAATTGTTATTTCACCAATATGTGCTCCAGGCAAGGCAACCGGTATCATATCCCCTGCTTTTAAAACTGCTTTTCCGCCAAAAACAATTTGCCGAGCATTATCTTCGCCTACATCAAATTGGCCAATGTTTAAGTTGTCCGCATTAGGATGTCTTTTAGCTTCTAAAACTTTTCCAACAACAATATGCTTCAAGGATTCTGCCTGATTTTCAAAACCTTCAACTTCAGCAATGTGCATTGTTATTAGCTCTGATATTCTTTCTGGTGTTTCGTTGATTTCAACAAACTCTTTTAACCAATTAAGTGATAATTTCATGAATATATAAGTTAAAACTGATCTAAGAAGCGCAGATCACCCTTCATAAACTCTCTTATATCAGGAATTCCATATTTTAGCATTGCCAATCTGTTTATGCCGATGCCAAATGCAAATCCCGTATATTTACCTGCTTCATATCCTGCGGATTCAAATACTTTTGGATGAATCATTCCACATCCTAGCATTTCTACCCATCCAGTATATTTGCATGTTTTACAGCCTTTTCCATCGCAATTCACGCAGGAACAATCAGCTTCAAATCCGGGTTCTACATATGGAAAATAACCTGGTCTTAATCTAATTTGAACGCTCTGTTGTAAAATCTTAGACATTGCCTCCTTTAACACATAGGTTAAGTTAGAGATTGATACATCTTCATCAACAACAAATCCTTCCATCTGATAAAAAGTGTGTTCATGTGATGCATCTATAGCTTCATTTCGAAATACTCTTCCAGGTACAACTATTCGTAATGGTGGCTTTTGTTGTTCCATGATACGAACTTGCATATTGGAAGTGTGAGTTCTTAGAACCTCTTCAATATCACTGTTTTGATATTTTTTTACATAGAATGTATCCTGTAAATCACGCGCTGGATGAGTTGCTGGTATATTAAGATATTCAAAACAATAAAGTTCATTCTCTAGTTCATTTCCTTCGTGAACACTAAAGCCCATTGAATAAAAAATATCAACCAATTCTTCTTGTACTTGTCGTAATGGGTGGATTCTTCCGAGTGATGGAGTTTTTCCTGGCAGAGTTACATCAAAGTTAGACATCTTCGCTGTTGTTGATTTGTATTCAAGTGCTAGCTTGTCTAATTTTGCAAGTATTTCAATTTTTGTCTCATTCGCAAGTTTACCCAAATTCTTCTTTTCTGCAGGATCTTTTATACTTTTAAGGCCTCGTAAAACATTGGTTAGTTTGCCTTTTTTACGATTAAAGAAATAATCATTAATAGCATCTACATCTGTAATAGATTTAACTTCGGAAGATTTCACTTTGAATTCTTCTTGAATTGATGCTAATTGAGTGTCCATGTCTTGATTACTCATAATTCTTTGGTTGGTGCATTTCTAGGTTGAGCTCTTTTTCTTGGATCTGGATTTTTCATCAAATAGAAACTCTCTAATACAACTAATCCGCCCAATAATAATAAGACAGACCACCACGTAAATAAATCGCTTGCCAATAACACTAAAGACATGACAATTACAATTGAAAACCAAACTGCCTGCCTAATTGAAGGTGATATAAACCTAAATGCAACTACTTTCTCATGATGAAGACGTTTTAAACCCATTCTTATGCCTAAACCTAGCATTGTAAATGTTCCTAATAAGGAAAAAAACAATGCTGCATAAAAAACAAATATTCCTATTCTGGAAGCCTCAGGATCAATGTAAAATAAAACAGTAAACCAAGCAATCCAGCTAAAAAGTGTTACAACACAAATGGAAATTAAAAAATCTTTTAATGTCATATAGAAAATTTACTATAACACAAAAAAGTAAATCTCAACACATTTATTTACTTTCATGAGCTGCTACTGCTCTCTCCCATTGTTCTCTATAGAAATCTACGTTAGACATAACTTCCGAAGTAGGGACACCCTCTCGGAATAAGCTTAGTCTGTAATCTGTAAAAGAACTTCCTGGCGTATAGTAGATATCGGGTTCGCCTTCTGGAATTATTCCTAATGCACCATTTAGTTCTCTAGACGCTTCTGCAAATTCAATACGTGCAGCAGTTTCTAAGCTAGCTGGATCTACCTCAGGACGTGCCTCTTGATATGCAGTAATATAATCAGCTTCAGTCATTCCTGGTTTGAATCCTGGATATTCAGTAGTTATTGATTCCATCTGTGCAAGATCTTCTATAGCCTGAGTTAATTTTGCAGGCATAGCTTCCAATGCACTGTCTAGGGCAGATTGATTAAGAGCTTCATGTGTCGCTGTATCATATAAAAGAATTATTGGGTTTTCTGCAGTTCCAGATAATACAACAGAATACTTATCCTTATCCATTACCCATAGTTGTTCATTACTATCCTCACTCCAGATTGAAACATCTTTTCCATCAATGTGTATTTTTTCTTGAGCTAGAAGAATTGGCTTTGTCATTCTTAAAGCCCATTTATGTACATCTCCTTCTCCGGAGAATCCAAACTCATCAGCTCTAGCTTCTAATTGACGTGTTAGAGGATGTGACACACCTTCGCCTGCCTTAATTGTCATATTGCCCCATTCTTCATCGGTAAAGGATCCAATACCTGGGATTGTAATAGGTTTAACTACTTCTGCAATAGCTGGTTTTGTGCCTGTTAGTACATCCTCAGATGGAGTATCTGTGTCTACAATATTAGGTTGTGGTGCCGGCTCCGTTCCAGTTGATAAATCTGTTTCAATATTTATTTCTGAATGTGGAGCTGGAGCTATAATGTCTGCTGGAGTATCAGTGTTTGCAATAGATTCTTGACCATTAAAAGAATGAACTAACTCCGGTATCATAGCTCCAATAGTAAATCCTACAGCCTTGGTAATTGTAGCAGTAGTTCTTCTTCTATTTGCTGTAGCTAGACTATTCTGTAGTTCTTCTTCAAGTAGTTTTGTTGCTGAACTAACTTCTGAGAGTGCATTTTGTGCATGTAATAATAATGCTTGATCATAAACATCAACAGCCTCAATTAATACTTGTCTTTCAGTTGGAGATAATCCAAGGTATTCAGCTTGTTTTATTCTAGATCTTGCTCTCGCAACATCTATTTTATCCATTCTTGATACTGAAATATTCTCAGAGGCTTCTCTTAATCTATCAATCAGGGCTATGTTTGATGGATATAATCTTCCAGATTCAGATCCTCGAGTAGCAAAACCACGTACTAAATCAGCTGCTCGCATACCTGCAATTCCTCCCAAAACATTTCTTAATATTGGCATTTCTCTTGCTAAAACAGCAATAGTTGTATATGCAGTGGTAGCGATATTCTTATCAGTTAAAGTTTCTCCACCTCGAACTAGTTTGTTCTCAGTTAAAAATGCCATGCATTTAGATAGCCACTTTGGCTTACGTTCACGCTCTGCTTCTCGTTCTAAGGTCAATGAGTTTTGATCAAGACTATATAGAGCAGCTGCTGCATTAGCCATTTGTTCGATCCCTAATACTTTTACTTTTTCGTAATAAGCTTCTTTAGCTGTTGCTAATTCATCTCTTAAAATATCTCCAATTGCATAACCAGTTCTTGCGTCTTGGTATGCTTGATAAATAGTTGGCGCCTGTTCTAACATCATTGAGTCAATCATCCTGCCACGGTAGGCATCTCGTTCCATGTTAATTACTTCTGCCAAATCATTTCTCTCGATCTGTTTTCTATTTCCTGTACTATCTAAATATTTGTCTCTAGCTTCGCTAATTGTAGTATACCCAAATGCAAGTTCATCATCACGATTGTCAATTTGTTGCTGTTTAGTTGAAGCGAGTTCCGCTAGAAGATCTTCTCGTACTTTTTGAAAAAAGTCCGAATCTTCAAGACGCAGCATTTCTCGCAGGCTTCTTTCCTTTGCAATAATATTGTTTCTTCTTGATCTGTCTGTTAATAAATTATCAACTAATCTAGTTCCTAACATCACACCCGCAATTTGCGCACCTGGAATCCACCCGGTTGCAGCTATTCCCACGCCTGCTCCAATATAACCGGCGGCTTTGAGTAAGCCTTTCTTCCAGCTCCTATTAGATTTTTCTAATTGTTTAGCTTGTTGATGAATTCTTTCGCTTTGTCTTTGCAGAACTAATAGTACCTTGTCTACAGGGATACCTAGTTCTGTAGCGATTTGATCAATACCTGGATGTTCCTGTGCATTAGATACTCCTATACTTATTACTTCTTCAATGAGATTATTTATGTTTTGTAGTAATGCATCATTTGCTTGTAGGGCCTCTATTCTGACATATCTTGCCTGAGCTAATTCTCTATTAAAAGAATCAACATCTGCTGTTTGTTGCCTTAATTTAAACTCATTTAATAAATCACGAATGTTTGTGTCTGGCGTAGTTGATTTCACTGGAACTGCCTCCCCGCGATTTGGATTAGGCATGGTTATTGGTGGTAATTTCCTATCTCCGGCTACCACTCCAACATGAGTTTCTTGCTCTGATTCTGCAGCATCCATTACATCAACAACTGCTTCTTTTAATAATTTATCCCATCCATCAATAGGGCCGATTTTTTTAAATGGAACATTTGTTCCATCATGAACAGTTAACTGCGCTTCATCCTTTGTAAGTTCACAAACTATTGTTAACTCATCACCATAGGAAAATTTTACAATATCTAAGTCATCGATTGCACTTTCTCTTGTAATCTCACAATCCGTTAGACCATCAATTCCCATATCAACCACTGCACCATTTTTAAAAATCACTTGCTGAGTAGTTTTGTCATACTTAGTTAATCCAGGTAAAGCTCTCAATGAAATAACTTTACGACTATTATCACTTTCCTGCTTTATATGAGCAAGAATTTCATCCATAAATGATGCAAAATCTGTTATATTTCCACTACGCATGAACAATCTTGCTGTACCATCAGCACCAGTAACTATCAATGAACCATCTTCAGAAAGTCTGCAGACGATATGATAATCATCGTTATATCTGAATTGTATTTTTAAGTTATCAGAGCTTCGATTTAATACTAATAACTCACAAGCCGGTAAGTTAGGAATAGACATAGCTATATCAATTCCTGTAGCTAGTGTAAATGTTTGGCTTTCAGCATCAAAAACTCCTAAATCTGTTAGGGTAAGTTCATTTTCTGGTGTTACTTGGATAGTTTCTGCTTGAACAGTTGGTTGCTCTTCAAAAGCCTGTTCTCCTAGTCTTTCTACTTTAATAACTTGTACTGTAATATTGTCTCCATGTTTTCGATATCCCCATTGATCTTCAGCAAAACCGTAGCGTGTGGCGTCCATATTAACAATATCATTATCTCCAGGCCCCCATTTAATTTGAAAATCAACAACAGAATTAGCTCTTGAAAAAGCTAGATCAAATATCTCTCTTTGTAACTTAGCCGTATCCCCATTGGATGTAATTGCTAATTGCTCAATCTCATATTCACTAACTAGGTCTGTGATAGCTCCATCTGAACCAACTATAATAAAGTCATCTTCTTGGGCCTTAAATTCTAGTGCATTATCTTCATTATGATTACGTTCTCTACCAGTTGATGAAAGAATTACATTATTATTTGGATGTATAAAATATTGTCCTGCAGTAGCACCCGCTCTTTCAATGGCTGCTGTAGCTACATTATCAGGTATTGATGTAGCATCTCTAAGAATTTTTCCATTACGAATAGTAATAATCTTGGCATCACCGCTCCAACCAACCTCTGTATTACCAGTTGTTTCTATTTTAACAATTGCGCAACAAGCATAACTACTGCCCTGATAACTATTATATACAGCCGTGTTAGCTTCTTTTAAAGCATCGTTTACTGAAACTCCTTCCTGTAATTTTCTTTCAATTGTTATATTAGCAATTCTACTAGCTCCTAAACCATTGTTACTTCCCCCAGCTCCATCAATAACTCCGGCAATCAATGCTCTGGTAGGTGTTTCTCCAGCAAACATAGTATCTTGATTTTCGTATGAATATTTTGATGCTGGTCCACCATAATCGCAACGGCCGTCAATTGTTCCAATAGATGTTGTTATGTGGATTTCTCGATCTCTTTCTAGTACCTCAGAAGGATGTGTATACCTACCTTTTTCAAAAATAACCTGTCTTGATTCTCCAGTGTCTATTTTTTCTCGCCATTCTTGTTTTTCACTAGGCTCTGTTTCCATATCCTCTGATTGAACAGTTTGTTCTGCATTCTGCTCTGTTGGTAGTTCAAAACTTTCCAATACTCTATAACCATCTCCTTGATCATTTAGGACTATTTTATCTGGAGTTACTCCAAGTCTGCCGGCTGTTTCATTAATGGCATTTGGCCTGTCTTGTAAAAAAACTTTCCAAATAGCTGCAAGCTCCATTGTGCTATTAAATGTGCATGGAAAAAAACCACCCTCTACACCCCAAAAATCCGCAGCCACCAATTTTGGTTCACCGCTTCGATTAGAGTGTTTGAGCTGTACTTCATATTTATATTTATTTCCATGCTTGAACATTAATTTAACAGTGTCACCGACTCTTTCAAATCCACTATAAATTACAGGAGGTAAGCCAATAATACTTAAATCTACAATTACGTCACCTTCCAAAATTAGTTCTTGAGATAAAACATCAATTGATTCTAAACCAGGAGATAAATCGTCTAATTTTGTTGCAATGCTATGAGGCTCTGGCAAGGATGTACTGTCAATATTATTAACTCGTTCTGTTTCAATTTCATCATTTTCAAGATTCTCTATTTGTTTGGTATCAAGTTCTGGTACTAGATAATCATCTACATCACTACCCAAAGCTGCTTGCCATGTTGCTCTTTCAGTATCTACATTAGATGCCCAACTTAAAGCCTGTTCATACCCTCTCCTAATAGCATCTTTTATCTCTTCTTCTCTATCCAATTGTTGCGAAATATCAATAACTATTTTCAATAATTTTTTTTTATCTGTGCTATCAGGTGTATGCACTATAGGCTCTTCAAAAGCTAATTCTTGAAGTAAGCTTCTCATCGTTGTAATTTGTGAGGCGTTCAACTCATCAAATTTAACTAATTCAGCAATGGCATTTGATAATGATTTTGGTTCAACTATAATAAGTTCGGTTTCAAGTTCAACAGCAGGTGAAGCTGCTGCAGCCACATCCGCTCTTGCTTGCATTGCTGTTATTCTACCTTGATCTATCAGCCTTTGAAGAACGGCTTTATCCTCCGGAGATGCAACTACAGCTACTTCTGTTGGAAGTTCAGATAACTTATCTTCGGCAGTGTTTATTCCAGCACGAACTGCATCCGCTGCCTGATTTAAAGCATTTACTGGATCAATTTCAATAAGACCAGTGATCTCTGGTTTAAGTTGTCCTGGTGGTATCCCTGGTTCAGGAGGGATATTTTTTTTTGCTGGATCTTTCGGATCTGCCATAGTTTAGTTTTGTTCAAGACCCTCTAATATTTTTTCTATTTGCTCGCTAGTATTGCCAGCGTCAGTGCGTTCCATGATATTTCTTATCAAAATCTTTCTTTCTCTTTGGAGTTCTTCTATGCTCTGTTCAAAATTCAGATAAATTTTCTGAATCCTATTAATACGTTTTTGGGCTTCTTGTGCTGTCATGAATCTATGATTGCTTTGCAGCAGAAATAAACTCACTTGCCAGTTCTTGTAGCCCTATTTGTAATTTATTCTCGAAATCAGAAACGTTTTCTACAAGGTATTTTTGCATTTCCATAGGATCTACATCATTTTCTTCAATAAATCTAGTTACATACTCTGCTTTTTTTTCATCATTCAATTCACCAATTGCAATTATTCCGATACGTCTTTGTACTTGGGCCATTAGATTAGCCTTATATATCTCTAAAAAATCATCAGGTATTCCAGTTAATCCCGCTTCTGTAATTAGATTATCTACAAAATTAGACATGGGATCTTTGCTATTTATTTGTTCAGCCATACAAAATTTTATTAGAAATAATACACGAAAATCATAGTTGTTTTTGGGTGTTTTGTCAAGTTAATTCAAAAAAATATTGCTAAAATTACATAATTCATGTTTATCCACAAAAAAGAGGTATTTTTTTTAATTAACTATTGACTCTTATTAGATTCTCCAATATTATATATGCGCTTGAGATTTTATATTAATAAAAAATTTTCTAAACCTAAGATAATATTATGGCAAATGGAGCAGAGATAGTTGAAAAAATAAAAGAGAAGGAAGAAGCATTTGATAATGCTGTATCTGAAGCGAAACACAACGTTGAACAACAAGTACAACAAGTACGAGTTGAACATGAAAAATTGAAAAGTAATTTAGAAAATGCGATCGATCCAGAAAAGATGAAAATTTTTGAAAAAGCAACTCAGGAAGTGAAAGCCAAAAAAAGTGAATACAAAAAAAAACAAAGTGATGACATGTCTAAAGTAGAAAACATAAAAGAAGGCCAAATAAAGAAAATCGCTAAAGAAATAGTTGACGAGATCATCGGATAATAATGGCTGTAGCAGAAGTAAAAAAAATTCAATTAGTTGGAATAAACAAACATAGGGATAATATCCTAAATTTGTTGCAAAATACTGCTGCTGTTGAACTTATAGGAGAGACAGAGAGTGAAGTCGTTGTTCAATCATTGGAATATGATATTGCTCAAATCGCTTATGCGATAAATTTTGTATCTGAGCATTTTGATGAAAAAGTGCCGATGATTGAAAAAATCAGAGGTGGAAAGTATAGATTATCCAAAGAAGAGATAGAAAAAATAGTTGAAGATTTTGATTATAAGTCGATAACTAATGAACTAACAGATATTGGCACAAATTTAACTGCTGTAAATAATTTAATTGAGAAAAATACTGAAGAAATTGAATTGCTTCAACCTTGGATGGAATTAACAGCAGCTCCTATTGAATTTCAGGACACAAAGCTTACTGGCATTTTACTTGGAACAATTAGCACGGCAAACTTTGACGAATTAAAGGTTCGGTTGAGGGAAATTAAGGATGATGTGGAAATTACACTTGTTTCTAAAGATGAAAAAGACTCTAGAATCATGGTTGTTTTTTCAAAAACTGTTATTAGTGAGTTAACAAAGTTATTGGAAGAACATAAATTTGAGACAACATCACTACCTCATCAAGAAAATATTCCTAAAGAAACTATTGATAGATTAACAAAAGAAATAGAGACTACAGAAATAGAACGTGAAGCGCTAGAAAAAAAGATTTGTGATTTTGGTAAAGATATAAAGAATTTGAAGATTTTACATGATTTTTTAACATGGCAATTGAGCCAGAAATCAGCAGAAAGATTTGTTGAAAA
>JAUYKW010000020.1 GCA_030698395.1 bacterium
CTTTACTCCATGATGAACCTCGTATTTTTCTTTTATGCCACGCAAAATTGATATTGCATCAGCTAATGATGGCTCTTCAACATTTACCGGTTGGAATCGTCTTTCAAGAGCAGCGTCCTTTTCTATGTATTTACGATACTCTTTTAAGGTAGTTGCACCAATAGTGCGTAAGGTACCACGAGCTAATCCCGGCTTTAGTAAGTTGCTAGCATCTACGGCACCTTCCGCTCCACCTGCACCAACAATCGTATGTAACTCATCTATAAATAAAATTATTTGTCCATCAGAATTCTCAATTTCTTTAAGCAAAGCTTTTAATCTATCTTCAAATTCTCCCCGATATTTTGCTCCAGCTAATAAAGCTCCAATATCAAGTGATAATACTTTTTTATTTTTTAAAGATTCCGGCACATCACCATCTACAATTTTTTTTGCTAAACCTTCCACAATAGCTGTTTTACCAACTCCTGGCTCACCAACTAAAACAGGATTATTCTTTGTTCTTCTAGATAATATCTGCATCAAACGTCTAGTTTCATCATCTCTACCAATTACTGGATCAATTTTCCCACTACTAGCCAGCTCTGTATAGTCCTGTGTATATTTTGATAGTACTTCATATTTTCCTTCTGGGTCTGGATCTGTTACTCTTTGACTACCTCTAATATTTGATAATTCAGAAACAATTTTATCCTTTGTAACTCCTAATAAATCTTTAACTTCTTTAACATCTAACAGTGCTAAAAATAAGTGCTCAACACTAATGTATTCATCTCGCATCTTCGCAGCTTCAGATTCGGCATTTGTTAGCACTTGTTTTAATTCTGGAGTAGCATAAGGATTTTCACTTAAAGTAACTTCTCCTAATGTTGCTAATTTTTCTTTTATTAATGTACTGGCTTTTACAGAATCTACCTCCACTTTCTGTAACAATTTACTAACTAATCCATCAGGTTGCTCTAAAAGAGCCCACAGTAAATGTAGCGGCGAAATTGCCTGCTGAGATAATTTACCGGCTATCTGCATTGTTGCCTGGATAGCTTCGGCTGCTTTAGTTGTATAATTATCGAAATTCATATTTTATTATTGTGTCTAAAATGACAAAGAAATATATCAAAAAAAATTATTAATGTCAATACCCTTAGCCAGCCTCAGCTTTTTTATCTCGTCCCATCGAACCTGTACTCTCTCCTGCCCTGGCAGATCGTTCAGCTTTAAATTGTTCATCAAGATCATCTTCCATCTGTCTTTCTCTATCCTGCCAAAACATGGCATCATCTGTTGGATTGGCCGTAACATCTGTATAACCATTCAAAGTATCTTCTAATTTCTTAACCTCTGCTTCTTCAATGTTCAATTTTGCCGTTTCTTCTCTAATCCTTCTAGCGCTTCCGAATGGACGTAACCCTAAAGCATTTTTACTATTTTCCATTGCTTCAATTTTTTTCTCAATCAATCGAACAGTGTTTAGTGCAGAAATATAGTTTTCAGCTAATTGACCATATTCATCTCGTCTTTTCATGAATTCCTTATACTTAGCTACCTCCACGTTTCTTTGTCTTGTTTCACCAATTTTAACGAATTTTGCAGATATTTTTTTAATATGATCAGAGACAGTTTGTGCTTCCATAATTTGAACTAGTCTTCTGCCACTATCAATATTTCTCTGTATATAAAAACCTGTATCATCATCAATCTCAAACCCTTTTTCCTCCATATACTCATCAATCAATTCGCCATTAACATCTGGAAGGTATTCTTGATTATTTGAATCTGAAGCCAACATACGATGAGCTTGCAACAACCATAAATTACGATCGATAAAAGATTCATTACCAATTTGTTCTAGTACAGCCTCTGCTTCTGCAATGCTGCCCATAACTCTTTTATCAACACTATCCAAAAAACGTCTTTTGCCTGGCTGTAAATGTGTAAAAACTGCTTTTAATCCGTTTGTTTGTATGGCTGCTCTTTTTTTTGTAATATAAGCAGATTGTAAATTATCGGCTTCTGTTAGATGTTGTAAAAGATCTCTCGTATTATTCCAACTCTTTAAAGCATTCGCTTCTTCATCAACCGCATCGTCATCCAACAACTCTGTAATAGGTGCTGGGCCACTAATTTCTTTATTATCCAAACCTAACTCATCTGATAAAATTGCCGCTTCCCATTCTAACCCTCTCTGAAAACGTTCTTGAGCTATGTTATTTGGATCTGCCGCCATATCTATAAGAGTCACAGCTTTTTCATGTGAGTATCTACGTACACTTTGTGCCTCAAGCATATCTGCCTTTAACAACAGCATTTGTTTCATACCAACCTGATCTGGATCACCATCATCAATATCTGGCATGTGCCGAAAGCTATCTAATGTAACATTAGCTTTTCGTTTGCCATCAATGAACCTCCGCAAAATTTCTCCTCCTTTGACTGGATCCGCGAATAGTCTAATAATAATATTTTCTCTTGTGTCTGCAATCTGCTTTTTAGCATATTCGACATCTACTGGAGCATCAATATCTGTTCTAGAAGATTCTAACTCAAAAATGGCTCTATTAATTTGAACCAATTCAGCATCAGTTAAACTAATGCCTTCATTGTGAAATAATAATTCAATCCGAGCTACTTGCTCCTGTTTTGCATCCTGCTTTATATCGGTATCACTTTCTGTGCCTAAATCAGGACGTAAAGAATTATTTGTTAATTCATCTACCATTTTTGTATTCTAGCACATTTTACAGAATTTGTCAATATATAATAAAAACAACTAGCTTATTACAAGACATAACTTAAACTACGTTTTAAAGCTCGTATACGTATATAGAAATATCCTTTGGCGTTGGTTTATCAACAACTACTGGCGTTAGGCCAGGAAAGGAAAATGTATAGGAAATAATGCGACTACCAGGTTTCAGTTCTTTTACTAATTTATCTTTCAATTTATTTTTAATCGTTTTTGGCATGCCAAATACATACACAACATCGGCATCAGAAAAATCTTTATTAAAAATATTTCCTAGTTTGAAATTAATATTCTTGCGCATCGATAAAGTTTTTCGAACCTTGCAAATAAGATACATGGGCAATGCTAATTCTATGCCAATAGCAGTAATATCATTCCTCTCTCCAGCATAAAGAACCACTTTCCCATCTCCACAACCCAAGTCATAAAACGTCTCCCCTGATTTAAAGTTGGCAAGTTTATTTATTCTTTCAAGATCTCGACTCCGCATTGGAACCCAAGGAGCCAAGGATAATGCGGCAATTGCAAATGAAAATAAAAAAAGAGTAGTAAAAAATAGAATAAGAGTACCAGTCGTCATAAAACTATACTTGATCTGCTTTAATTACGCGCACTTCTCCACCAGGCTGAAGTTCAACTATATCACGACGTCCCAATTCTTTACTAAGCAATAATTTAGCAATTGCATCTTGAGTCGTATCTTGAATTAATCTTCGCAACGGACGTGCTCCAAATATTGGATCATATCCCCGTTTTGCCAAATCACGCAAAGCATCTTCGGTCCATTGTAAAGACACACCCTTTTCTTCTAACTGCTTTGCTAATTTACGCAATAATAAATCACATACCTGCATTAATTCAATCTCACTAAGCGGCGTAAACACAACGATGTCATCAAATCTATTCAAGAATTCTGGTCGAAATGAATCCTTTAACAAATCCCCCTCGATTAACTGGCGCTTTATCTGCTCACTGTTTTGCCCTTCCTTATATGCATTTTGAATCGCATTTGTTCCAGAGTTTGATGTCGCGATTATCATTGCGTTTGTAAAATCATTTACTCTTCCAGTACCATCAGTCAAACGTCCGTCCTCCATTACTTGCAAGAATAAATTCAGTACATCGGGATGAGCCTTCTCTAACTCATCTAGTAATACTATTCCAAAAGGAGTGCGCTTTATTGCATCTGTAAGTAAGCCCGGTTTACCAGCACCACCGATTAGTTTTTGAATACTACCTTGACTATCGTACTCACTCATATCAAACCTCATCATATTTTGCTCATTGCCAAAATATGTAGCTGCAATAGCTTTTGCAGTTTCTGTTTTACCAACACCAGTTGGCCCAAGAAATAGCAAACTTGAAATAGGACGATTAGCATCTCTAATATCCTGGCTAGCGCGTCGTAACGATCTAGCAATTGCTACTATAGCTGCATTCTGGCCAATTACCTTATGATGCAAAATTTCTTCAAGATTCAATAATCGCGATGCTTCATCATCTGATATTGAACTAACAGCCACATTAGTTTTTTCCGACATTACTTGCTGGATAGCCTGTTTTGTAACTAAAGATTGTGCACCAAGTTTTTCTTTAACATATACTGCAGATTCCTCCATAATATCTATTGCTTTTGATGGCAAATGTCGATTCTTAATAAACCTATCACTTAAATTAACACACGCTTCCAAAGCATCGTAAGTAAAAAATACTTGATGCTTAGCTTCTATGAATGGAGCTCTACCTTCTAAAACAATTATGGCATCAGCTGGTTCCAATTCTGGAATCTGTACTACCTGGAATCTTCTTAAAAAAGTTTCTTGCGGTTCTATGTACTGCTGAAATTCCTGAGTAGTTGTAGTGCCAATAACTCGCAGATATCCTTGGGATATATAATTCATTAAAATTTTACCTATATCAATACTAGAGCCAGTGGATCCTGCGCCTAACAATGTATGAATATCTTCTAGTCCCCAAATTACATTTCCTGCCATAATAATGTCACCAATAATTTGCTGCATCCGCAGTTCTATACCGCCAATATCAGACGCACCAGCAATAATTGCACTTGGATCTGTAACAACAAATCTCATATCTTGTAATTCCTTCGGCACATCCTCAGCACTCATCAAACGAGCAATGCCCTGTAAAATAGTACTTTTACCAACACCGGAAGGTCCTACTAATAAAACGCTATTTGTGCTCTGTTGCAAAACTCTGAAAGCTTCTTCTATTTCTTTACTACGTCCTATTGGTGGCAAATAACCATTAGCCTTTGCAACTGCTGTAAAATCTTGAGACACTGCATCCAATTTATCAGTTGGTCTTGCTGTCATCGCTCTATTCATAATGCCCTTTGGCTTACTTCTGGACATCTTCTTTCGATTTTTTTCTTTTTCAATAATATCCTCAACTAAGTTGCTCCAATAAACTAAATTACGAACTTTATTAATATCAACAGATCGATCATAAAAAGCATCCTCAATTAATTTATTGCTCAATATACATCCCACCATTAATTCTACTTGGGCAACCGCTGGTCTTTCATTTATTCTAGCCTCGCTATATGCGTACATTAATGTTTTTACAAAATCCGCACCTCTACTTACTTCCGTAGATGCAGAAGCCTGCTCTTGCATTTTAATTGCGATTCTTCCCAGTGCATCTATAAGATCGTTCAGATCTATCTCTAACCTCAATAATACAGATCTTAATTCCGTAGATTCTGCCATGCTTATTAATAAATGAATAGGTCGTACTTCTGTATGCCCCAACTGAGCAGCTTTAGTAAAAGATTTATCAAGAGCTATTAATGCATCAGGTTTAAAATATTTCGAAATTTCTATTTTTTGCTTACTCGACATCCCTTTCCAATAATTCCAATCCCCTACATCACCAGTAATTGATACGTTAGCTAAAATATTTTCGCGTAAAATTGTGGGCGCTGGTTTACGATGTCTCTCAATTCGGTAATATAGTAAAATATCGTTTATTATAGTTAACCAAAATAACAACATTAGTCCAGATTGATCTCCAAAAACTCCGTAAAAATATTTCTCAGTTTGATAAAAATTAAACATGGCCACAACCAAAGCGATTATGCCAGCTACTGCAATTATTAAAAGTACTGTATCGATTAATCTATCAAAAAACTTTTCTATTTTTTTTTGTTTAACCCTATCTACGCTAATTTCCTTATCCCAATATATTGAATCATTTTCAATAAAACCAAAAGTACTTTGATCGCCCTCGCAAAGAGTACAGCTAACATGTTTTCCACTAGGAGTTATATTAAATCCATAACCATGACATTGCGGACAATCAATAAAACTTACTACCCCCATAGTATTTCGTAAAAGTTAAACTGAATAATTCCTATTTGAAACGCAATGTTATACAAAATAAATATAGGAAACAACAACCATGCTATAAGTACTAATACCAAAAATAACATATAAACAAACGCTGCAAAAGATAAAACAACAAATTGTACTATCCGCACAACTATACTAATTGCTCGACTCGCAAAGTCTGTGTAACCATACATCGGTGCAAATAAATACTTACGCAGAGTTCCTAAATTTAGATTTCTAATTAAATCTTTAGCTGCACTTAATAATGCCTTTTGAATTTTGCCCCTGCCACTCCCATACCACCATGGCATAAAAAACAGAACACTCTTTGCGGTGTCTAAGCCAATAAATGTAATTGCACGTCTAAGTACTTGCATTACGCTAAATTATACCACAAATATTACTCAAAATGAAGATATGGACCAAACGCAAATAAACAGATAAAAGCTACCAGAAAAAAACCACTCAACAACACATTCCAGCCAAATAGAAGAAAAGAAAGTAATCCAAATATAGTAATAATGGTTGCAAATATCCATGAAATTGACTCCCGACGAAACACCCATTTAAAGAGTGCTCCCAAAATAACCAATCCAAAGGTTAGGCCAACAAATATATAAATCAAAATTAAGGCTTTATCTGATGCAAATGGAGTCGTATACTGTAACGCCAAAGCAAGAACAGTCATTGCAATATTTATAGATAAAGTAACACCCCAAAGAATGTAAGAGGATGTCATGTCTCGATGATTGATGATTGTATCCGACTTGGCCATTTAATGTTTATCCGCCTTAACTTAGATACAAGTAAATGCCATAGAAATCATCTTAATTAAATAAGTAATCATTCCACACATAAGAAAAGTAATAAATACAACTAGTGCAACGTGTTTCTTATGATGCTCATACAAGTTATATGCTTCCAACATCAATGCAATAAAAACTATACCAACGCCATAATATCCGATAACGGCAATTGCTCCGAATAATTCATCAGCACAAATCTGAGTAAAAGCAGGAAAAATTAACATGCCAAAAACTACACTTACCACAATAGTTCCAACAAATGCTAAGAATATTGGTAATACAGGATGTAAACCATGTCTTGTTTGATGATGCTCACGCCTTTTATGTAAAAGCTCTTTCATAAACTTAATTATAGTCTCTTTTTAAGGAAGATACAACACTGATGGTACAACAGCAGAAGAATTTTCATAAACAATATCAGCGCCTAAAATCGAGATTCCAGTTGACGTGCCACCATCTAAATTTAATGCTGTTGTAACAGGAATGTCTAAATCCTCTAAAATTAAATCATCCACGTCCTGCAAAGTCACCATGCCAGTTTCCGCAATTATTAAATACATCAAACCATCCTCATCCATGGCCACTACAGAGCGTTGCGCAATATCATCAGAGCTATCATCTACTAATGCTACTGCATTACTAATTAACATTGGATAAGATTGAATGCTATATTCATAATCTTTGATAGCCATATCTTGAGTAGCTGCGATTATCCACCTCTTTCCATCAGTAGTAGACGCTTTTGCTGTTTTTCCAGACAATAACGGACCATTAACTTTTCCCTCTACTATAGTTTGAGTTGTTAAATTAAATTCTTCATCAAAAAAAGAAGCATTAATAACAACAGTTGCTCCTAACTTAGATCTCCATTCGCTGACAGTAAGTGGATTATCTGTATCAACCGCGATTTGTAAATTATTATTTGCAGGACTAAATTTAACAATACTAAATAATTCTGATCCTAAAGCTGCATCTGCTTGCATTTGTTTAAATTCAACTCCCTCGGATATTTGTGTCCATTCTTTATATTTAAAATTATCAGTTTTAGAAACTGCTTTATCTCCAGAAGTTGTAAGATCGAAGTCTAATTGTGAAGTTGAACAGCTAGAACCAATAGTGACTAAACAGACTACTACTATGAAAGATACCGTAACTTTTTGTATAATTGATTCCATTTTAGAGAGTCAGATTATCACGAATACTGACTAGTGACAAACTGAATTAAATCACCATATCTTTTTAACCAATTTTTAGAAATCGTAGCATTGTCTGTATGCTGATTAACTAACTTCCAAAAACTTTTAGAGTGATTCAAATGATTTATATGTGATAATTCATGAATAACGACATAATCTTGCGCATAAATTGGAGCACACATTAATTTCCAATTCATGCTGATACTCCCCTGTTGCGAACAACTCCCCCACATTGTTTTTTGTCCCCGAATTGATAAACGTCGATATTTGACGTTCATTTGTTCACTGTAATTATCTAGCTTTTGTTTAAGGTTATCTCTGGCAGTTCTTTTTATCCATGAAAAATATAATTTTTTTATATCCCGTGTTGCAATACTTTGATTTGATATATTAACAACATTATCTATAATTTCAATTTTTCTTGTACCTGTTGAAATATTTAACTCATGTGGCAAGCCATGCAATATTGTATTTCCATAATGCTGAAACTTATATTTGGCAAATTGCTTTTGTTGAGGCTCAATTTTTTTTAACTGCTGCTTTATCCAGGAATTATATTTCCGCAACATCTTTTTTACATATTTATCAGATAATTGACGAGGCATAATAATGCTCAACCCATCAACTGGACTAATAGAAAAAGACAACCTCTTTGCCCTAGGATTTAAAACTACTTTATAAGAATATTCACTTTCCATGTTAAGCATAATCAATCGCTTCCCGTATTTCTGCCATCATTTGCACATAAAAACTCAAATTATGAATTGATGTAAGTTTCTTTGCTAAAGGATCGTCTATAGTAAAAAGATGACGAATATAAGCCCGGGAATATCCAGAAGCACAAGTATAACATTCACAAAAAGGATCTAAAGCTAATTCTGATAAATCATGTATAGCACCTTTTATTGTAATTTTCTCATAATAAATTTCTGATAAATCCTGAGCTACTAAACCATCTTGTTGAGTTCGTATATATACTTGGCCATGGCGAGCATTCCTAGTTGGTAAAACACAATCAAACATGTCTACACCCCTTTTTACAGCTTCTAAGACCTGCTCTGGTTGACCAACACCCATCAGATATCTTGGTTTATTGGTTGGTAACTCAGGAACCACATTATCTAAAACTTCATACATAATTTCTGGCGGTTCTCCAACCGCAAGGCCTCCAATTGCATAACCATCAAAATCAACTGCCAACAATTGTTGAGCACTACTTTTACGTAAATCTTTATAACTTGATCCCTGGACGATTCCAAAGAGCAAAGACCTCACGGATTTGGATCGTTTCTGCATCACCATATCGTGCCATTGTTTACATCGTAATGCCCAAGCCGTTGTTAAATATACTGATTTTTTTGCAACATCATAGTCTGCAGGATAGCCAGGAAAATAATCAAAACACATCCTAATATCAGAACCTATAGCATCTTGAATTTCCATAGACAACTCTGGAGTAAAAAAAGTTTCTTTACCATCAATGTGAGAATTAAAAACAACACCATCATCAGTTAACTTACGCAATCGTGCCAAACTAAATACTTGAAAACCACCGGAATCTGTCAAAATGGGTTTTTGCCAATTCATCAACTTATGTAAATGTCCAAATGAGTTTAATTTTTCAATACCAGGACGTAAATACAAATGGTATGCATTTGATAGTAATATCTGATTTCCAAGTTGTTTAAAATCTGAATTATCTAAATACTTTACAGCACCTTTAGTAGCTATCGGCATAAAAAAAGGTGTTTCAATATCACCGTGTGCAGTACGCAAAGTTCCTCTCCTGGCACCTCCCAGTTCGGCTTTTAAATTAAACATGACGTTTATGGTTTTTTTACAACTACGCCATCATCGGTTACTCCCGGATCCGTTATCAAATGGCTAGTTACTTTATTTGCCTGAGCTTGAATGGCTTCATTACTATTTGCATCAATTGCTGAAAGTATAGATTCATTTGTTAAAACTAATAATTTTCCAACATCCTGACTGGTAGGTGTAACTGAAACTATAAAATCAATTTCCCGTATTTGATTAGCTTTCATTGATTTAAAATCTAACGTTACAGTAGAACTAGCAACATCATAACTAACACGATCATCACTTGAACCTATGTATAGTACACCATCTGGCAAAGTAGTCTTAACCTCTAAATTATCCATATCTCCCCCACTGGATTCAATATACCAACGAATTACAAATTCTGTTGTATTACCAACTTGAGGTGGTAATGGACCAGTTCCTAACTTGGTTAAATCATCATCATAATATCTACCCACCGCACTAATCTGTACATTACCCTGTAATCTCGTAATAGCTTCGCTAGTCTGCTCAAACTCTACATCTCCACCATTTACTTGAGCATTTATAACACTAAGAGTTGCTTTAATATCTGTTGTTTCGTCTGTATAAGCCTGTCTTAAAGTGCTGTTATATGTTAATTGTTTACTTTCTCCAGGTGCAAGTAGCTCAATAGTATCTAACTCAACCTCCGATCCATCTAACAATTCACCATCAAATTTCAACCTCAATTCTAGATTTTCAATGGTAGCTTCTGATGTGTTCTGCACTTCAATCGCATACTCTAAATTATCTCCTGGTTGTGCGAACTCGGGAGCCATTAACTGCATTGATAATTCTGGGTTTACAACTTCAATTTCATTACTTGCCTCAGCCTGCACATTAAAGAAACCATCAGGCTCTTGGATGCCTACTTGTAAAACAAAATTCTGAATTGTACCGCCATCTCCAGTTACTTCACCATTAACTTTTACTTCATTACTTTCTCCCGGAGCTAACTCTGATACCAACCATGTATGATTTCCTTGATCGGCAGATGGACTTGCTGAAACAGGCCGGAATCCAGTCGGATAAACTAACAGAGCCTTTAAATTAACCAATGAAAAAGCTGATGTGTTTGTAAAGGTGTAAACATACTGAATCGCTTCACCCGTATGCGCTCTCTCTTGGACATTTACCTCTACTTGAATAATTGATTCATCTAGTAAAACCGAAGTATGTTCTGATACTTGAAAATCAGATGTAAAATTAGCCGGCGTATATGTTAATAAAGATGTAAAATCTTTAGTTTCATCTTTTTGCCCAACAATTTGCCCAATAACACTAATAGTACCTTTGCTTCCACTAGGAACGTTAGTGATTGTCCATTTATTAGAACTTGCATCAACTGGTTGTGGATCTGAAGATCTAAAATAAAATCCCTGTGGATAAAGAACTTCAATCGTGCCTTCCTCAATAGTTGAATTGCTACTATTTTCATAAACTATCTCTAATTCTATCTGGTCCCCGGATGCAATAGTTTCTACAGTTGAAATACTCAAAGAAACTTTACCTTGTTCAACGTCAACTCGATTAGCACCAAATATTAAATATCCCAGTCCAGCTGCTACTGCAGATAAAACAATAATGACAATTGCAAAAATTGTTACTAAATTCTTCCGACTAGATCCTCTATCTAAAGTAGTCATGTCGATATCTGATTCACCAGGCTCAGATTTGTATAAATTTACAAAGTCATCTGTGCCATTCTCCTCATCATCATCTTTATCAACGTCTTCATCTGAATCTTCTTCATCATCCACATCCATATCATCGTCTATGTTCTTTGTGTCTTCCTCGTCATTTTCTATTTCATCAACAATCTCATCAATAGATTCAGTCTCTAATTCTTCAGTAACTGTTTCAGTTAGTAGCTCCTCATCAAGTGTTTCATCAATCTCTTCTTCCTCAAGTTCTAGCTTTGGTTTTACTGCTGATTTTGATTGTTTTGATTTGATATTCTTACTAGTTCTTTTAGTAGATGTTGCCTTTTTACGTTTAATAGACTGCTTCTCTTTAGCACTTTTGTTATCAACGCTTTTTTCAACCTTTGATTCTTTCTTTTCTTCTTTAGACATGCAGAAATTATACTAAAAATTTCTCCGCCTGTATATGGCCAGAAGCATGATCATATAGCCAATTCTGGATGACATGTAACAACTTGTTCCACTGCTCCTGATTTACGCGTAATTTTTGAACATCTTCAAAAGACATGGTCTGTAGCCAAAGAATGACTTTTTTTGTGTCTACATCTTTAGTTTGAGCAGCCAAATCGTACCCTAATATTCTGGCACTTTTTATAACAAAACTATACAATACTGTTCTTTGTGCAGAATTATGATTTTGCCATGACAAAGTACTATATAGCAACTTATACAGTTCTGGTTCTGGAGAATCTTCCTTAGTTATATTACTTACGACTTCACTAATAAATGCAGCCGCGTTCAATCGTCCAATGTCATTATGAATGTTTCGAAAAGCATCTTTCACTACTGCTCCACCAATTTTATTAATCAGCTTACTTTCAATCACAAACAACTCAACTTCAGCGTAGGGCTCTAAAGATCCTGCTAACTTTGCTTTAATCTTCTTAATACCATGAGCTCTTAGTAATTGTTTACCAAAAAGTTCAGTATAAATTGTATAAAGTCTATCAGCTTCTTTAAATGGTGTATAAAAAAGGACAATGCCTTTAGTATTCCACGTGTTAGTCATTAACGGTTAAAGTAATGCTTAAAGCAATACCATTAACTTTCAGCTCTACCTCTCCATCTCCTTCAGAGAAAGAACTTGCCAAGACGCTTTTCTGCAAATCCTCTGACAGCTCTGTAATTACAGATTTCAACAAAGCATCATCAGTTTTGTATTCCACAACTACTTGATCATTGATAGTTAACTTTTGCTTTTTTCGTAATGCATTAATTGAACGTACTAACTCCCGAAATAATCCTTCTTTTGCCAACTCCTCTGTAATTTCAACATTCAAATCAAAATACTGTCCATCTTTTACATTTTTTACATTAACTTCTCCGGCCAATACTTCTTTTAATCCATCAGCTAACTTATCTACACCAGGAATACTTACCCAAGCCAAAGGCTGGCGAACTTTAATTCCTGCTTCCTCTCGAGATGCCAAAGTTTTTTCTACATATTGTCGCAACGCATCCATATCCGTTAAAAGTTGTTCATTCTCATGTGCTGTATTAGATTCTGGCCATGTATCTAAATGAACTGAATCTAAAGGACCGCTCATATCTAGATAAATACGTTCACTAATAAACGGTGTAAATGGTGCTAGCAATTTAACAGTAGTGAGCAATACATAACGCAATGTAGAAAGAGCAGCTTTCTTTTCTTCATCATTACCTTTAAAGCGATCTCGACTTCTTCTTAAATACCAAGTTGATATTTGTTGTACAAGCTCTTCTAGCTGACGCGTTACTGGCAAAAGTTCGTATTTTTCCATAGCATCAGTTATTTCTATAACTGATTTATTTAAATACGCCAATATCCATTTGTCCATTACATGTTCGCTGTCTGGTTGTTCATTAACATCTTGGCCATCTGCAAACATAGCGTAAAAAGTATGAACGTTCCACAATGTCATTATTAATCGCTTCATTACTTGATCTACACCTTGCTCTGAGAATCTTAAGTTTTCTGCATTTACTACTGGTGAATTCATCAAATAAAATCGCAATGCATCTGCACCATACTTTTCCATTACAATGTTCGGTTCCGGATAGTTCTTCAAGCGCTTGCTCATTTTCTTTCCATCTTCAGCCAGTACCAATCCATTCACAATTACATTCTTAAAAGCAGGTTTATCAAACAAAGCCGTACTCAGCACAATTAATGTATAGAACCATCCACGAGTTTGATCCAAACCTTCGGCGATAAACTGTGCCGGAAATGTAGCTTCGTATTTTTCTTTATTCTCGAATGGATAATGTTCCTGAGCATAAGGCATAGACCCAGACTCAAACCAACAATCTAACACCTGCGGTACTCGATGATATTCTTTGCCATCCTTATTAATCACAACTTTATCAACGTGTTGTTTGTGTAAATCATCTACTTCTACGCCAGATAGTTCCTTTAATTCTGCAATACTACTAACACAAATTGTATCACCGTCTGCTGATTGCCAAACTGGTAAAGGTGCCCCCCAATAACGATCACGCGAAATTGCCCAATCTTTAGCACCTTCTAGCCATTTACCAAATCTTCCCTCTTTAATATGATCCGGCACCCACAATATTTCTTTATTGTGCTTTATCATTCTCTCTTTTAAATCTGTAACTTTTACAAACCATGATGCTGTTGCATAATTCAATAATGGAGTATCACAACGCCAACAATGTGGATAGCTATGCAAATATGTACTCTCCCAAAAAAGTCCTCCGGTTTCTTGTAGATACTTCACAATTTTTTGATCACTCGCCATATGATTGTCTGTAGGCTTTACATCTTCACCTGCAAAATCAGTTACCGCTGAAATGTATTTACCATCCGTTCCCACATGTTGAATTAAAGGAATGTTTTTCTCTATTGATAACTGGTAATCATCCTCACCATAACCACTGGCAATATGTACAATGCCAGTACCCTCATCAGTAGTAACAAAATCCGCCTCCCAAATTGTAAACATATTTTCTGAACCATCCATATCTCCTCCAATAAAATATGGAAATAATGGTTGATATTTTTTACCAATTAATTCTGTATTAGCTACAGCCTCTTCAATAGTATGCTCAACATCCGAAAAAACTTCCGCCACTCTTTCCCTTGCTAAAATGAATCGTTTATCATTTGAAGATACTTGAACATAATCAACATCTGGGCCAATTGCCAATCCCACGTTGCCAGGTAACGTCCAAGGTGTAGTAGTCCAAGCTAATAAATATGTATCTTCTTCATCTTGTAGTTTGAACTGCGCAGTTACAGATTGGTCTGTTATATCTTTATAGCCTAAAGTAACTTCAAAATTAGAAAGCGTTGTCTCGCAACGAGGACAAAGATGCATTGCCTTCTTGCCCTCATAAATTAATCCTTGATCGTAAAGATTTTTAAAAGCCCACCAAATAGATTCTGTATATGATGTATCCATAGTGCGATAATCATTATCCATGTCAACCCATCTCCCGAGACGTTCTATAACAATCTGCCACTCCTTAGCATATTTAAGCACACTCGCCTGGCAAGCATCATTAAACTTATCTACACCAATAGCTTCAATATCTTGCTTGGTTTCTAATCCTAATTCTTTTTCGATTAAATTTTCAATTGGCAAGCCATGACAATCCCAACCCCAACGTCGTTCTACACGATGTCCGCGCATAGTTGCATAACGTGGAATCACATCTTTTAATGTTGAAGCAACAATGTGTCCGTAATGTGGCAATCCAGTAGCAAAAGGAGGTCCATCATAAAAAACAAACTGTTTATCTTCTGGTCGTTCTTCTACAGAACGTTCAAATATTTTTTCTTTCTTCCAATGTTCAACGAGCGCTTGCTCCATTTCTGAAAAATTCGTTCTTGCCATAAATACTTCTATTTAAATTTTATTAATAAAAAAAGTGACTTCACAGAGGGCCCATCAACTTTCTGGGCGGTACCACCTCTTATTATCACTTCATTTCAGCGCTTACGGGCTTACCCGGCTTAGTCTATTTTTCTTCAATATTTTAAATAATTTTGAAGAATTTCTTTAGGCTACCTGTTGAATAAATTATTCAACTCCCCTACTGATAACAGAGTTTAGGTATTTATAGTTGTTACTGTAAATTGTACACGTGATTGTACCAAAAAAAGCTACTTTTGTAAAGGTTCTATTTATCTTCAGTTTCTATCCTAAATCTTTTATATACCAAGGCAGCTAAATTATCTGGGATAAAATTATCAATATTTCTAGTACTAAAATGAAACGTTATTCTTTCCTTACCATTTTGAGGTAGAACCACATAGCAACAAAGATCACCAGAAACACAGGATGAATGTACACCCATTTTTACTCCTCTCAATTGTTCTTCGTTTCTATCTTGCACTAACATTGAAATCGAATCCAGCATTTCCTCCACGCTTACTGGGGAGCTATGGAATTTTTGACCGGGCTCTGAATCTAAAACCCGAGCAATTCTTTCATCATCTTCATTAAGCTCTGCTGGAATAACATCTTCTCCACCTTCTGCTCCATAAGGAATACCTAATTCTTCTTCAGCATGCGTTAACAAAGATGCATCTTGCATCTTTAGTAAGTTATCCCAATAACTAGGATCTAGTTCATAATCACTCCTGCCCCTGTCTTGGGGCGGTAGCTTTGATCTATCTATCTTTCCTCTTGGCTTAATATCTTTTGGTTCTCCCATAAAATTTTATTATCTAATTCTAAATCTATTATAACAATTTTGATAAGACTATCAAATGATTTGGAAATGAAGAAGGCCTGATAAGTGACGATCTTCAGCAACGCAAGCGTTACATTAGATACTACTTATCAGGCCTTACTTCCAGGGAGTTTCATGCCCCAAGAAATACGTATTATTTTACTCAGTTCCGCGTCCAGAACTGTTTTTACCCTCTTATGATGAAGAGCGCGGGGTTCTGTTAACAGAACCCCATTGCCGATTCTTGCCGAAGCAAGTTTACCGGTTAGCAATGCATGAGCGGGTCATCGCTGCTAGGCTCACCGCACATCAGGTAGACAGACTACCCATCTCAGAGATGCCGCTCTGAGTTATTTTGTACTTGCTATCGACCGCGCTTGGCCTCGATCTGGCGCCGCTGATCCTCGACCCACCGGGTGGCGAGACGGAACAACCAACGCAGATCTTCGGCTTGAGCTTCCTGCTCGGCGAGGTTGCGAGCCGTCTTGGCCGACCGACTCTTGCTACCCTGGGTCTCGCTGATGGCGAGATCCAAGGCTGAGAGCTGCTGCTCGACCGCGGTGGCGAACTCACCCACCTGGAGCACCATGCTCTCGAGGCCAACACTGCGCATCTGCGAGAGATCGTTGAAGCGCTGGTTTGCCATGCGACGGCTACCCTGCACATCCAACTTCATGTTCTCCCACGCGTGCCGTACGGTCTCACCGATCGGCACGAGCTTGCGGCCAGCACCCGGGTAGGGGTGCATGATGAACTGTTCGCCAGTGCGCCTGATCATGGCGTCCGGCGCCTGATGGGACCAGGGATCGGACTCCATGGGATCCTCGGGCAGATCGCTTCCGCAGATCAAAGCCGTGAGGAACGGCCCCATCACCTTGCTCTCCTGCACCTCCACGAGGGTGGGCAGATGAACGAAGGGGAGGAGGGCCACGGCACGGGAGTTGTCCGCACCGACGAGACGCGTCTCCCAAGTGGACACACCCGAGATCGCGCCAGCCTTCACACCGTACACGACGATGACGATGTTGATCTCGTCATCGTGACCGTTGGTCTCGTAGCGGAGCTGCTTCTTGGCCAACTGCTCCCGAAGAACCGGGTGCTGCAGCAAAGCGGGGGGACCGCTCATGAAGATGCGCGTGACCGTACGGCCGTTGCACCTGCTACCATTGAAGGACAGGAAGGGATCGGATCGCAAGACCCGCTCCAACTCGTTCAGCACGACCGGGTTCCGGCACAGCAGAGTGGCGCGATCCATGGTCGCGTTACCACCGCTGAGGACACCGTTGATGTTGGTGAGGACGTCTCCGCCCTGCGCCAGCGCCTTGGTGTCGATGTCGGGCAGATTCGCCATGATGGTGTCGAGATCGGCGCCGAGGACCTTGCGGAACCCCGTGCCCTCGACGACCGGTGGCGGCGCGCTGATGTTCATGTGCGCCGTCTGCTCGATGATCCGGTGAGCCGTGGTGAGAGTACTCGCCACGTTGCGGACGTCACGCTGGGTGGTCCGGACAAAGCCGTTCCACTGCTCGGCCAGGTGACGCTCGCGGTCCAGCTTCTCGCCGATGATCTGGGATGCGAGCCGAGAGGCATCGCGAGCCAGGCCACCGAGGAAGGCGTTCCACTGCTCGGCCAAGATGAACTCGCAGCGGGCCTTGTAGTGGGCCATGACGCGACCGATGAGGTCACTCGCGTGCTCCTGAGAGCTGATGTCCAGTTCCGCCTTGCCCTTGATCCGCTCCCACATCGTGGGCTTGCGGTCCTCGTGCTTGACAGCGGTCTCCATACGAAGAGCAACGTCGCTCAGGTCCCCAACGATGTCGAGAACCGGATTGACGATCTGCTCCAACCGGAGGATCTCCTGAGACAGTTCCACTGAAAACGGCTGCAAGTTGCGCTTGCCGTGATCCTGGACGAACCGCTGGATGGCGGACTGGGGCGCACTGCGCTGACCACCGAAGAAGGTAATCAAGCCGTCCCGGTAAGAGTCCATGTTGTGTTCCAACTCGCTCAACACCCGCGTGACCACGCTGGTGCCGGAGGAGCGGACATCATCCGGATCGAGGCTCAGCCGAGGCCGAGTCACGGTCACCTGGTCGAAGCCGATCGGCAGGATCTGCTCGGCCAGGTTGCGGATGTCGTCCACGGACACGTTGGGGCGACCACTGCTGTCCGTCTCCGCCAGCTGGAGGCCAGCGGACCAGGAGCTGAGGCCGGAGGACATGCTGGCAAGATTGAAGTCACCCGCGTTGTCCTGAATCCAGACTTCGATCATCTGGACCGTCTGCACAGTGGGCAGGCTGGCACCGCCGGCGAACTCCTCCATGGTAATGGGGAGCAGCTGGTCGGTGAGGCCGGTCACCATGTAGTTGGGAATGGCCGGGAGACCGAGGAAAGCATGCGCCGTGCGGTGACGCATGACATCAGCCTCGAGCTGGCTGGTATCGGCGAGCTGGAAGCGGTAGGCTCCCACACCCGTGACACAGCGCAGCGGGTCGTCCATGACGATGTTGCCAAGCACGTCGACCTCCTCATCCGCGATGGCCTTCCCGATGACCGGGTTGGCATCAAGGACGAGGTACGTGCCGAGCTGGTCCAGGACCTGCTCGAGGCTGATGTTGCCCTTGGCCGAACGGCTGCTGATCGTCGTGATCTTGTGCAGGAAACCCGGGGGCACCGAGACATCCATGCGATCACCACCCTCCGGGAAGGTCATGGTCATGCCCTCGCGCTGGGCCTGCATGATCTCGCGCAGGGTGAAGACAGCGTTCCGCTCCACCTGAGCGCGCAAGCTGGCAGCCACGTTGTAGCAGTCCGGAAGTACGAGAACCACGCGGATCTCGAGCCGCACGAGGCTGGCATCGAAGTTGGCGTGGAAGGCATCGTGGGCCAGCATGGCGGCACGAAGGATGTTCGCGGAACCAGTGCCACCCGAGGCACCGCAGACCAAGTTGATGGACAAGACGGCGTGATCGCAGTCTTCCACCAAGCGCACCTGGTCCATCGCGGTCTCGAGGGCACTCCGGATCTCGAAGCCCTTCTCGTGACCAGCCGCGGAACCGATGATGCGCTGCTTGGCGGCGCCCGAGGCCACGTTGGCCGGGAGCGGCATGATGAACATGCCATCGAGGACAGCACTGTGCTCGTCCTGCCACACGGAGAGGTCAGATCCGGTCAGACGCACGATGGTGAGCTGGTCGTCGAGCGCGTCGAGGTCGATCTCGATCGAGAAGGCGTCGTCGTCGCTGGCGCCCTGCTCGGTCTTGGGGCTGTCGGTATCGATCAGGATCGTACGGAAGTGCTTGGCACCGGCTTCCTGGAGAACCTGGTGAGACAGCATCACGATGAAGCTGCCAAGGCCACCAAGGCCAATGTTGATGCGGGGAGAGGGAGAGAGAGAGCGGCTGATAGTCATGGTATGTTATCCTTTGATCCCGCACCGGATTCTTATACCGGGAGTATTGGGATCGTATGAGGGGCTGTGTTGGAGGTTGAAGAAGGAAAGACCGAACCGTTGATACTATCGCAGGCCCATGCAACGGAAGGTGAAGAAGACTGAGCCGTCATCGGCCAGCACCTCAGCTCCGTCCACCATTTTCACGGGGATGTTCGGTGCAACGTAGCGCTCCGCGCCAGCCACCCGAACCCGAACTGTGTCTGTCGTCAGGATGTTGATCCGTGACTGCTTCTTCTTGCCGGTAGCCCGGAAGGTGAAACCGTCGATGATCTGTTCCTGCTGATCCGTCTTGAGTCGGATCACGGATCCATCAGGGAATTCCAACCGCCCCTTGAGCAAAGGCTTGTTGAGTTCCTTCTGCCGCGGCCGCACCACCAGGCGGTAGTACAACACGCAGAGCAGGAACAACAACAGAACCGTGCTCGGCAGGGTGTGCTTCCAGTTCTCCATGTACCAACCACGACGCTTGACGGACACCGGTACAACGACCGGGTCCAGCGCCACAGTAGCGGGAGCCTGGAAGGTTAGCTGACCTTCGTACGAACCGGGCGGAGCCGAGTCCAGGGTGAAGCGGATATCGACGCCATGCTGGTTGGGAACCGCGATGGTGTCGGGCGTCACCGTAATGTGGACATCGTCGGGCAGGCCGACCAGATTCACCTCCACCTGCTTGGCTTCGGCGACTGTGTCGTCTGCTTCGAACTTGACGTGGACCGAACCGGTCTCTCCGGGTCGCAATGCACCCACGTTGATGGACTCCTGGGACAGCCGCACACGCAGCATGTCCTTAGTGAAGTTCACCTCAAGGGTGGGAGTGACCACGGCGAGGTTGCCGGTGGCTCGAAAGATGATCTTTCCGCCGTAGGTACCGGGTTCCAGATCATTAGCCAGCCGAATTTGACAGCGCAGATCTCCCGGAGCCGTGAACAGATCGCAGTCCAGTTCAACACCTTCAGGGAAGTTCCCCTCTGGCGTGAGCTGAATGCTCGAGCTGGCGCCCGTGACTGAAAAGCTCGTGCGAATCTCCGCACTGCCTCCCAGCTTCAGGTTGCCGAGCTCGAAGCTCTGCTGATCCGCCGCGACGAAAACGCGGATACCGGATCGGATCCTCTCACCGATGACCGCCAGGCTGTCGACCGTAGCGTCGTGGACGGTAGCGCCGAGACGCGTACCGACCTTGTCCACTGTGGGCTTGCTAACAGCAGTGAGAGCGACCACGTGAATGGCCACACCGTCACAGGCAGCATCGAGATCGTCCCAGCGGGCGGTCAGGCCACGCGGAATTTCCTCTTTGCCGTCCGTGAGCAGCACGAGCCCCTTAGGTCCTTTCTGTTGCTGCAACACCGTACAGGCATCGAACAGGCCACCGGAAGTGTAGGTCCAGTTCTGGCTGAAGTCGAAGCCATCCACGATGAAGTGCAGATCTGCCAGGTCATTGGGCCGGTTGGTATCCGAGACGTTGATGGGCCGGTCGACCCAGATCTCAGTACCGAACGACGCCATGATGACCCGGTCACCAGTGTAGACCTCGTCCACAAACTCGCCCAGAAAACCCTGGACGGGAACGACGAGGTGGTTCGACTTCATCGACCCCGAAAGGTCGGTGAGCAAAACCAGGTTGAGGTTAGCGCCCGTAGACGCGTATGCCGTAGCTCCAAGAAGGAACCACAGCGCGATCAGTAGCATGCTGGTGATCTCACGCATGTGGATCCTCCTGTCTGAGCAGCTGTGAGTAGTTATTGGGATTTGGGTTGGATTTTTAGAATCAAAAGAATTATCTTAATTCCAAGATTCCAACCCAAAAACGACCAACAACTTTACTCTATTTATTATTGATTATTTCTTTATTATCTAACTAAATTGTCAACGTACATACTATGGTACAAAATCCTTTATCTAGACAAAAAATGCCTAAACAAAGACCAAGCAATGTACATTAAAAAGAAGCTTTTGTCAAGCCCCTTTAATTTTGATTTATGCTAATGTTAGCAATTTTTTTTCCAGCTCTTTTTGTTCTGATTTACTAACTTGAACAACAATGTTCTTCTCAGGACTACTTTTTCCAAATTTCACAGAGATATTAGATTTTTTCAGTCCTAACAACTCTGCTAAAAAAGAAATCAACATTGCATTAGCTTTCCCCTGCTCTGGTGGTGCAGCTACTTTTATTTTTAATCTGTTTCCTAGTAGGCCAACAATTTCTGTTCGCGATGCTCCAGGAACAACTTTAATTAGAAGTAGTAAGCCTTCATTAATTTCCTTAAACCACATGACAACTTAATATTATGATCTCAAACCTGCAATAGTAGCATCTAAATTTGCTAAATCAATACTGCTTCCGGAAGCCAAGCCGACAGCTTCACGACGTGCCTTTTTAGTTTGAATTGAAGCACCACTATCTGGTAAATCATCTAATTTTTGATCATATTGCATTGCAACCAACTCTAAAAGATCAACACTCGCTGTATCAAGATCAAGAATTCGTCCACTCAATGCCCTTTTTGCATCAGATCCGTATTTAGCCGCAAATTCATCCAAAACCTGTACGCGTCTAGCTGCAAGTTCAGCTACTTTTGCTGAATCTATTTCTGGTGTCACAGGAGCGCTACCTTCAGTAGGTGCTACCTCTGTTGGTGCCTCTGCTTCAGCTGGAGCTTCACCAGGAACCGCCTGTTTTAATAAATCACCAAACTTATCACCAAATGTCGAATTTCCACCTTGATCTGCGTGTACAACTTTTGTTTCAGCTACTGCTGAAGCTGGTTTAGCTTTTCGAGTTTTAGGAGCTGCTGCCGTTGGAGCTGCTGCCGATGCAGTCTTTGGAGGTTCAGCCGCTGCTGGCGCAGGAGTTGGTATAGTCTTTGGAGGTTCAGCCGCTGCTGGCGCAGGAGTTGGTATAGTCTTTGGAGGTTCAGCCGCTGCTGGCGCAGGAGTTGGTGCTATATTCTTTTGCTTGGCCTTATTTATCACGGAATTATCAAATAGAGGTTGTCCAGTCTTTAGTTTATCTATGAATGCTGGTAACAAAGTTACGTCCACTTCAATTGCATCAGAATCTGGACCAACTAAACCAAAAGCTTTCAATTTTGTATTTAATGCTCTCTCTCTAAATAATTTCTTATTTTTTATTCTATTATCTACTTCTTGAATTGCATCTGAAAGTCGCTGAACATAAGTTACTTGCTCAGTCATTGGTTCCATGTTTGTAGCTCGCTCAAAAGCACGAGAAAATTCTTGACCCATGTAAAAATTACCTTTTCTCTTTTTCCCTTGAGGTCCAACTTCGCCCATTTGATACAGCGTTGAATTTCTCTCAAGCAGATCAATGTCACTCACAGCTTTAATATCTGCTATAAACCTATCATTTAATACCTGTTCATTTACCGTGTCATCAGCATTAAGTAATCCCATAGCTTCTAATGCTGCGGATATCCTTCTGTTTGCAGGCGTATCTGCAGGTATCTCAGTACTAGCATTTAATGAAATTATTCTGTCGGCAAGAGCTTCAGATTGTACTGGACTTAAACCTTTTGCATGAGTTGATAATGCATCTAACAATTCAGGACTAACGTTACCAAACATGGTCGCAACAGATCTCTCACGATCTTCCCATCTATTACGAGTTCTAGCTTGATTTACTCGATAGAACAAATCTGAACTTTGTTGATAAAATTGTTTTTCTACTTTCGGACTTGCTTTTAATGTATCAAATACAGAACTTAATGTATCAAATCTTGCATTCCATTCTCCTGTATTAACAGCCTCCATTCGTTCCGCTCTGTATTTATCAGTATTCCGTAACTCAGCATCTAATGCTTCTTGAGTAAATTTCAATTGAGCTACCAACCATCTATCTGCCGCCCTACCTAAACCTTCCAAAATGTCAGATACTCTTTTATGTAATCTTGCAGGTTGCTCAGATACTTTAATATTGTCTCTGCCAACTCTAATATCCACATCCTTCAAATCGTCAGGAATAACAATGGCGTCAACACCTTGTTGAGCTGCACGCACCTGCTCTTTCCAAGCTTTGAGCGCTGTTAATGCATTTCCTAATTCTGCCGGATCTTGCAATGCAGATTCAATAAAATACATATCTTTTAATCTATCGCGAACTGTAAGTAATTCATCAATTGGCTTTTCAGTTGGATCTATTACTTCTCTTCTAGCTCTACCAAGTTTATCACGAGCACTTTCTGGTCCTGCTGGTTGGCCTGCAGTAATTGCTGGATCAGGAGTCCCGGCAACTGGTGCTGGTGTAGGTGTTGCTGTTGGAGGCGTAGGTGTTCCAGTAGGTGCTGCAGGAGTAGCTGGTGCTGGTGGAGTTCCAGTCGGTGTCGTTGGAGCCGGAGTTCCGCCCGCAGGTGCAGTCGGAGGTGTACCAGTTGTTGGAGGTGTCTCAAATGGATCTGCTTTAGGATCTGCTTTTAATCTGGCAATAACTTCCTGAATACGAACACTATTTGGAGTTCCATCACTTGCAGCAAGGCCGGCATTTACAACTGCATCATCAATTGAACCACGTTTTTTTAGTGTATTCCTAAATCTTCGTAAATGTTGTCTATCTAATATTCCTTCACTTTCCATTGCATCTAGTATAGCTTCTAGAGTATCTAATTGTTCAGTGAAATATCCTGAGCTCGTCTCTGGAAGAAAACTGTTAGCAACCACGCTATCAACAGCTGAGATTCGATTACGTAAACGTAATTCATGCTCTGCTTTTGCTTGTGCTTCGGCCTGTTCTTTTAACCGCTGTTGAGCTTCGGCCTGTTCTCTAGCTTCTCGCGCAGCTTTTTCGGCAGCAGTTTCAACAGGTGCTGTTGTACCGGGTGTAACTGGTGCACCAGTAGGAGGCGTAGGCACTCCCGTAGGTGATGTTACTGGAGGAGTTACTGGAGGAGTTACTGGAGTTGGAGCAGGTATTCTTAACTCAACAAGTTTTGCATCCAATAAGTCCCTTACTGCTAAGTATTCTCCAGTCATCGCCTGATATTTTGCAGCTAGTGCATCATACTCTGCTCTCGGTAAATATGTTGGCGCTTTTCCAAGAGTTTTCAAATCAGTATATAGCTTAGCAAGTAATTCTCCAAAATCATTACTATTTTTATCTAACATTTGTTGTACTTCAGCTTCTGTAAATGCTGTACCTTTTAGATATGTCTCAACATCTTTTCTAAATATCGCTTGACCTGTCTTGGCTCTATCGGCATTTTTATTACCACGATCTAATATATTCTTTTCAAGCTCATCGCCAAGATTACTCAAATCACCATTAAACATCCCCATTTTTCTGCGCAATGTTACAATTAACGGGCCAAAATAATTTGGAAGCCTGGCATCAAGTAATGTAACATCAGTTCCAGTAATAAGACTATCCATTTTTATTGTTAAACTTCTTAACGAATCCTTACCGTCTGCCTCGCGCCGTTGTGTTAAAGTATCCCAATTTTTATCACGCCAATCACCTCTCATATCCCCGAATGAATCAAGTAGATCATTATACTCTGGGCTTTGCCAGATATCGAATAAATCCTCATGCACTCTTAATACTTCCACTTCCTGATCTGGTGTTAATGGATGTTCTGGTCCAGTAGTTTTGGTTCCATATTCTGGTATTAATCCACCAGATCGCAAAGCTTTATTTGTTTCAGTAATATGTGATGTATCTTTCCAAAGTTGAGCAGATAAAGAAGTTTCTGATGCCTGGCTACCAGTAGCAATTGCTGATGATACTAGAAGATCACCTAATAATCCACTTACTATTCTTTGTTGTTCTAGAGTCATACCTCGTAAGTCAGGATTAAAGAATTCATCATCACTAGAATAATATGCATCTCCTAAATCTACTTGTCCAGAATCTGTACCTACTGAAAAATTAACTTCTCCAACTTCTGGAATTCCTGGCGTGCCTGGTTCAACTACTGGAGGTGTTGAAATATGACCACCACCAAGACCAGATTCATAAGCTTCTTTAACGCTTCTATATCCTTCTGTCCAATAAGCTGGTCTATTGCTAAATTCACTTTTTGGAATGCCAAATTGCTCTTTATAAGCACTTTGCCAATCTTCGTAGCTCATACCGGGTCTATAAATTGGATCAACTGATCCTGGAGCAAATGTATGGTCTATTCCTTGATAATTTAAAAATCTCTCAACGTTAGTATGTTGACCAATAACATTCTCTATTGGTATTCCACCTTGCTGTGGTCGCCGAATTTCTTCAGCCCATTGTTGAAAAGACATGTCCGGATGTTGTACAGTAGCTCTTGATACTACTTCTCCTACTCTTGCTGGCATTCTATCTAGTGCTGCATCTAAACCAGATTGATTCAATTGCGTATGAGCAGTTGCATCATAAATTTGAATTGTTGGATGTGCCGGATCTCCAGTTAAAGTTACTGCGTATTTATCTGGTGCCATTACCCACAATTGCTCGTTTGTAGAAGGGTCCCAAATAGAAACTTCCTTACCATCAACCATTACTTTAGATTGTTCTCTCAATACTTTAACAGTCTCTCGTAATGCCCAGCTATGTTTATCTCCAGTTCCATCCCAGCCATATTGTTCCGCCTTTGCTTCTAATTGACGTGATATTGCATGAGAAAATCCTTCACCTTTATGAACAGTTGCCATAGTCCAGTCTGCTGGAGTAAATCCAGCAATACCTGCATCTGGTGTTATTGGTGCAGCAACAATTTCTCCGCCTTCTCCAATAAATTTCGCTACAACTTCTTCATTATAAATTGATTTTACAACTATTTCATTACCCGAAACTTCCACTTTAAATTGACCAGCCGCTTTAACTATACCATCGGCCTCACTAACACCTTTTTCAGTTGCAATTTCTTGTAATCTTGCTTTTAGGCTATCAGAGAAAACTTCTTGTGGCGGTGCTAAATGATCAGAAAGATTCAAAGTACCGTCTTCGGCTACTGAAGTTAAAACTAATTGATTTTCATTATTTAAAACTAATCCATATTTAATTCCACCTAGTTCAACAGTATGCTGAGCCTCGGTTGTTAAATTTGGTGCTAATATTGGTGTTCGTAACTCTGCATAATCTACACCAGGAGAAAAAGTATTTAATTCGATGGACGCAAGTGGCCTACCTGTAGTTGCATCAATTAATGTAAAATCGTCTGTGATGACCACATTATTTATATCTATATCGTCAGGAATATCTATCACATGAGAATCCAGTGCGGATTTCACTAATAAATCTCCATTCACAGTAGGGCTAATTACGTAAGCATCACTGTCTACCGTTAAAGAAACTTCTGCTGAGCTACCTCCAAAGGTTGGGGTTTCAGAAACATCACCAATTCGACCAGCGAACCAATTATCACCTTCGAACCATCCCATGGCCATTGAAGATGCTCCGCCAAAAAAACCACCCAAAGCTCCACCAACAATCATACGTTTCGTTTCTCCTCTGCTCAGAATTGACTCTAATTTATTATCAATAATTGTTACAACATCTTGAGCATCTGCCATTATTATTTGCATCTCGCTTTCAAGTGTGAGTATTTGTCTATCATCCAAATGCAACTTTGCTTCATTAATATTTTGTGCGGCGTCACGTAAATTTTTTAATAAATCTATTTGAGATTTAAGCCTATTGTCTAATCCAAATGAAATATAATCTTGTTTATTTTTACCCTTTCCAATTCTAGTCTGTAACAATCTAGCCTCTGCATCAGCTACAGTTTTATATAAATTTGTAATAGTATTTGGTAAATCATTCAAGGCATCAGGATTTGTATTAACCTCTTTAAGAATTCTCTGTACTTCTGCAACTCTTAAAGCCACTTCCTGATTAATCGACTCAGCACTTTTAACTGCTTCTACTTGCTCTGTTTCATTTATGTTAACCATTTCCGGAGCGTTTGCTCCCACGGCTAAATCAATCTTGCGTTGCCCCCTACGAGCAAACTTATATTGTGCCCACTGTGATACAACTCCAGCAGCGGCACCAGCACCAGCTGCCACCAAAACACCTGCTCCAATTGGAGTTGCTAAAAAAGCCGTAGCCGCTACGGTACCACCAATAGCTACTTTCGCAGCTGTACGTGTACTAAAAGCCCATAATGTTCCAGAACCTAATAACTTAGCTGCAATTACTTTTAATTTTACACTATCAGATCTATAGTGCTCGGATGCCATATTGCTCATTTCGCTTAATTCGGCTAATTGAGCTACTTCATCACGCAATAAAAACTCCATATGCCTTCTAATTGCGTCTGCAACTTCTGGGGTAACAGGGACCTCTAATGGAGACCCGTCAGGATTAACTCCAATTTGATAAGGATCTGGAATTTCTAGACTGCCAGATATTAAAGAAATGCCATCTTGATAATCAGAATTATTTACTAAATCATTAGCTGAAAAGCTTTCTCCGTTTTCATCAACACCACGTTTAAATTGCTCAACAATTTTTTGAAAATCATCACCACCTAGCTGCATATACTGATTATATCTTTTGCGCATAGATCTTCGTTCCAAAGCAGAGCGGACTACGTCTTGCATGTAATTCTTATCATCCAATCTGCCTTGAGTATAATCTTTTACTCGAGTAGCAATTTTTCCACTACCAACTGTTTCCAACATTTCTGCCCAGCGCAATTTCACCTTTGCAACAACACTAAACAGACTTGTACTCTTTCTCTCTTCATCATGCTCATGTCTAGCGATAACGTTTGATTCTACAGATAACTGTTCTTCAACTTCTGGCATTGCTTCTTTTATCTCATCCAAAGTTAAACCATACTGATTTGCAACATCTACTAATTCAAGTAAAGCTGTATCAGCACTACCATCCTCAGCAGTTAATCCTTCATTTTCTTTGCCTTTTAAAGAGGCTTCAACCAAAGTAGTACGTAACTGATCCAACGTCACTGAACCGCGCGAACCACCTTGCTCAATTGTTTTTTGATAATAATTACTTTCCATTACCATATATATATTTATGTTAAGCCTTTTGAATGAAATTAATATATTCTTGTTCGAAATCTTTAAAAACCGTGGCTAACAGATTCTTGATATCTGGAATTAATTTTTGTATGAATTCAGTAATCTCTTCTTGCGGAGCTTCTCTTTGCATCATACTTAAGTACTCTACATGCTCTACTTCAGGTAGTACTTCCAATATCTTTGCTTGAATTCGGGACTCAAGCTGAATCATCATATCTTGTATCATCTTATCCTCTAAAGGTTCTGGTAACTCAGCTGAATGAGCTGATCTTAGAACGTTGCGTAAGAATGCTTGTAATTGAATGTCCATATATATATGAAAAAATTAACTTGAGAGTCTAGCGCATAAATAGCCTTTTGTCAAGGCATTACGTAATCAAATTACGTGATAATGCGAAAGAAAATATATTAAATAATGTAAAAAACTATAATTATTATAACACATTTTTCAAACCAAATCAATCTGGATTAAGTTTAGACCACCCCTACCCCCCAGATTAGGAGTGATTATATAAAATATTACCTATCTTAATCAACTTGATCCCCTCACCTCCTTGCAGGAAGAGAAGGTTAGGGCGAGGAGGCCTAAGATAACTCTAGATATATGCCAAAATTCGTATTGTCCCCTGCTCGATGCGAATAATAAGTATCCACATTGCATTTTGTACAAATATTCATGATCTCAATATTTTGCATTGGCACACCACTTTCAATAGCCTGCATATAATTTTCCTGCTTAATATCAATATCTTCATAGCAACACGCTCCAATTGCTGGTCCAATTCCAACGTATGTATTAACTGTATCAAATTCCTGCAATACTACTTTTAAAATTTCCGAAACAGTACCTCGAAAACCTGCATGTATTACGCCACCGGCATGAGCAACTACATCATACACAATTATCGGTACGCAATCATGAACACCCACGCGTAATTTAATTCCAGATGTTCTAGTTAATAGAGCATCAACATTTTCTACTAAGGTTATACTAGCATCATCAACCCAAGCATAATCATTACCATGTACTTGATTTGCCTGCACGTCAAAAGATTGATCCTGTTCGGAATGTCTATTAGAAATTCCATGACTAATATTATTAATACCCCGCAAATGTTCAAATTGTAGCAAGTCGTTCATGCGAACCTTTGTTACCTTAGTTAGGTATATAATTAGGAATAATTTTCCTTATAAACTTTTTTATAAATCTTCAAAGTTTGCTTGGCACACTTATCCCAAGAAAATTTCTTGGCTTGTTTTTTTCCACTCTTTGCCAACTTTGTTCGCGTAGCCTTACGCGTAATAACCTTATGAATTCCTTTCTTCAAAGATTCAAGAGAACTTGGATCTATCAACTCCGCTGCCTTCCCTGCTACCTCTGGTAATGATGATACGTTAGATGTAATAACTGGAATACCATAACTCATTGCTTCTAATACTGGCAAACCAAATCCCTCGTAATGAGAAGGAAAAATAAATGCTTCAGCGTTATTAAGTAAAGCAATTTTTTCTTTTTCCGTAACATAACCAATGTAACGAATTTTTCCAGACTTAGCATTTTTAATAGCATTGTAATTATCCTGAAATTCAAAACCTTTTGCACCAGCAATAACTAATTGCATATCTTTATACTTTTTTAGTTTCTCCAAAGCTAACTCATCGAAAGACTGGATAATTCCAGCAATGTTTTTTCTTGGTTCTAAAGTTCCAATATAAAATAAGTATCTATCTGCTAACTTCCACTTCTTTAAAGTTCGTCGCATACTTAATTTACTTGGTGCTTTAACTTTTGTCACACCTTCATAAACAACGGAAACCTTCTTTTTGGAAACATTGAATAACCTCTTTAAATCTTTCTCGGTTGATTCGGATACCGCAATTACATGTTCTGCTTTTTCTATACTCTTAGGTACTAAAACATTAATAGAAAAATTCTGCTTTGATGGAAACCACTCCGGATGAGAATATATTGCAAGATCATGTATTGTAACAATAGACGGTTTCTTGTATTTCATCGGAATGACGTTTGCCGGGGAATGAAAAATATCTAAATTCGCTTCATTTAATACTTTGGATACAAAAACGTGCGAATATGCATATGGCAAATAACGTTTGTATTCAGACATTTTAAACTTAACTATTTCTGTATTCTTTTGTTTAAACTCCTTCAGCTTTGGCGAACGATGATCAAAAAACAATACGTACGTATTTTTCTTATCATGCTTTAATAGATGTTTAACCAGGTAATAAGTATAGTGTCCTACTCCTGCTTTCTCCCCCTTTTCTGGGCTAAGCAATGTTCTGCAATCAATCCCAATTCTCATATATTACATTGATTCGGGCGCCGAGATGCCCATTAATGATAATGTGTTAAATAGCACTATTTTCGTTGCTTGCGCCAACTGTAATCTACTATAGTTTACTTCTTCTTCATCTATTACTCTGCTGGTATTGTAGAACTTATGAAATGCTCTGGCAACTTCCATGGCATATTGAGGTAATTTATGTACTTGATAATCCTGGCTCACATCCTCAACAATTTCCGGCAATTTAAAGAGAATTTTTGCTAACTCCTCCTCTGCAATGTTAGTAAATTTAATCTGAGTATTTTTTGATCCATCAACTTTTTTTAGAATGCTACAAATTCTAGCATGAGCATACTGCACCGAATATACTGGATTTTTTTCTGATTGCTCTCGTGCCAGATTTAAATCGAAATCCATATGTGTGTTTGGTTCATGCATTAAGAAAAACCATCGCACCACATCTAATCCAACTTCACCTACTAATTCTTCTAGAGTTACAAAAGCACCTTTACGTTTAGACATTTTTAATTCTTTACCATTGAATATTAACCGCACAAGCTGAACAAAAATTATATCCATCTTTCCTTTATGATTTAAAGCTTCCAAAGCTGCTTCCATTCTTGGCTTGTAACCATGATGATCTGCTCCTAACAACCAAATCCAATGATCAAATTTTCGATCTTCAAATTTTTCAATCAAGTAAAGAATATCTGAATAAAAATAAGTCGGCTCACCATTAGCACGAATAATCACTCTATCTTTATCATCGCCGTACTTGCTTGATCGAAAAAATTGCGCACCTTCGCTAGTATAGATTAAGTTACGCTCCTCTAAAAAACTTGTTACCCTTGCTAAATTATCATCAGTATATAGAGATTTTTCTGATTTCCAAACGTCATATTTAATATCAAGCTGATTTTCTACCAAGTTCTTAATACGATCTATCATCTCTTTTAAAGCCCATTCCTTAACTTCTGTTCTCATCTGAGCCATGGCATCCGTGCTACCAATCGGAACATCCTTTAATTCTAATTCGTCTGCTAACTCTTTGATGTACTCTCCTTGATAAAGATCTTCAGGATAATCTATCTTAATTCCCTGTTTTTGGAGATACCTTCGTAAAACAGACTCGGCCAATGTATCAGTCTGGCTACCGTAATCATTGATAATATATTCTGCAGTAACATCATATCCAGATGCTCGCAACACTCTAACAATTACATCACCTGCAAAACCACCTCGGCCATTTCCTAAATGCAAAGGACCAGTTGGATTGGCAGATAGAAACTCCACCATATATTTTTTTTGAGAGCCATCTTCTTTTAATCCGGTTTTATTCTTTCCATAATTATCATTCTCTTCTAATAAGTAACGGATACCACCATCAAGGAATTCTTCATTAATAAAAAAGTTTATAAAGCCAGGAGCAACAACTTCTATTTTGCTCAAGCCCTCCATATTAATATGGTTCTTTAGCTCCTCACAAATATCCAATGGGTTTCGCTTCAAAACCTTTGCTAATTTCATTGCGATGCTAGATGCATAATCACCATGCTCACGATGTTGCGAATAATCTACCTCTACTTGTAGCATCTGAATTTCAGACCAGATGTGCTGACTTTGTAGTTGCTTAATCGCTTCGTTAATTTTTCTTGCAATCACATGTTTCATGCGCCAAATTATACCGTAATTACTAGCTATGTTCAAATCTGTGAACTAAAGACAAATATATTCTTTTTGCTATACTATCCTCACCTATGGCAACTTTAGTAAAAAATAAACGAGTTCGTTACGATTATCATGTTCTTGAAGAACATGAGGCCGGCTTAGTATTGTCTGGTGCAGAAGTAAAGGCAACGAAAGCTAAGAAAATCAGCTTGGAAGGATCTTATATTACCCATAAGAATAACGAGTTATGGCTAATAAACATGATGATTAGTCCCTATCAATCCTCAAATCAACGCAACTATCAACCAATGAGAGATCGCAAGCTAATCATGCATCGTAGTGAAATTGATGGTTTATTGGGAAAAGCCAAGCAACAAGGCTTGACATTACTAGTAGAATCCTTGTATACTACGAGAGGTCTAATTAAGGTTAAAGTGGTTCTGGCACGTGGAAAAAAGCAATATGACAAGCGTGCAATTAAGAAAAAGCGGGACACTGACAGAAGTATTGCAAGGGCCATGCGGAAAAAAGTTTGACAACCCATTATCATAGGCATTCACCGGTCACTCGATCATACGGTAAAGGGCCAAGGACATTTTGCTCCGCAAAATGAACTGGCCCGTACATCCGTCAATTTTAAAAAAATTGATCGGATGTCCGGGGATGTTTATATTCGATAATACTGCTCCTTTTATTACTGGCTAGGGATGCTGAGTACCACCCAAAACTGCTCAAATTTCTCTAAGTGCAAACTTTGTAGAAAAAGCAAAAGATAAGGTACGAGCGCTTGCTAGTGCTTTGCAACCAGCTTTTGCTCCTGTTGTAGCATAAGCCTACGACCATCCGCGGTTCTGACACCTAATAGGAATCATCCGGGTGCCAAATTATTAGGATATACTACGTTAGGCTGAAATAACGTAGCGAAAATTCTTCAGATCGAGAATTACTATTTTGACTGGTTTTAAGGTAATTCTTTAAATATAAAAACCAATCTATCCTAGTAGAAGGTAATAAATTGACATATTAGACGCGGGCGTGAACCCCGCCATCTCCACCAGTATTCTACTGTGTGAACTAATTTGGATATTTTTTATTCAAATTATATTTAATAGAAGCACCAATTTTAATGGGAAAATACAAAAGATACGCATCAAAGAAAAAGGAGTTTAGACGAAATGAGCAAATTCATGCTACAGAAGTAAGTGTAATTGATGAAAAAGATAATCAATTAGGCATACTAGCAACTGCCGATGCTCTACGCGAAGCAAAGTCTCGTGGCTACGATTTAGTTGAAGTATCTCCCCTGGCAAAACCGCCAGTATGTAAAATTGTAAATTACGGTCAGCTTCAATACGAAAAAAGCAAAAAAGAACGTAAACAAAAAAGTAAGCAGAAGAAAACCGAGATAAAAGGAATTCGTCTATCCACCACGATCAGTGAGCATGATATGGGCGTACGTGTAGATAGAGCAAGAAAATTTCTAGAAAAAGGACATAAAGTACAAATGGAACTTTTACTCCGAGGCCGACAAAAGGCACATCCGGAAATTGGTGAAGACGTAATGAAGAAATTCATTAGTGAACTAGATGAAGTATCCAAAGTTGAATCTCCCGTATCCCGAAAAGGTGGAAAATTTATAGCATTAATAATACCAAAAAATAATTAAATATTATGGCAAATCAGAAACTCAAGACAAATAAAACCATCAGTAAGCGAGTAAAAATATCTCGTGGTAAGAATAAAACTATTACTGTACGTAAAGCTGGGCAGGATCATTTTAATGCTAAACAATCCGGTAAAACTAAAAGAAATAAAAGAGGAGGCACATCAGTTGCAAAAGTAAATGTTAGAAACATTCGTCGATCTATTTAACATCAAGAAATCAATTTTCTGAGAATAATAATTTAAAATTATGTCTAGAGTAAAAAGAGGTACAACTCATGTAAAGAAAAGACGCAAGCTGTTAAAGCAAGCAAAAGGTTTTAAGTCAGGAAGAAAGAATAAAATTAAGTTAGCAACTACTGCAGTTACTAAAGCAGGAGCTAATGCGTATAGAGGACGTAAAGAAAAAAAACGTACAGCTAGATCATTGTGGAATGTAAAAATTAATGCAGGGGTAAGACCTCATGGTTTATCATATAGTGCATTCATTCATCAACTAAATGAAAAAGATATTCAGCTGAATAGAAAAGTTCTCAGCGAACTTGCAGAAAAACACCCAGAAGTGTTTGAAAAGTTAGTTAAATCTCTATAACAAAACGCGGTCTTCCGACCGCGTTTTTTCTATGAAGTGGATAATTAAACATTTATATCCAGAAGAAATTATTGTACTGCTTACATTCATTTTTATTGGTGTTGTATTTTTAGTACTTCCGTATGAATTTCGATGGTTTGATAATGGATTAACAGTATTTTGGATTCATAGATTGTTCGCACCCGCAATAAGCTTCTTCATCATTATTTTCTTTATCGCTGTATTCAAAGATATAAAATATAAAAAAAATCAAACCATTACACATTTACTTGCGATCACCCTACTCGATGCAACACGAATCTATATAATCTTCTATATAGCTTTAATGATACATTTCAATATAAAAATACATATCGGCCTTTTTCGAGATGCCCTTTATGACCCTGCTCTGCACGTAGTAGATTTATGGCTAATGCAATATTTTGGTTTTTTATCAGATATTATGGTAAATATCCATGAAGTTATGGATTTATCACCGCTGTATTTTTTAATCTACGAGTTAATGTTTCTCCTTACTTTTATTGCCCTGTACATTAGAAACAAAAAACAATTCAGATTACTTTTTTGTGCAACTATAATTACAACATTACTTGGCACACTCGGATACTATTTATTTCCTGCTATTGGACCCTTTCTTTATGATCAACCACATGCTCTTTATATGCAAGAATCAATTGCTGATATGTGGGCGAATTATCTAGCCTTTATTGCCAGTGGTGGAATGGATTATAAATTTGGACTCTTAATTAAAGGCATCGCTGCAATGCCTAGTTTACATACAGCTAATGCAATTGTATTTACATTTTTCGCATGGAAATATGCCAGATACTTATTAATTTTCTACATCCCCTTCACTATCTTTATATTAATCGAAGCACTATTCACTAAATTTCACTATTTTTTAGATTTAGTACTAGGAGCAGAAATTGCTGCTATAGCCATTATAACTACCTACATCTTATACCATCTCCGAGGTAGATACTTTGCAGCAAATAATATATCAAATGAAACAACTTCAGAATCTCTGTAATCAACAACAGTGGCAATTGATAATCCAATACGCCAAACTGCTTAGAGAAATTAATCAACAAGTAAACTTGATATCTCGAAAAGACATCAATAATTTATTTGAAAATCATATTGCACCAAGCTTCGCTTATAAAATTTTAGATCGCATTCATACAAATGAATATATTCTAGATATAGGTAGTGGCGGTGGTTTGCCAGGAATTGTTAATGCAATTCTTTTTCCTGAATCTGATTTTCTATTAGTGGATTCAACTAAAAAGAAAGTTACAGCCTTAGATAAAATTATTTCAGAATTACACCTCACTAATATATCTGCATTATGGTCAAGAGTTGAAGAAATGAACATTCCTGAATATCAAAACAAATTCGATCGTACAACTAGCCGAGCTGTTGCACCAATGCAAAAAATAATTGAATGGAGCAAACCACTGCTAAAAGATGGTGGCACCATTGAGGCTCTAAAAGGTGGAGATATCGAAAAAGAAATTTCTGAATCTAAGCAAGTCATAACAAAATATAAATTGCCTAGTGAGTACCATTATACTGAGCGCATGAAAAACCTAGTATTATTAAGTACAACAAAATAACTAGCTATTAAAATATTTTCTATCTTTTAAATGCTCTGGTAAATTTGATTGTCCTTTATCTTTGCCGTAGCCAACATCTTTCATTAATTGAGTTGGCGCATTACGCAAATGCATAGGAACTGGTGAATTTTCTGTTTCTTTTATATCTGTATTAATCTGCTTGGCAACATTATAAATTGCTCTTGATTTTGGTGCATTGGCACAATATGCTACTGCCTGAAAAACTGCATACTGTCCTTCTTGTAATCCTAAAAAATGCACTGTTTGGTATGCAGCAATACATAGCTGAAGTGCTTGCGGATCTGCGTTGCCAATATCTTCGGATGCAAATTCTACTACTCTCCGCATCACGTACAAAGGATCCTCGCCAGAATTCAGCATTCTACCGCACCAGTATAAAGCTGCATCTGTGTCACTAGCTCGCATAGTTTTATGCAAGGCGGATATTGTATTAAAATGTTCTTCACCTGCTCGATCATACCGCAAAGCAACTTTTTCTAATACGTTTTTTACGTCTGCTTCAGAGATTGTTGATATATCGTCATAACTCTTTTGTAACATTTCAACCGTATTCAAAGCTACCCTAGCATCTCCTTCGGCTATTCCAGCAATTAGCTCGCTAACTTCTTTACTTAATTTATCAGTTGCTCTATTTATTATTTTTAACAACGAATCTTTGCTTAATTTATCAAATACAAACACCTGAGATCGAGACAGCAATGCATTGTTCAGCTCAAATGATGGATTTTCGGTAGTAGCTCCAATCAATGTAATTATACCCTGCTCTATATAAGGAAGTAATGCATCTTGCTGACTCTTGTTCCAACGATGAATTTCATCTATAAAGAGAATTGATTTTTTTTGATGCAACTCTTTATCTGTTTTTGCTTGATCAATAATCTTCCGTAAATCTTTAACTCCTGAAGAAACAGCAGAAATAGTAATAAATTCTGCCTCGGTTAAATTAGCAATAATTTTTGCTAATGTTGTTTTACCACTTCCTGGCGGTCCCCAAAAAATCATAGACACCAATAGATCTTGTTCGATCATTGTTCTAATAGAACCTTTTTCACCAATTAATTTTTCTTGCCCTACAAACTGATCCAATCCTTGCGGACGCAACTGTTCCGCTAAAGGTTGATGCGCTGTTAAATTTTGGCTAAACAAAGAGTCCATAAATCTATTTCTTCGTTGCTATCATTACGCCAGATTCAATTGCAATTGGCACAGCAATAAAATCATCAGATTCTGCCAACATGCTATTTAACTCCTGAGCTTTTTTAATTCTGCCATCATATACAGCATCGGCCACAGTATTCCCTTTCCATCCAGAAGAAAAAATCACATTATCAACTACTAACATTCCACCGGATTTCAATAAACTTTTACTAAGCTGAAAAAACCCTGGATACTCACGTTTATCAGCATCAATAAAAACAAAATCAAATTCTTCCGGCTGAAACTTTTTCAATTCTTCAAGAGCATCACAATGGCGCAAATCCACTCGAGACATATCCATTTCTGAAAAGAAATCTTTAGCCAAATTATAATGCTTCAATTCCTTTTCTAGCGTTACAATTTTACCGTCAACCGCCAAGCTTTGGTATAACCACCATGTGGAATATCCCCACATAGTACCAATTTCTAATATTGATTTAGCACCCTTTGCTTGCACTAATACTTGAAGCAACTTTCCAAACTGAGGCTTAATATGATGCGGTGGTATTGGCAGTGATTTAGCACGTCTTTCAAATTCAAGCACTTTTTCTGGCACATCAGTATATTTATCCACGATGTACTTATTTACTTGTTCTCTTTTTTCTAACGGAATTTCCATGACAGCAGTATAACACAATAACAAAGAGACGGGCTTATACCCGCCTCTTTTGCATATTATTTGACTATCTTTGCTTGTTTATTAGATTGAATGGATCGTTTAATTTTACGATACATCCCTCTAATTATAAACCATATTGGCACGTAAATTGCACTATATACAGCCAGCCAAATTGCGAATCTCATTAACTTACCACTCGATCTAATAAGAGAGCTACTTGCTTTTCCTAACTCATATTTAATGCTGCCAAAAAAGGTAGATCTGTCGTACTGATAATAATTACCTTCCCAAAATGATTTATGTTCCTGAATATGTAAAGTAACATTTACTAAATTATATTCAGCGATAGTCTCGGTGCGTTCAATATTCTGATCCTCAATGTATTCTACCTGTGAAGAAATATTTTGTTCTATATCTGATCTTTCTTCAGCAGTAAGATCTTCATTTTGCAACCTCTCTTTTGCTTGATCAATCTGTTTTTGAGTTTGAGAAATACTCTCATCAATTTGTACAACTTCCTCACTAACATTTTCTACATTATATTGAGTAACTTCAACTTCATTGTTAGCATCAAGATCTTTTAAGTATGCCTCAAATACACTAAGCTTTTCTGCTGGAAGTTGTAAATTTATAGTTCCATTTGAAGTATAATAATTTACTTGAATTATATATCCATCTAAATTTGTAACTTCTGTTCTTAATTGATCTATCATTTCCAATGGATTATCTTTTGTATCGATGGTCATGGTAACAGATTCATCAAACAATTGCTTCTGTTCAGAATCATCTTTATAAAATGCATTTTCATCAGGAAATGGTTGTTCATATAATGCAGGCTCATAACCCATGTCATCACTTACCATATTAGCTTTTCTAGATATATCTTGTTTGTCTGATAATCCACCCATAGATAATGTTGAAATTCCAGATTCCTCACCCATTGATTCTACTGATAATCCAGTAGTTGATAACAACGTAGGTGCAGATGGAATTGAAGCATAATCACTGCCTGACTGTACTACTACAGTTGTTATTAATGCTACTAGGGCTAAACCAGCTCCGCTTAATGTAAAGCTTAATATTTTCCAGCTTGATTTTTTTTCTTTATTCATAGTTTTGAGTTCACTCACAGTATTGGCTTTTTGCCACGCTGAACTTAAATTTTGTTCAACGCGAAGCTCCATACCATTGGTATCCACACTATCCAACTGCTGTTTTAATCGATGCAATTTTTGTTCAGCATTATTCATAGAAAATTTTGTAAACGCTTTAAAGCTCGGTGCAGTTTAACGCCACAACTATTTTCGGAAATACCTAACACCTCTGCAATATTTTGATTTGGCATATCGTCTACATACTTCATAAGCAACAATTCTTGATCCGCATCTGTTAATTTATACAAGGCCAGATAAAAATCCATCCATTCTTGCTGATAAGTTGGTTGATTAGGCAAAATTTCAGCAATTGCTTCAATGTCTGTAAATTGATAATTCTTGTGCTTCCGAAAATGCATGCGAGCGTGATTAATTGCAATTTGGAACAGCCAACTGGAAAATGGGGCGCCAGATGGAGTGTAATTTACTATTTTATTAAGTACTGTTAGGAATGTTTCTTGAGTTAAATCTTCAGCCAACTCTTTATTGCTGGTTCGTGCCAATAAAAATCTAAAGACACGTTTAACATAATGGCGGTATAATTGGATAAAATCCGCTTCTGATTGTTTTGCTGATTCAATTAATTCAAAAGAAACTTCCTTATTCATTTGTTTTATTATACGCGTATTACGAAGAAGTGCACTGCTTCTATATGTATAATGCACTAACCTAGTTAAATATTACACTTACAGTAATTCTATCTATTTTCTCCTTTTAACTAATCTACGTCTTGTCCTTATGAAAAATACGATATTTAAACAAACGCTTATAACTGTTATACCTATTAATGTATAGAAGATATATTTCTTGTTACTTTCCAATATTTGATAGAAAGACTTAGTATCGTCACGTGGATCAGGCATGTCTACTGGCCAATCGATATCATCTAACCCATAACGGTAAGATCTAAAAATTGCATTTAGATGGGCTGTATTTGAATAATGCGGACTAATATATTCCCAAACTATTTCATTATCAAACTTTAAACGATATAGTGGTTTGTTCTTTTCTTTCTTGCCATTAGGTTTTACCTCAAAAATTCTACCAAAGTCACCCTCTGTAATTAATGTATTACCATTTGGTAAGCGCTGAGTACCAGAAATTTTACCGGAAAAAAATCTGCTACCATCCATACCATCACCTTGATACTCCCAAACTATTTCGTTTGTTTGCGGATTAACTTCAATGACTTTTGAATTTGGTCGCTGAGTTTTTTTCAAAGCTGGCCTGTGCATTCCGTTGTCATACAACAACACATTACCATTCTCCAACAACGTAGAATCATGTTGTCCATTTAATATTCCATCGCCCCACTCCCAACTAATTTCTCCAGTTGCTTTATTAATTATCATTACTGTATCTAAATACCTGAAGCTCGTTAAAACTGATTCTTCTCCATTATATGAATTTCCAGCTGGTAAATATTCTACCGTATTTGCATGCGTCCATTCATTTCTATTATTAAGATCATCTATCGAGTAATTTTCTATCTGCATCATATCTTGTGTATGCCATTCCCAAACAATTTCCTTTGTATCATAATCAATTTCAATAAGCACATCACTCCATGTTACTCCATCCCAATCCTTTGCAATTATCCCACCACGAATCCGATCCATGTTTTCAGTTTTTATAGGCTCCCACATGATTGCCATGATATTACCGTTTGGTAATTTATCAAAATCATGATGCAGAAAATCATTTTTATATTCCCACATAATATTTCCATCCCAATCAATCTCTTGAATTACTCCACCACCGCCACCTGGTAAAGATTCATGATTACTTGTACTTCCAGCATATAAAAGCGTACTATCTTTTAATAAAAAACCATAAAGTCCCGGAGAATGATTTACTGGCCAGGAATGAACAACATCTCCTTGCATATCTACCAAATACACATGATGTAATAGTTTGCCCTTTTCGCGAGAAACTGGTGTATATAAAGTAAAACCATCATATGTATCGGTTGGTTTATCTATTGTTACTCCATGTTGAACCACCGAAGGATATGCAAAAACCGCTGAAGCAAAGAAAATAAAAAAAATAGAGTTAATTAAAACAAACCATAATCGCTTGATCTGTTTTAAACTTCTATATTCAAAAAAAAGTTTCCAATTCATAAATCCAGAAATGTGCACAAAGTGTTCATTAACCTTTTATCTGATTAAATGTAATCTCAATATCATCTTTAATTGCGTCTGGTAACGTACCTTCTTGGATAGTGCCAGTATCATTAATATCCTGCACAGCTTTTTCTATATATGAAATAGTTGTTCGTCCTTCAGCTAAATTATTTTCAATTCCATCACTACAATGCACAACAATATCTCCCGGATTAACAGATTCCACAAAAACATTTGATGTTTTGTTTTTTCGATCATCAGAAATTTCAGGTACCTTGCCTCTATTTTTTATTATCACATTACGAATATGTCCCCGTTCTGCTGGATCGTTCAGTGATCTTGCTATTCCATTACTTACAATATATGTTTCACTATCACCAATATTCACTACAACAACTGCACTATGCTCAGGAAAATACCTAGAACCCACAATTGTTGTTCCAGCCATTCCTTCAAGATCTGTACAAGATTCCGGCAGCTCGTTTAAGCGTGACGTCACATGTTGCTGAATCTCCACTAAAGACATTTCTGCTGGGACTGATTCAAAAATATGCATTAATGCATTTGAAACACGTTTTGCAGCCTCTGCGGAACTTTCGCCTGTTGAATTTCCATCTGCTAATATTGTTGCTCCAATTTCTGCATTTACAACACTATAATCTTCACCATGTTTATTTAAATCAAAGGTCATCCTTCTTTCTTGAGTTGCGCGCCTATTTAAACGAGGAATTTTTCCTTTTTTCTTTGCTCCATATACTTGTATTGAATTTTTTTCTGTATCAATATTTTTTATAGATTCAATTACTCCTTTATCTGAGGCTCTTGCCATTTCTAAAAAAATAGCATGAGCTTCTGAAGCAACTTTTCTATTAATCACCTCTGCAATTACGTTGTCAGTGCAAATCCAATCAGGTAGATTCTGTAATATTTGATTTACATCATCAGCTAGATCTTGCGCAACCTGTAACATTTCTGGTCGAATACGAATTTTCTCACTCCTTTTACTTCGAATATATTTTTTTACCTCTGTTATACGCTGGACTGTTTCCGACATTAATTCTTTCGGGGGTAAATTTGTGTTGATTCGTTCAAAAAAATTAGCAGGTACTAATTCTGTATCATCTCTCCATTCTATTTTTTCTTTTTTTGATACAGCCTCTTCCGTGTCTGGCTTACTATTATCTACCTCATCTGGCTCGTCAAAACTGGAAAGGTCTGCTATGTCAGTAGACGACAATCCTGAAGAAGATTCTATATATTCCTGAACATCATAACTAAGAAATTTGATTTCTTCCATGTGCGCCCTCGCTTCTGCTGGAGTCATGCTAGCCACTTTAGTTTCGTGATCAGTTAGTTTTTTTTGTAGTTCTGTCAACTTCGTTCTGTGCTTTGTTTCGCCATCCCACCACATTTTTAACTTTTTCACAAAATCCATCATTTGTTCATAACGATTATCCGATGCCTCCAATGCTCTATCTAAGTGTCCTTGGATATATCTCACTTCTGATGCTATATCATCATGTACAGTTTTTCCTTCAAGCACCGCTCTAACCTCCTCTAAATAGTCTGCTCTATCAGACTCTGGAATGCCTTCATCAAAAGCAGTATCTCCAAAACGATCCTCGGTTTGTGCTGACACAGGTATACCCACGATAGGTTCTTGCCGTGGAATCGGAACTGGTCTGATTGGTGCTCGTACTGGCTCTCCCATATAAACTTATCAACAATAATTAATATTATGATTAATTGACTTATGCCAAATTATTTCAGAGATAATTATAGCATACATATAGGAATACTTTTAAAAAAAAGACTTGACAAAAGCTACTAAAAATGCTATTATTAACTTCGTATTTCATAGTAATTACTATACTCAGATGCCAGAAGAGTTAATCGCTCCAATAGCAAATAATGACAGTAATAATCGTCCTGATCAAAATCAGCGGCGTTTGAATTTAGAAACATCAGAACTAACTACAGCAGATGAAACAACACAACAAACTCCTCGATCACCTGCGGAAGAAGCTCGATGGCGTATTGATTATTGGATGCAAAAAGCAGAAGAACAACACAATCAATTGCAGGAAGATGAACGTGTTATAAAAATTCAAGCAGAAATTGAAGATAAGGAATGGAAAAAAAACCACGATTTTTTGTTTGAAACAGATGATTCTGCAAACCCTGAATTAGATTCTCCAGCTATTACCAACTACAAAAAAATAGTGAATGATGAACCTAGTGGTATAGAAAATACCAGACGCTGGTTAAATCGTGGTGCAATGAGCGTTTTTGATAGAATTCAAAATCCTGATAAAGTTCAAACAACTGTAAGATATCTCGAAGCAACAGTTCAAGATGAAGATAGCCAATATATTTACCGAAAAAAAAATGAGAGCATAGATTCCTTGCGAAAAAGAATAAAAGTTTTTTTAGCTAAAGGTTATAAAATAGGTGACAGAACTGATTTAGACGATGATGATATACATAGTATAAGGCTTGATAAAGCAAAAAAACTACACCTCAATAGAAATTCTCGACAAAATATAGATCGTCTAAGTTCAGTTATAGAGGATCCCGCTTTTACGTTACACGCACTCCGAGCAATAGGACTAAATGTTACTCCAAGACTTTTTCAAATTGGAAAAAGCTATGAAGAACACGGAACGATGCAAAACTTAGAAAAAATGTGCAAAGCAGTAAATGGTATGCAAGACGTATTAATAGATCTTGGACAAGGAATATCTTGGGAACAATTTCCCGCCTACAATGATGATGTGGTAGAAATTTTTGGAAAAAAAGAAATTTTTGCAAAACTATCCGATCAAAAAATACGCAGGTCACTAAAAGAGTTTATAAATAAAATGGCAGACAAGCCACATTTTCGTGATATTGAAGCGTTAATCGGCATTGTGATTGATGATAATTATATTGCGACACTACAACTATTATCTGAATCAACAAAATACAATATGGCAAAATCTGCATCTATTCGAGCAATTCATAGAATGGGGCAAGTTGGAGATTTAACCATCATGGCTCGGATGCAACGTGCTGGCATTAAACTAGATAGACATGACAGGGGCGATATTGTAGAGATAACTGAATATACCAATAACAATGAACCGGTAGAACTGGAAAGGGCAAATGAAGTTTTAAAAAGGACAAAAGCTAGAATAGGCGAAAGCTTAGCTGATGATAATGTAATATTTTTTTTACAGAAATTACGAAGTATCGTACCAATTAAAATTTATCCTGGAGAATTAGATAGCATAGCCAAGCTTTATGAACACGAAAAAGAAGTAATCGCCTTCATAAGTTTTTTAGTATCTATAAATGCAGACATGGCAAAAAAAGTTACGTTGCGAGATATTGAAAATGCAGTTACTAATCCGGAAAATCTGGCGAAAGTGCTCAATCCTAAATATGCAAAATTCTTGAAGATACTTATAAAAAGCGATTTAAGACTAAATTTAGGATACGATCCTATAAGTGAGATGACCAGTTTTAGCTCAGGCCAAATAAATTGGGTATATAGCCTATTTCAAAATGAAGAAATTAGAGAAGCTTTTTTTGATGAACCATTACACGAATTCCTTAATTATTTGAACGAAAATGGAATAATAGTTCGCATAGACAGATGGTCTAGTCATGTTAACTTTCTAATAAAAGTAGGTAAAATAGCTGGGGTACCTAAAATTTTAAGTGCCCTAAAAGCGCACGGCATTGAACATGAAGATTTAGATGGTATGTTTTATAATCGTAATGAAATATTTAACTTATGCAATGCAGAAAGTATTGCGGCTCTAAATGACCCCCGCTTTGAAGCAATCAAAACCAGATTAGCAGAACTTCAATTACAACCCTCTAGTACTGAAGATATACCAAATAATAAAATTTTTGAACAAATCCGTAATGCAATCACAGCACTAAAATCTCCTGAATTAACGGAAGCATTACTTGATGATAATAAATATGAAAAGATAAAAGCTTTCATTGCAAGATTGGCAGAACATGGTAAAAAACTAGTTGCTGACTCCCCTGATGAAATAGCTAAACTAACAGATTCGCATGTTCAGAAACTTGATGAATTTATAGAATTTGCAACCTCTTCTACAACAGTAAATATTTCCGACTACTTAATTTTTTGTAACCAAACCGCAATTGTAAAACGCGGTCTGAGCAGATATCAAGAACTTCACCAAACAACTGAAATACCAGCCGATATTAGAAGTCTGGCAAAAATTGGAGAAAGTGAATCTTGGCAAGTTAATGAGCTAAAAAAATTAATTGGAGAACAAGAACGTACAATAGAAGAAATTCAAGCTGTAATGCAAGACTTTGCTGGCTTTAAAGAATTTGCAGAATATTATGCTTCAATAACTGGATACAACATTATCGATGCCACACGTAACAAAATACTCAAATTATCAGAATTCGTTCCATTCAGAAAACAAATAACTGAAATACAAAATGATTTTAAACTTGCAACAGGAAAGGAATTAGTAAGTCGAGATATTTTAGAAACTAGCATAGATAGTCTTCAAATTTTTTGTAATATTAACAGTGCAACAAGACAAGAACTCTTTAAACACTTTAACAATAGAAGCAAAAGCTTTGATGAAGTTATTAGTTCTGCGCTAAATTTTTATAACGAAATAAATGAGCTTCCAAATATAATTATAGATGCTATTAACGAACGCTTCGGTGATGATTGGGACGCACCTCTTGATCTCTCTTCTCTAAAATCGTTAACAGAAGATGACTACATTGCTATTTTAGATGCCTTTGTAATATTTAGTGAAAAATATGAAGTTTCATTCCAACATTTACCAGAATTTATTAAATTATATAGAGGCGGTGTATTAGATATTATTGATAATGCAAAAACTTCCTATGGATATATACCAAACATGAATCGTCATTGGGACGATTTGTGCAGATTTGCAGAACAAAATAAAGATAATCAGGCATGGAATGCGTTTGTTGATGTCCACGAAAGATTTGGTATTTCCTTCATTGCTGCACTCGAAAATCCAGAAGCAGTTATTATATTAAGTCAATCTACTAATATTCCTATTGCCATCGAACAGTTAAAAACTGCTGGCATACAAATGGACGAATTTGGTGATTTATTAAATGCTGTTAGTTATTGGGAGCAAGCCGGACAAAATCCAGCCAGTTTTAATTTAATGCTTCGACTTAAGGATTACTTTGTAACTCTAAATATTTATGACATAAGGTATTTTTCACCTTTTAAAGAGATAGAAAATGTTGCTGATGTAGAATCCTATGTTGCTGAAATAACAAATAGTAATAATGGTAAACTAAATCCTAGTCAAATTGGAAAAATAATTGATACATTACAACATCGAGAAACAGTTATTACACTACTAACCCAGTACAATATAGATTTTTCCGATATCATACTAGGCTCAGAATTAAAATTTACCGAAGAATTATTAAAAGCTGGAATTATTGAAGAAGTCACTAAAAATAAAAAATTTAAGTATGAATTTAATATTAATCATGCATATAGATTAAAAGTACTCACCGACGACCAGCAAAAATGGAATACTATAATTAAATTAAATGAAAAATACGGCATTATTTTAGAAGACTTTATTATAAATGATGAAGTTTTGAATATGTATTTATTAATAGAACCAGAACTAAGATATGCTGAAACTGAACCATTAAATATTCGCGATCAACAAATATTAGCAGCTGGCTTAATGAGTCGCATGATTCATGATGAAAGATTCGAACCTTTAGATGATTTAAAAATAACGGTCACTACGGAACATGGAACAGAAGTTCCAGCCTCAGCATATGCCAAAGAGTTTTTAGAAGCCTATCAAATTGGTAACAAAGGAAGAACCATCCTTACCTTGTTAATGGCACGAGAATTTATTGTTGACATGCCTATAGAAAATGTATTTACAAACGTATTTGAAGCACTTGTAAATTATAGAAAAATACTAGACTCCTATAATGACAACCAAATACCAAATGGACTTAGAGCATCTATTGGCATGGAACATGAAATAACCAATAGCACTGATGTTTCATATCGAGATACTGTTAATGCTAGAGGCCTAAAATTTGATATGCAAACTATTTCTAAGTATGCGGGAATTAGTCAAGGCAATGATGCAGTTCATGAAATAGCAACCAGACCCACAAATAATCCATATGCCCTTTTATTAGAAATGAAGTTATTGCAAGATCTAGAATTCTTTGATCTTAACTTTAGTCGGCATGGTTATGAAAAAGGTGCTCATGGCTACCACTTAACCATAGGTGGTGAACGTGGAATTAAAGCAACTCCGAATGTACATTTTTTACAAAATCTTTTAATTATATCAGGTTGGGGCGGAGTTAATGCTGGTGATTCCGTAAGTTACGTATCTAGAGGTAGAACAAGCAGTGCTATTAGAGAAAGAAACTTATATGGAAGTAATAATATCCAAGTATTTGCAAACGCTACAGCATCAACAGAATTAAGATCATTATCCATTGATCAGTGGGAACCATTTGAAAGATCCATAATTACAAGCCACTATGCCGCTGTTGCCATTCAAGCAATGGAAGAGTTTACAAAAATTACACCAGAAGATATTTACAAATTTGATAATTTACCTGCAACACCAGCAGATCTAAGAGAAGCGTTGGCAATGAACGATCTTCTACCCACCGATACGCCTCCGCCACTCGATAAAGTTTCATTCGAAATAATTCATGCATGGTTACAACTAAATGTCGAGATACAAAAAATTATTAAAGATCATAATGAAAATTTCTTAAATAATGAAAGCTATGGTTACGAAAATGAAAGAGGAGTATGGGTAGAAATAGAAGAGTTTGGAGGTGAACAAAATCGCAATAGATTTACTGCTGTAGTTAGTAGCATAGATGAAAGTAGATCTTTAGAAGATTATACTTCCAAATTGACAATCGATCCAGAATCTCTTTACGATGGTACCGAACCTGAATTTGTAAATACATTAATCAAAGTAAATAATTTATTCTTAAAGCCTTCCACTAAATCGTCATCTGGCGAAACTGTAGATAGTCCAAGAGAAAATGCTCTAGCAATGCTAGATACAACTAAGCGTAATGGAAACAGAATAGAAGATGCAAAATCTGGAGCAGCATCTCAATCCATATTCGATAATAATGGTATGACCAGACGCGGATACTACAACGCACAAGGTGGTAGCGAAAGAATGATTACTCACGCAGTACAAATAGCACTATTGAAATTTAATGCCAAAATGGAAAAGTTAGTAAGAAAACCTACCCCAATAGAAGAACCTAAAACAATGGCAGCATAAATATATGACAAAACCACATTTAAGACTAATTCAAGAAGGAGAAGTATTTCCAACAACGGGGGTTTATGAATTATTAAAATTAGCAATCACGCAAGAAATAGTTGAAGATCCCGAATTGCTACGCGATGTTTTAAATGACGTATATAAAGAACTGTCTCCTAGCGACTATGAATTAATCGAAGCTTTAACGTTTTTAGAAGATAGTGGTGCAATAACTCGTGAAGACAGAATGTTTTTCTTTGTATTATTTGCCGTCGCTAAAAATATAGGTCCATTCAATTTAAATGATATTAGAGATGCTATTGTATTTGGAACTTTACAACCAGAAAGTATGCAAGAAAAGATCATTGATATTGATATCAATGATACGATAAAAGACTATCTCATAGCAGGCTTAGCAAAACTAAGTATAAAGAGAATTCCGAAAGAAAGTTAAGGTAATGTTTTAAATTTTTTAATATTCGTCCACGGAGTAAAAGCATCCGCTACTTTAGCTCTTATTCTAATTTGATATCTTTTTCCAGGTTTTAAATTCTTAAATGTCCAATTTTTTTTCTGAGTACTTTTAGTACGTAGTCTCTTGCCTTTATTATTACGTAATTGAATTTTATATTTTGAAGCACCTGATAACGCATGCCATTTTATTTTTGCTGATGTAGTAGTTCTATATTTCTTAGGTATTGTAACATCTCCAACGCTTACTCCTTCTAAAATATATGAAAAAATACTGGTTTGATCCTTTAAGGTTAAATCGTTATATGTAAAAATCTGCATTTGTATAGTATCGTCGTACTCAAAGTGTGTATTACTAAAAAGGTCTGAACTGGCATCTGTACTTAACAATGCAAATTTCAATTCATATGCTGTTTCATTATCAAACTCTTTATTATTATAATCATTAAATAAAAATAAGTTTGTATCTTCATTAGGATTAAAACTAACTTCCGTGAAACTACCAATATCAGTTTCCTGATAAATGACTTTCTCCATGATAGGACTAGAAATATCTGTTTCTCCAACAGCCACACTAAAATGAGCCGTAAAGTAATAAACTTCATTTAAGCTGTCAGTCTCCGCCATTTTAATTACAAACCACATATCAAAATCTTCGGGCAATCCAATGCTATTACCAGCACCATTAGGATCACCAAATTCATAATATTCATCGCCAGCAATATCAAATATCTTTAAAAATGGATAGTAAGTTGCAAAATAAATATATGTATTAGTTGCAGAATTACATAATTTAACATCCTCAATATCAAACATCTCATCAATGACTGTAGAGTAAGTATCATTAACACTTGGTGTGGTAGACCAAGTTGTTCCGGCATAATACCAAGTTGTTCCGCTTATTTCATCCGTGTCTGTAACGACATCACTTACTCTATTCCACTCATCAGGATTATCATTGATGGTAATTTTTTGATCACAAGAATAAGCAGGCGTTTCAACAGCCAAAGCGCTAGTTACAAAACCAAATACTCCTATAAATAAAGCTCCTATTAAAATGAATAATTTAGTCGGCATGCTTGATGCGATATCTCCGGCGCCAATTATGATTATGCTTTACTTTAAGCTCAAGTTCTAATGTAGGTTGATATAAAAATTCTATGTAATCCTTTAACATTCTATTTGCCGAAAATCCACTCCACGCAACCGCCATTGTTTTTCTCATCCGCTCTACCCATTCTTCAGGAATACCATTAGCATTGCGTTTATAGTAAAGAGGAATTACTTTCTTTTCAAAAATTTCATACACATGCTTACCGGTATTTTTATCTGGAATTTCCCAACCTACTCCATTAAGATCAATTTCATCTACCCAGCCATCACTTACAGAGCATTGTAATACACCGTTAGCAGCTGCTTTCATACCACTGGTACCACTAGCCTCCTTGCCTCTGTATGGCGTATTCAACCAAACATCTGAACCAGCTACCAATACATCAGCTAAAGCCATGTTGTAGTTTGGAATGAACACAAAATGATCTTCCAATCCATGATCATGAATTGCATTTACAATATTCTTGATAATCTTATGACCAACGTCATCTCTAGGATGTGCTTTTCCGGCCATTAAAAATTGTACCGGTTGATGCACTTGAAAAATCATTTCTTTTAAGCGTGAAATATCTTCAAATAATATCTCTGGTCTTTTATAAGATGCAAATCTTCTAGCCCAGGTAATAATAATGGTATCCTTGTCTAATTCTTTACCAGTGCGATATTCAACTTCATCAAGCAATCTAAATTTGGCCATTTCATGTAATCTCCATATAGCTTCTGCGGGTAATTTTTCTAGCAATTCTAAATCAAAATTAGGTGCCTGTGCTTTTAAATCAGCACTTACCCATGTTGGAAGATGGACACCGTTTGTTATGCCTACCATTTCATGATCTGGCCATACTTCTTTTGCCATTTTTGCATGCAACTTACTAACCGCATTAACCCGTGCTGCCATATCTAATGCCAGCGTAGACATGCCAAATTGATCTGCTTGATCTGGAGACTTCCCCTTATGTAGTACGTAATCAATTTCCAATCCTAATTCTTTAGTGTAGCACTCCAAATACTGTTTTACTAATGAATTTGGAAATACTTCATTTCCTGCTGGAACTAAAGTATGATTCGTAAATACAATTTTCTTTGCAGCATATTCATACGCTTCTTGAAAAAACATACCAAGTTCCTTCATGTAATGATGGGTAATTTCAAAAATTGCAAATGCAGAATGTCCTTCATTTAAATGATAAATTGAAGGATGGATATGTAATGCATCCAACGCTCTAACTCCGCCAATTCCTAAAACCATTTCCTGTAATATCCTAGTTTCCTTGTCACCACCATATAAACGTCGAGTAATTAATTGATGTTCTGGGGTATTTTCAGGGACGTCTGTATCTAATAAATAAACGGACACATCACCCTCTGAATATTCCCAAATTTGAAAATGTATAAGATGATGTTCAACTGGAATACTAATTTTTATTGGATCCCCATCTGTATCAATAACTAAATTTACTGGTGCCTCAGCAATGTTCATTATCGGATATTCTTCACTCTGGCCATTTTTATCAATCTTCTGTCTGAAATATCCTTCTTTATAAAGTAATCCTACTGCAACGAAAGGTAATTCCAAATCATTAGCTGCTCTAATAATGTCGCCGGCAAGGATACCTAATCCACCGGAATAAATATGTAATCGATCATCAAGACCGAATTCTGCGCTCATGTACGCAATTGGATGCTGGCCTAGGGCCCAACGAAATTTTTGTAAATTTAAAGCCATAATAACATTATTATAGCAGAAAAATACACTCTAATCAAGTAGCAAGAATACTTATTTTCTAATTATGACAGTTTGTTCTTTTCGCACCAACCAATAAACATGCTAGTAAGAGCAAAAAAAGCCGGAATCGTACCAACGTCATCAACATACCCTATTACTGGTAAGAAAAGTTCTGGGATAATATCAATTGGAAATATTACATACACAAGTAAAGCTATGCTAGCAACCATGTATCCAACTTTTCCATTCTTGGGAATATGTTGAGACATTAAATATCCCCATGCCAAAGGAATTGTTTCCCAAAATTGCCACCACTCTGGCAGATAATGCCGTCCTGGTGGTTTATTTTGCGGTGTAATCTGTTGATTCATACTAAAAGTTTAGGTGGAAGAAGCAGTGCGTGGATCACGGCCCAGATCGCGCAGATCAGGACGAAATCCACAGTCACCACGATCATCAGCAATACCTTGGGAGGTGCAGCGATGCTGTCGTCGCGGATGTGGTGACTAGCCTCTGCGACTTGGCCCCACGTAGCGTCCTTGAACGCCGAAAGTAAATGCCACATGACCTTGAAGGGCAAGGTCAGCCCCTGAGCAATGCTCAGCTTCTGCAGGCTAGGATCCATCGAATCAACTCCTGGTTGATGGATTTATTGGAAAAGGTAAATGGATGAAACATCAAAAGAACATTGCTCTATCTGCATTTATAATGCCAACAAGAGACCGAACAATATATCAATAATTATAAATATAGTCAAGGGTAAGCAAAAGGGTAAATAAAAAAGAAATAATCCATATAATTCTTTGTCATTTCTAACAAATATGCTACAAATATAGCCATGTCTAGTAGAGATAAAGAAAAACGCTTCGCAGCTGTAACGGCATTTCCTAATGTTTTGGAATTTCCAGAAGACATTAAAGGCAAATGGAACTCTGATCAATTTGATGATAATCAACCGATTACGTTGGAACTTGCTTGTGGCAAAGGTGAATACACAGTAGAAATGGCTCGCAGGTTTCCAAAGCAAAATTTTATTGGCAGTGATATTAAAGCTGAACGTATTTATATTGGTGCTAAAACAGCCATAGCTGAGAAATTAAATAACGTTGCTTTCTTACGAACTAAAATAGAACAACTAGATTTATATTTTATTGAAAATGAAGTAGCTGAAATCTGGATAACTTTTCCGGATCCATATCCAAAAAAGAAACATGCTAAACGCAGACTAACATCACCATATTTTTTAGACATGTATAAAAAAATTCTCCAACCCGGTGGACTTGTGCATTTAAAAACGGATGCAGATGATTTACATAACTACTCTCTAGAAACTGTCACAGCTGCAGGTGCAAATGTAAAAGAAGCAGTTATGGATATCTATAACAAACCACTCACTAATCCACTTTTAGAAATAAAAACAAACTTCGAGAATAAGCATTTAGCTGATAACCGAACAATTAATTATCTGTGTTTTCAATTTTAGTTATTACACTAAGTAATTATAAATCACCCAAAAGTGACTAAAGCTACCAGCTAAAACAAATACGTGAAACACCTCATGCATGCCAAAAATTTTCATGCGTGGTGTAAATTTGTCTAACCCATGAAAAATCACACCAACAGTATAAAATAATCCTCCAAGAAAAATCCATCCTAATGCAGGCAGAGACAATGCTTGCCATAGTGGGACAATCGCTATAACCACTATCCAACCCATAATTAAGTATTTAATTGCGGGAACCCACCCTGGCATTCTAGGAAAAACATTTTTTAAGACAACGCCGATAATAGCCATGCCCCAAACAACACCAAAGATACTCCAACCCCAAGCACCTTGAAGTTTTAATAAACATACTGGAGTATACGTGGCTGCAATAAAAATAAATATCATAGAATAATCCAATCTTTGAAAAAGGCTTTTAGCACGTGGAGCCCTACGCGGTATAAGATGATATAATGAGCTAATAGTGTAAAGCAATATCAAACCACTACCAAATATAGAAAAGGTAACTACATGCATAACTGTACCTTGTTTTACTGCCAATAAAATTAACATTACCAAAGCAACGATTGATAAGCCAATGCCAAAAACATGCAGTATTCCGCTAGTAATATCATTATCTCTGTGATGATGAAATTTCATACCTCAAGGGTAACTCTTTTTAATTAATGTGTCGATAATCATAATATCTTGACAGGTGAACGATTGTTCACTTATAATAGTAGCTACATGCTATGGCATGTAGCTACTATAACCAACGATAAATAAATAAAATGTCTACATACGAACAACGTAAAAATAAAATAACCAATTTTTATACTAAACATAAGCGTCTACCAAGTTACAGCGAGATGCTAGAGTTATTTTCATTAAAATCCAAAAATGCAGTTGCCAGAATTGTCCAAAAATTAATTGAGCAAGAAATTGTAGAAAAAGATAACACAAATAGATTGATACCCGGCAAACTATTAGGTGGGGTACGTAAGCTAGGTACAGTTGAAGCTGGCTGGCCATCCCCTGCTGAAGAAGAGTTAGCTGACGCCATAAGTTTAGATGAATACCTAATTGAAAATAAGGAAGCTAGCTTTCTCTTAACCGTTTCCGGAGAATCCATGATTGGTGTTGGAATTAATCCAGATGATCTAGTAATAGTGGAACGCGGTAAACCACCTCGTTCTGGAGATATTGTAGTAGCAGAAGTTGATGGCGAATGGACTATAAAAACATATGAAAAGCACGGTGACAATATCAGGTTATTACCAGCTAACTCTAAATTTAAACCAATTATACCTCGAGAAAGCTTGCATATTGCCGGAGTGGTAACAGCAGTGGTTCGTAAATACAAATAACACATAGCTTATAATGTCTTATCATGGATCTTATTTACCAAATGCCCTTCTACACATAGATGCTGATGCTTTTTTTGCATCCTGCGAACAAGCAGTAAATCCAGCATATCGCGGTAAACCAGTTATCACTGGAGCAGAACGTGGTATCGTAGCAGCTGCCAGCTATGAAGCAAAAAAACTCGGCATCAAACGCGGTGTATCATTGCGCGATGTACGCAAAATATGTCCAGACGCTATTATATTACCTTCTAACTACGAAACTTACAGTTTGTTTTCTAAACGCATGTTCGATATCATTCGCCGAACTACCTCCGCAGTAGAAGAATACTCCATCGATGAAGCCTTTGCAGATATTACTGGCTTACGCCGGCCCATGAAAATGTCTTACTCCGATATTGCTAAACACATACAAACAAATATCCATAATGATCTTGGTATTACAGTATCAGTAGGCTTAGCTAGCACCAAGGTATTAGGCAAGGTAGCTGCTAATTGGAATAAACCAAATGGTTTTGCTGCTATCACTTCGCAAAACAAAGAACAATATCTTGCTAAACTAGATGTTGAAGAAATATGGGGTATTGGCAGACAAACTGCCAAACACCTTTATAGGCTTGGCATTACCACGGCTTTACAATTTGCCCAACGTCCTGAAAATTGGGTAAAAAACAACTTCACTAAACCTCATCAAGAAATCTGGCAAGAACTTAATGGCCATAGCGTTTATAAAATAGAAACTGCAGAAAAAGAAAGTTACGCTAGCATTAGTAAAACGCGCACCTTCACTCCCTCTTCTGCAAATGCAGAATTTGTTTTTGCTCAACTAGCTAAAAATGTAGAAAATGCTTTCATTAAAGTTCGTCGTCATCAATTAGTTGCGAAAAAAATTATTGTGTATCTAAAAACTCAGCAATACAGATACCTTGGGCTAGAAGCTAAACTTAACAGACCAACTGCATTTACACATGAAATCTTGCCATTGGTTAGACAATTATTTAAGCAACTGTTTGTAACTAATACTCAATACCGCGCAACTGGTGCTGTACTCTGCGGTTTGCAAACAGATGAATCTATTCAAATGAGCTTATTCGAAAATCCTTTAGAATTAGATAAACTTAAAAAAGTATATTCGTCTATAGATAAGCTATCCAATAAATATGGAAAGCATACTATATTTTTAGGTAGCAGTATGCCAGCACACACTGTTAGCCAACACCAAAATTTTCGAGGTTCTGTACCTATAGCAAAACAACTACGTTCCAAAGCATTAAACCAAAGAAAATTTATGAACCTACCAGTTTTATTAGGATCTGTAAAATAAAACTCCCCTCTCTCTCTCAAACTTAAAAATATAATCAAAAACCCCCTCCAATAAGGAGGGGGCATGCTTAGTAGCTACCAAGTACAAGGGAAAGTCTACAAGTTATTTTGTTCTAAAGTTAAACTTAACCATATCGCTATCGCTAAATGGTGACTTTTTAGCTGTAATTCTTACGTAGTATTTTTTTCCACTCTTTAAGTTCTTAATTGCCAAGCTATCCTTGATGAATAAAGTTTCTTCTGCTAACAAAACATCATCCGAAGTTTTGTTATTTTTAAAAACCTTCACGTGATAATATGGCCCAGCATCTTTCAATGCAGCTGTTGGCGTCCAAGTAACTTCTACAGATTTTTTCTTTCTGCTAGTTAAACGCACATTCTTTACAATTGGCACACCACTTCTAAACATTGCAGTATCACTCCACATAGATTTTGTTCCATCATCATACTTCTCGCGCACTCTTACAAAATACTCATCTAAAACATTAATGCCATCTTTACTAGTCAACCATGTAGTATAGGTTTCATCATTAAAACTTCCTGTATAAAAAATCTTAGCTTCTTTACTCCAGTCAGCTACAGTTGAAGCCTCTACAATATATCTATCAACATTCTTTGTACCTCCATAATATGTTTGACTTTGCTTTGAAGCAGACCAATTAACTTGTCCCTGATCTGGGCTCGTACGATCGGTTGTTGATGTCCATACACATGGTTGAGTTTTAGTACTACATCCTGCTTGAGCAACGGATGCTGTCATCAAAAAGACCAATCCACTTGCCAGGATGGCGCTTGCGATATATTTCTTCATAATATATGTAATTACTTATCTATTAAGTTAACGTTAATTTAATAGAATAAGGTCATATTGTCAATACAATACTCCTTTTTAACTGATTTAGAAATATTTTTTAAGTCCCTTGTTTAAGCAAAACTTTACTAGGAATTGATTGAAATTGTTGTAATAACTCCATACACTTAGTGACTATTTGCTTTGGTGTATAACTTGTTTTAACTAAGTATTCCTCTGCTCCTAAATCCAATCCCATTTGAGCTTCACTACCTTGTTGTAAATTAGTAAGCATTATTACTGGAATATCTTTAGTAGCTTTATTTGCCTTTAATTCTCGTAATGCTGAAAAGCCATTCATCTTTGGCATCAAAACATCTAATAATATTAAATCTGGACTTTCTGTATTCGCTAGCTCTAATCCTTCTTCTCCATTGTAGGCAGAAATAACTTTACACCCACTACGAAAAAACTTCTGCGAGTACATTGCTTGCAACATCTCTTCATCTTCAACTAATAAAATTTTAAACTGTTTCATTTCCTCCAAATTGAAACTTAAAAATAAATTTATACTACAACCTCCTAAATCTCTACTATAAATTTTTTAATTGGTTGTAAGGTTATATATATTATAACATTTTTAATTATAATTTTTTCAATATTTTTAATTACGTTTTAATGTCTGTGTTAATAAAAAAGGCACCGCATACACGACGCCTTTTTATGTTTGATCTAACTCTTACAAATTGCTTATCCAATCTTCATCTTCATTATCATCAATTCCATCATTATCTTGATCATCTTGTTGATGATCAACTTCATCTTGATCGTCAATGCCATCATTATCATCATCAGAATCTTCAGCATCATTTAAACCATCGTTATCATGATCAAATTCTTCACCTTCTACTTCATCATCATCATTAATACCATCGTTATCATCATCATTATCAACTTTATCTACAGAATTATCATTATCATGATCATATGCTGATTCACAACCAGATTCATCCCAATCTTTCGAACCGTCATTATCATCATCTCTATCTCTTAAATCTTTTATCCGATCATTGTCATGATTATATTGTTTTCTTCTTCCTTCATTAATATCCTTGATTCCATCATTATCATCATCTAAATCACGAATATTCTTTCTAGCATCATTATCATGATTTCTCTTGAATCGAAGTCTCTCTACGTAATCTGGCACGCCATCTCTATCTTTATCCTCACTTACAGTTGTTAGACGATTTTCTTCAGCTGTATCTACTACATCATCTGTATCTACATCATCTAAAATACCATCATTATCATTATCGTGGCGATATTTTGGTCGTTCTACGCAATCTATGTAACCATCAGCATCATCATCAGCATCAATGTCATCATTTAATCCATCATTATCGTGATCTTCTGGTAAAAGATCCAGTGAATCGGATGTACCATCCATATCTGTGTCTGTTTCAGTTTCTGCTTGAGCCATTAAAGTTAAGCTAAAACCAAAGACCAAAGCTAAAACTACAACCGTGACAATATGTTGCCACTTCAGCTGTTCCATCTTTTTAGTTATTGTTGAACTCATATTTATTTGTTCAATTATTAATTAATATATACTTTAAAATTGAAAGTATTTCAATTTATTTTGAATCTACATTATGTTTATACGTACCTTTCGGAAAATTGTTACGATTCCGTCCGTTATTAATTTCCCCATTCACAGCAAAGGTTTTTGAGAAGGCAATTCTTTTAAGGGCTTCATCACCTCCGGATTGTCATTTGCCGGAGAATTTACATCTAGAGAAACTGGATAGGCGATCATTTTATTAGCTGGAAAAGGCTTGAGCATTTTAATTGCATCAATCACAGGAATCGATGAGTCCAACCAACTCATTTCATCTTCGGGCAATAACATTGCAGGCATGCGGTTATGAATCCGAGCCATCATTGAATTTGCTTCTACTGTAATAATTGCAAACTCTAAAATTTCTTCCTTACTCTTATTTCTTCTAATTTTGTAAATGCCGGCCATTGCAAAAGGTGCTTCATCTTTTCTGGTAATTCTGTATGGTTGCTTATGATTCTCATTTGGTAGTTCTGCCCACTCATAAAAACCGTCCGCTATGATCAAACATCGTTGCTGTTCTATTGCTTTCTTGAATGTTTTCTTCTCGGTTATTGTTTCTGCTCTGGCATTAATTAAGCGACGCGGACTCACCTCAGCGCGCATCCATGCTGGAACTATTCCCCATTCTCCAAGAATAATTCTGTCTGGATGATCTGTAGTAACTAAAGGAAGTTGCTGTGCAGGCGCAACATTAAATCTAGGAGTAATCGTCCCTTCAATTTTCTTTACATTAAAACGCTCCTGTAATTCTTTCGGAAATGCAACTAGTGAGTATCTACCGCACACGTTGTTACTTATTTAAGAATTGGATATTTCTTCACTAATTCTAAAGATCCCCACCATTTACCTAAACCAATATATTCTCCAGAATTTGTTAAGATAAATATTTTAAGAAGCAACAGATAAATAATGTGTTCGTCGAGAAAAGGATTATTTTCCTTAGGAAGAACTGCTAGCCACATTAAAATCATGAGGATGGCACCAGAATATCCAGCAATTTTTACGCCAATACCAAGTATTAATGCTAAGCCTATACCTAATAAACCAAGCATAAATAGCCCATCTACAAAACCATTATCAGCCATAGCTTGAAATAATGATGCGAATGGCCCAGATGTGCCATTCTGTAAAAATCCTGCAGTAGGAGAACCTCCATCGATCCAACATTTCCCTCCCTCACTTGGAAACCCAAGACATAATAATTTATCAATGAAAGCCCAGAAAAAAATCCAACCAATCGAAATTCGTAATAAACCTAGAATAAAATGAACTTTTTTGTGTTTATTATCTTTATCATTGTTTTTCATATAAAGATATTTATTTTATAAAAAAGATACTACTGAGTAAATCATATATCCACCCAGAGACAATAAAAATAATCCAGTTCCTAATCGCATCAAGCCACGATGTTTCTTCCGCCATACTTCCAAATTATCTCCTTTCCCAATGTAAGCAAGTGTAATAACTACCAATAAAGGAAGGATAAAAATAAAATTGTAGATCAATAAATATGGAACAGCGATAGAGTACTCGCCTTTACCCAATAATGCCAGCACTGCAAAATATGGAGCGCCGGTACATGGTAACTCCACCATCACAACAAAAATTCCCAATAAACCAACTAATAACAAACTCGAACTCGGATATTTCTTTTGATACTCTTCAATTTTTGCTACATAAAGTTTTAAACGTTTAGCTCCACCTGGTAGCATTTGTAAAGAAAATCCCTTACCATACCAAAAATAATCTTTAATCTCAAACAGTCCAGCAATTATTGTAACAATAGCAACAATCCAATAAAAAAAATTTGATACACCAATTGATACTGTAACTCTTAAAATACCGAAACCTAATGCTAGGTATGTTACATATACAACGGCTGAGTATAATAAACCTCCTAATAACATTTGATTCCTCTTTTTGTATATCCGTGTCAGAAATGCTAATAAAAATATTAGCACGCCAAATACGCAGGGATTAATAGAATCTGCCAATGCTGCACCTACGATAACTCCTAATGTAATATTCTCTCCGATCATATTAATATATTATGGTAACTGGCAACCCGATGCCTCAGCTAAATCTGCTAAAGATTGTGGTCCTGATTCAAATCTATATAGATCGTTACCTTTTGCATCTTCCAAAATCCAAGTAGGTGTATGAGAAATATCTTTTGCAATACACCGCTCTGCTTCATTATCTTCATTTCTAGGATCACACTCAATTTCTTCGATATACTGAAACGAACTACCGAACAATTCACGCTGCCTTTCACAAAATGAACAGGTTACAGATCCGTACATCTTCATGCCAGTAGCATCTAAGCATTGTGCGAATTCATCATATTCTCCCACATCAGAAATAGAATATGTATCTTCATTTTCAATCTTAGATCTATCAGGTGCTAGAAAAATAAAATAACTAATCATTAACAAACCTACTACAACGATGGCAATCGTAACATATTTAACTTGCTTGCTTTCTTTGTTATTTTTAGATTCTGACATATTCCTAACAATCTAGCTCACCACCAATAGAACATCCTGAGGTTGCCTCACCTTCAAAAATGCCTGGTTCTGATCCACTAAATATATAATCATCTGGATTAACTGCAGTTTCTCCATCATGATTCCACATATTCCAATAATATTTCCACTCACTCCAACCTATTCCTAAATGTTGTACATACACCCCATTATCTGCGAGCATCAATCCAATCTTTCTACCAGTCATGCATGGTGCACTATAGCAATAAACAACAATATCTGTGTTTTGCGGTAACTCTTTAAACGAATTTACTATTCTGTCTACAGAATCATAATCAGATTTATCTGGAGTAGCATAAACTGGAATATTGATTGCTCCAATAATATGCGCGGTTTCATATTCTTCCTGACTTCTTAAATCTACCAATGTAACTTCACCATCACCAATATGTTTGCGCACATGATGTGGACTCACATGAACTGCATTTTCTACCTCATAGAACTCGGCAATTAGTTCTTCCTGTGTTTTCACTGTATCTTCCGTAACTTCTGGAGCCTGATAATACAAAATGACTGTCGCGGTTACAGCTCCTGCAACTGCACCTACAATCAATGAAATTAACAAATTTTTCATACAATGAATATTTTATTATTAGCAAAATTCACAATTACCATCAGAGTCAGTATCCAATTTTTGTTCACTACCACAACATTGCTGACAACAATAATCTTTATCTTCTTCTTGGTGAATTCCTTCTGATTTATTTTTCTCTTTTCCGCATTTAATACAAACAAATTTATCTTCTTCCATATATTGAATATTAAGGTATAAAATTATATATATTAAGTATACATCAATGTTTCTACTTATAAAAGCGATGCTAAATAACTTTCATTTTTGAATTTTCCTCTAAACTTATCTAGCAACTCAACCATCGGAGGTAACGAGATGTCTGATAGCAGAGTGTGTGGAAAGTGCAGTACATCGATCTACGCCCGTGGTGAGGCTCATCTGGTGCCGAACCCCCCACTCGGACGGACGCTGGCACCAGCCCTCCCCTCGACGGGCTGAGAGTCGCCAAACGACAGGACCTCTTCGTCAGACGCAGTTTAGCAGCTGTTGTTCGATCGAAGGGGTCCATTCTTTTTACAAGAAATTTTTGCCAAAATACGCTTTACTTTTGCAAAACTTGATGCCATACTTTTAAAGTATTGGTTTTAATGATTATTCATGAACTGGTACCAAGTTAATTATATAGTTACATTTCATGGAAAATAAACTTTTTGTAGGTGGAATACCATTCCAATTATCAGAGGAAGAACTTCAAGCAGCCTTCGCACAAGCTGGAGAAGTTACATCTGTCAGAATTATTGTTGATAAAATGACCGGACGCTCACGTGGCTTCGGATTTGTAGAAATGTCATCTTCTGAACAAGCAAAAGCGGCAATGGAAATGTGGGACGGCAAGGAACTTGAAGGACGACAAATTGCTGTAAAGGAAGCAAAGGCACGAGAAGAATAAAGACAAAACATACACAACGCAAGATATTACAAAAAATCTAAACACGATAAAAAAGTAGAGACATGCCATGGCATGTCTCTACCTTTTATTAAATGATTCGATCAAACACCAGGATAAACCCGGGGTTTTGCTTTTTCATTTTATATAACGTCCAGCAATTCAACGTCAAAATGAAGCACTGCTCCACCTGGTATTACATCACCTGCTCCAGAATCGCCATATCCAAGTTCTGCTGGAATTACTAATTTTCGTTTCCCACCAACTTTCATACCAGCAACACCTTCATCCCAACCTTTTATTACCATCCCTGCACCCAAATTAAATTTAAATGGTCCTCGACTAATAGAACTATCAAACTCCGTACCATCTTCTAAAGTTCCGGTATAATGAACACTAACCATATGTCCAGCCTCGGCTTCCTTGCCTTCGCCTACCTGTAAATCTTCATATTGTAAACCTGAAACTGTTGTTTCCATATTTTATTTTATTACTTGTTAAACTTGTCCATTTAAACGCATTGGAGTTACAGAAACATCTCCTTTTCGTTCTTCCATTCCAGATACAGGCAATGTAAAAAAGAATTTTGATCCTTTATTTTCAACCGTTTCAAACCAAATTTTACCACCACATATTTCAACTATAGACTTAGCAAAATATAAGCCCAAACCATTTCCACTGATCTGTTCTTTTCTTGCATTATCACCACGGAAAAATTTATCGAATATTCGGTGCTGTTGATCCTTTGTAATGTCCAGGCCATTATCTTCTATTAAGAAATAGATATCGTTTTCCTCTTGGCTAATTTTAACTACTACCTTTCCTTTTGGATGCGAATATTTTATTGCATTCGATAACAAATTAGCAATTAATTCTCTCACTAATTTTCTATCAAGATTAATTTCCGGCAAATCATCACTGACATCTTTAATAAATTCTATCTCTTTGTTTTTTATTGAACCTTGAAGTTCTTCAGAAATTATATCAACAAATTCTTTAATATTAGTAAGTTCAGGTTTGACTGTTAGTCTACCTGATTCAATACGTCCAACATTAAGTAATATAGAAACCAAATCATGTAAATGATCGCTAGACTTTTCTAACATTTCAATAGCATCTTTTTGCTGATCACTTAGATTAGCAAAGTCTTCAAAACCTTTGAAAAGTTCTAATGACCAATTAATCCCAGTTAATGGTGTTTGCAACTGATGTACAGCAACTGATATAAAATCCGACTGTAATTTATCAATTTCTTTATGTAAGGTTATATCCTCTTCTGTTCCGATGTATCCCAATATTTTATGCTTTTCATCTAAAATTGGCGACACAATAACTTTAGAAACGTACTCCTCACCATTCTTTCTACGATTAGTTATCTCACCGCTAAAATTTTGCTTTTTAATTTTTATCGTATTCCACATTTCCTGATAAAATTCTTTACCCATTAATCCACCCCAAAGACTAGGTCTATTGCCAATAATTTCCTCAAGTGAATATCCAGTTATTCTAGCAACTGCAGGATTTGCATAAACAATTTTCGCATCAGGATCAGTTATAATAAAATGATTAAATGCGCTTTCACTAGCACGATGAAAAGGATTACCACCATCTGTTCTTTTTGATATATCAATGACAATTTGTGAAATCTCTTTAGCCACCTATTTTATGAAGTAATTAATAATATATTCCGAACCAGTATTATGATAGCTTACCAAGACACAAATATAAAGTAAATACTAAAATAACTTTCATTGATACACTCTTTGATGTATACTTGGTTATATCATTAAATTTAAAAAATATGGCCAAATTAGAAATTGGAGATAAGGCGCCTAATTTCATTCTACTAGATCAAAATGAAGCTTCTCATAGTTTAACTGACTATCTCGGCAAATGGATATTATTATATTTCTATCCCAAAGATAATACACCAGGTTGCACTAAAGAAGCCTGCGAATTAAGAAACTCATATACTGAATATAATAAAAATAATATTACAATTCTTGGTGTCAGCACGGATTCTAGCAAAAGTCATAAAGGTTTTGCAGACAAAAACAATCTACCATTTACATTATTAGCAGACTCCGATAAAAAAGTGGTGACTCTTTATAATGTCCAAGGAGTAAAAAAAATATTTGGTAAAGAATTTAACGGCACAAAAAGAATTTCTTACCTAATTAATCCAGAAGGTAACATTGCAAAAATTTATCTAAAAGTTAAACCTACTGAACATGCATCGGAAGTTATTGCTGATGTGCTGAAAAAAATCTAAAGTAATATATAAAAAACACCAGCTTACAGCCGGTGTTTTTTTATTTAATTTTTTTCTGGTTGATATGCTCCAACCCCACCAGTCATATTGATGAAATGATATTGGGTCAATTTTGGTTTTAATTGTTTTTGTAAGTGACCAGATGTTCCACCAGAATGACAGTACAAAACAAAGTAAGTTCCGTCCGGATACTTCTTCTCAAATAATTCATTCGATATGGGTATAGATCCAGCTACTGGCTGATTAATCATATCTATTAATACAACTTCTATTCCTTGTTCCGAAAGCTCAGCTTTCTTTTTGTAGTATTCTTGCCATGTCCATTTGTCCGATCCTCCACCTTCTAGTGAACAAGCATTTTTTGTGTAAAGTTTTGAAATATCCATGCGATTTATACTAACAGTTTTTTTTATTTATGCAATATTTTAGCTATTCTTCGCTTGCTTCCTTTTTTCTTTGAGACGATCTATCAACTGAGAAAAACTTCTACTAATAGCCTGCAGTTTAGTTTGAACTATTGCAGGATCAGGACTTTCAATTAATATTCTCTGGATCTCTTCAATTACGTTCTGTAACACTCCGTTAAACTCCTCCAAAGATGTAAATTGAAATAAGTCTTTTAACTGCTCTGTTACTTGGAAAATTTCATTTTGAACATCCGAAGTAAAGTTTGCGTCTGCATCTGCATTAAAAGCAACTGCTTGCACCACCTGATCAAATACCAAATTCAATCCTCCAAATAACATAAATCGCGAAAAATTATTTTCTAGTGTTTTAGATCTA